>JAYPEY010000086.1:0-26214 GCA_038126035.1 Verrucomicrobiales bacterium | reverse complement strand
TTCCCGCAACCAGCTCGCGACATTGGGGCAGAAGCCCCCCTACTCATCCCAGTTTCAACCGCGCCCAACGTGGAGAGCATCCTGGCGCGAACGGAGCGCGGAAATCATTCCGCTTCAACCGCCCACAACCCGCGGCTTGCGGCGACGACGGGATCTCCGGACCAGCCCACGTTGAAGCGGAACAGGTTTCGCGCTCCCGGGAAGCGGTTCAGAGGTCCGCGGTGGGCTCAGGCTTGCGGTAGAGGAAGGCGTCGGAGGTGACCAGCGATTCGATCAGGGCCTTCATGCTGCCGCCGCTTTCCTTGTAGGCGCGGTGCGCCTCCTGCAGGACCGGCGCGTCGTTCAGGGTTTCGTTGCGCCCCATCCAGAAGCGGAAGGCGTGCCGGACGAAGACCTGCTCGACGCGTTCGCTGGCCGCCAGTTTCTGAATCATCTCGATGGCGTTGGAGACCTTGCCATCGAGCGCGGGATCGCCGGAGTCGGCGACCTCCCCCGAGGCGTCGACCGGCTTGTTGAATTCGAATTCCCGATAGACGCCCGCATGGTTGTACATCTCGAACGGCAGTCCGAGCGGATCCATCTTCTGGTGGCAGGTCCAGCAATACTTCTCGCGCGTGACGCGCATGCGCTCGCGCAGCGTGTTCTTCGGTTCGTCGGGCAGCATGGCGTCCACGGTGATCGGCACATCGGGGATCCCGCCGCCGAGCAGTCGCTCGCGGATCCACCGTCCGCGCAGGATGGCGTGGTTGTCCATCGCGTCCGAATGCGAGACCAGCCAGCTAGGATGGGTGAGAATGCCGAGGCGCTGCCCCTGCGGCGCCGTGGCCAGCGAACGTTCCGGCCTCATGGAGCCATTGCCGAAACTGCGCCGGCTCACGCGGGCGTAGACCTTGGGCCCCGAGAGCTCCGCGGGCTCGATGTTGTGATTCTCGCGATCCCGCCGCTTCTTCTTTGCCTGATCGAGTTTCTTCGCAGCCGTGGAGACAGCCCGCTTCCTCGCGGTGAGTTCCCTGCGCTTCGCGCGCTCCTGATCGGGATTCGCCTTCAGAAAGGCTTCAAGGTCGGCCAGTTCCTGCTCCGCCGACTTGAGCGTCTCAGCCTGCTTCCGGGTCGCCGCCGCCGCGGCTTTCTTCGCCCCGGCCACGGCCTCCGCCACCTCTTCCTTGGAGCGTTTCCGACCGAAATAGTATTTGTCGTCCCCGGAGGCGACGACCTTGTCGGTCGTCAGCAACTGCCGGAGCACATCCTTGTCCTCCTCGAGGATGAGTTCGATGAGACGGTCCGTGCTGGCGGTCGCATCGAACATCGCGCGGTAGTGTGACGTTCCTCTCGTGCTGACGCCGGTTTCCGCGAGCGCCCGGGTGTCCTTGCAGATGTAGCCGCCGAGGTCGTGATCGAAGTAGTCGCGGAAGAAGCGAAGCACGCGCGGCTTGCGGATGCTGTCATCGTTCAGCATGCGCCTGACCTCGCGCCGCACATCCTCGCGGGTGCGCATGCGGCCGTCGATGACCGCCTGGCGCAGCTGTTCGTCGGGCTTGATGTAGCGCAGGGCGTGATTGACGGCGAGACCGAGCTCCCAATCCCGGAGCATGACGCGGCCGTGTTTGTCCGGCTTTCCGGTTTCGACCAGTTCCGGCCGAAACAGGGCGTCGCGATCGAGAAAAATGGCGGACAGCCCCATGATCACGCCGTCCTTCTTGCCGACCTTCGCAACGGAGTCCTTCACGATCGCCAGATAGTCGGCGGATTCCTCCCGGGTGGGCGGCCGAAAGGTCAGGGCCTCGAAGAGATAATCCACCGCGGCCTGAAGGCGTTCGTCAGTGACGCCGGGCTTGTCCAACAGCTCAAAGACCGGCGTGATCGGTCGGACAACCTTCGTGTTGTAGGTGATGGCCGTGGGCAGACCGCGGAGATCGCCCGGCGGTTTGACCGCGTCGTAGGTCTTCGGATCGTCGGTGATCTGCTCGGGCATCCCGACGAGGCTGAGCGGTCCGTAGGCCATGTATTTCAGGATGTCCTCGGCCTTGCCGAGGATCTGCGTGGCCTCGGCGCTGTTGACCGTGTAGAAGTCCGGGTAGTTCTCCAGCCCATGCTTGCGGGCCGAGGAAAGAACGACCGGCACGCTCTTGACGGCGGTGGCGTAGGCGACCGTGCCGCCGATCCATTTGATGATCCGGTCGGTGCCGAAATAGAGCTTCAGCTCGCCGCCATGGTTCGTGGGAACGACATCGCCTCGCGTGCGCTGACCGGGCTTCCCGGGATCGAATTCCGGTTCCGTGTTGATCAGCTCGTTGAGTCGAGTGACGTGCTCCTGGGGCGTGACGCGCCAGATGCGCGCGGGCGAGAAGGTCGGCGTCAACCCGATGCCCCCGGGCAGGGGGCCGAAGAGGAGATCGTGATTGAGGTAGTTGCCCTTCTGCGGATCGAGGTGCGCATGAAAGCCGCCCTTGTCCCTCATGACACGCTGCATTTCACCGACCACCCAGTCGGAAAAACGAAGCCGCCTGATGATGTCGAGCTTCGACTTCCTGGGCGGCATCTCCTGCAGCGTGACCTGCGCCCAGATCGACTTCCAGAGCGCGGCGTTGGTCTCATCGACCTCGCCCAGTTCGACGAGTGAAAGATTGCCCTTCTGCGTCTCCTCGTCGTGGCAGTCGAAGCAATGCTCCTCCAGGAACGGTCTTGCGAAGCTCTTGAAACCACCGCGGACGGTTTCGCCGGGAGTGTAGGCGTCGGCGGCCCCGGCTTCCGCCCCGAACAGGGCCAGTGCGGCGGTTGCCAGTAAGGAGGATGTCAACCTGTTCACGCCAGGACTTCCTTGAGGGGGCCGCTGCCGGAATCGAACTTCTTGGCCAGTTTCTCGCTCATGTTGAAGCGTTCGCAATCGACGCCCGCGGAGCGGAGGATGGTCGTGTAGAGGGCGTTGATCGGACGCGTGCCGTCGAGCTGGGTGAAGCGGCCGGTCTTGAAGGCGCCGTTGCCGTTGCCGAGGAGCATCACGGGCCAGGTGGCGCCGTTGGTGTGCTGCTTGTCGGCGTTGTTGCTGGTGTAGACGATCAGCGTGTTGTCCATCATGGAGCCGCTGCCTTCGGGAACGCTTTCCAACTCCTCCATCAGACGGACCAGCATGCGGCTGTTGTACTGGCGGATCTTGATCCAGATGGGATTGTCCGGCTGCTTCATGTGGCCGAGGTTGTGGCCCTGCTGCTCGACGCCGAGCCCCTTCCAGGCGCCGAAGATCTCGCCGCGGCCGGAGCCGATGGTCAGGGTGTTGGTGATGCCGGCCTTGAGGGCCGAGACGCCCAGGTCGAGCAGCACATCGTGCCAGTCGGTCTCGAATTCGGGATTGGCGTAACGGGAGTCCACCTTGGGCGCGAACCTGCGCAGATGTTCCGACACGCCGCCAAGGCGCTCGCGCAGGCCGTTGATGTCGTTGAAGCCCTGGACATACTGCCCGTAGCGCTGTTTCTCGGAAACGGGCAGGGCCCCGCCCTTGGCCGCCGCCAATTGCTCAATGCGATCGAACATGCCGGAGCGGGCCTCGTGCTGTCTGCGAATCTCGCCCTCCGAGATGCCGCCGTAGAGCATCTGGAAGAGGTGATTCGGATTGGAGTGCATGAAGATCGGCTGGCCTGCTCCGCTGGCCGAAAGATTCGCCACCGTGGGTTTGGCCCGCATGTTCTCGATCGAGTCCATGCCGATGCACAAGTGGGGCAGGAGCGTCTCCGGCAGGACCCTGCTCAACTCGTAGTCGATCGTGGGACCGCTGGGCGGGACGCCGTCGCTGCCGCGATAACCGCCCAGGGCGCCGAAGAACGCGCTGTGCGAGGGGCTGGTGTGCAGGCCGTGCAGGCCATTGATGATGTGCAGACGCTCCTTGTAGGGCTCCAGCGCGTTGATCGGTTCGGGGAGCCTGGCTCCCGCCAGGGAACCGCTGTTCTTCATCCCCTCAGGAATGCAGGTCAAGGGATCAAATCCCTGGTTCTGCATGAAGAAAATGACGCGCTTGACGGCGCCCTTCGACGCGGAGGTCGGAGCCGCCTGGGCCAGGCCCGGAAACAACGAAGAACCCAGCGCGGCGCCCGCTCCGGCCGCCATGGTCTTCAGCATGGATCTGCGATTCATATGCATGGAGTCAGCTTATAGGGAACAAAGATCTGATTGTCACAGGCTTTTTGACGCGGTTCGGGCGGGAGAATTCAACCAGAACGCGCACGCGGACAGCCGTGCCCCGACGGACGCGCCGAAGCCTCCCCGGCTCCGGCCGACCCACGGTTCATTTCCCGCCGACCGGCTTCACGCAGAAGAGACGCCGGGCGCCGCGGACAAGCAGGCGCCCATCAAATGGAACGGGCGTCGCGAGAATCTGTTCGCCCATGTGGTTCTCCCCCAGCAACTCGAACTTCTTTCCGATCCGCGCGGCGAACACCGTCCCGTCCTCGCGGGCCGCGTAGAGGATGCCGCCGGCGATGACCGGAGAGGCATAGTAGGCCGAGGCGGATCTGGGGAGATCCGCCTCCCAATATGGCCTCCCCGTGGCCGGATCGAGACAGACGACCCCGCCCTTGTTCCGCAACAGGTAGACCCTTCCTTCATAGGCGATCAGACTGGCTGCGAAGACGCCGAAATCATCGCGCTCCCAAAGACGATGTGTGCCCGTGACGTTGCCTTTGCCGCCCAGCCGGACCGCGTGAACCTCCGCCTGCCTGCGATCGTCGCGCCCCACGGGAATCACGGCAATGTCGCCCGAGACCACCGGCGTGGCAATCGGCGGCCAGAGCTTGGAGCCATCGGGATTGAAACCCGCGCACTGCCAGAGCAGCGAACCGTCGTCCGCGGCGTAGACGGTCACGCGATCCGAACACCAGACCAACAGGGCATCGCGGTCCCCATGGCGCACCGGAATGGGGGTCGTGTAGCCGTTGTCGTTCTCGGCCGGGCACTCATAGTTGCGTTTCGTCTGCCAGCGGATCTCGCCGGTGGCCTTGTCAAAGCCGGCGACCCAGGAATCGCCGGCGTGCAGGCGGGACAGGATCACGAGACCGCCCACGAGAACCGGCGAACTCCCCTGATCCCAATAAAGCTTCTGCCGGCCGAATTCCTTCGCCAGATTCCGCTTCCAGCGGACAGTTCCATCCATCTCCAACGCCGCGAAGTTCCCGCTCTTGAAATAGACGAACAGACCGCTTCCGTCCGTGACCGGGGAGGCGTTGCTGCTGGTGCCCAACTTGCGGTGCTTCGGCGGGGCCTCCTCGCCGAGCCCGGTCTTCCACTTCCGGTTTCCATCGAGATCGAACGCCAACACGACATCCTCCCCATTGTCCGGGGAGGTCACGAAGATGCGATCCTTCCAGACAATAGGACAGGAGGCGCCCTTGCCCGGCAGTTCAACCTTCCAGGCGACGCTGTCAGGGCTCCACCGGGTCGGGTAATTCCGGCCGGGCCGGCTTCCGTTGTGCGAGGGACCGCGCCAGGAAGGCCAGTCCTCGGCATGGAGGTTTGTGAAAGCGAGCAGGAGAATGCCCGCGGCGATTGCGGCTTGGCGGCAGGTCGGCTTCATTGTGGGGAGTCTGTCGAGGGGATGCTGCTCGCCAATGCTCCGTTTTTCAACTGCGAACGAAGCGCGGGCGGAGCGCAAACAGTCGGGGGCGGAGGCGGCGCCCACGTCTCGCAAGCCGAAGGGGCCGGGGTGTTCAACAATGTTCGACAAACCGCCAATTGGTTCTCGCTGAATGCATGCGTGGGACCTTGGTTCGTTTCCAACCTGAAGGGTTGAAAGCCTCGGTAGCCGGGGGTAAGCCGCCAACAGCGGCGTTACCCCCGGACAACCGGACCAAGACGTCTGCATCCTGAAGGGATGCCAGCCGGGCATGGCGGCCTGGACGGTTGAACACGTTCTTCTGCAACCCCGTTCGGGGTCGGTTGCGATTTCGATGGTCAACCGGGGGTGGCGTCCGCTGTCGCGGTCTTACCCCCGGCCACCCAAGCTGGGAACCCTTCGGGTTTGGGGCGTTCAACAGTGTTCAGCAAACTGCCAATTGGTTCTCGCTGAATGCTTGCGTGGGACTTGGAATCCGACGGTCAATTGACATGCCGGGTCCGGGAAGACAACTCACCGCCACGCCGATTCGAAGCGTCACCCTGACCGAGCGTCACAAAAAGTTCGTTGAAACTCTGGTTTCTTCGGGGAGGTTTGAGGGCGAGAGTGAGGCCCTCCGCGCAGGGTTGGAATTGTTGAAACAATCGGAAAAGGAGCGCGAACTGAAACTCCAGATGTTGAGCCAGGCGATCGAGAGCGGCGTGAAGGATCTCGATGCCTGGCTGGAATGGTCACAGTCCAAGTTCGGACAAGACGCCGCGGCACGCGCCCCAAAAAAAACGCGCCGCCTTTCGGCGACGCGTTCTTGGTGAATCAATCAGGAATCAGGCTCAGTCCTGAGCAGCTTCCTCGGCGGCTTCTTCAGCCGGCTGCGCTTCGGCTTCGGCCGGGGCGTCGCCGCCCTCTCCGCCTTCGCCCATTTCCTTGTCGCGCTCTTCCATCGCGGCCTTGCGGGAGAGCTTGACGCGGCCCTTCTCGTCGATGCCGAGGCACTTGACCCAGATCTCGTCGCCCATCTTGACGATGTCCTCGGTCTTGCGGACGCGGAAGTTGGCGAGTTCGCTGATGTGGCAGAGCCCGTCCTTGCCGGGGAGGAATTCGACGAAGCAGCCGAAGTCCTTGATGGTGACGACCCGGCCGCGATAGACCCTGCCGATTTCGGCCTCGGCGGTGATGCCCTCGATCTGCTCCTTCGCGATGGCCATGCCTTCCTCGGCGATGGAGTAGATGTGGACGCTGCCGTCGTCGTCGATATTGATCTCGCAGCCGGACTCCTCGACGATGCGCTTGATGTTCTTGCCGCCGGGCCCGATGAGGGCGCCGATCTTGTCGGGGTTGATCTGCAGGGTGATGATGCGCGGGGCGTACTTGCTCATCTCCTCGCGCGGGGCGGCGAGGGTCTTGGCCATCTCGGCGAGGATGTGGGTGTTGGCCTGGCGGGCCTTCTGGATGGCCTCGGCCATGATGTCGAGGCGCAGGCCCTTGAGCTTGAGGTCGAGCTGGAAGCCGGTGATGCCCTTGGCCGTGGTGGCGATCTTGCAGTCCATGTCGCAGTAGGCGTCCTCCCAGCCGATGATGTCGGTCAGCAGCTTGTAACGGGTGATGCCGCTGTCGTCGGATTCGGTGCAGAGGCCGATGGAGATGCCGGCGCAGGGGCTGCTCATCGGCACGCCCGCGTCGAGCATCGCGAGGCTGCCGCCGCAGACGGAGGCCATCGAGGTGGAGCCGTTGGACTCCATGATTTCGGCGGTGATGCGGACGGTGTAGGGGAAGTTCTCGTGATCCACGAGCGAGGCGAGCGAACGCTCGGCCAGGGCGCCGTGGCCGATCTCGCGGCGGCCGGGGCCCATGATGCGGCCGGTCTCGCCGACGGAGTAGTTCGGGAAGTTGTAGTGCAGCATCAGCTGCTTTTCGCTGGGGCCGCCGGTCCAGGCGTCAAATTCCTGGGAGTCGTCGGTGGTGCCGAGCGTGACGATGGCCATGGCCTGGGTCTCGCCGCGTTGGAAGATGGCGGAGCCGTGGGTGCGGGGCAACACGCCGGCCTCGGTCTCGATGGGGCGGACGTCATCGAATCCGCGGCCGTCCTGACGCTTGCCGTCATTGAGGATCAGGCTGCGCACGGTTTCCTTCTGCAACTGGTAGAAGGCCTGCTCGACGATAAAGCCGGTGACCTTGTCCTCGCCGTGCTTCTCGATCATCTTGGCGGCGACCTCCTCCTCGATGGCCTTGCAGGCGTCCTGGCGCTTGAGCTTCTCGGGCGTGAGCAGGGCCGGGCCGAGGCGATCGCCGACCAGTTCGCGGAATTCGGCCATGAGCTCATCCGGCACGGTCTTGAGCTCGATCTCGCGCTTGGGCTTGCCGCACTTTTCGGCGAGTTCCTTCTGCGCGGCGATCAGGGGCTGGCAGGCTTCCTGTCCGAAGGCGAGGGCCTTGATGAAGTCCTCGTCGGAGATTTCGTCGGCGGAGCCTTCGAACATGACGACGTCGTTCTCATTGCCGACGTAGATCAGGTCGAGGTCGCTGTCCTCGCGCTCGGTGTGGGTCGGGTTGGCGACGAACTCGCCGTTGACGCGGCCGACGCGGACGGCGCCAAGCGGACCGGCCCAGGGGATGTCGGAGACCATCAGGGCCGCGGAGGCGCCCATGATGCTGAGGATGTCCGAGTCGTTTTCGCCGTCGGCGCTGAGCAGGAGGCTCTGCACCTGCGTCTCATTGTACATTCCCTTGGGGAACAACGGGCGGATCGGGCGATCCGTCATGCGCATGGTGAGGATTTCCTTCTCGGAGGGACGTCCCTCGCGCTTGAAGAAACCGCCCGGGAACTTGCCGGCGGCCGAGGATTTTTCACGGTAATCGACCTGCAGGGGGAAGAAATCCTGCCCTTCCTTGGCCTTGGCGGCGGCGACGCAGGCGACCAGGATGACGGTCTCGCCCATCTGGATGGTGACGGCGCCTGAGGCCTGCTTGGCCAGTTTGCCGGTTTCAATGCTGATTTCCTTGTCGCCAAGCTTGGCGGTGACTCTTGTTGCTTCCATTGTCTTCTTTCATCTGCGCCCGCCGGCCCAGAGGAACTTCATTCAACGTCCAAACCCGGACTCGGGGCGTTGAATGAAATTTCCCTTGGCTGGCGGGCGACGGGTTGAGGTGAGGTGAGGTGTTGTGTTGTTTGAAAAACGCATCGACCGGACACAACGAATCGGTCGATGCGCGAAATCATCGGGAAAACCTTCTCGAGGCCTGGGGAATTGGATTGAAAAAGCCGCGCGAATCCACCGGTCGGTGGATCCGCGCTAGGAAAGCCGGCGCTCAGCGGCGGAGCTTCAGCTTTTTCGTGAGCGCGTGATAGCGGTCGGTGTCCGTGTCGTGGAGGTAATCCAGGAGACGACGGCGTTGGCCGACCATCTTCAGAAGGCCGCGGCGCGAGCTGTGGTCCTTCTTGTTCTCCTTCAGATGACCGGTCAATTCATTGATACGCTGCGTTAACTTCGCAATCTGCACGTCCGCGGACCCGGTGTCCTTCTCATGCAATCGGACATCTTCGATAATCTTTTCGATCTTGTCTGCCATAACCCTTCGTGGTTCGGTTTGTTCTTCTTTTCTTCTAGCGGAAAGCGGTCAGCATATGATTCCGGGATGGGGGTGTAAAGGCATTTCAGGACATTTTTTAGGCCGCGGAGAACCGTCCGTCCGTCATTGCCAAACCTCCCCGGGCGCCCTTACCATCCCGCCTCCGGCGAAATCCAGACATCGGACGCCGGCTTGCCCATGACCGATTACAAAGTCCAGATCGAACTGTTTGAGGGTCCGCTCGACCTCCTGCTCTACCTCGTCCGCAAGGAGGAGGTGGACATCTATCAGGTCAACCTGACCAAGATCGCCAAGGAGTTCATCGAATACGTGGAGCTCATGCGCGAGCTCGACCTTGAGGTCGCCGGCGAATTCCTCGTGATGGCCTCCACGCTGATGTATATCAAGAGCAAGGAGCTGCTCCCGGTCGACAAGCAGGTCACCGACGAGGAGGACGAGGAGGAGGGCGACCCCAGATGGGAGCTCATCCGCCAGCTGGTCGAGTACAAGAAATTCAAGGACGTCGCCGAGCAACTCCGGGACAAGGCAGCGGAACAGGAGCAGGTCTACCCGCGCCTCGCCCCCAAGCCGGATCTGGAAGCCGCCGCCGCCTCGACCCTGGGTCCCGACTCCAAGGTCTCCATCTTCGACCTGGTCAACGCCGTCAATGCCATCATCAAGCGCTTCGACGAACGCGATTCCGAGAGCCGCGAGATCTACGAGGACAAATGGACGGTCAGCGAGAAGATCGAGCACATCCGCGTGACCCTGACCAACAGGAAACGCTTCCGTTTCACCGCGCTGTTTGCCGACGCCACCAGCCGCTCCGAGGTGGTCGTGACCTTCCTCGCCATGCTGGAACTGATCCGCATGCGACAGTTGCGCGTCGATCAGGAGGAGAGCTTCGGCGAGATTGACATCGTCCGCGTCGAGGAGGAGGAGCGACAGGCCGAGGACGCCGAACGCGAGGCGCTGGCCAAGGCCGAGGAGGAGGCCGAGGCCAAGCGCGCCGCCGAAGCCCGGACCCAGGCCTCGCTGCCGATCGACGATCGGCGCGGAGCCTCCGACGAAACCGACCATTCCCAAGACCAAGCAAGGCCCTGACATGGAACTCAAGAAGGTATTGGAAGCGATCCTTTTCTCAGCGCAGAAACCGCTGAGTCCGAAGGAGCTTCGCGAGGTGTTGAACACGACCGCGAAGGAGGCCGACGAGGAGGCCGACACCCAGGTCAGGCTGCTCAAGAAGCCCAAGGCCGCGGACATCGAGAACGCATTGGAACTGATCGCCCGGGATCACGAGGACGCGGGGCGCGGGTTCCGGCTCGTCTGCATCGCCGGCTCCTGGCAGTTCGTGTGCCCGGCCGAGTATCACCCCTGGATCCGCGCGCTGCTGGGCGAGAAGCCCAAGCCCGCCCGCCTTTCCCAGCCCGCGCTGGAGACCCTGGCCATCATCGCCTACCGCCAACCGCTGACCCGCTCCGAGATGGAGGACATCCGCGGCGTCGCGGTGGACGGCGTGGTCGCCACCCTGGTCGAACGCGGCCTCGCCGAGAAGGTCGGCCAGGCGGACCTTCCGGGCCGGCCCGCCCTCTACGGCACGACGCCGCTGTTTCTCGAGTATTTCGGGCTGGCCTCGCTGGACGACCTTCCCGCCGCGGACGATCTGCGGCGCATCCCCGTCCAGAAGCCCGAGACCCTCATCACCGCCAGCCCCGACCTCGCCACCCAACCGGAGGAACAGCTCGATCTCGAAGAAGTCGAATCCGGACCGACAGGCGGGTCCGGGGAACCGGGGCCGGACACGGACTCCGAATCCTCGGCGCCGGCCGAGGAGACCGCCGCCGCCGAGGCGGCCGGCGGCGAAAACGATTCCGAGCCGGAAGAGCCCGCCGATGAATCAAAGGAATAACCGCGGCACGCCATGACCATCGCCCAGCGACGCAAGCTCATCGACAAACTGGACGCCGAGATCGTGCGGCTCCTCAATGAGCGCACGACGCTGGCCCTTGAGATCGGCGAGGAAAAGGCCAGGGCCGGGCAGGAGCTGTTCACCCCCGACCGGGTGAAACGTCTCATCGACCGCCTCAGCGGACTCAATGGAGGCCCGCTGTCCGACGAGTCCCTGCGCGCGATCTACCGGGAGGTCATCTCCGGCTCACTCGCCCAGCACAAGACCATGACGGTCGCCTACCTGGGCCCCGAGGCGACCTACACCCACCAGGCCGCGCTGAACCGCTTCGGCGCCAGCCTCAACTACACGCCGCAGAAGACCATCGCCGATGTCTTCGCCGAGGTGGAGCGCGCGAGCGCGGACTACGGCGTCGTGCCGGTCGAGAACTCCACCGAAGGCGTGGTCACCCACACGCTGGACATGTTCGTCGACAGCGATCTCAAGATCGTCGCCCAGGCCCTGATGCCCATCAACCACTGCGTCGTCGGCAGGACGTCGCTCTCCGGCGTGAAGAAACTCTTCAGTCATCCGCAGGCGCTGGCCCAGTGCCGGGGCTGGATCCAGACGCATCTGCCCAAGGCCGAGATCGTGGAGACCTCCTCCACGACCCGCGCCGCGGAACAGGCGTCCCGATTGAAGGGCTCGGCGGCCATCGCCAGTTCGCTGGCGGCGGAGGTCTACCAATTGAAGGTGATCGAGGCGGGGATCCAGGACAGCGCCGGCAACATGACCCGCTTCCTGGTCCTGGGCCGGAAATCGCCGGAGCCCTCCGGCGACGACCGCACCAGCGTGATGTTCAGCATCGCACACAAGGCGGGCGCCCTGCACAAGGCCCTGGAGCCCTTCCGCCGCCGCCGCATCAACATGACCAAGATCGAATCCCGCCCCAGCAAGCGCAAGGCCTGGGAGTATTTCTTCTTCGTCGACATCGAGGGCCACGAACGGGACCGCAAGGTCGCCAACGCCCTCGCCTCCCTCGCCGAACACTGCAGCCTCGTGAAGGTCCTGGGATCCTATCCGACGATGGACTGAATCGGTCCGGATTCCCTTCCAACGCCCTGCGGCGCGACATTCACCCGAGGCGGCCCCTCCTCATTTCGGTTTCCGTCCCCTCCCCGCCTCCGCGCCGAACTTGACGGCGCGGTCGCCAGCCCCTTTGAATGTCCGTCTATGCCACACGTCACCCATCTTGAGTGCGCCAACTGCGGCGCGAATTACGAGGCCGGTAAGATCCACAACCTCTGCACCTCCTGCAACCGCCCGCTCTGGGTGCGCTATGACATGGACGCGCTCAAGGAGAACTTCACCAAGAAGGACCTTGTCGGCCGGCCGCCGACCCTGTGGCGCTATCTGGAAATGCTCCCGATGGAGGATCCGAAGAGCATCGTTTCCCTCGTCGAGACCATCACCCCCATTCTCCCGGCCAAGCGGCTGGGGGCGGAGTTCGGCGTCAAGAACCTGATGATCAAGGACGAGAGCCGCCTGCCGACCGGAAGCTTCAAGGCCCGCGGCATGACCATGGCCATCACCATGGCGAACGAGTTCGGCGTCAAGCGCGTCGCCGTGCCGACCGCCGGAAACGCCGGCGGCGCCATGGCCTTCTACGCCGCGCGGGCCGGGATGGAGTCCTACGTCTTCATGCCCGAGGACACCCCCATCATCAACCAGAAGGAATGCTGGGTCGCCGGCGCCAAGACCTTCCTCGTCAACGGCCTCATCGACGATTGCGGCAAGATCGTGGGCGACGGCGTCAAGGAGATGGACTGGTTCAACGTCTCCACGCTCAAGGAGCCCTATCGCATCGAGGGCAAGAAAACCATGGGCCTTGAGGTCGCCGAGCAGTTCGAGTGGGAGCTGCCCGATGTGATCCTCTACCCCACCGGCGGCGGCACCGGCCTGATCGGCATGTGGAAGGCCTTCGGCGAACTGGAGCAGATGGGCTGGCTCAAGTCTGGCAGGAAACCGCGCATGATCTCCTGCCAGAGCGACGGCTGCGAACCCATCGCCCGCGCCTTCCGCCAGGGACAGCGCTTCGCCAAGAAACATGAGGGCGCCCAGACCGCCGCCAGCGGCATCCGCGTTCCGGTGGCCGTCGGCGACTTCATGATCCTCGACGCCGTCAACGAAAGCGGCGGCGCGGCCATCTCCACTCCCGAGGCCGACATCGAAAAATGGATGAAGCTCGCCTGCTCCACCGAGGGCATCTCCCTCTGCCCCGAAACAGCCGTCTGCCTCGGCGCCCTGGACGTGTTGCTCAGGGACGGAACCATCAAACCGAATGAGAAGATCCTGATCTTCAACACCGGCGCCCAGCAGAAATATCCCCACTCGGTCAACGAAAAGCTCCCCCATATCGACCTCGCCAAGCCGCTCAACTGGGAGGAGATCCGCGATGGCGTAAGCAATGCCTGATCGCTGACGCTCCTGAAATCTTCTTGGCAGGGAGCCTCGCGGCGCGTATCAACCGACGAGTTCTTTGAATCGCGGAGCGGCCTCGCGTCGTTTCGCTCAAACAGCAGCCAGATGACAGGGAACCCGGTGAGATTCCGGGACGGTTGCGCCACTGTGACGGGTTACAAGCTCCCACTGCCACTGATTCTCCACGAAGCGGATCGGGAAGGCGGGAGCGAGGTTTGAAGCCCGGAGTCAGGATACCGGTCTGGTCGCGCTCGTCGGCTCCGAACGTTTCGGAGCAACTTCTCCGACAAAGAGAAGGATGAGGCCAGGCCGACGAATCGGTTTTCGTCGGACTTCGGATTTGGCTCCATTCTCCGATTTGCGGGAGTGGAGCTTTTTTGCGCCGTCAAATCCGCCTCGCCCCCCGCTGGTCTCGAACAACCGCAGCCCGCTTCCGCCCCGCGGAAGCCGTTCAGATCAGCAGTCAAAGTGAAGAAACAACTCATCCCGTCCCTCCTCCTGGGGTCGGCGCTCGGCGTCCTCGCGCAGACCAATCCGCCCGTCGTCTTCGAGCTTCCGGAGATCACCGTCACCGCGGCCCGCCTGCCGGACGTCGAGGCGCCATTGTCCCGCATCGCCGCCAACGTCAGCGTCATCGGCCGCGACCGGATCGAATCCTCGCCGGCCTTCAGTCTGAGCGATCTGTTGCGGACGGAGGCGGGGTTTGCCCTGTTCGACAACTCCAGCGGATTCGGCGCGCACCTCGCGGGTTTTGGTCTCCGCGGTTTTGGGGAAAAGGCGGGAACGCTGGTCCTGGTGGACGGCGTGACCGCCAATGAAGGCGGCGGCGGCGGCTTCTTCTGGAACTCCGTCCCGCTGGAGAACATCGAACGCGTCGAGATCATCCGCGGCGGCGGCTCCGCGGTCTATGGCGCCGGCGCCGCGGCGGGCGTGATCAACATCGTCACCCGCGACGCGGCAACGAAACCCCTTTCGATGGAAGCCTCGGGCGGCGGCGGCAACCTCGGATTCAACATGGGCTCCCTCCGCCTCAGCGGAACGACCAACCGCTTCGACTACCGCGTGACCGGCGGCCGGCAGGAGTGGTCGGGCTGGCGCGACTTCAGCCACTTCCGCGCCTGGAATGCAGGCGCCGAACTCGGCTACACTTCCGGGATCGGACGCTTCTCGATCGGCTACGACTTTCATACGGAATACAGCGAAAATCCCGGAACGCTGACAACCGCGCAATACGCCGCGAACCCCGGGCAGTCGGCCCCGGGAGCCTTCAGCCGCTTTGTGTTCGACGACGAACTGCACCGGGGGACGCTCAACTACTCCGGCAGCTTCGGGAGCGGTTGGTGCGTCAGCTCGAAACTCTATCATCAGGAATACGCGACGCAGTTCCTGGCTTTCGGCGGCGTCGGCGACGAATCCTCGACCGGCGGCCTGATCCAGGCGGCCTGGGAATCGGAGCTTTTCGGCGGGGAGAACACGTTGACCTTCGGCAGCGAGGGACGCGCCCAGTTCTTCAGCCAGCAGTTCGGCGCGGCGGCGCCCTCGGCCTATGACAGCACGGCCTTCGGCGCCTTTGTGAAGGATTCGATCACCTTCCGGACCGGCACGACCCTGTCGGCCGCGCTGCGATACGATCGACAGGAGGCCCGCCTCGACAACGTCTTCGCGCCGTTCCCTGCGGCCCCGTTCACCGGAGACCGTGAGAACAACGGCTGGAGCCCCAATGTGAGTCTTGTTCAGGACGTGGCGAAGGACACCGAGATCTGGGCGTCCTTTTCGCAGGCCTACCGCTTTCCCTCCTACAACGACGTGGTCGCGGCGACGCCGACGTTTGTCAGCAACAAGGATCTCGTCCCGCTCAAGGCGCGCACGATCGAAGCCGGCGTCCGGACGCGGGCGGACGAGCGCCTGTCGGGCTCGCTGACGTTCTTCCGCAGCTGGATCGACAACGACATCTTCACGGATCCGGCGCTGGCCTTCGGCTTCAGCCAGAACAGCAACAGCGAAGCGATCCGCCAGGGCGTCGAACTCTCCCTGCAGTCCCGCCTCTGCAGGCGCGCCAGCCTCTTCGCCAACACCGCCTACATCGACGCCCATTTCGACGGCGGCCCCTACGCCGGCAACCGGCAGGTCCTCGTTCCCGAGTGGCAGTTCTCCTCCGGCCTTCTGCTCAAGCCCTTCGAACGATGGAGCCTGACCCTGGAAAACCTTTACGTGACCGGACAGGTCCGGATCAACGACGCCGTCAACGCGCAATCGCGCAACGCCTACAACGTCGTCAACGCCCGCCTTGCCTACAAACGCGACCGCGTCACGGGCTGGCTGGCGATCAACAACCTGCTCGACCGCCGTTACGAACAATCGCCGGCGGCCAGCCTGCCCGGGCTCGGACCGCAGACCCCCGCGCACAACCCCGCGCCCGGGCTCGCCTTCCAGCTCGGCATGAAGGTGGCGTTCTGAACCGGGATTTTCCACTGGCTTTCCCAAACCGATCGCGTACAAATCCCGCGCACACTTCCAAAAGGAAGACACCAACAAACCTGATCCAAGTCACATGAAGCATATCAAATACATCATCGCCGCCTTCGCCGCTGTGGGACTGGCGTTCACCGCCTCGGCCGACGACGCCCACGAACTGATCGAAAAGGCGATGAAGGAAGGCCACAAGGGCAAGACCTCCATCGTCGGCAAGATCAAGAACGGCTCCGCCTCGAAGGAGGAGATCCAGAAGCTGCACGACTGGTACGTGGCCATGTCCAAGGTCAAGCCGCCGCGCGGCGACGCCGGCAGCTGGAAGAAGAAGACCACCCAGATCGCCAACATCACGGGCAAGCTGGCCAAGGGCGACACGAAGGCGAAAGAGGCCTTCAACAAGGCCATCAACTGCAAGGCCTGCCACAAGCTGCACAAACCCGAATAAGCGCGGCTGAAAATACGCCCTGTTTCATTTCACCGCACAAAGGCCGGGCGCGCGCCCGGCCTTTTTTTCGTCACTGGATCGTAACTCGGAAAAAATCGGTTTGTTGGCTGCGGTCCGCCGCCTATGATGCGGTCCGCCCGGTATTGAGACATGAGCGAATTCGGCCCCGAACATTTCATCAATCGCGAGCTCAGCTGGCTGGAATTCAACCAGCGCGTGCTCGACGAAGCCTGCGACGCCTCCCATCCGCTGCTGGAGCGGGTGAAGTTCTTCTGCATCGTCAGCTCCAACCTGGATGAGTTCTTCGAGGTCCGGGTCGCCGGCATCAAACAACAGATCGAATCCGGCGCGACCGACCCGACGGTCGACGGCCTGAACGCCCGGGAGACCTTCGACGCCATCGGACGCCGCGTGCGCAAGCTGCTGGACGCCCAGTATCGCTGCTGGAAAAAGGAGCTGGTCCCGCTGCTGGAGAAGGAGAACATCCGCTTTCATTCCATCGACAAGCTGAACCGGGACGACCTGGAATGGGTGGAGACGTATTATCAATCCGAGGTGCGGCCCGTGCTGACGCCCCTGGCGATCGACCCGGCCCACCCGTTTCCACAGCTGCTCAACAAGTCGCTGAACCTGATGGTGGAGCTGCAGGTCGCCGAGGGGCGCAAGACCCACCGCCACCTCGCAGTGGTCCAGGTGCCGCGGAACCTCCCCCGTCTGGTGGAACTGCCGGGCCGGGAGGGCTGCGACTACGTGTTTCTGGGGGACCTGATCAAGCGGTTCCTGTCCGACCTGTTCCGGGGCGCGGAACTGCTGGGCCATTGGTTCTTCCGGGTCACGCGAAACAGCGAGCTTTATATCGGCGAGGAGGAGGAGATGGGCAGCCTGCTGCGCGCCGTGGAGAACGAACTGCACAACCGCCGCAAGGGCGCCGCCGTCCGGTTGGAGGTCGAGAAGGACTGCCGCGAACCGGTCGTGCAGGCCCTCCTCAAGACCCTGAATCTCAGCGAGGACGACCTCTATGTCATCGACGGCCCGCTGAACCCCACGAGATTGATGGCCATCTGCGGCGGCGACCGGCCGGCCCATCTTCGCGACGAACCCTACATCGCCCCCATCGCGCCGGCGCTGAAGGGGCGCGACGACATCTTCGAGGCCGTCCGCGAGCGCGACATCCTCCTGCACCACCCCTACGAAAGCTTTGAAAGCACGGTGGATTTCCTGGAGCAGGCCGCCAACGATCCCAAGACCCTGGCCATCAAGCAGACGCTCTACCGCACCGGCGGCGACACCCGGATCGTCGGCGCCCTCATGCGCGCGGTGAACAACGGCAAGCAGGTCACCGCCGTGGTCGAACTCCGCGCCCGCTTCGATGAGGCAAACAACATCGAATGGTCGCGCAAACTGGAGGAGGCCGGCGTGCACGTGGTCTACGGCCTGGTCGGCTACAAGATCCACTGCAAGATGTGCCTGGTCGTGCGGAACGACCCGGACGGCATCCGCCGCTACCTGCATCTGAGCACCGGCAACTACAACGCCACCACCGCGCGGCTCTACACGGACACCGCCATGCTGACCTGTCGTCCCGACTTCGGCGAGGACGCCACCAACCTCTTCAATCTCCTCACCGGCATCTGCCAGTTCCTGGGCGCCAGGAAACTGCTGATCGCGCCGTTCCAACTGCATGACCGCATGGTCGAGATGATCCGGCGCGAGGCGGAAAACGCCGCCCGCGGCCTCCCGGCCAGGATTGTCGCCAAGATGAATTCCCTGGTCGATGACGCGGTCATCCGGGAGCTGTATCGCGCGTCACAGGCGGGCGTGAAGATCGATCTGATCATCCGGGGCATCTGCTGCCTCAAGCCCGGGCTGAAGGGGATCAGCGAGAACATCACCGTGCGCAGCATCGTGGATCGCTACCTGGAGCACAGCCGCATCTTCTATTTCGAGAGCGCGTGCCGCCCCGAGGTCTACATGGGCAGCGCGGACTGGATGCCGCGGAATTTCTTCAAGCGGATCGAGGTGGTGTTCCCGATCGAGGACGGCGTCCTGCGGGACCGGGTGATCCGCGAGTTGTTTGAGACGACCCTGAAGGACAACGTGAAGGCGAGACTCCTCGGCCCGCGTTCGCTCTATCGCCGCCCGAAGCGGAAGCCCAACGCCAGGAAACGTCGCAGTCAGGTGGAGTTCATGGACCTCTCCCGGCCCGGAAAGAAACCTCGCAAGGCAAAGCCGCAAGACGGCGGCGACACGAAGCCGGGGTATCCGAAGGTCAGGCTGGCGCCGAAGCCCGGGTGAGCCCGGCGGCTCACTCCTCGTTGTTCTTCGCGGCCTTCTTCTTGGCCTTGGCCTCTTCCTTGGCCTTCTCCTTTTCCGCGATCGTCCCGATCGCCTCGTCCTCCGGCAGGTAGAGGTAGCGGCCGCAGTTGCCGCAGAGCTGGATGTCCGTCCCATTGCGCAGGGTGACCATGACACCGAGGGAAACCTTCATGTAGCAGCCGTTGCAGGTGCCGTTGCGGATGATGGCGACGCCCTTCTTTCCGCGGGCGCGCAGACGGTCAAAATGCCCCTGGATCGGCTTGGGGACCTCCTTGCGCCACTTGCGCGTCGTCGAATTCTCCTCGCCCGGCTTCAGCTCCGCGCGAATCTGCGCCTCCTGCAGCTTGAGGAGGGCTTCCATGATCTCTTTCATAATCGGTTGTACGCGGGATTCGTTGTTGTGCAATTCACGGCAGGGCAACCGCCGCAGCGAAGCGACAGTATAGGCGCCTCCGGATTTCACGCAACCCCAACCTTGGAGAACCCGATTTGCGCCCCGGAAATCAACCGCTTGATCGCACTTGCCGCTGCTGGTAGGTTGCGCCTCTTTTTAACCGAGAATCCAGTGATGGAATACAAAAAGACACTGAATCTGCCCCAGACCGGCTTTCCGATGAAGGCCGGCCTGGTGACCCGTGAGCCGGAACGCCTCCAACGTTGGCGGGACGCCGGCATTTACGAAAAGATCCAGGAGCGGCGCGCCGACGCCGAACAGAAGTTCATTCTGCACGACGGCCCCCCCTTCGCGAATGGCGACGTCCACATCGGCACCGCCCTGAACAAGATTCTCAAGGACATCATCGTCAAGTACAAGACCCTCCGCGGCTTCAACACGCCCTACGTGCCCGGCTGGGACTGCCACGGCCTGCCGATCGAGTTCAAGGTCATGCAGGAACTGCGCAAGCTGGGCAGGACCGACGTCGATGTCGCCGAGATCCGAACCGCGTGCAAGGACTACGCGCTCGGTTTCGTCGACACCCAGCGCGAGCAGTTCAAGCGGCTGGGCGTCTTCGGCGAGTGGGACAATCCCTACCTCACCCTGGACTGGGAATACGAGGCCGCCGAACTGCGCCTGTTTGCCGACATCGTCGAGAAGGGTTTCGTCTACCGCGGCAAGAAGCCGGTCTACTGGAGCATCCCCTGCGCCACCGCGCTCGCCGAGGCGGAGGTCGAATACCAGGACCACGTCAGCCAGAGCATCTACGTGAAGTTCCCGGTCGTCGGCGAACAGAACGTCAACATCCTCATCTGGACGACGACGCCCTGGACGCTGCCCGCGAATCTTGCGGTCGCCTACAACTCCACCTTCGACTACTCCATGGTCCTCGCCGACGGCGAGGTCTACATCGTGTCCGTCATGCTGCTCGACGAGGTCGCCGAAATCTGCGGCTGGTCCGGCTTCGAGATCATGCGGACCGTGCATCCGGAGGAGTTCGCGGAGATGGAGTATCAACATCCGTTCTGCAACCGCACCGGCAGCCTCTACGCGGGCGACGCCTTTGTCACCAACGACACGGGCACCGGCTTCGTCCACATCGCCCCCGGCCACGGCGCGGACGACTATCACCTCGGCCTCGCCAACGAACTGCCCATCTACTCCCCGGTCGATGACAACGGCTGCCTGACGCGCACGCACGACCTGCCGGAGGAACAGCAGATTTCCGACGAACTGGTCGGCAAATCCATCCTTGCGAAGAAGGGTCGGAGCGAGGCCAACGACGCCGTGCTGGAGGTCCTGCGCGGCAGGGAGGCCCTGGTCAAACAGGAGGACTACCCGCACCAGTATCCGCATTGCTGGCGCAGCAAGACCCCGGTCATCTTTCGCGCAATGGACCAGTGGTTCATCCGCATCGACCACGACAACTTCCGCGACAAGGCGCTCGACGCCATCAAGCAGGTCAACTGGGTGCCCGACTGGGGCGTCAACCGCATCGAAGGCGCGGTCAAGACGCGGCCGGACTGGTGCATCTCGCGCCAGCGCTCCTGGGGCGTGCCGATCCCCGCGTTCTACGACGAACAGGGCGAACCCATCCTCAACGCCGAGGTCGTTCGCAAGACCGCCGACCTGGTCGAGAAGAACGGAACCAATGTCTGGTTTGAGAAGGATGTCGAGGAGCTTTGGGCCGAGGTGAAGCCGGACAACTGGGACGGCCCCGCGCCGGCCAGGAAGGCGACGGACACCCTGGACGTCTGGATCGATTCCGGATCCTCATCCCGCTCCGTGCTCCAACAGCGCGAAGTCCTGCAACACGCCGACGGCGACAATCCCTGGCAGGCCGATGTCTATCTCGAAGGCAGCGACCAGCATCGCGGCTGGTTTCAATCGTCGCTCCTGCTCTCCCTCGCCGGCAACGGCGCGCCGCCCTACAAGACCGTGCTGACGCACGGCTTCATGGTGAAGGAAGTAAAGCTTTCGCAATCTGCAAAGGCCGAAAAACAGAAGATCAGCAAGAGCGACCAGGAGAAGAAGGGTAAGACGGCGGAAGGGGGGGCTTACGAAAAGCCGCAAACTGCTGAAGCTTATATCAAACAGCGGGGCGCCGACATCATCCGGCTCTGGGTATCATCACAAGATTACCGGAACGACATCGTGGTCGGGGAAGATCGCATCGACAAGGTGGCGGAGACCTACCGCCATGTCCGCAACTCGCTGCGCTACCAGTTGTCCAATCTCTACGACTTCGATCCCACGGAGAACTCCGTCGGCGCCTTGCAGATGACCGGCCTGGACCGCTGGATTCTCGACGCCTTCTCCAAATTGCAGAAGGAGGTCGCCGAGGCTTACGACGCCTACGAGTTCCACGTCGTCTACCAGAAGATCAGTCAATTCGCCTCAGTCGAGCTTTCGTCGATCTACCACGACGCGATCAAGGACCGCCTCTATACAGATCCGGCGAACTCACATCGTCGCCGGTCCAGCCAGACCGCGTTGCATCAACTCGTCACGAATCTCTGCCGCATGCTCTCGCCGATTCTCGCCTTCACCGCAGACGAGGCCTGGGAGTTTGTTCCCGGCAACCAGGAGGGCGACTCCGTGCATCTCGCGGATTGGGAATCCTTCCCCTTCGCGCTTTCCAAGCAGGAGAAGGAAACCTGGGAGAAGCTGTTCGAACTCCGCGAGCTGGCTTTGATGCCCTTGGAAGAACTGCGGAAAGCCAAGGAAATCGGCAAGGGGCTCGATGCCAAGGTCGTCCTCAGCGGCAAGGCCGAGGCCCTGCAGGTCGCCAAAGACAACACCGAGGATCTGCGCGAACTGCTCAATGTCTCCAAGGTCGAGTTCGAGGAGAGCGACGCCGACGAGATCACCGCCACGGCAGCCAAGGCCGATGGCGAGAAGTGCGGCCGTTGCTGGCGCATGGAGCCGGACGTCGGTTCCCACGAAGGGCACGACACGCTCTGCGGTCGCTGTGTCGAGGCCGTCGAAAGCTGGGCGGCGAACCAGCCGACCGACGAAACGGCGGAGTGATTGCGAAGCGCCGGCGCTGACGGCGCACGCGGATCACTTCCCTGGGCGTTTCTTCGCCTGTTTGGGATGGCGGGTGACCCTGATGTCGTTGTTCTGCGGTTTGCCGGGGGAACTGCGGCCGCGGGTGATGATCCGTTCGAGCAGGGCCTTCATTTCGGCGAGACGCTCTGGTTGGGCCGAAGCCTGGTTCGACCCTTCCCCAAGGTCGTCGGCGAGGTTGTAGAGCTGGACGGGCTGGCTTTGATCGCCTCCCTTGCCCCAGCCGCCGGAGCCGGGCGCGGCGATGTATTTCCATGATCCCTTGCGCACGCTGGGAACGCCGTTGATCGAACAGCTGACCGAGGTCTCCCGGACGGGCTTGTCGCCGCCCTTCAACAAGGACAGGAGACTGAAACTGTCTTCGCCGGCATTGTCGGGCAGTTGAACGCCCAGCGCTTCGGCAAAGGTCGCCAGCAGATCGGCCTGATGCACGAGCTGATCGTTGACGCTTCCCGGTTCCACGACGCCGGGCCAACGGACGATGAAGGGCACGCGATGCCCGCCCTCCCAGGCATCGGCCTTGTAGCCGCGCAACGGCCCGCTCGCGAAGTGCCCCTTCTTCTCCATGTCCTCGACGCCGATGTAGGGCGCGCATCCATTGTCGCTGGTGAAGACGACCAGCGTGTTGCGGGCCGCGCCGCTGTCCTCCAATGCCTTCAAAACCCGCCCGACAACGGCATCGGTCTCCATGACGAAGTCGGCGTAGAGATTGATCCCGCTTTTTCCTTTCCACTCCTTGTTCACGGAAAGGGGCGTGTGCGGCGCGGTGAACGGAAGATAAAGCAGGAAGGGCTCGGCCGTCCTGGCTTCCCGCTCGATGAAGGCAGCGGCGCGCTCCCCCAAGGCGGGCAGGATCGGCTCCGGCGTCCACCCCTTGAGCGCCGGACCTTGTTGGGAGGCCTGGTTCTTCACGAACAACTTCGGATCGCCGTATTCGGAGGGGATCCCGACCGTCCGATCGTTCTCAATGAAACAATAGGGCGGCCAGTTGGGCACGTCCGTGCCGAAGTATTCGTCAAAGCCGACCGCCGTCGGACCGCCGGGGATGGGTTTGGAGAAAACCTCCTTCCACGCCGCCCGGTGTTCGTCCGTGGCGGTCAGGTTCTTCTTCCCGCGATAACCGGTCGTGCGAAACAGGGCCTTCTTGTCCGCCGGGATCGGCCAGTTCCATCCCAGGTGCCACTTGCCGATGCAGGCGGTGCGATAGCCCTTGTTCCTGGCAAGACTGCCGATGGTCATCCGATTCGGCTTGATCAGGGGCGCGCCCCAAAGCCCGACGATTCCCCGTTGCAATCGCGACCGCCAATGATACCGCCCGGTCAGGATGGTGTATCGAGAGGGCGTGCAGACGCCGGAGGACGAATGCCCGTCCGTGAACCGCATGCCCTCCGCCGCAAGTCGATCGATGTGCGGCGTCGGAATCTTGCCGCGCTCCGGGTTGTAGCATTGCACATCGCCGTAGCCGAGATCGTCGGCGTAGAGCACGACAATGTTGGGTCGGTCGCCGGCATTGGCCGCGAAGGCCGCAAAGACACCAAGGAGAAAAAGAAGCCGTTTCATCGCGCGATACGATCCCGGCAAAACGCCGCTTCCGCAATCCGAAAGGCTGAACGGCCGCATTCACCAATTCCGGTCTTCCATCTTCGAGCCGCGGCTGAAATGCTCTGACACATCCATGAAACCCTCGCATACCTCCCGCCGCCAATTCATTCAAACCGCCGCCGTGGGAACCGCCGTGTTTGCCGCGGATCCAATGCGGGCCGCGGCCCGGTCCTCCGGCGAGAACGATCACTTTTATTACCGCCTCGCCCCGGCGCATCCCTACGTGGATTCGCAGCGCGACAACCAGGCCTTCGGTTTCGGCAAGGGCCGAATCTTCCTGTCCGAGGACAACGCCAGAACCTGGCCCG
The DNA here is from genome assembly GCA_038126035.1 of Verrucomicrobiales bacterium. GTDB lineage: Bacteria > Verrucomicrobiota > Verrucomicrobiia > Limisphaerales > JAYPEY01 > JAYPEY01. The sequence continues at coordinate 2,031 of JAYPEY010000086.1, read as the reverse complement.
TGAGTCTGGCCTTCCCGGACGCCGACAACATCACCTTCAGCACAATTCTGAAGAACGGGAACATCCTCTTCGCCACGCTCAACAAACTCTTCCTCAGCGCGGACCGCCTGAAGTCGTTTCGTGAAATCACGGTGAAGAACCCCGACGGCAGCGACTACCTGCCGCACAAGCCGCAGAATCCCAGACTGCCCGGCTGGTATTTTCATCCGCTCGACGGCGCGCACACCTGGGAGATCGACGGCCGCGAAATGCTCGTCTGGGGCAACTACTGCAACGTCCTCGGCGGCCCCGTGCCGGTGAACATCTACTACTCCACCGACCAGGGCGAGACCGTGAAGCTCGCCTACTCTTTCGGCCAGAATCCCCACTTCCAGGAAAAGGGCTCCAAGTCTCTGATTGGCAATCCCGACAACGAGACCATCTGCCGACACATCCACGCGGTCGCCTACAACCCCGCCGAAAACGCCTTCTACGCGAGCACGGGCGACATCGATCGCGGACACGGCCACGAGTGCCATTGGCTGCGCGGGACCTACGACGCCAGGGCCGACGCGTGGGATTGGAAGGTCCGCGTTTCGGTGAACTCCAACTCCCGCTTCAAGTCCGGCGGCATCAACTTCGTCGACGGCAGGCTCTACTGGGCCGCCGACGCCAACGGCCGCGTCCCCGCCGGACAGTTGCACGACCGCGGCATCTTCCGCTGCGACCCCGATGACCTGCCCGACAAGAGCAAGCACGAGTTGCTGTTCAACCCGATGTTCGAATCGGCGAACATGATCATCGAGGACCGGACGATTCTTTCCGCCCATTACGCGCCGGCGTCGCCCTATTTCACCGGCTTCATCATCTCCAACGACATGGGCGGGACCTGGGCGCAATACGATCTGCGCCAGTTCGGCAAACGCTCGCCCGTGCGGTTTCATCGCAAGAACAGCGAGGGCTGGTTCCGCGTCGATCTGCGCAAGGGCTGGATTGAACGCGGCGAGGTCCTTTTCATCAAACCGAAGGTGTAAAGCATGACCAGAATTCACGCCCTGCTCGGCGTTTTCCTGCTTTGGTTGTCCGGCCCGGGCCACGCCGCCGACAACCGTCCCAACGTCCTGCTGATCATGGCCGACGATCTCGGTTATTCCGATCTCGGCTGCTACGGCGGCGAGATCTCGACGCCAAACCTGGATCGCCTCGCCGCCGAGGGCATGCGCTTCACGCAGTTCTACAATTGCGCCGTGTGCGTCGCCACGCGGGCCGCGCTGCTGACCGGACTGTATCCGCGCGTTGTCAGCCGGAACAACCAACGCATCCGGCCGGACATGATCACCCTGAGCGACGCAATGCGGTCCGCTGGATACTCGACAACGCTCACCGGCAAATGGCACCTCGGATCCAGCTCGCCCAACCGGCCCATCGACCGGGGCTTCGACGAGTATTACGGCCTGATGGATGGCTGCTGCAGTTTCTTCAATCCCGTCAAACCGGACCCCAAGTTCTACAATGGCGGTCGCGTCCGCCCCTTTGCGCACAACGACCGGCCCATCGAGGAATTCCCGGAGGGGTTCTACACGACCGACGCCTTCTCCGATCACGCGATCGAGACAATCGAACGCTGCGCCAAGGACGAACGCCCCTTCTTTCTCCACCTCTGCTACACCGCGCCGCACTTTCCATTGCATGCCTTTCCCGAGGACATTGCGCGCTACCGCGGCCGCTACTCGGACGGTTACCTAGCGATGCGCAAACGACGGCATCAGCGGCAGAAGGAGCTCGGTCTGTTCGAGACCACGCCCGTCCTCACTCCGCCCGAGAACAGGAAGGGCGACTATCGCTACGACTACGACGTGCCCGACTGGGACAGGCTCGCGCCCGCCGAGCGCAAACGCGATGAGGCCCGCATGGAGGTCTACGCCGCCATGGTAGACCGGTTGGATCGCGGTATCGGCCGCGTGCTCACCGCCCTGAAAAACGCCGACGTGGCCGACAACACACTGGTCATCTTCCTCTCCGACAACGGCGGCTGCGCCAGCTGGCCGTCGG
>JAYPEY010000085.1:0-26751 GCA_038126035.1 Verrucomicrobiales bacterium | reverse complement strand
TTCCCGGAAAACCATCTCATTCGCAATGGGCCAGTTCACGGGGGCCCAATCAGATCTTCGAAGTAGAGAACATGGTCGCGTGAGCCGGCCTCGTTGAGGATCGCGAGCAGCCGTTCCTCCCATTGGCCGACGTAAGACATTCCCGAGACCAGCCTCTGGGGAGAGATGAGCCAGACCTGGTTGCGGGAGCCGTATTGTCGGCGGTCGTTCGCCATGCCGCGATACGCGGCCTCGTGCAGGATCGCGGTCTTTCCGGCCTTGTCCGGCCCGAGCAGCAGAATGGGGCGGCGGTCGTCGGAGGACATCAGCTGCGCCAGTTCGGCGACCTCCGCCTCGCGCTGGGTCGCGCGATCGAGTTCGTCAGGATAGAGCGAATTCAGACTGCGGCCGACGTTCTCCAGTTCCTCGAAGCCTGACATCTTGTGGTCGCCGCCGCGGAAGGCGAACCGGGACTCCGTCTTGCCGGGCGCTTCCCTGGCGATCGGCACGCTGAGCTCCAGAAAGCCCACGCGGGCTTTTCCCTGCAGGCCGATCCGATCGGGCCGGACCGGGGCGTCCCCCTTCTTTTCCAGTTCCCGGAAATGGCGATTGAGAACTTCGGCAGCCCGGGCCTTGAGGTCCTGCCCACGCCGGACTTCGAACCAGAGATCGGGAACGGCGGGGGTGAAGGCGATGCGCTGGTCCAGGGCGGGGAAGGAAACCACCAGGAATCGCGTCTCCGCGGAGGCGCGTTTCAGGCGCAGGGAAATCCTCAGCTCGGACTCCTCCAGTTCAGGGTTGCGGGTCCAGTCCAGCAGCCGGTCGTGCCGCCAGCGACGGGCGCATTGAAGCAGTTCGCGACGCAGGTCGCCGGCCAACCGGGTCAGGGCGCGCTGCAATTGCTCCCCGCGACGAAGCGGCTTCTCGTGGAAGAGGGGGCGCACGGAATATCTGGCCGTCGCCCGACCTTTCTCGTTCCGCTCCTCGATGTAGATGGGAATGGTGAAGTCCATTGCAGCCCCGCGCTCGCGCGCGAGTCGTCAATATGCGCCATGGACAGCGTTTTTCCAGCGTTCAGTTTGGGATGCGGGGGGAGGCAGATGGCAAATGGCAGATGGCAGAGCCTGCGAACCGAGCGCCCAGCATCCAGAGCCCAGAACAGGGAACCCAGTATCCAGTATCCGGCCCCCGGCGCCTACATCTGATCTTCGGAGACGGCGCTGACGACTTCCTCGAAGGTGGTTTCGCCTTCCATGACACGGTCGAGGCCGTGGTCCCAGAGGGTCTTCATGCCGGCGTCGATGGCCATCTGCTGCAGGACGCGGTTGGGCTTCTTGGCCATGACGGCCTCCCGGAATTCCTCGTTGGGTGTCAGCAACTCGACGATGCCCTTGCGGCCGGCGTAACCGGTGAACTCGCATTGCTCGCAACCCATGCCGCGCCGGAACTGGGCCTCCTCCAGCACCTCCTGGGGCAGGCGGTCGAGGAAGTTGGCCTCCGGTTCGTAGGGGATCTTGCAGTAATCGCAGTTCTGGCGGAGGAGACGCGTTCCGAGAACGCCGATGATGCTGGAGCAGAGGAGAAACGGCTCGACGCCCATGTTGAAAAGGCGGGCGTAGACGCCTGCGGTCGTGCCGGAATGGATCGTGCTGATGACCAGGTGGCCCGTGAGGCTGGCCTGCACGGCAATGGCCGCGGTGTCGGCGTCCCGGATCTCGCCGATCATGATCACCTGCGGATCCTGCCGCAGAAGGGACCGCAGCGCCACCGGATAGGTGAATCCGCTGGTTACATTCAGCTGCGACTGGCTGAGCATCTCCATGGGTATCTCCATGGGATCCTCGACCGTGCTGATGCTGATCTCGGATCCGTGTTGCTCGAGCAGCCAGGAAAGGGCGGCGTAGATCGCGGTGGTCTTGCCGGAACCGGTCGGCCCTGTCAGCAGCATGAGGCCGCTGGTCTTCTTCAGCAGGTCGATGAACCTTGCGTGGGAGTCCGCATCGAAACCCAGCCTGCCGAGGTCGAAGCTGCGATTGCTGGGGTCGAAGATCCGGATGACGATCTTCTCGCCTTCGGTGAGGGGGAAGATGGAGACGCGCAGGGTGACGCGGCCAAGCTCGGGGCTGGTCGAGGCGCGGCCGTCCAGAGGCATGCCCTTGTCATAGGTGGAGAGGTTGCACATCACCTTGAAGCGACCGGAGATCTTGTCGGCCAGCTCCAGGGGCAGGTGATCCAGGACGCGCAGCTTTCCGTTGACGCGCACGCGGACGACCAGCGTGCTCTCCCAGGGTTCGATGTGCACGTCGCTGGCGCCGGCTTTCACGGCGTCCATCAGGACATAATTGCAGAGGGTTCCGATCTCAAGCTCCTCGATCGGCGCGGAGTTGACGTAGGCGGTGGTTTCGTTGGACATGCCGGTTGCGGTTTCTGATTCGTGTTGCGGCCGCGGGCGCGGCGTTCAAGGATCGGCGACGTTGTATCCGGGTGGAACGGGGAGACGTTACTGCCGCGCGCCCGCCTCCGCAATTCGCTTTTCGGTCGGCGGCGACCCACTATACTGCGGCCGATGCGTGAGTCCGCAGATCTTATGGTGGCTGCCGCCGTGTGGCGTCGTTCGTTGTCGGTGGCGGCGTTGGCGACGGTGGCCTGTGCGTGGTGCGGGGCGGCGCAGCAGTCGGCTCCGCCGGCCGCGCCGATTGTCGATGCGGCGCCCTTTGCGCCGACGAAGCAGGGTTCCGGGGTGGTCGAGGAGGATCTGGGAGCGCCGGGCGCAAAGTCGTCCCCGTCTCCGAAGAAACCGGCTGCGCCTGCCAAACCGAAGCCGAATCCGGTGAAGGAGGAGCCGAAGGTCAGCCCGTTTGAGCGGGCCAGGCAGGAGGCGGAGAAGGGCGGCGCCGAGGCGCAGTTCCGGCTGGGGTTGTTGTATTACGACGGCAAGGGTGTGGCGAAGGATCCGGCCGCCGCGGCCGCATGGATTCTCAAGGCGGCGAAGCAGGGTCACACGGGAGCCGCCTACAACATCGGCCTGTTCTATTCGCGGGGTCTGGGGGTGGAAAAGGACTACGCCGAGTCGGCGCGCTGGTTTTTGCGATCCGCCCAGGGCGAGTATGCTCCGGCGCAGTATGTCATGGGCGAGCTCTATACCAACGGGCTCGGCGTTCCCAGGAATCCGACCGAGGCGGTGAAGTGGTATCTGCGCGCCGCGAAGGAGAATCACGCGAAGGCGCAGAACAGGCTGGGGGTCGCCTTCGCGCTGGGCGAGGGGGCGGCGCAGGACTATGTGGAGGCGTTTCTCTGGTTCAGCCTGGCGGCGAAACAGGGCGTTCAGGAGGCGGGGCGTTACCGGGAGGAGCTTTCCTCCCAGATGACGCCGGCACAGATTCTCCAGGGGCGCATCCGCCACGCCGAGATGGGCGATCCTGAGGACCAGTATTTTGCGGCGGTCGCCCATGCCAACGGCGCGGGTGTTGAGAAGGATCCCGGGAAGGCGGCGCAATGGTTTCTGGAGGCCGCTGAGGAGGGACACCCCGAGGCGCAGTTTCGTATCGCGGAGGCTTACGCGTCCGGCGATGGCGTGCCCATGAATCACAAGGAGGCGGTCCGCTGGCATCGGGCGGCCGGGATGCAGGGGCACATCAAATCGCAGGCCTGGCTTGGGCGTGCCTATCGTGAAGGGCTTGGCGTGGCGGAGGATCTGAAGGAGGCGGCGCTCTGGCTGCGCAAGGCGGCGGAGAACGGCGTCGCCGAGGCGCAGATCGGACTGGGCTACGCCTTCGCGCGGGGCGAGGGCGTGAAGCGGGATCTTGCGGAGGCGATCCAGTGGTTTCGCGCGGCGGCGGAACGCGGCGATGCGGAGGCGCAGTTCATCATGGGCTGGGCCTGTTCGGAGGGGCTCGGACTCAAGCGGGATCTTGTTCGCGCCGCCGCCTGGCACGAGCAGGCGGCCGGGCAGGGAAATCCGAAATCGCAGTTCCATCTCGGCTTGGCCTACGCGGAGGGCCGCGGCCGGGAGCGCGACCCGGCCCGGGCGGTGGAGTGGTATCGCAAGGCCGCCGCGGCCAACGTGATCCAGGCGCAGGTGAACCTTGGCCTGGCCCTTTTCCGGGGCGAGGGCGCGCAGCGCGACGAGGCGGAGGCCCTGCAATGGCTGGAGCGCGCGGCGGACAGCGGCAACGCGACGGCGGTGTTCAACCTCGGCTCCGTGCATGAACTCTCCGCCCGACAGAGCGGTGACTACACGAAGGCCATGGAGTGGTATCGGAAGGCGGCCGAAGCCGGCAGCGTTGATGCGCAGCTGCGCCTGGCGCGCATGCACTCCGAGGGCGTCAGCGGTTCGCAGAACCTGATGGAGGCGTTTCGTTGGTATCTCATGGCCGCGGAACAGGGCGACGCCCGAGCGCAGGTGAATGTGGGCTTCGCCCTGGGCCAGGGCATGGGCGTCTCGCCTGACGACGCGGAGGCCCTGAAGTGGTTCAAGCGCGCGGCGGGGCAGGGCGACGCGCGCGCGCAATACAACCTCGCGCTCATGCTGGAACAGGGCCGGGGAACGAAGCCGGACCCCACGGCCGCGATCGTCTGGCATCGCCGGGCGGCGGACGCCGGCATGGGCGAGGCGCGGACGCGTCTGGCGGCCCTGCTGGCCAACAGCGCCAACCCGAAGGCCGCGGCCGAGGCGGTGAAGCGATATCGCGAGGCCGCGGAGCAGGGCGATCCAGCCGCGCAGCACAATCTGGGAGTGATGTATGAGAGCGGTCGCGGCGTGGCGAAGAACCGGGCCGAGGCCTTCAACTGGTTTCTCAAGGCTGCGCAGCAGGGGCACGCCCGCTCACAGGCGCTGGTCGGGGCCGTCTACGCGACGGACGAGGTCGTGCCGCACGATCATCAGGAGGCCGTGCGTTGGTTTCGCGCGGCGGCGGAGCAGGGCGTCGCCGAGGCGCAGTACAACCTTGCTTCCATGATCGACGAGGGAAGGGGCGTCCCGCGCGACCTGGCGCAGGCTGTTGGATGGCATCGGAAGGCGGCGTCGCAAGGCTTCGCCACGGCGGAACTGGCGCTGGGCACGTTTTACGCCAATGGCGAGGGCGTGAAGCGCAACCTGGTCGAGGCCGCAAAGTGGTTCTTCATCGCCGGCTCCCACGGGAACGCTCAGGCGGAATCGTTCTATGAAGCGATCGCCAGGGACATGACCGACGCCCAGAAGACCGAGGCCATCCGGCAGGCCGATGAGATCCTGAAGCGTGGAACCCCGCAGAGGAGCGCTGAATGAACGGCGGCTTCAAACACGCGCAATTGAAACCGGTCGGTGGAGCGCGGAATCCGGGCCGATTTGCTTTCGAAGGGTCCGCGCTGCCCGGCGCCGCCTGATCGCCCATGTCCGAAATCCTTTCCAAAGACCTTCGCATCTGGGACCTGCATGGCCATCTGTCCGGCGTTTCGGGCGACACCCCTGAGTCCCGGGCGGAGAAGTTGGTCGCCTTTGCGGATCGCATGAATGTGGAAAGGTTCTGCCTCTTCATGGGGATGCGGTGGTCGCGCGATCCCGATCCCGACACATTGCGTCGGCATAATGACGATGTACTTCGGGCGCTGGCCCATTGGAGCGATCGAATTCTGGGTTTTGTTTACCTGAATGCGAAACACGTCGACGCCAGCCTGGCGGAACTGGAGCGCTGTGTCGCCATGGGGCCCATGGTTGGTGTGAAACTCTGGGTGTCCCACAACTGCCATCTTCCGGAACTGGATCCGATCATTGCGCGGGCCGGGGAGTTGAAGGCAGCGATCTACCAGCACACCTGGATCAAAACCGGTGAGGTCACGCCAGGAGAATCATCGCCTCGGCAACTCGCGCAATTGGCCGCCCGTCATCCGAAAGTCCCGTTGATCTGCGGCCATACCGGCGGCAACTGGGAACTGGGGATCCGCGCCATTCGCGAGCACAAAAACGTGTCGATCGGCATCGGCGGTTCCAGCCCGACCGCGGGATTCGTCGAGATGGCCGTGCGCGAATTGGGCGCCGATCGCGTGATCTACGGCAGTGACATCGGCGGTCGAAGTTTCGCTTCGCAAATGGCCAAGGCTCTCGGCGCGCAGATCCCTGAAGACGCCCGGCGAAGGATCCTGGGCGGCAACCTGCGACGCATGCTGAGGCCCATTCTGGAGCGGAAGGGGATCGGTTTCAGGCCTTGAGCATGACGACAAGAGACAGAGATTCGGAATTGTGACGCCATCGAATTCGCGTCGAAGATTCCTGTCCAAGGTCGTGGCGCGGACGCGGGAGCAGACACATGACGATTGGATGTTTGTCTACGTCAATGACGGCCCGGCTCCGGCCAGTCGCAGGCTTTTTGAACGGGAGGCAAAGGGCGATCCGCGGATGCGCTATCTGGAGACCGCGACGTGGGCGGGCGATTGGGGATGGACGCCGAGGGGCGCCGGGGTCCGGCATCTTTTGAAATCCGCGATTCCTCCGGACTACGTTGTCATGTGGGATGACGATGATGAAATCTTCCCCGAGGCGTTGGCGGCGATTGAAGCGGAGTTGACGCGGAAAGGTTGTCCCGATGCGCTTGTCGTGCCGGCGTTCCGCATTCACGACGACCTGATGCCGGATCCGGCGATCGGGATGCATCAACTGCAGGCCGGGGGGGTGGTCACACTCAATCTGGTGTCGCGATTGAATGTTTGCGCATCCGTGTTGGAGACCCTGCCTGCGGGCGGCAGGATGAGGGGGAGGGATTTTCTCTTTTTCGATCAGGTGCGGAACAATCCGGAACTCAGGATTGAATCCGCCGAAATGGAGCCCGTCGGCCGGAACGATGGAATCCGGCCGGTCATGAATTTGAGACGACGATTGGGCGTGCCGCGGCTCGATATCGAACGACTGCCCGTGCTGCGCGACATCCGGTGGTGGTTGCGCGGGTGAACGGCAGGCGCGAGCAGTCTTCGGCATGAAGGTCGAACGGGGCTTCGGCTTCTCACGTCGGTTGAAGCGGAGCCCGTGGTCGGTGAACGCCTTGTGAAATTTTTCACAAGGTCGCTTGACGTCTGTGTTGACAGCGTTAAATTTCAAACCATCGTTTCAAACGAACGTTTGAACATGGGCGCCACAACAAAAACACCGCAGAAGACGCGCGAGGCGATCCTGGACGCCGCGGAGCGGCTGTTTGCGGAGAAGGGATTTGAGGGGGCGTCGATGCGGGCGATCACGTCGAACGCCGGGGTCAATGTTGCGGCGGCGAACTATCATTTTGGCTCCAAGGAGGCATTGCTCGAGGCGACTCTGGCCCGGCGGATCGGGCCTGTGAACGAGGAGCGGTTGCGTCTGTTGGAGGCGGTTGAGGCGGAATCGGGGCGTCGTCGCCCTGCGGTGGAGAAGGCGCTGGAGGCGTTGATTGCGCCGGCTCTGCGGTTGAGTCGGGACAAACGTCGGGGCGGGCGGATGTTCATGAAGTTGTTGGGGCGGATCTTTGCCGATCCGGGCGACCGGTTGCAGACGTTGTTTCTGGAGCAGTTCAAGGATATCGGGCAGCGGTTCATGCCGGTCTTTCAGCGGGCCTTGCCCAAGTTGCCGCCGGTGGAGTTGATGTGGCGGATACACTTTGTCATCGGCGTGATGGCGCACACCATGGCGGACACGCAGAAGCTGCGGCACATCTCGCAGGGCGCCTGTGATCCTGAGGATATCGAGGGGATCGTCGGGCGCATGGTCGCGTTTCTTGCGGCGGGGATGAAGGCGCCGGTTCCAACGGGAGGGGAGGGATGAAGAGACGAACGTGGCGTCCCCTGATTCTTGCGGCGCTTTGCCTGACGGGGTGTCGGCTTCCGGAGCAATCGGCCGTGGCCCCCAGCATCGAGACGCCGGAAAACTGGGTGGCGGGAGGCGACGCCGGCGAGGTCCGGAGTGACTGGTGGGAATCGTTTGGAAGCCCGGAACTGGATGCGGTGATTGTCGAGGCGTTGGAGAACAACCGAGACCTGCTGGTCGCGGCGGCCCGGGTCGAGGCCGCGGCGGCCGAGGCGCGGATTGCGGGGGCGGGGTTGACGCCGTCCCTCAGCGTCTCGAGCGACGCGCGACGCGACAAGCGCAACTTTGTCGGGCTGCCGATTCCGGGCGGGGGCAATGTGCTGACGACGCACTCCTCGGCGTTCAACCTGGCCTTTGTCTCCAGTTGGGAGCTGGATCTTTGGGGGCGGATCCGCGCCGGCAAACGGGCGGCGGATCAAACGTTGGAGGCGGGGTTGGCCGATTATCGGGGAGCGCGGCAGTCGTTGGCGGCCCAGACGGCCAAGGCATGGGTCGCTGCGCGGGAAGCCCGTCGCCAGGTCGGGTTGGCGCGGGCCGCGATTGAAAGCCATCGCGCCACGGAGTCGCAGGTGAGGCGGCGGTATGAGCAGGGGTTGCGGTCCTCGTTGGATCTGCGGTTGGCGTCGGCGGGCGTGGCCGGAGCCGAGGCGATGCTGGAGGCCAGGCAGCAGGCGGTGGAGTCCACGACGCGACGACTGGAAATCCTGATGGGGCGGTATCCGAAGGGGAGGGCGACCAATGAAGCGGCGTTGCCCGAACTTCCGGCCGCCATTCCGGCCGGGTTGCCGGCGGATATCCTGGCGAGACGGCCGGATCTGGAAGCGGCGAGGCTGCGATTGCTGGCGGCGGACTCACGGATCGCCGGAGCCAGGGCGGCGTTGCTGCCTCGAATCAGCCTGACCGCGCAGGGCGGCACGGCGACCGCGGAGCTCAGCGACCTGCTGTCAAGCGACTTCACCGTCTGGACCCTGGCGGGCAATCTTGCCCAACCGATATTGGATGGCGGACGTCTGCGGGCGGGGGTGAAACTGGCCGGCGCGCGGGCGGAGCAGGCGGCGGCGGCCTACGAAAGCGCCGCCTTGCGCGCGTTCGGCGAGGTGGAAACCGCGTTGGCCGCGGAACAGACGCTGGCGCGGCGGGAGACGCGTGTTCGGGCGGCGCTGGAGCACGCGAGGGCGGCTCATCAACTGGCCGGCAACCGCTACGGCGAGGGCCTGGAGTCATTTGCCATCGTTCTGGAAACCCAGCGCAGGCTGCTCGACACGGAGAGTCAGGCGGCGGCTGTGCGGGCGCAGCGGTTGGACAACCGGGTCAATCTGCACCTGGCGTTGGGCGGCGGGTTTGACGCGGCGTCGGTGAAGATCGACGCCGGGGACGGGAGCGACGCGGAATGAACGGGCATCTTCAATCATCTTTATTGTCATGAAAATCTTACGTGTTCTGCTTCCGTTGTTCGTCGTCGCGGCCGGGGTTGTCGGGGCGGCGCTGCTGGTGAAATTCGGCAGGAAGACCCGGCCGGTGGATCCGCCGGAGGTGGCGCCGGCGGTGGAGACCGTGGCGGTGGAACTTCGCGATCACCAGTTTCGGGTGCGCGCACAGGGCAATGTCAGCGCGGAGGTTGAAATTGATCTGACGGCGGAGGTCGCGGGGAAGATTGAATGGGTTTCCAAGGCCATGGCGGCCGGCGGTTTCTTTGCGAAGGGCGATGACCTCGCACGCATTGAGAAGCGCGATTTTGAGCTGGCGGTGGTTTCCGCCGAAGCGAGCCTGATCCAGGCCCGGGCCGCCCTCGTCCGCGAGGAGGCCGAGGCCGCCGTGGCGCTGAAGGAATGGAAGGAACTGGGCGAGGGCGAGGCGGGCGCGCTGCTCAAGCGCGAACCCCAGTTGGCGCAGGCGCGGGCGGCCGTGGACGCGGCCGAGGCCATGGTGGAAAAGGCGAAACTCGACCTCGCGCGCTGCGTCATCAAGGCCCCGTTCGATGGCCGGGTGGAGCGCAAGGTCGTCGATGCGGGGCAGTTCGTGAATCGCGGCATGCCGTTGGGACGCCTGTATTCGGTGGCCCGCGCGGAAGTGCGACTGCCCATTCCGGAGGAGGATCTCGCCTTTCTGGAACTGCCCCTGGCATTTGCCGGCGACCAGGACCATGAGACCGGTCCTGCGGCGCGGGTGATCGCCGGGCCGGCCGGCCGCGAGCGCGAGTGGAAGGGGCGCATCGTGAGGACGGAAGGACGCATCGACCCGCGCAGCCGGATGGTCTATGCGGTCGCCCGGGTGAACGATCCTTACGGAAGGCGGACGGAGGCCGGCAAGCCGGATCCCCTGGCGGTCGGATTGTTCGTCGATTGCGAGATCGAAGGCCGTGTGGCGAAGGGCGCGACCGTTCTGCCGCGGCGCGCGCTTCGCAATCGCGACGAGGTCTGGTCGGTCGATGCGGAGAGCCGTCTTCGAGTGCGGAAGGTGGGCGTTCTGCGCGCCGGGCGCGACGAGGTCATCATCGGTTCCGAACTGGAATCCGGCGAACGTGTGGTCGTCTCCGCCTTGGATGCGGTGACGGACGGAATGTTCGTGCGGGTCGCGAACGACGGGAGTGGACGGGCCGGCGACGAAGAAGGGAAAGGGGGCGTTCCGTGAACCGGATGATCGCCTGGTTTGCCGGCAATCATGTCGCGGCCAATCTGCTGGCGGCGATCGTGGTGATCACCGGCCTGGTGGCCATGGGGCCCCGGTTGCTGCTTCCCGACGCCTTCTGGGAACAGCGTTTCGGGTTGTTGGTCATCGGCTTCATCTCGATCGCCGCGTTGTTCCTGCACGCGTTGGTGAAGGACAGCCTCAAGTTTGCCAATTTTTCCCTGGCCGTCGTCCTGATCGGCGGGGTGGTGGTCGCGGATTCGAGGGGGCTGTTGCCTGAGCGCATCGGCGACGTGGTCGATCAGGACAGCAGTCTCGTCGCCGGCAATCTGCGCCGGGAGATCTTCCCCGAGTTCTCCTCGGACATGATCACCATCGTCGTGCCCTATCGCGGCGCGGCGCCGGAGGAGGTGGAGGAGGGCGTCTGCGTGCGGGTCGAGGAGGCGATCGAGGGGTTGGAAGGCGTGAAGGAGATCGTGTCCTACGCCCGGGAAGGCTCGGGCACGGTGCGCGTCGAGGTCATGCCGGGCGCGGACTCCGACAAGGTCCTGGCGGAGTTGAAGAACAAGGTGGATGCGATCGACACCTTTCCCGAGGAGACGGACAAGCCGGTCATCGAGGAGATCGTCATCCGCAAGCAGGTGATCAACGTCGCGGTATCGGGCGACGCGGACGAGCGGACGCTGAAGCGGTTGGGCGAGCAGGTGAGGGACGAGCTTTCCGCGATTCCGGGCATCACCCAGACCGCGTTGAACAACGCCCGGCCCTACGAGATTGCCATCGAGGTCTCGGAAGGGGCGCTGCGGCGGTATGGGCTGACCTTTGACGAGGTGGCGAACGCGGTGCGGCGCAGCTCGGTCGATCTGCCGGGGGGCGCGATACGGGCGAGCGGAGGCGAGATTCTGCTGCGGACCAAGGGGCAGGCGTATCGGCGGGAGGAGTTTGAGCGGATCGTCCTGCGGGCGGGTGCGGACGGAACCCGGGTGGAACTGGGGGATGTGGCCGAGGTCGACGACGGTTTTGCGGAGACGGATCAATTTGCCAAGTTCGACGGGAAGCCCTCGGTGTTGGTGCAGGCGTTCCGCACGGGCGGACAAAGCGCGCTGGAGATCTCGCGCAAGGTGAAGAAGTACGTGGCGGAGAACCGCCATCGGATGCCGGAGGGCGTGGAGATGACGACCTGGATGGACGACTCGATCTATCTGCGCGACCGGCTGAGCACCCTGACGCGGAACGGGCGCGCGGGGCTGCTGCTGGTGTTCCTGGTGCTGGCGCTGTTCCTGCGGTTCCGTCTGGCTTTCTGGGTGACCCTGGGCATTCCGATCTCATTCTTGGGGACCTTCATGTTGATGCCCTTTCTCGATGTCTCGGTGAATCTGATGTCATTGTTCGCCTTCATCGTGGTGTTGGGCATCGTGGTTGATGACGCGATCGTCGTGGGGGAGAACATTCATGCGCACCAGCATGGCGGTCGGCCGGGATTGAAGGGCGCGATTTCCGGCGCGCAGGAGATGATGGTGCCGGTGTTTTTTGCGGTGATGACCTCGGTGGCCGCGTTCTTTTCGTTGGCGAACATCGAGGGCAACACCGGCCGTGTTCTCGCGGTGATCCCCCTGGTCGTGATGCCCACCCTGTTGTTCTCGCTGGCGGAGTCGCTGCTCATCCTGCCGGCGCACCTGAGCGGGTTGGATCCGGTTCAGAAGGAGCATCCGGGCGGATTGGAGGGGGCCTGGGCGCGCGTTCAGGGCGTGTTTTCCGGCGGGCTGAAGCGGTTCATCGAGCGGGTCTATCATCCGGTGCTGCACGCGAGTCTGCGGCAGCGCTACCTGACCGTCGCCGCCGGCATCGCCGCGCTGGCCCTGACGCTGGGGCTGGTGCGCGGCGGTTGGATACGATTCCACTTCCTGCCGGACGTGGAGGGCGACTTTGTCGCCGCGATGTTGATCATGCCCCTCGGCACGCCGCCGCATGAAACGGAGAAGGCCGTCCGGCGGATCGAGGAGGCGGCCTTCCGGGTGCGGGATCGCATTGAGGGCGACGGCCGCGAGAAGGTCTATCAGCACTTCCTGGCCTCCATCGGCGCTCAGCCCTACCGGCAGGAACAGAACACCCATCCGGGAACGGTCGGCGCGAGTTTCTCGGGCGGCCATCTGGGCGAGGTGCTGATCGAGGTGACGCCGTCGCATCAGCGATCGATCAGGAGTTCGGACATCGCGAACATGTGGCGCGAGGAGACCGGCCCTATTCCCGGCGCGGAGGAACTGGTCTTCAGTTCGACAATCTTCTCGGCGGGGAACTCGTTCAACATCCAACTTGCTGGTCGCGACATGGACCGGCTGCGCGCGGCGGCGGACGCCCTGAAGGCGAAGCTGGGCTCCTATCCCGATGTGATCGACGTGGCGGATTCGTTCCGCGCCGGCAAGGAGGAGGTGAAGCTGAACATCAAGCCGGAAGCCGAGGCGCTGGGCTTGTCGCTTGCCGACCTGGCGAAGCAGGTGAGGCAGGCCTTCTACGGCGAGGAGGCGCAACGCATCCAGCGGGGCCGGGATGACATCAGGGTCATGGTGCGCTACCCCGCGGAAAACCGGAGATCGCTCGGCGACCTGGAACAGATGCGCATCCGCACGCCGGATGGACGGGAGGTCGCCTTCTCAGAGGTGGCCGAGGCCGAATACGGACGGGGCTTTTCGACCATCACCCGCGTCGGCCGGCAGCGGACCATCAATGTGACGGCGGATCTGAAGGCCGGCAGCGAGCAGGAACCGGACAAGATTCTGGCCAGCCTGGAGGAGGAGTTTCTGGATGATCTGGGCAGGAACTTCCCGGGGATCTCGTTTGCCTACGCGGGCGAGAAGAAGCAGCAGAAGGAGACGACGACCGGCATCATCCGCGGCTTCTTCGTGGCGCTGGTGATCATTTATGCACTGTTGGCCGCGCCTTTCAAATCCTACATCCAGCCGATGATCGTGATGACGGCGATCCCCTTTGGCTTCGTCGGAGCGATCTGGGGGCACGTGATCATGG
Organism: Verrucomicrobiales bacterium; assembly: GCA_038126035.1. Classification (GTDB taxonomy): domain Bacteria; phylum Verrucomicrobiota; class Verrucomicrobiia; order Limisphaerales; family JAYPEY01; genus JAYPEY01. Next base: position 13,316 of record JAYPEY010000085.1, on the reverse strand, counting down.
GGGCCGATGTGACGGTGCTCTCGATGTTCGGCCTGGTCGCCCTGACCGGCGTGGTGGTGAACGACAGCCTCGTGATGGTGGATTATGTCAATCGGCGCCGGCGTGAGGGGATGGGTTTGATCGAGGCGGTGCACACTTCCGGGGTGAACCGGTTCCGCGCCATTCTGCTGACGTCCCTGACGACCTTCGCCGGGTTGACGCCGTTGTTGTTGGAGAAGAGCGTGGAGGCGCAATTCCTAATTCCGATGGCGATCTCTCTGGGGTTCGGCGTCCTCTTTGCCACCTTCATCACCCTGTTGCTGGTGCCGGCGACCTACCTGATTCTTGAGGACATACGCCATGTCTGTGAGCGTTGGCTGGGGATCCGGTTCGCCACGACCATGGTCCCGGCTCCGGACGAGGAGGCCGCCATCGACGAGACCTGAGCGTGGGCGGCAAGCAGCAGCCGGCGGCGCCCATTCCGGGCCTCTTTCGTCCTTTCAGGACTTTGAAATGGGCCGCGGCGCAACGCGGCCCTTCTACCGGGGGCGACGTTGTTCCGATGATTTGGAATCAGCCAGAGCTTCCGCGATCTCCCTATAGGCATCGACTACAAGCGTCGCCCGCTTCAGCGCCTCCGCCGGAAAGGAATTGGTGATGGCGATCACGTCCATGCCGGCGGCCAGTCCGGCCTCCACGCCGGCCACGGAGTCCTCGATCACCACACAGCGCGCTGGCGGGACTTTCAGCAGTTCCGCGGCGCGAAGGAATATGTCGGGCCTGGGTTTGCCATGGCTCACGTCCTCAGAGCTGACGACGACGGGGAAATGCCGCCGCAGATCCTTCATGCCCAGCACGGCCGAAATGATGGAATGACGGGATCCTGAGGCGACGCCCAGTTTCATTCGTCCGGTCAGCGACGCCGCCAATTCCGGGACGCCGTCGAAGATCGGCTCCTCCGCGAGCGCCAACTCGATGAACCGCTCCTCGCGACGGGCCATCAGTTCGGCGTGTGTCTGCGGCGGGTCGTGTCGGTCGATGAAATCACGCCAGACGAGTTGATCGGACTTGCCGTAGTAGTCGGGAAAGTGGATGCCGTGGTTGTCGGCGTAGCCGATGTCCCTCAGCACGTCGCGGAAGGCGCGCTCGTGGCGCGGTTCGCTGTCCACGATCACGCCGTCCATGTCGAAGATGACGGCCTCATAACCGCCGCGCAGCCCGGCGTCTGAGGACTCTGCGGACGTGGTGGGATCAGCGGAGGCGGACATGATTCAGATCCTGGCTTTGTTCCGCATGAAATCGTCCCGCGAGCGGGCGGTTGGTTCCGGTTTCACGAGCCGGTATTGCGTTGTCATTGGGGGACTATGAAAATTGCCGCTGCAAAAGGGAATGAGATTATTGGATTTTGCCCGCGGCTTCCGGACGTTAGACTCGCGGCATGGATCTGGCGGACAATTTGAAATTCGTCCATGAACGCATTGCGGCGGCCTGCGATCGCGCGGACCGGGACCCGGCCTCGGTGAAGTTGGTGGCGGTGTCGAAGACGCATTCGGCCGACACGGTCAAGGCGGCGGTTGAACTGGGGCAGACCCTGTTCGGCGAGAGCAGGATACAGGAGGCGAAACTGAAGATCTCCAACTGCCCGAAGAATCTCGCCTGGCATCTGATCGGGCACCTGCAATCGAACAAGGCCCGCGACGCTGTGAGTTTCTTCCAGATGATCCACAGCGTGGACAGCTTTCACCTGGCCGAGGAGATCAACCGGCAGGCCGGGCGGCAGAGCCGGTCGATGCCGATCCTGATCCAGGTCAATGTATCGGGCGAGGCTTCGAAGTTCGGCTATGATCCCAAGGCGCTGTTGGAGGAGTTTGACGCGCTGAACGAACTGGACCGGTTGGAGATCCACGGCTTCATGACCATGGCGCCCTGGTCGCCGGAGCCGGAGAAGGCGCGGCCCCATTTCCGCCGGCTCCGCGAGGTGCGGGACGAATGCGAGCAGATTCTCGGCGCGCCGTTGCCGGAGCTCAGCATGGGCATGAGCGGCGACTACGAACAGGCCGTCGAGGAGGGCGCGACCCTCGTCCGCGTCGGATCAGGCATCTTCGGCGCCCGCGTGCGGGCGAAGGATCAGAATCCAGTGGGATGAGGTGGGGGCTTTCCGCAAACGGCGCGACCCGGGGCGCTGGCGCGAAGTTCCAAGCGTGAGCCTTGGTGTTGCGAGTTTGGAACTTGATCGATGAACGCGATCCGACTAATTTGCGCCCACCGGATGGAAAAGCGACAGGAAGCAAACGATCAAACAAAACCGCAGGAGGCCCAATGAAGAAAATGATTCACGCAGGAAGGGATTGGGTCGCGCGCCTGGGCGTCGGAGCGCTCTTGATCACGTCCACATTGTCAACCTTGGCGCAGTAGAAGTTTGTTGCGACCGGCTGGCTCAATTACGTCAATTTCGAGACCGAAGGGGTGGTCATTTCCGGGGGAACGTTCAAGGCGACGGTGATATACGATTCGAGCGCGCCGATGACCAGCTACAACTATCCTCCCGGCTATTGGGAGTATGCCTCCTATGAAGAAAGCGTGATTGGCATTTCCTACGAAGCCTATGATACTGACGGCAACCTGATCGTGGCGGAGACCGTCAGTTCCGGATTCAGCAACACCTGGGTTCAGAATGGCAGCGACACCTATCCCACGGACTACATCTACTGGCTGGTGGATGACGGAACAAATGCGGCCTGGACTTATTTCCGCGATCCGACCGGCGCCATGACGGACGACGCCAAGGTTTATCCCGAACCTCCGTTGGTGTTCAGCACAAGCAATCTTCAGGCCCGGCACGTCGACCCGGAAACCGGCGCGACGTTCACCGTGCACGGCTATATCGAACACGTCTACCGGGACTCCGACGGGGATGGTTTCACCGACGACGAGGATGCCTGCATCAATTCCGATCTCAGCCCGACTGTCGTGGTCAATGGCAAGGATTCCGGCGTGGCCAATACACTTCTGGCCGATGGCTGCACCATCTCAGACCTGATTTCGGCCGCCGCTGCCGGCAGTTCCAGTTCCAAGGAATTCAAGAAGGCTGTTTCCAGATTGCTGGACGGGCTTGTTGCGGAGGGAGTCCTTTCCAGGAAGGATAAGAGCCGGATTCTCCGAGTCTGCAGCTCCAAGTGAGCGCGTTCAGCCGGTTGCCGGTTTGTTCCTGACGACGAGGCGTTCCTGGAACGCTCCGTAGGCGGGAGTGGCTCTGCAGGCGGGAAAAAACCCAGACCGTCCTATGCGGCGGAGTCGCGACCTTCGGGGCTCAGTTTGCGTTCTTCTTCCAGTCCATCATCTCCCGGGTCAGGTTGGTTGAGATGTTTGCGTATTCGCTCGAAGATCCGACGGCGGCCGTGGCTTCTTCCTTCCGGCCGGCCAGGGCCATTTCCAGGACGCTGGCGGCGACCTTGTGGAAATCGGAGTGCAGGCCCTTGACCTTGGCGTAGTGGGGCGAGACCTTGACCTCCGCGTCGGCGGAGCCCAGCCACTTGCCGAAATCACAGTTGCAATCCTGCCGGACGACGTCGGGGGTCCAGTCGCTCTTTCCGGTGTCGATGGCGCTCAAAATGCGCTGCTTCCAAAGGCCGTGGGCTCCAATGCTCTTGCTGATCTGGGCTTCAATGCTCATGTAATCTCCTGGTGTGCTTGCTTGTGCTGGAATAGCGGCCGCAATCGCATCGCCGACTGCGCCGCAGTTCGTGTTGTCAAATAGCACCATCGGCAGATCACGGCGTTTCTTGAGCTGAAATCGCGCCTGCTTGGCGACGGTGTGCGAGCAATCTGCAATGAACAGGGGGGCGAAGGGGCAGTTGGGAGAAGGTCGCCGGGGTGTTCGGGACGGAGGGGCTGTGGATTCGGGTGAGGCGATATCGTTTGGAACCCTGCGTTTTTGCGCGGTTTCGGCGTCCTTTGCATCTTGACGCCGTGGCCGCCCGAAGGCGGAACTCCGAGCGGAACTGCGTCAGTTCTTGACGGGGAGGCGGCGCCGCTCATCTGCGCCGACCGCGGGACGTTTTTCCTCTTCTGGCAGGGCTTTGCTGCTTCGATTTTCCGGCAGGTTGCCCAGTCGGCTTGCGCCGGCGATTCTTGCGGTCAGCGTTTTGGGGCTCCTGCTGCGGGCTCTTCTTCTTTCGGCGGCCGGTGGACTGGGATTCCTGTTTTTTTCTCCAGTTCTTGGGCTTGTCCTTCTTGTCACTCCTCTTCCTCCCGCGCGTCGCCGCGTCGTCCGTCGCGAGCCTGAAGTCCACGCGTTTCTTGAAGGTGTCGACCTTGAGGACCTGGGCATCGATGCGGTCGCCGAGGCGGATGGTGCGGCGGTGGCGGCGGCCGGTGATCTTTTTGGCGAAGGCGTCGAAGACGTAGAAGTCGTCGTCCAGATGGGAAAGGGGAACGAGGCCGCTCATGCCGAGGTCGGAGACATCGACGAAGAAACCGAAGTTGCGCAGGTCGGTGACGAGGGCGGAGTAGGTGTGCGGCGAGCCGGAGGCGATCTGGCGTTCGAGGTAGGCGAAGAGCTTCACCGACTTGCTGTCGCGTTCGGCGTCGTCGGAGTTGCGCTCGGTGCGGGAGATGTGATCGGCGGCTTCGCGGAGCGGGCCGGCGGCGGGGCGCGACTGTTCGAAGAGGCTGCGATGCACGACGAGGTCGGCGTAGCGGCGGATGGGCGAGGTGAAGTGCGCGTATTTGTCCTTGGCGAGTCCGTAGTGGCCGAGCGGCTCCACGGCGTAGCGGGCGCGCATGAGCGACTTGAGGAAGCCGATCTTCAGCGCGGGGCCGATGGGGAGTTTATCGAGGCGGTTCAACAGTTTCTGCACCTCGTGGGTGTTGCGCAGGTTGCCGCAGGGGATGTCGTGGCTGAGGACCTCCTCGCGGTATTCGGCGAGTCGGCGTTCGTCGGGTTGTTCGTGCACGCGGTAGATCGCCGGAATCCGCCGCTTCATCAACTGGGCCGCGACAGCCTCGTTGGCGAGCAGCATGAACTCCTCGATCAACTGGTGGGAGATGTCGTTGTCGACCTTCTCGATGCGGTCCACCTCGCCCCGGTCATTGAGGCGGATCTTGGTCTCAGGGAAGTCGAGATTGAGCGAGCCGTTACGGAAGCGCAGTTGGCGGACGCGTTGGGCGATGCGGTGCGCGTCGTGCAGCATGCGCTCGATGTTGTCGCGTGGTTGGCCCTTCAGGACCTCGAAGGCCTCCTCGTAGGTGAAGCGGCGTTTTGAATGGATGATCGCGGAGTAGCACTTGGTTCGCAGGACCTCGCCGCGGTCGTTGATGGCGAATTCGACGCATTTGGAAAGGCGGTCGACGTTTGGCTTGAGGGAGCAGAGTTCATTGCTGAGCGCCTCGGGCAGCATCGGTATGACGCGGTCGACAAGGTAGGTGGAGTTGCCGCGGCGGCGGGCCTCCTTGTCGAGTTGGGAGCCGGGTTTCACGTAGTGGGAGACGTCGGCGATATGCACCCAGAGCCGCCAGTGGCCGGCCTTGTGACGGCGGATGTGGAAGGCGTCGTCGAAGTCCCGGGCATCCTGGGGATCGATGGTGATGACGTCGTGGTCGCGGCAGTCGATGCGCTCCGCCATGTCGGCCTCGGCGACCTCGGTTCCGATCTTCTTCGCTTCGCGCAGAACCTCCCGGGGGAAGCGCAGAGGGAGGTTGTAGCCGCGGAGGATGCAGAGGAGATCGACGCCCTCCTTGTCGGGCGGGCCGAGGACCTCGACGACCTCGCCTTCCGGATTGGTGTGGCGGGATTCCCACTCGCGGAGCTCGACGACGACCTTGTCGCCCTCGCGGGCTTTCGTGCCGACGTCCTTGGGCTCAGGCACGTAGATGTCGTGCTGCATGCGGGGATCGTCCGGGATGACGTAGAGGAAGCGCGGGCTGCGCTTCAGGGTTCCGACGATCTGGGTGCGGGCGCGCTCGAGGACCTTGACGACGGAGCCGGAGGCCCTTTCCGCCTCGCGTCCGTCGCGGCGGCGCATGCGCGCGTCGAGACGGACCAGGACGCGGTCGTCGTGCATGGCGGTGGAGAGGGCGGTGGCGGAGACGGGGATTTCTTCGAGTTTGGGGTCGTCGGGTTGGAGAAAGCCGTTGCCGCCCCGGGTGACCTGGATGCGGCCGGGGATGAGGTCGGCTTCGACGGGGATGATGTAGCGGTTGCCCTTGATGCGGGCGATGGAGCCCTTGCGCACGAGTTTGCGGAGGGCCGCCTGGAGGGGCTGTTGATCGCCCGGGGCGAGCATGAGGGCCCGCAGCAGTTCGGGCACGTTCATCGGCGTGTAGTTCTTTCGCCGGAGGAGTTCGAGAATGTCTTCTTTCATCTAATCTGCATGGAAAATGGGTTCAGGGTTGCGGCCTGTTCCCCTGTTCTGGGACTCCGCGGAATGGTTCATGCGGATGGGATCTGATACAGGATTCCGGAATCGGGCCGATACGAATGATGACGTGGACCGGGGAGGGAACAAACAACGTTGCTGCCGGCCTCCGTCTGATCGGGGGAAGGTGGCGCCGATTGACGGAGGATGCAACTGAAGATGTGAGCGTTGCCATCATGTGCCGCGGATTCTAACACAGAGGACCACTGAGCGGGAATTGGGACCCGACTCAGCGCCGATCTCCGGATTCCTCGTTTTCCACAGCGGGGCGGAACATCAAGGCACGGGAATAGAGACAGAGGAATTCATTCCTTTGTTTTCATTCCCTTGTCAGCACATTGATCGCGGTATTGCTGCGCTGGGATGTTCTGCGACCGCTGGATTTGTTCTTTTCGCCCGAGCGATCAACTTGAGGTATGGCCGTCGAACACGGCCCTCGAATCCGTCGCGCCAAGAATTGGAGAAACTTTGCTCCTGACAAAGCCCGGGGGCGCTCCCATGATGCGGCGACCGATGAACGAGTGGATCTCCAATTACATTGATGCGCAGAAGGCGGCCCTGGATTCGATTCCGGTGGACGCCGTGGCCGGCCTGATTGAGCGGCTCAAGGCGGCCCTGCATGAGGACCGCCAGATTTTCGTCTTTGGCAACGGCGGCAGCGCGTCGAATTGTTCGCACTTCGCCACGGATCTGGGCAAAGGTTCCTCGGACGTTCTGGACAAACGCTTCAAGATTATCTCGTTGAACGAGAACCTGAGCTGGATCACGGCATTGGGCAATGACTACGCCTACGACGAGGTCTATGCGCGTCAGTTGATGAACTACGGCCGTCCGGGCGATATCGCCATGACATTGAGTGTCAGCGGCAGTTCGCCCAATGTGGTGAAGGCGATGGAATGGGCGAAGGAGAACGGGCTGCACACGGTGGCGTTGGTCGGGGCCAAGCGCGGGCGGCTTGCCGAGATCGCGGATGAGACCCTCGTGATCGATTCCGAACACTACGGCCGCGTCGAGGACGCGCAGATGGGCATCTGTCACCTGCTCTGCTACGCATTCATGGAGAATCCGGAGATTGGGAAGCAGTGATCAGTGATCAGAAGTCAGAAGTCAGAAGTCAGAAGCAGCTGGTCTACGTTGATTGATCTGATTACTGATTACTAAAATACTCTTCCTCGCTGCGTTTCGGAATCGGCGCCCAATTTTCACGTGCGTTTCATTCGACGGTCTCCTAAGGTCCGCCGCCTACTATGGCAGATTTAAGACCTTTTCCGGCATTGCGTCCCAAGTCCGAGGACGCCTCCCGCATTTGTGAACTTCCCTACGACGTCATGTCGTCCGACGAGGCGCGCGTGATGGCAGAGGGCAATCCGATCAGTTTTCTGCACGTCAGCAAACCGGAGATCGATCTTCCGGAAGGGACGGATGTCTATGACGCCGCTGTCTACGCCAAGGGGCGGGAGAATTTTGATCGGCTGATCGAGGAAGGCGCGCTGCGGCAGGACGAGAAGGCCTGCTATTACCTGTATCGTCTGATCATGGATGGGCGGGCGCAGACGGGGTTGGTTTCGGCGGCGGGTTGCAAGGATTACGACGAGGGCGTGATCAAGAAGCACGAGTTGACGCGGCCGGCGAAGGAGGACGATCGTGTGCGGCACATGGAGGCCCTAGACTCGCAGACGGGGCCGGTGTTTCTGACCTACCAGGCGCAGCCGGAGTTTGATGCCTTCGTCGACAAGGTCTGCGACCGCGATCCGGCGGTGGATTTCACCGCCCCCGACGGCGTGCAGCACACGGGCTGGGTGATCGACAGTGACGACGAGATCGAGTTCGTGCGATCGACCTTTGCGGCGATCCCGGCGTTGTATGTCGCGGACGGCCATCATCGCAGCGCGGCGGCGAGCCGGGTCAACGCGGGTCGCGGCGGGGCGGGTTCCAGTGACGCGTTTCTGACCGTGACCTTTCCGCACGACCAGATGCGCATTCTGGCCTACAACCGTGCATTGAAGGATTTGAACGGAATGGATTCGTCGCAATTGCTGGAGAGGCTGGGCGAGGTGTTTGAGATCAGATCGCCGGGTTCGGCGGAGCCGTCGGCGAAGAACGAACTGGGGTTGTATCTGGACGGGGAGTGGCGCTCATTGAAGTTCCGGGAGGCGGTCTCCAGCACGGACAATCCGATTGATGGATTGGATGTGGCCCTCCTGCAGGACCATGTGCTGGGGCCGGTGTTCGGGGTGGACGATCCGCGGACGAGCGAGCGCATTTCCTTTGTGGGCGGCATTCGTGGAACCGGGGAGCTGGAGCGGTTGGTGGACGAATGCGGCTACGCCTGCGCCTTTTCCATGTATCCGACGAGCATCGAGGATCTGATGGCGATTGCGGACCAGGATGGGTTGATGCCGCCGAAGAGCACCTGGTTCGAGCCGAAGCTGCGCGACGGGATGTTCTCGCACATGATCGGCTGAAGACCGCGCTCCGGCCGCCACGAGCTGAAGCGGAGTGAGTTTCGCCCTCCGCCGAAACCGCAAATCAGAATCTTCTTTTCTTCGGGGCGGCAATTGCGTTTATTGCCGCCTCGAATTTTGAGCAAGCAATGAAAGTAATACTCGCATATTCCGGCGGACTGGACACGTCCGTGATCCTGTGTTGGCTGAAGGAAAAGTATGACGCCGAGGTGATCGCGTTCTGCGCGGATGTCGGCCAGGAGGAGGAACTCAAGGGGCTCCGGCCGAAGGCCCGCAAGACGGGGGCCTCCAAGGTCTACATCGAGGATCTGCGCGCGGAGTTCGCCGCGGAGTACGTCTTTCCAATGATGCAGGCGGGGGCGATCTATGAGGACCAGTATTTCCTTGGGACCAGCATCGCGCGTCCGTTGATCGCCAAGCGCATGGTGGAGATCGCCCGAGAGGAGAAGGCGGACGCGATCGCCCATGGCGCGACCGGCAAGGGTAACGACCAGGTTCGCTTCGAGTTGACCGCTGCGGCCCTGGCTCCGGAGATCGAGGTCATCGCGCCCTGGCGGGACCAGACCTTCCGTGACTCGTTTCCCGGCCGGACCGAGATGATCGACTATTGCGCGGCAAACAAGATCGATGTCGAAGCGAGCGCGAGCAAGCCCTACTCGATGGACCGCAACCTCCTGCACATCTCGTATGAAGCGGGCATTCTGGAGGATCCTTGGCTGGATGCGACCACGCCTGAGCACAAGGGCATGTACAAGCTCAGCGTTGCGCCGGAGGACGCGCCGGACAAGCCGGAGTATCTGACCCTGGATTTCGACAAGGGCATCTGCGTGGCGGTGAACGGCAAGGCCATGAATCCGCTGCAGGTGATGAACTTCCTGAACAAGAAGGCCGGGAAACATGGCATCGGCCGGGTTGACATCGTGGAGAACCGCTTCGTCGGCATGAAGTCGCGGGGCATCTATGAGACTCCGGGCGGCACGATCCTGCATTATGCGCACCGGCAGATGGAAACCCTGACGATGGATCGCGAGGTCATGCACCTGCGCGATTCCCTGATTCCGAAGTATTCCGAGCTGGTCTACAACGGTTTCTGGTTTTCGCCCGACCGCGAGGCGATCCAGGCGCTGGTGACCGAGAGTCAGAAGAACGTGACCGGCACGGTGCGGGTGAAGCTCTACAAGGGCAATCTGATGACCGCCGGACGCAGGTCGCCGGTGAGTCTTTACAATCCGCACATCGCCTCGATGGAGGGCAATCCGGCGGACGCCTACAACCAGGACGACGCGACCGGCTTCATCCGGCTCAACGGGCTGCGCCTCAAGGTCGCGGCGCAGGTTGAGCAGGAGGCGGCGAGGAAACCGGCGAAAACCAAAGCCAAGGCGCGCCGCAAAGTGCCGGCCAGGAAGAAAAAATAGAAAGGAAACAGAATGGCTGAGAAACCTGTTGTTGCGGGCAAGGTCCCGATTGTCGAGAAGACCGAACCGGGAACCTATTGGTGGTGCGCCTGTGGTCGGTCGGCCAAACAGCCGTTCTGCGATGGTTCGCACGCCGGGACAGGCATTGAGCCGAAAGAGGTCAGGATCGATGAGGCGAAGAACGTCGCCTGGTGCGTCTGCAAACACTCCTGCGAGGGGGCGTTTTGTGACGGAAGTCACTCGCGGTTGTAGAGGCAGGATTTCCTGACGTGCCCGCGCTCCGGTCGCTTCCTCTCGTTCCAGTTCGAAATGAGTTTTCTGTGCGGGTGCGGGGGATTTCGAAGTGACGCGGCGGGACGCCGCTGGAACCCGCAGCCGGGATGGCCGCGCTACTGCGGTTCGTCGTCCTTCTTCTTGAAGACGTCGTCGGCGCTTTCCGGATCCAGATGGGCGAGGTCGATGCCGCCGGTGGCGTCGCGTTGCTGGGCGATTGCGATCTGCCTGGCGATAGCGGCTGCGGCTTCGGCGGCGTAGTATTTCACGGCTCCGATGCTTTTCGACGCGTCGAAGACCACGATCAGGAGGCTGTTTTCCTCGATGTTCATCCAGAGGACGCTGGAGCCGTCGCCCTGTTGAAACATGCTGGAGAAGTTGGTTTCGCCGAGTCGGTCCACCATGAACTGGGTGGCGTTGAAGGCGTTGGCGGCGAGGGTGGCGAGCTCGTCCGTGTTGAACGCCGGTTTTTCCCCGACTTCATGAATCCGGTAGCCCGCCTTCTCGACAATCAGGGCGTTCGAGGCCTCCGATTGAGACAGGAACGTTTTCAGCACAGCGTCGAACTGCTGATAGTCCTCGTCGATGATTTGTGGGAAGGGCGTCATCCTTGAGCCTGGCGAGGCACTCAGCCGCCTTGGTTGATGAACTTGTGCAGCAGCATCTTTGTGATCATGTTCAGGGTCTCAAAGACACCCTCGCTCTTGAAGGCTGAGGCTTCGAACGAGGGCACCCGAACGTCGCGGTTGTTCAGCAGGAACTCCATGTAGTCGGTCGGGGCGATGTTCGGCAGGTCGCGTTTGTTGTATTGGAGAACGTAGGGGATGTCCTTGATGTCCATCCGCAGCGTCTTGAGGTTGTCCTCGAGGTTCTGGAGGCTTTCGACGTTCTCCTCCATCTTGTCGTATTGGGAGTCGGCGACGAAGACGATGCCATCAACGCCGCGGAGCACGAGTTGCCGGGTGGTGTTGTAAATGACCTGACCGGGGACGGTGTAGAGCTGGAACTTCGTCTTGTAGCCCTTGATGGACATGGCCTCGATCGGAAGGAAGTCGAAGAACAGGGTGCGGTCGGAGCTGGTGGCCAGCGAGACCATCTTGCCCTTGTCTTCCGGGTTGGCGGTTTCGACGTCGGAGTGAACCTTTTCAAGGTTCGTGGTCTTGCCGCATTGGGCAGGGCCGTAATAGACGATCTTGACCTGAATTTCTTTGTTGGCTTGGTTGATGATTGCCATAAGTCGCTGTCGGTTGGAATGGGAAGGAAAGGATTACGAATTGTTTCCGGCGGATTCCGCGGCGAGTTGCGCGAGGTCCCTTGCCGGCAGGGCCGCGCCTGCGGCGCCCAAGGCCGCGATGTAGGCTTCGCCGGACTTTCGGACTGAAAGGGTGTGGGCGCCCGTGTGGATCTCGGCGGCGGCGGCGCTCCCGAGTTTTGAGGCGTCGGAGTATTGGGCGGCTTTGTTGAACAACTCGGGGACGAATCCGGCAAGGACGTCGCCATCGACTCCGTCCGGAAGCTGTTTCGCCACGGCCAAGCCGTCGCCCATGGTGATCAAGGCGCCGGTGATCCCCGGCAGTTGACAGATCTTCGCAACCAGGTCGGCCGGAGATGGAGCGGCCGCAGGAGCAGGCGCTGGAGCTGGCGCTGGCGCGGGAGCAGGTGCAGGCGCTGGTGCAGGCGCCGCGGCCTCGGGGGCCGGAGCCGTGCGGGCGGCGATGTCCTCCTTGCTGAAGACATCCGGGATGCTGGTATCCACGTCGACCTGTTTCTGCTCCGTCGCCGGTTTGGAGGCGGCCATGAAGTGGGGGATAATGAGCTTGAGGGGAACCTCAACCTCGGTCTCGTCCTGGGCCGCTCCCACGGAGGCGTCAATGGTCGGTTGCGCCGTTGCTCGCAGCGCCTTCCAGGCAAAGACTGCCTTGCCGCGCTTCATCATGGGCTCCAAGGCGCTCATCTCGACGGAGATGCTGGCGCTCGCGGAGCCGGCGATCGCAGATTTCAGTTCCTCGGGCCATCCTTCGGAAACGGTCGCAAGCGGGAGAATCAGGTTGCCGCCATCGACCGACCCAACCGGACCGGACTCTGCTGCCGGAGCCGGCGCCGGAGCGGGAGCGGGAGCGGGTTCCGAGGTTTGCTGGCCTGCGGGTTTGCCGCCGGCGTCGAAGACGTCCGTGATATCCGCCGGGATTTCGACCGCCGGTTTTTGGTCGGCGCGAGTTTTCAGGTGTTCGGGCTTCAGGACGGCAAGCACGTCCTTCAGGGAGAGTTCCACGACGCTCTGGTCATGATCTGCCGTGGCGGAGAAGACGCCTGAGGGCGCGCGCTTCCTGAGGTCTCCGAAGAGGATCTTGACGGAGCCGGTGGCGAGCTGTTCGAGGATGCCGGCAAGAGGCAGGGCGACGGTGGATTCCCCGGGCGGTTGGGCCTCGATGACAGACTTGAGATCGTCGGAGAGGTTCTCAAGGATGCCGACGAGCGGGACGCCGACGCTTTCGCCGGAATCGACAAGCGGCTTCGGGCCTTTCTGCTTGGCGACGCTCAGGGTCCCCGCCGCCGCCGCGGCCGTCTGATTGGGCGTCGGGGTTTTCTGTTGCGGGGCTTCCGGTTCCGGTTTTGCGTCGCCCTTGGAGAATAGTTTTTCGAAGAAACCCATCAGAGAGAAAGTGTTGGTTATCCGGTGCGTTCTAACGGTGAATTACCACTCGACGAATTCGGGACTTTTTGTCCTAAATCGCTTGTCATGGCAAGTAAGAACGGTCAACAGTCTC
>JAYPEY010000084.1:0-26954 GCA_038126035.1 Verrucomicrobiales bacterium | reverse complement strand
CCGGGCGCGTGTCGTCAATTGCGCGTCCGACTTTTATTGACGCGGCCACTTGCGCTGTGGTTTAAATTGCGGTCAATTAACAGCAAGAACTGCGAAACAATTTATTATTATGGAACAGCCCAAGATTATTGCCTACCTGAAGCCCCAGTGTGGTTGGAGCATGGGGGTCCGCGCCATCATGCAGAAGTATGACCTGCAGTATGAGGATCGCGACATCATCAACGACCCGGCCCAGCGTCAGGAGATGATTGAGAAGAGCGGACAGATGCTCAGCCCCTGCGTTGAGGTTGACGGCAAGATGCTTGCGGACGTCAGCGGTGAAGAGGTGGAGGCCTACATGCTGGCCAATCAGCTGATTCAGCCGAACAGCCGCGAGGCCAGCGCGCCGACCAACCAGCCCTGCGCCCACGAAATGCACCCGCCGCAGGGTTCGCCGATGTTTTTCAAGCAAAGCTGAGACCCGGTGTCTACAAACAGCCGCGAGGAATTCTATTCTTCGCGGCTGTTTTTTTTGATTTGGGGAGAAGTCCGGGGTACAGATCACCCGTAACATGCGCACGATCCGCAAACCCGATCAGATGCAACGCTTCGCGCTAAGGCGGCGGCGGGAGGGGCGGCGCATCGTGGTCGTCCCGACCATGGGGTATCTCCATGCCGGTCATCTCAGCCTGATTGAGCGCGCTCGCCAACGGGCGGGCAAGGATGGCCTGGTCGTCGTGACCCTCTTCGTCAATCGCACGCAGTTCGGCGCCGGCGAGGATTTCAAGCGTTATCCGAGGGACGAGAAGCGAGACCTGAAGCTCTGCCGCGAATTGGGCGCCGATATCGTGTTCATTCCGGAGGACAAGGACATGTATGCGGGGAAGCGTGAAGGCGGGTTCAGCGCGTTTGTTGAGGAGACGGCGGTTTCACAGGGGATGGAAGGCGGATCCAGGCCGACGCATTTTCGGGGCGTGACCACGGTTGTCGCCAAGCTGTTCAACATCACCCAGCCGGACATCGCGGTCTTCGGGGCCAAGGATTTTCAGCAGGCGGCCGTGATCCGGCGCATGGTCCGCGACCTCAACTTTCCGGTCGAAATCGACGTGGCGTCGACGGTGCGTGAAATCGACGGCGTGGCGATGAGTTCACGCAACAAGTATCTGACCAGGTCGCAGCGCGAGCAGGCGCCCGTCGTTTCCCGCGCGATCTTCCTGGTGAAGGAGATGCTGGCCACGACGGATTCCATCGCCGCCGACAGGTTGAAGCACAACGTGAAGTGCATGGTGAACGCGCAGCCCGACGCGGAGTTGGACTACGTGGAGTTCTTCGATTCGGAAACGTTGAAGCCGGTGAAGAAGGTTGCGCCCGGCGTTCACATGGCGCTGGCCGCCCGGATCGGCAGGACCCGCCTGATCGACAACGCGGTCTTGTAAAAGGCCGTAGAAACGGACGTGAGTCCGTTCAAATCATAATCGCGTGGCAGCCGAGGTGACGAGGCTAACCTCCGGATCGGAGTTCGAGTTGCTCTGGGCGTGGCTTGTTGATGGATTCGATCTGGATTCTTGCGGAAGATGCCTTTTCTTTGAATGATCGGCACGGCAGAATCTTGGCTTATGCGCAGGTTGGAAGAACTGACGATCAGGAACTTCAAGTCGATCAAGGATCAGACTTTGAAGCTGGGTCAGCTGAATCTGTTCATCGGCGGCAACGGGTCCGGCAAATCGAACTTGGTGGGGGTGTTCAAATTCCTACAGCATGTGGCAGCAGGGTGCTTGCGCCAATTCGTTACTAATGCCGGTGGTGCGGACAAAATACTGCACTTTGGAAGAAAGCAATCCGCGATTCCGGGCTTTCCTGATGCTGCATGAGTTCGAGTCGCTTCTGTTTGCCTGCCCGAACGAAGTTGCGGCAGTGATGTGCCGTCCTGATGGAGGCGCCAAACTTCAGGAAGTGCGTGAGCAGTTCGCGACCCCTGAGGAGATCAACGAAGGCGCTGAAACCCATCCGTCCAAGAGAATCTTGAATTTCTTTCCCGATTACCGAAAGCGCGTCCATGGACCGCTTGCAACGGGGCGCGCCGGATTGGAAACGCTCAGGGCCGAATGCCCCCATTTTGACGGGTGGGTGTCTGGTCTTGAGGCGGTTGGCGACGAATAGCGTCGAGTTGCCGCATTTGGAAATGAGCGGACTTGATTGTCACCCCATGATGTCCTTTGCCACGTTGCCGTAGACGTCGGTGAGGCGGAAGTCGCGGCCGGCGTAGTTGTAGGTAAGCCGTTCGTGGTCCAGGCCGAGGAGGTGCAGCACGGTGGCGTGGAAGTCGTGGGTGTGCATCTTGTTGTCGACCGCCTCGTAGCCGTAGTCGTCGGTGCTGCCGTAGGTCGATCCGCCCTTCACGCCGCCGCCGGCCAGCCACATGGTGTAGCCGCGATTGTTGTGGTCGCGCCCGTTGTTGTTCTGGGCGTATGGGGTGCGGCCGAACTCGCCGCCCCAGATGACCAGCGTGTCCTTGAGCATGTCGCGGCTCTTCAGATCCGCGAGCAGGCCGGCGATGGGCTTGTCGGTGGCCGAGCAGTTGCGGCCGAGGGCCTGTTCGAGATTCTGGTGCTGATCCCAGTTGCCGTGCGTCACCTCGACGAAACGCACGCCTTTCTCAACCATCCGCCGCGCCAGCAGGCATTGCCGGCCGAAGTCGTCCGTTTGCTGATCGCCTATGCCGTAGAGGGCGCGGGTTGCTTCGGATTCGCCGGCGATATCCAACACGCCCGGCAGTTCCGCCTGCATGCGGAAGGCGAGTTCGTAGGATTCGATGACGCCCTCGATATCCGGGTTGAATTCATCCTTTTCCAGGCGCTCGCGATTCATCGCCTGCACGAGATCGAGTTGCGCGCGCTGGGCCTTGGAGCCGAGTCGGCGGTTGGCGATGTTGTTCACCTGTGCCCGGGCGATCGGCTGACGCTCACGTCCGATAGGCGTGCCCTGGTAGATCGCGGGCAGGAACGAGGAGCCGTAATTCTGGGCGCCGCCGAGTCCGACGGGCGGACTGAGGGTGATGAAGCCGGGGAGGTTCTGGTTGTCCGTTCCGAGGCCGTAAAGCGCCCACGCGCCCATGGAGGGGCGGACGAACTGAGGATTGCCCGTGTGCATGGCGACGTAGGCCTGCGGGTGCGCGGGCAGGTCGGTCTTCATGCCGTTCAGCAGGCAGAGTTCGTCCGCGTGTCTGGACAGTTCCGGATAGAGTTCGGATATGCGCAGGCCGCTCTGGCCGTTCTGTTTGAACTCCCACGGCGACGCCAGCAGTCGCGCTGAACGCCTGGCCTCGATGGTCTTGCCGTTGTCCTGCTTCAGCTTGGGCTTGTAATCGAAGGTGTCCACGTGCGACGGCCCGCCGCGCATGCAGAGAAAGATCACACGCTTGGCCCGCGGCGTAAAATGCGGCGCCTTCGGGGCGAGGGGATTGGCGCTGTTCGCCGCGGCCTGCCGCGCCGCCAGCGCGGAAAACGCCATCCAGCCAAAGCCGCCGGACACGGTCTGCAACATCGATCGCCGGGAGACCGGCCTCAAGGAATGGATCTCGTTGTTCATGGATCGTCTTTCTTCTGTTTGCCGCGAAGAGGCTCGAGAAGCGCAAAATGATCCCGGATTCGGGATCAGGGAATTCTGAGCCTTTTGCGCCTTCTTGCGGCTGAAGGGTTTCTGCGTCATCGCGCGTTTCAGTTGAGGTAGCGAAACTCCGCGCTGGCGAACAGGGCCTGGCAGAAGCCGACCAGGCCGGCGAAGCGGACGCGTTCCTGGTTGCCGATGTCCTCGGCCACGGCCGGGGTGAACTCCCGGAAGAACACGACCGCGTTCTTCATCTCGGATGCTGTCGGCTTGCGGGACAGGGCCATCTGGTAGGCCTTTTCGATCAGCGGCGCGCCTTGGTCGCCGCTGTTCGCGAGTTTCGTCGCGAGCCGTTTGGCGGCGCGGGTCACCTGGTTGCTGTTCATCATGTAGAGCGCCTGAGAGGGGACGGTGGTGTTGTCGCGACGGCCGGTGACAAGGCTCGTCTCCGCAAAATCGAACACGGCAAGGGAATCCGGAACCATGTCCCGCACGATGGGCAGGTAGACGGAGCGGTGGTCGTGCTCGGACTTGACCTGGTCCTCACGGATGTTGCGGCCCACGAAGCCGTCGCCTGCGCGCAGGACCGTGGAGCCGTGCGGCCGGTTCAGATCGAGCAGCCCGCTGACCGCCAGCAATGAGTCGCGGATGGCTTCCGCCTCCAGTCGCTTCTTGTTCGCCCGCCAGATCAGCGCATTTTCCGGGTCCGCGTTGTAGGCCGTCTTGTCGAAGTCCGAGCTCAACTGATAGGCGCGGCTCATCACGATGCCCTTCACCAGGGACTTCACCGACCAGCCATTGTTCTGGAAGCGCACCGCCAGCCAGTCGAGCAGTTCCGGATGGCTGGGCGCCTTGCCGGTGGAGCCGAAGTTGTCCACGCTGGCCACGATGCCGCGGCCGAACAAATGCAGCCAGACGCGGTTGACCATGACCCGGGAGGTGAGGGGATTGTCGGTCGAGGTGAGCCATTCGGCCAACTCCAGCCGGCCGCTGGAATCGGGGTTGATTCGCGGCGGCGCCGAAGGGCTCAACACGGAAATGAACCCCCGTTCCACGCGATCGCCGGCCTTGTCCAGTTCGCCGCGGACGAGGATGCGGGCGTCGATGGGGGTGTCGCGATCGCGGGCGCCCATCGCGTATTGGCGCGGGATGCCCAGTTCGTCGTGGGAGTTGAGCCGCGCTTCCAGGGCGTTGATGCGATCGTTGAGCCGGCGGAACTGTTGGCGGCGTTGGACCTGGTTCTGATTGCCGTCAGGCGATTCGCCCCGTTGGCGCGCCTGCCGGGCCTCGGCGAACATCTCCTGCCGCTGCGCCTTCGCGTCTTCGAGGAACTGCTCCATGCGGCCGCGTTCGGACGCCGTCAGGATGCGCCCGGGATCGACCGGTTCGCTGTCGTCCGTGATCTTGAGCAGATCGGACGCGCGTCGGTTGCCCTGGACGCGCGGTGTGCCATAGAGCGTTTCCGTGCTGAGGAAGATTCCGGCCAGCGCGTAGTATTCGTGGATTGGAATGGGGTCGAACTTGTGGTCGTGGCAGCGGGCGCAGGCGATCGTGGTTCCCAACAAGGCCCGGGAAAGCGTGTCGATCTGCTCGTCCGCCATGTCCATGGCGAACTGCCGCGGGTTTTGCTCGTTCAGGGATTTGGCTCCGAGGGCGAGGAAGCCGGTCGCCACCATCTGGCTCCGTTTTTCGTCAAGTGTCCGGGCGGGCAGCAGGTCTCCGGCGATCTGTTCCTTCACGAACTGGTCGAAGGGTTTGTCCGCATTGAAGGCGTCGATCACGTAGTCGCGGTACCGCCAGGCGTGCGGGTAGGTGAAGTTGGCCTCCTTGCCGGAGGATTCCGCGTAACGCGCGACATCCAGCCAATGCCGCCCCCAGCGTTCGCCAAAGCGTTCCGAGGCCAGCAATCGATCCACCACCTTCTCGAATGCGTTGGCCGAATGGTCGTTGAGAAAGGCCTCCACTTCGGCCGGCCTGGGCGGCAGACCGGTCAGATCGAAATACGCGCGGCGGATCAGGGTCTGTTTGTCGGCGTCGGCGACCGGCTCCAATCCCCTGGCCTCCAGCCCGGCGGCGATGAAGCGGTCAATGTCGGTCCGGGCCCAGAAACTCTTCGCCATCTTGGGAGGCGCGGTCGCCTTGGGGAGTTGGTAGGCCCAGAATTCACGCGCCTTTTCGATGTCGATCTCGGTGCGGGGCAGGGGCGCCGCGCCGCCTCGAGGGTCGGGAGCGCCCATGCTGACCCACTTCTCAAGATCGGCGATCTCCTCGTCGGAAAGCTTCTCCTTGGGCGGCATCCGCATGTCCTCGTCCTCCCAGCGCACGGCCTGGATCAGCAGGCTTCGGCTGGGGCTGCCGGGCGCGATCGCCGCGCCGGAATCGCCGCCGTGAAGCAGCGCCTGCCGCGAATCCACCGCCAGGCCGCCCTTGGTCTTGCCCGCGTCCTCGGAATGACAGCGGTAGCATGCGTCCGCAAGAACGGGCCGGATCTTCGTCTCGAAGAATCGAAGTTGGTCGGGGTCGATCTCCGCCTTGCCGGTGGCTTCCAGACCTGCGGCGGAAAGGGCGAGTGGAGCGAAAAGGATCGCCCAGAGCGGAAGGACTCGGCCCATGGAGTTCAGGGCGCTTGGAAAAATGGGTTTCATCGACAAATCAATTGTTCAAACGGGCGCGGACCGGCGTTTCAGAACTCGACGTATGGAATGCGGCCGTGGTTACAACGATGTCGTGGCGGCCGGCTGTGGCGCAGGCGTCCTCGCCTGCGGGTTCGAAACTCGCGGCGGGACGCCGCCAGAACCCGCAGCCGGGACGGCCGCGCTACTCACTCTGTCCTCAACACAATCTTCCCAAACTGCGGCGATGTCTTCATCCGCTCAACGGCGGCCGCGCCTTCTTCCAGCGGGACGACCTCGTCCACAACCGGCTTGAGGTCGTGTTGGTCGACGAGTTTCAGCATGGCGTCAAAGTCGGCCGGCGATCCCATGGTCGAGCCCTGGAGGCGCAACTGCTTCCAGAAGACCTTGAACAGATCCAGCTTCTCCGGCGGTCCGGCGGTGGAGCCGTAGTTGACGATCCGGCCGCCCGCTGCGGCGATGTCGATCAGCGTCGCGTAGCCGGGGCCGCCCGCGCTGTCGATGATGAGGTCCGGCGCGCCGGCCGATTCGAGACAGGCCTTGCCCCAGTCTTCGGTTGTGTAGTCAAAGCCGCCCTCGGCTCCGAGCGTTCCGGCGCGCTCGATCTTCTCCTTTGACGAGGATGTCACCCAGACCTTTGTGCCGGCAGCGACGGCGAACTGGAGGGCGAAGGTCGCCACGCCGCCGCCGATGCCGGTGATCAACACGGTCTCCCCGGCCTGCAAACCGCCCTGTGAAAAGAGCGCGCGACAGGCGGTCAGTCCCGCCAGGGGCAGCGCCGCCGCCTCCTCCCAGGTGAGCGATTCCAGTTTCGGGCGCAGTTGTTCGACCGGAACGGCGACTTCCGTGGCGAAGGTCCCGTCGCGCGGCAGTCCGAGGATGGTGAAGGCATCCTCCTGCGCGGCCTCGCTGCCGCCCCAACCGAAACCCGGATTGATGATCGTCTCCCGATCCATCCACGAATCGTCCACGCCCTCGCCGACTTTCGCGACCACGCCGGCGCCATCGGAGCCAAGGACGATCGGCGTCACGATCCCGGGATACATTCCGCGCGAGATCCAGAAGTCGCGCCGATTCAGCGCCGCCGCCTTCAGCCGCACGACGACCTCGCCGGGCGCGGGCTCCAGATCCGGGCGGTCCTCCAGGGCGAGGGGCCGTTTGATTTCGTTCAAGACAAGCGCTTGCATGGGGGGAAAGCGTGAGCGCGAACCGGACGTCAGGCAAGTCCGCGCTTGGCATGCTTTGGGACGGGGGGGGCTCAAGGCTTTGCAAACGGAGCCCGGCGGATTCCCGCCCGGACGGTCGCCCTGGATCTGAACCGGTCCAGGTTCAGCAGACAGGGCGTGGCGCCTTATTACAGCGCGGTGTTCGCGCCCGCAAAGAACCGGGACGCCACTCCGCTGCGCAACGCGTTGAAGCCGACGCTCGACAGGCATTCGGTTGATCTGGTTCTGCAGGGGTACGATCATGCCCCCAGCCGCGGACATACCCCGGTTCGGCAGTTGGATGACGAGAGCCGGGAGGCGTTTCAGACCATGTATGTCACCTCGGTGAGCGGGCCGCCATTTTCAAAGAACTACGAGGGGCGTATGGCCGAATGTCTGAAGGCGCGAGCGGAATTGTTGATCCAGGAGACAGTCATCTCTGTTCCCACCCAAACTGATGAGGAAAAGCGCCTTGCGGAATTCCGCGGGGCCTCCGATTCTACTCGGGCGAGATCCTTGGATGTCGTTGCGGCTCGATTGAATTCGGCGGCGTTGTTGTTTTCGATTTGAAAGAAACCTCAACCATTCTGAATGACATGGTGACGGGGCGCCCCAAAGATCGGCAACGAGTGGAGATGTTTCTCGAACACGCCGAGTTGAATCGCCCGAAGCTCGACGGGATCCTGCAACGCTACAAACTTGCCCAAACTTTTGATTCATGGACGAAATGACTCCAGAATTCGCCCGGCTTCTTGAGAGCAAGAACCGGCGGCGTCAACGATTGGCGCGGTTGTCCTTTCCTGAAAAGGTGAAGGCAATCGTTCAACTGCAGCAAATCGCGGCGCCTCTTCTTCGCCGGCAAGGCCGACAGGTTCGCGTCTGGAATCTGGATGATTGACAGTCGGGACTGCAAAACCGCGCGATGGCCAGAATTCGCACGGCCAATGAATCGCCTCGCCCCGCCTGACATTCGGGGCTACCTTCCCTCCAGTTCTTTGAAAGACTCCGGTTGAACAATTGAAGCGGGGATTCAGCATCCTCGCGTTTGTATTGTTCACCGGCGAACAGTTCGATCCCCAGCCAGCACACGTTACTTGTAGACACCAATCACATGTAATTGTCGGGCTTATAGAGAAATACGACTATCGCTGCGATAATAGTTTCGATCACTATGACAACAGCGATCAATATTCTTCTATCAAATTTGAACTGCATAATAGTGGAAGTGCTAGCAACACGTCGTGATGGGCGATTCTCGCCGATTGATTGAATTCTTCATGCGCTTCTGCACTACTATACTTCGCTCTAGCAGGCTGTTGAAAAAGAGACGATTTCAAACATGGGTATGATTTTCCTGTGCTGTCATCGCTGGTGACGCCTGTGAATGCATCGCTTGCAGATCTCTAATTCCTGTGTTTTTTCCGCCGCGAGAACGACTTTCTCGGCTCATGAACACACTGCGCCGGTGAAGGCGGTTCAGTTGCATGAGGCGGCCACGGCGCCGGGCGGACTTTCTCCCAACTTGGCCATCCTCAGCAGATTGTAGCTCGCTCCGACCATGTAGCCCCAGAGTTGATTGCGATCCACGCCTCGATACTTGGTTTGGCGCAGGCCCCCGACACTCTTCATCCAACCGAAGATCTCCTCCACCCGTTTGCGAATGCGTTGGCTCGTTTGGTAGCCCTTGCTGCCGGTGGTGCGACCGTCCAATCCGGGCGTTTTTCGTCCGGACATGGGGGCCACATGCGGCTTGATGCCGTTGTCGCGCCAGTAGCCGACGAACTCCTTGTTGTGGTAGCCCTTGTCGGCTCCCACGCTGGCCGGCGTGCGACCTTGGTTGGTTTGCTTCCAATCTTCGAGCATCTCGGCGGCGGCCTTGGTCTCCGTCATGCCGACCGAGGGCGTGATCCTAAAGTCGAGGCACAAGCCATGGCGGTTCTCCATCAGCGCGTGGCCAGCGAAACACAGTTTGGCCTCCTTTCCTTTGCCTTTTCGCATCAAACGCGCCTCGCTGTCGCTCTTGCTCTCGTGGGTTGCGTTACTGCGCTTCTGGCCGTGGAAGTCCACATTGGGGTTGGCCGAATCGTCGTCGTGATCGTCCTTCTTGCCTTCCTTCGGCTGAAAGCTCTTGAGCGAGGCCCAGGCGTCAATGAGCGTGCCATCAACGGTGAAGTGATCGTCGCTCACCCAGCCTTGAAGCCGGGCCTCTTCTACCACCAACCCGAAGAACAACTCGTTGACTCCATGCTCTTCGAGTCGTTGCTGGTTCTTGCTGAAAATCGAATGATCGAAAGGCTCTTCATCCAGGTTCATGTCGAGAAACCAGCGATAAAGGAAGTTGTAGCGCAGCTGCTCGGCCAACAGTCGCTCGGAACGAATGCTGTAAAGCGCCATCAGCACACGGCTCTTGAGGATGTATTCGGGCGGAATCGAGGGCCGTCCGGCCTGAGCATACATCTCATTGAAGCGCGGTGACATGTCCCTGAGGAGCTTGTCGACCACAGCCTTAATCCCTCGAATCGGGTGATGCGACGGGACGAAGGACTCCGGTGAAATGATCTGAAAAAGTTCGGGTTGCGCTTTGACTTTGCCTCGCATGCCTCATTGACGCGCGCGCCCGGCGCCTGTTCAATTTTTCAACATCCTGCTAGTGGATTCCACTGTCCTAAGTGCACGGCTTCGTGGATTAATAATGACGCCAACAGTCGATAGTCCAATTCGAATGCGTCGACCGATAAGTGAATTGTGCCAGTAGTGCCCCAGTTTCCGTACATTGGAGCAATAGCCCAAGCAGAGTCTCCCGTATTCGCCACATTATATACATTGTCCCATACCTTGATCCGTGCAAAGATCGCTCGGCGCGTGACGATGCTTTTTGGAGCAGTTTTCAAGCTATGTCGGGCCGGTGAGAGAATGTAGCCACGCGCACGATTGAGTTTACTTCGTTCCGCGCCCGTCATTCGTCTGCCGCCCCGATGCTTGTAGTTGGAGAAAATATGCAATAGGCCAACTTGCGCGGCCACCAAGCCGCCGGTTATTGCTAGCCCCTGCAAGAAGTGGCCGCTGGGATCGACCCCAGCCGTAGGACCTGAGTGTGCGTAAACAAATTTGTGGAGCGTTGCCGGTAATCTTTGCCGCCCCTCATACGAATCCATCGTCCAAAACCGCCCAGTGGCCACGTTGTTGTAGCGGGCCCGGAGGTAGTAGAGGCCGAGGTGGGGATCGAACTGTTCGCCGGTGTACAGTTCGATCGGCCAAGCGTCGATTTGAAGGCGCTGGCTGCCGTTTTCAAAGAACTGCGGGCAGCCTATTGAGAAAGGCTTGCCGACGCGAGCGTAGTTTCACCGGTCTGCAACTTCTGTGCGGGGGAAACACTTGCGGTGTTTGTTGGTCTCTGGCGGCTTGGAGACGTGACATTGTCGGTTCCGAAGGCAATGGAAGTGCGTCTGGCCCCGCAGGCGATCGCTTTGCATTTCGCGATCGGCCTGTTTGTTTCCGACGAAGCGACCTTGGGCGAGGCGGCAGAGGTGGCCGGATTGTCGCAAAGCTTGTTTTTGAGGGAACTTGGCAGGCTGAATATCGCGATCCACTATGATGAGGGAGATCTCGAGGCCGATCTTGAAACCGTCGATTCCATCATCGGAAGATGATCGTTGTCGCGGATACCTCCCCTCTCACAGCTCTGATTCAGCTCTTGGCAAAGACGCTTCCTCAATAGCCGCGAGGCTGGGCAGCCCCGTCCTTCAAAGGGCTGGTGGGAGGGTGGCCCCGAATGTCAGGAGAGGCGAGGCAATTTCAATCCGGTGAGATGGCGTTTCCCTGGGCTTGGGAGGTAGTGAATTCGGCTTTTGCCGTGAAGCCGTCGGTCATCCAGAGGCGGCCTTTCGCGTCCACAATGAGGGCCTCGGTTTGGGGGCGGCCGGCGATGAATTGGAGGCCTTTCTCGGGGCCGAGAACGAAGACGGTCGTGGCGAGGGCGTCGGCGGATTCGGCGTCGGGCGCGATGACGGAGACGGACTGGCAATGCTGGGCGGGCCTGCCGGTTCGCGGATCGAGGATGTGATGGACGCGTTGGCCGTCGATGACGCGTCCCCGTTCGTAGTCGCCGGAGGTGACGAGGGCCGCGTCGGTCAGGTCGAGCGCGGCCATGAGGTCGTTGCGTGCGCTGCGGGGGTGTTGGATGCCGAGTCGCCAGGGCTCTCCGAATTTGAGACCGGCGACGAGGATGTCGCCGCCGCCGTCGATCATGAAGTTGCGGAGTCCGGCGTCGCGGAGGATTGCGGCGGCGCGATCGACGCCGTAGCCCTTGGCGATGCCGCCGAGTCCGATCCGCATGCCGGGGGCGGCCAGCCCGACTCGACTCCCCTCGATCATCATCTTTTGATGTCCCACGCGTTTCAGCGCGTTCTGGATTTTCTTCTCGTCAGGGATGGCAAAGCTCTCGTCGCGCCAATGCCAGAGGTCGCCGATGCCTTTCCAGGTGATGTCGAAGGCGCCATTGCTTTGGCGGCTGAGATCGTTGGCGCGGAGGATGATGTCGCGCAGTTCGGCGGGGACTTCGATCGGCGTCTTTCCGGCGGCGGCGTTGACGGCGCTGATGGGGGAATCGGGGTGCCATTCGCTCATGATTGATTCGACCCGGGCGACTTCGTTGAAGGCGGCCTCGATGCGTTCCCGGATCGCGTCGGAGGGTGTGCCGTTGGTCGCGGCGACCTTGATGGTCCAGGGAGCGCCCATGCGGGTGGTGTCGACCGTGATGAGGGAGCCGGTTTCCGGGGAGGGAGGGGGAGAGGACCGGCGCAGGTTGCGGGCCGCGATGAGGCCGAGGATGAGGCAGAGACCGAGGACGGAAAGGAGTCGGGACCGCGGATGTTGAGATTGCGGGGAAGCTCTCACGGAATGGGGTGTTCAAGGGAGCCGTGTGCGGATGAGAGGCGGCGCAGGGCATTGCTTGGCGGGGGTGTTGGTCGCAGGCCGATGCCGAGCAATGCTCGGCGCTCCGATTTGGCGGACGACCGCGCGACAGGCAGGTTTGCCCCACCATGCCGGGGGGGGGGTATTTCTTGAATTGCGTCCTGTGTGGGGAACATGGTTTGACCATGATTCCTGAAGCTGCCCTTTGCAGTAAAGCAGTTCGATCCGGGGTTTTCCGGCGGCGAGGCGGGCCCTGTTGTGTTTGGAGCCCTTCCGGAACAATGTGTTGGCGTGGAGAATCCCGCCGGGTACGATGACCTGGATTCCATTCCACACGTCTCATGCTCACACCTGAAAACACCGCGCTGGTCGTCATTGATGTGCAGGGCCGGCTCGCCTCGCTGATGCACGAGCGGGAGGCGCTTGTCCGCAACCTCCGGATATTGATCCAGGGAGCCCGCATTCTTGAACTGCCGATCTTCTGGCTGGAACAGTATCCCAAGGGGCTGGGGCCGACGGTTCCCGAGATCGCCGAACTGCTTTCCGGTCAGGAACCGCTCGCCAAGATGAGTTTCAGCGCCTGCGGGCAGGAGGAATTCATGAAGCGTCTCAACGCGTGCGACCGGCGACGGTTTCTGCTGGCCGGGATCGAGGCGCATGTCTGCGTGTATCAGACCGCGCGCGATCTGTTGGGGCTGGAACGCGCGGTGGAGATTGTCATCGACGCCATCTCCTCGCGAACCGAGGCGAACAAGAAGGTCGGGGTGCAGAAGATGTTGCGCGCCGGCGCGGAGTTGACCTCGGTCGAGACCGCGTTGTTCGAACTGATGCGGACGGCGGAGGCGTCCCGGTTCAAGGAGGTCGCGAAGCTGGTGCGGTAGGCCGGGCGCCGTTTGCGGAGCGTCCCTTCTGCAGGTTTCAATCGGCCGGGATGCCGGTGATGACGGCGCGGTAGTAGCGCTGGACGCTCGGGGGCGAGGGATCGGAGACCGATTGGGGGACGCCGGTTCCGCTCAATTGTGTCAGGAGACTCCATGCGGTCGCCGGCAGGGAGTCGGTGTATTGGATTTCGTAGGAGAAGCCGGGGATGGTCAGAATCTGGAAGGTGAATGATCCGACCGCTCCTGCGGGTTGAAAGAGGGAATGGGTCCGGTTGTTGACGAGGACGAAGGCCTGGGTTCCGTAGGCGGCTTCGAGCGTGGCGCTGCCGGGCGTGACGAGGCCGATGGTCGATTCAAAGCTTCCGGACAGGGACGCGTAGGCCAGCAGGGCGAAGAAATCAGCGGCGTCGGGTTCGAAGGCGTTGAGGAAGCGGACGTCCAGCCGGCCGGCCAGGGTCGCGGAGCCCAGGATCGCCAGTTGGTCGTGTCCGGAGCCGGGAGTGTTTCCGGCGATTTCCATGATGAGCGTTCCGGTGGAGGTCTGGGTGAAGTCGCCGGTGATGTCCAGTTTGCCGGGTTAGGCGCCCGGGATGACGGAGCCTTCGTTGATCACGGAAGCCCTGATGATTCCGGAGCCTTGAATGGTTGATCCGGAAGCGTTCTGCAGGCCGCCGCCGAGGACCTGGGCGCCGGACGCGACCTCCGGGAGCGTCGCCTGAAGGGCCGTCGTCGAGGTTCCCAGATCGAGCGTCCCTCCGATATCGAGATGAATGCCCGCGGCGGATCCGGCGAGCGTGGTCAGGGCGTTTGCGCGGATGACGCCGCCCCCCTGAGACGTGAGGGTGAGCGGGCCGCCGCCGTTGACGCCGCTGCCGCCTCCGGCGATGGAAGTCACGCCGGAGAGGTCGATTTCGCCGAGGTCGGCCGCCGTGATGATCTGTTGCAGCGCGCCGAGTCCGCTGAAGGAGGCGGTGATGGATTGGAGTGTCGAAAGATCCAGTTTTGAACCTTCGCCGCTGGCCGAGAACAGGGTTCGTTTTTCGTTGGTTCGCATGCCTCCCGAGGCGTCGTAGCTGGTGACGCCGGGGGGGAGCGCGTAGGTTGCGCCAGCGGTGAGGATGAACCGGGAATGGTCGATGGAAACCAGGTTTGCCGCGGTGAAGGCGGCTGTGCCGTCCAGGTTCAGACTGCAGTTGAGCGCCTGGGTCAGGGCGCCGGCGTTGACTGAGGCCCCGTCGGGCAGTGTGAGGCTGCCGTCCTGAAGCGATGTCAGGGCGCTGATGGACAAGGTCCCGCCGGGCGTCGCCTGGAAGTGGAGTCCGCTGGCGGTCGTCAATTTCGCGAACGACAGGCTGGCTTCCTCGAGGTTGATCAGGATGCCGGAGCCGGTCGCGCCCTGCAGGTTGGGGAGATCGATCTGCCCTCCGGAGGTCGAGCTGAATTCCAGCGGCCCCCCGCCATTGGCTCCGCTGCCGCCCCCGGCGATGGACGTCAGGCCGGAGAGATCGATGGCGCCGTCGTTTGACGCGGTCACCAGCATGCGGATGCCGCCGAGGCCGCTGAAGTTTGCGGTGATGGACTGCAGGGAGGAGAGGTTCAACGAGCTGTCGGTTCCGTCGGCGGAAAAGAGGGTTCGTTTCTCGTTGGTTCCGACGCCGCCGGAGGCGTCGTAGGTCGTGATGCCGGCGGGGAGCGCGTAGCTGGCGCCGTCCGTGAGGTGAATCCGGGAGTGATCGATGCTGGTCAGGCCGGGGGCGTTCAGGGCGGCGGTTCCGGCCAGCGAGACGGTCGTGTTCAGCAGATCCGTCAACTGCGGGAAAGTCGCGGTCCCCGTGGATGGCAGGGTGATGACGCTGTTCTCCAATCTGGCCAGCGACGGAGCGGAAAGGGAGGTCCCTGCCGGGACGGGCGCGGTCATTCTGTCGGCGGCGGTCAACGCGGGCAGGGAGATTGATGCGTCCCAGGCGAGCTTGATCCCGGCCCCGTTGCCGGTCGCGGTCTGGAGGGCGTCCAGATGGATCGTTCCCCCGTTCGAGATCCGAAATTCGAGCGGTCCGCCTCCGTTGACGCCATTTCCGCCTCCGGCCAGTGAGGTCAGTCCGGACAGATCGACGCTTCCCCCGTCGGCGGCGCTGACCAGCATGAGCAGGCCGCCGAGGCCGCTGAAGTTTGCGGTGAAGGTTGAAATGCCGGAAAGGTCGAGCGCGCTGCCGGAGCCGGTCACGGAAATGATCGTGCGTTTTTCGTTCACACTGACGCCGCCGGAGTGGTCGTAGGTCGTGACGCCGGCTGGCGAAGCGAAGGTCGCGCCGGAGCTCAGGAAGAAACGCGTCTTGTCCAGGCTGGTCAGCGCAGGGAGCGAGATCGAGGAAGCGGCTCCGTCCAGTGTCAGCCGTCCGCTGGTGAGGCTGGTCGCCATGGGGATGCTCAACGAACCGCGCCGAGCACCTGAAGGTGGGCGCCGTCGATCGCCGCGGCGGCGTTGGCCGACAATGAAGCGCCGGGTCCGTTGAGAATCAGCGATCTGCCGGAACCTACGGTCAGGGCTCCATTGATTGATGACGCGCCGGAAGTCAGCGTGAGCGATCCTCCGGAGATGGTCAGCGGTTCTTCGCAGGTCAGGCTGGCGATTGAGGTGTCAGATCCGGTGTGCAGGATCGGGGTGTCCGTTCCGGCGACATCGATGGTCACGCTGTCCGTCGCGCCGGGAAGGGCGTCGCCGGACCAGTTCAGGGGATCGGACCAGGTTTCGCCATCGCCGCCGCCGTCCCAGGAAACGGTCTGGGCGTTGACCGGGCGCAGCGTTGCGTTGAGCAATGAAATGAGCAATATGGCAAAGGAGAACCTTGTCACGACGATGGGAATAGCAGAAAGCGGGCCGGAAGCAGAGCTTGAACGGCGAAATGCCCAGTCGCCCAAGCCCGAAAGAAGCGTGAAGATCGAGCTTTGGGCGCTGATCCGGCGGCTTGAGTCAGGTGCGCTTGCGCGTCGCCAGCACGAGGCCCGAGAGCATTACCGCGCCGCCGACGGCCTGAAGCGGGCCCAGGGCCTCCCCGAACCAGACCCAGGCGATCATGGCCGCGATCAGGGGTTGCAGCAGCAGGCTGAGCGAGCCGAACGAAGCGGGCAGATGTCCGAAGGCGTAGGCGATCAAACCCTGTCCGGCGACGTGGCTGATGAAGGCGAGCGCCAGCAGCGTCAGCCATCCGGCGTTGGTGTTGGGGAACATCTGCTCGCCCGAAAGAACGGCGGCGATGAGCAGCGTCGCGCTCGCGGAGATCGCGGCCCAGGCCATGATCGTCGCGGGCGAGAAGGAACTGCGCAGGATTTTCACGGTCAACTGGTAGCTCCCGTAGAAGAGGGCGGTGACGATGGCGAGTCCGTCGCCGATCAGGTAGCGTGGTTCAAGGTTGAGGCTGGCTCCTGCGAGCATCGAAGCCCCGGCCAGAGCGATAACCATGGCCAGGATGAAGCTCTTGGTGATTCGTTCCTTCAGAATCATCCACGCGCCCAGGGTCACGACGATGGGCGCGAAGTTGGCGAGCAGGGTGGCGTTGGCCACGGTGGTGAGCTTGATGGACCAATGCCAGAAGGCCATGTCCAACGCGAAGAAGACGCCGGCGATCAGCAGCAGGCGCTTTTCCTTTGCGGTCGTGGGGCGACGCGGCGGATTGGGTTGGCGTTGTTCCCAGGCCTGCCACATCCACAGGGCCGGCAGCGCGAAGAACACCCGGTAGAAGGCCGTGGCGCTGGGGCCGACGCCGTGATTGGCGACGGCGTCGCGCACGAAGTTAGGCGCGAAGGCGATGCCGGCCGCGCCGCACAACATGGCGGCGAGTCCCCAGCGGTCTGGCTTTGGTGCGCGCATACGGCGGTTTTAGCCGCTTTGTTCCGCCGGGTCAAAAGCGGCCTGATCTGGGCGGTGAAGTGGAATG
Source organism: Verrucomicrobiales bacterium (assembly GCA_038126035.1). Taxonomy (GTDB): domain Bacteria; phylum Verrucomicrobiota; class Verrucomicrobiia; order Limisphaerales; family JAYPEY01; genus JAYPEY01. The sequence goes on along the minus strand of JAYPEY010000084.1, from coordinate 9,801 downwards.
AGGCGTTTATACAGTGTTGGTGGAATTCCCCTCACCCTCGGTCCCTCACCCTCGGGGAGAGGGATGTCTGTCTGGTATCGGGGTTGTTCCTGGTTGTATCGCATTCCGAAAGCGCGATCTCCTTTCCTCTCCTGGGGGGAGAGGGATCGAGGGTGAGGACGCTTCTTGTCGGTTGAAGGAACACGCCGACGATATCCGCATCTTACTTTGTGTAGAGTTGCAGGCGCCGTTGAGTGAGCGAGGCGGCAAGCATGAAAATCATGGGTACAAGCCAGACGTAGTAACCGCTGCGGATCATCCACCATTCATCGAGACTCCTGAACCACCAGGACGCGACATGTAGCAGCAGGAGTAACTGTATGATCAACAGAGGAACCGGCGTCGGACGATCCCGGTATCTGACAATCAACAGGAAAGGAACTGTCAGCATCAAAAGGTTGGAAAGAATGAAAGCCGCAAAGTAGAGCCGGTCTTCATCATGTTCGAAGTCAATCGCCATGGCCAAGACGTGCAGCGCGCATTCGTAACCGGTCAACTCCGCAGTGACTTGGCCGATTACTAATGCGCCGTTCACACCGTATGCAGGAAGCAGGAAGGAAACAAAGAACAACGCCAGCGCAATCCAGACCAGCCGGCGGACGATCACTTTTTCAATCCCTTGAAGAGATCCAACACCGTCCGGGTGATTTTCTCCGAGGCCTGGAATTCAACCCAACACGTGCCCAGCCAGGTTTCGTAGCCGCCGAGTCGGTGCTGTTCCGGCGAGGGGAGGTAGCCGAAGGTTCCATTGGCCAGTTCGATGGTGAAGGCGTCCCCGAACGGGCTGCGGTCCTTGATGTTCAATCCGATCTCCGCAAACACCTCGAACGGCATGGCGGCGACCCCGAGGTCGCCGATGCGGAAAGTCTGGATGAACACCTCGGTGGTCGGTTCGAATTTGGCGAGCTTGAGCGCGCGCTTGGCGTAGATCACATCCTTGTCGGTGGTGTTCGGATTGGCCGCCTTGGGGCCGGCGAGGATGCGATGCGCGCGGTCGATCAGTTCCTTGTCCGGGCGGCGGACGTTGAGCTTCAACTCCTTGGCCGCGGCGCCGAGCGGGACCCAGTCGCGGTGCTTGATTTCCTTGAGCGCCCTCATGGCCGCGTCGGCGACGTCGTTGGCCACGATCCTGATCTGTTCGTAGGGCTGGCGGCGGGGGCGTTTGCCCGTGAAGTCGATGTTGTTGATGTCGCCGCTTGTGCCGTTGGACATGATGCCGACGAAGGGCGGATGTTGCCGGTCGGCGCCGAGCAAGTCCTGCATGCGGTCGGCGAACGCGCCGAAGTAATCGGCCGAAAGGTGCCCCTTGGGAACGCCGCCGACGTAGTGCAGCGAGTAGTTGGCCAGCAACGCGATGGGGCGGCCGTCTTTGGACTGCACGGAGAGGATGGAAACCTCGGGGTCGGTCGGGCCGGCGGGACGGTCGAGCATCTTGCCGCGCGGCGGATTCATCCGGACGGTGTCCTGGCCTCCGAAGGGATTGCTGAGATCGAAGCCGGACTTCATGTGCCAACGGCGGTTGGAGACGTGACGCGGTTCGTCCGCGCCCCCCCAGCCGATGCGCGCGGGTTCGAGGTTGTTGATGGCCCGTTTGACGCCATCGACGATGCGCGAAGCGAGGAAGGACTGGTATTCGTCGAGAACGGGGTTGTATTCGAAGCGGTCGCTGCCGCGGGCGCTGACGGAGGAGTGGGTGTGGGTCGCGGCGAACAGGAGGTTCTCGGGAGGCAGGCCGGTCTCCTTTTTCAGGATGCGCTTCGCGTGGTCGAAGACGGGGCGCGTGACGCCGACGCTGTCCACGATCACGAAGCCGATGCGGGTCTTGCCGTCGTCGAGCACGAGGCAGCGGGCGTGGAGTTCGTCATGCACGTGCGTGGCGGCGGGGGAAATCCAGTTGCCGACGATGCCGCCGCCAAGGGGCGGGGTGATGTTGCTGGTCGCAGCGCCGGCACGGAAGGTTTGGGGGTTGGCCGCGGCGTGGGTGACGGCGACGGCGAGTAGCACGAGGGCGGCGGGAGTCATGCGCAAGAATGTCTTCATGGTTGGAGTGGATGGTTGAATTCTAGCCGCCGAAATCGACAGGCAGCGATACGCCATAGATTCGCTCAAACAGAAGCCGTTTTCGCTCCTCGACCGAAAGTTCCTTTGGCAGTGAAGCGAGAATCATACGACGTGCTGCGTCGAACATCTGCGATCCCATTCGGATACGTTCAGCTCCGGTCAACGCCATGATGCGTTTTTCGACCATCGCAGCGATTTCAGGAGAAGTGTCCGTCATGGCGTGCATTCCAGCCAAAGACTATGGATCCCCAATTCGCGGGTCGAGTGTTCAATTCGGCTGATCGCCATTGCCGAAGCCTCCCGCATTCGGCATGTTCTTCGGTCGACAACCGAAGAACGACTATGGACACGAGTATTTTTCACGGCTGCATTCCGGCGTTGATGACGGCGTGCAACGAGGGCCGGACGCCCAATCACGACGCGCTGGTCGCCACGGCGAAATCCCTGATCGAGGCCGGCATGTCCGGCGTGGTCTACTGCGGATCGATGGGGGACTGGCCGCTGCTGACGGACGAGCAACGTCAGGAGGGCGTGAGGCGTCTGACCGAGGCCGGCGTTCCGGTCGTGGTGGGAACGGGCGCGCAGAATCCGAAGCTGGCCGCGTCGCATGCGGCGCACGCGAAGGAGGTGGGCGCGAAGGGGCTGATGCTGATTCCGCGGGTCCTGTCGCGCGGCTCTTCGCCTTCGGCGCAGCGGGCGCATTTTGCCGGGATCCTTGAGGCGGCGGTGGACCTGCCCTCGATCATCTACAACAGCCCCTACTACGGTTTCGAAACCAAGGCGGACCTGTTCTTCGACCTGCGGCGCGATTATCCGCACCTGATCGGCTTCAAGGAATTCGGCGGCGCGGCGTCGTTGAGCTACGCGGCGGAGCACATCACCAATCAGGAGGAGGACCTGGCCCTCCTTGTCGGGGTGGATACGCAGGTGTTTCATGGGTTCCTTCATTGCGGCGCCGTGGGCGCGATCACCGGCATTGGCAACGCGCTGCCGAAGGAGGTGTTGCAGTTTGTGGAGCTTTGCCGCCGCGCGGCCGCGGGCGACGCCGAGGCGCGACGCTTTGCCGCCGAATTGAGCGAGGCGCTGACCGTGCTTTCAACCTTCGATGAAGGGCCGGACCTGGTCTTGTACTACAAGCGATTGATGGTCCTCGGCGGCGATGCGAATTACGAACGGCACTTCAATGAGACGGACGAGCTGAGCGCCAGCCAGAATGCCTACGCCGAAGCGCAGTTGAAGCTGTTCCAGAATTGGTGGAAGAACTGGGCGGGAGCGACGGATTGACCCAAATACGAAATCCGAGGAGCGAAACTCGAAACAAATTCGAAATTTAAAATCGGATGCCTCGTTCGTTCCCTGGCTCCGTCCCATCAAGTCGCACCACATTCGTTTGAAGAATCAAAAAATTCTGAAATTCGGATTTGTTTCGCATTTCGACATTCGTAATTCGAGTTATCCAAAATGATCATTGTAGATTCACACACGGAGGGCGAACCCACGCGGGTGGTGTTGCATGGCGGTCCAGACCTGGGCGACGGGCCATTGGCGGAGCGGCGGGAGTTGTTCGCGCGTGAGCACGACGCATTTCGCAGCGCGGTGATCAATGAGCCGCGCGGCTCAGACGCCCTGGTCGGCGCGTTGTTGTGCGATCCGGTGGACGAGTCCTGCGTGACGGGCGCGATCTTCTTCAACAACGTCGGCTACCTCGGCATGTGCGGGCACGCGACGATCGGGCTCGCGGCGTCGCTGGCCTACATGGGGCGGCTGGAGCCGGGGCTCCACAAGATCGAGACGCCGGTCGGGATTGTCAGCGTGGAGTTGAAGGACCTCAACACGGCCACGATCGAGAATGTTCCCAGCCGCCGCTTCAAGAAGGATGTTTCCATCGAGGTGGAAGGCCTGGGCGTGGTGAGCGGGGACATTGCCTGGGGCGGAAACTGGTTCTTTCTCACGGAGAATTCGCCGTTTCCTCTGGACGCGAGGCTGACGCGACAACTCACCGACGCGGCCGAGCGCGTGAAGGCCGCCCTGCGCGCGCATGACATCACGGGCGAGGACGGCGCCGAGATCGATCACGTGGAGTTTACGGGGCCGGCGGTCGCTCCCGACGCAAACAGCCGCAACTTCGTCCTGTGTCCCGGCGGCGCCTACGATCGTTCGCCCTGCGGCACGGGCACGAGCGCCAGGCTGGCCTGCCTGGCGGCGGACGGCAAGTTGCAGCCCGGCGAGACCTGGATCCAGGAAAGCGTCATCGGCAGCCGCTTCGAGGCGAGCTACCGACTGGACGACGAAGGGCGGGTCATTCCGAGCATCACGGGGCGGGCCTTTGTGACGGCGGATGTGCGGTTGGTCCAGCAGGAGGGGGATCCCTTCATGAACGGTATCGTTTCGGGCTCTGCGGGCTGAGTTTTTCAATCCGTTTTTGCGCGCATGTCGGAGAAGGAATCCATCATTGTCGTCGGCGCGGGCATCATTGGCCTGTCCTGCGCGCATTATCTTTCCGAGGCGGGATATCGGGTGACGGTGATCGACAAGGACGGCGTTGCCCGGGGTTGCTCGCACGGCAACTGCGGCTACATCTGTCCGAGCCACGTCCTGCCCTTGACCGAGCCGGGGGCCATCACCATCGCGCTGAAGTCGTTGTTCAAACCGGATGCGCCATTTCGGGTGAAGCCTCGACTGAGTCCGGCGCTGTGGGTCTGGATGCTGCAGTTCGCGCGGCGCTGCACGCATCGGCGGATGCTGGCCGGGGCCCTTCCCTTGAAGGCGATTCTCGATTCGTCGATGGAGGAGTACCGGGGCCTGGCCGCCGATGGGGCATTGGATTGCGAGTGGAAGGAAAAGGGTCTGCTCTACGTCTTCCGGACGGAGGATGGCCTGGCCCGGTTCGCCGAAGCGGACCGATTGTTGACCGAGCATTTCGGCGTCTCGGCGACGCGAATCGAGGGCGTCGACCTGCCGGATCTGGAGTCGGCGTTGAAGCCGGGGCTCGCCGGGGCCTTCAATTACCCGGGGGACACGCACGTGAGACCGGATGTCCTTGCGCGGAACTGGGCGGGGAAACTGCGCGACAAGGGCGTCGAGATCGTGGAGCAATGCGAGTTGAGCGCGGTGGAGAAGCGCGAAGGGAAGGTTGTCCGCCTGACGACTTCGCGCGGTGAAATGACCGCGGACAGGTTCGTGATTGCCGCCGGCGCTCTGAGCGCGAAGCTGGGTCCGGAACTGCGATGCCGAATTCCGATCGAGCCGGGCAAGGGGTACTCGGTCACGATGAAGCGTCCGCGGATCTGTCCGGAGCGGCCGATGTTGTTTCCTGAACACAAGGTCGGGGTGACGCCGTTCGACAACGGATATCGGCTGGGCTCGATGATGGAATTTGCGGGGTTTGACGAATCGATTCGAGAGCGTCGGATCCAGCAGTTGCGGAACTCCGCGGAGCCCTACCTGATCGAGCCGCACACGGACGATGTCGAGGAAAAGTGGTTTGGCTGGCGGCCGATGACCTGGGACAGCCTGCCGATCATCGGCCGCGCGCCGCGATTGGAAAACGCCTGGTTGGCCACCGGGCACAACATGCTCGGCCTCAGCCTCGGGCCGGCGACGGGGCGGCTCGTCGCGGAGATGATCCAGGGCAAGGAAACGCACATTGACGCGGAACCATTCTCGCCGGGTCGGTTTTGAATCCCCGGAATGCGAAGACAAAGGAATGGAGACAGGGGAATCCCTTGGGCGCCCGACAATTCCTTTGTCTTCATTCCCTTGTCGAGTCCGGCCGTTGAGACCGCGGTTTGCGCGGCAGATTATTCCCGCAACCGCAGCTTCTGGCCGATTTCCAGCTTCAGCGGATCGATGAGGGGGTTGAGCAGCTTCAACTTGTCGACGGGCACACCGTAGTAGCGGGCGATCCGGGTCAGGGTTTCGCCGGATTTCACCTCGTGCCATCTGGGGATTTCGTTTCGGGCGCGTCGGGCGAAGTCGGCGGTGGCCTTGGCGGTCTTGCGGGTGGCGCCGGCCAGGGCCGAGGCTCCCCATCGGGCATGGGAAATGGCGGCGTGTGTTTTGTCCGCTGCGCGCGTGTTGCAGCCGGAAGTCAGTCCGGCTGTCGTCAGCAGCGCCGAGATCAAGGCGTATGTTCTGACTGGGCTTGGCTGCGCATTCATGATCTGCGGTGAAACTGCAGACGATGTTGCGATCCGCCGCGAGAAGCAATTGTGTATTCATTCGGTTGCTCATCCGCCGGCAATGGGTAGAGTGGCGGCATGTCGGAACACAACCGGAATGATAGCTCCTTGGAAACCGCGTGGCGGGAGGCAAGGACACAAGGCGGCGAGAGTCTTTGGGACATTGCGGACAAGAGCCGCACGCTGTTGATCCTGCTGCGGCACCTGGGGTGAACCTTCTGCAAGGAGGCGGCGCGTGACGTCGCGAGGCATCGAAATGACATCGAAGGCGACGGCGTCCGAATCGTGTTCGTGCACATGGACGAAGCGGCGCGGTCCGATGCCTTTTTCGAGAAGTTCGGCCTGGGGGATATCGATCGGATCGCCGATCCGGACGCCGCGCTTTACAAGGCGTTCGATCTGGGCAAGGCGGGGCTCAAGGAGTTGTTGAGTCCGAGTGTCTGGGGGCGAGGGTTGAGCGCGATCTTCTCAGGGAATCCGCCTGGAGTTCCGCGCGGCGACACCCTGCAGATGCCGGGTGTGTTTCTGATTCACAAGGGCGCCGTGGTGAATCGTTTCGCTCACCGGACGATCGCGGACAGGCCGGATTTCAAGGCGTTGGCGTGTGGCGACGGATCGTGCCCGGTCGGGTAGCGCGAATGCCGGGCAATGCCCGGCGCTCCGTCCGCAGGGATGATGATCGCGGCCGTGCGCTGCTATCGGCCGGCGCCGTTCTTCCAACCTTCCAGAAAACCGTCGAAGGTCACACCGGCGATTTGGAATCCGGCGAAGAGGAGCAATCCCAGCAGGGAGAGAATCAGACCGGCGATGGCGGGTCCGCGTCCGCCGCGTTGTCCGGGTTCCTCCGAAATCCGCTTGAGGGCCAGGATGGCGAAGAGGATTCCGGGGACGCCGCTCAACGGGCAGCAGCACGAGGTGGGCAATGTGATCAGGCCGCAGACCAACGCGGCGATGGCGAAGCCGCAGGCGGGCGGTGAAGGAGCGTCACTCCCGCGCTCCGGCGAACGGCGGGCGGCGGCGAGGCGGCCGGTGAATGCGGCGTGTTCGGAGGCGCGCTGCCATGGTCCGTCGACTCCCTGGCGGATGCGGGTTTCGGCGTCGACGCGTCGGTCGGCGATCCAGTTGTGGATTTCGGACTCAGGGACGGGGCCATATTCCTGGCCGTCGTCGCCGATGATCCAGTAGTCGCTCACGGCGTCGTCAAGGCGCGGCGCGCCATTGGCTTTCCCGATGGATTTCCCCGGCGCCGATGATGGAGCCGTTGGCGAGGCACACCACGGCTCCATTGTGCCGGGGCCGGCGAAGGAGTGTCTCGGGGCCGCCGCTGACGTTCCAGCCGCCGGTGATCTCGAACAGGAGCACGGTGTCGGGGGGGAGTTCGGCGAGTTTCCTTCCGCCGAGTTCGGCGTTGAAGGCGTAACTGGACTCAAAAGACTCCAGACTGGACGGACACTGGAACATGCTGCCGTGATAGTCGGGCGACTGCTGGAGTTCCTGGGCCATGCCCAGAATGGCGCCGCACCAGTTGTCGTTGTCGGGCAGTCGTCCGTCGTTGCGTTCGGCGTAGATGGTCATGGCCTGATGCAGGATGGCAAGATTGTCGCCGCATTGGCCGCGGCTCTTTGCCGCCTTGTCGTCGGCCCAGGAGCCGAACTGGGTGGAAACAAGAAAGGCGATGAGGCCAACTGCGGAGAGGCTGAGACCGCCGGTGGCGAGCCCTTCGCCGGCCAGCAGGCCGTTGCTGCGGCGGACGGCGCGGACGGCGGCGAAGCCTGACAGGCCTGCGATCACCGATCCGGCCAGCGCGGCGACCATGAGCAGTCTGCCGGGGCCGCCGTGCCACTGCTCCAGCTCGACCAGGACGAGGCCGCCGATTGTGGCCGCCAATCCGGCGGCGGCTGCCAGGGCCGAGAACAAGGCAAGTCGACTGATGGGTGGTCCGAACATCATTGATCAGGCACCGCCAGAGCTGCGGAGGTCTTCCAGGGTGGCCGAAGCTGCGCCGCTGTCGATCGTCTCGGCGGCGAGTTCCCAGCCTTCGCTGAGAGAGCCGGACTTTCCGGCGACGAACAGGGCGGCTCCGGCATTGAGCAGGACGGCGTCGCGTTTGGGGCCGCGGTCTCCGCCTTTGAGCAGGCGTTCGACGATGCCGGCGTTCTCTTCGGCGTCGCCGCCTTTCAGGTCTTCCAGGGTTGCCGGTTGCAGCGGGAAATCGGCGGGCGACATCTCGGAGACGGAGAAGCCGCGGTCGTGGTAGAACTCGGCGATGGCGTTGTCGCCCAGGGTGGAGAGTTCATCCAGATGCTTGTCGCCCACCAGACCGCTGACGGCCATGCCGCGGCGGATGCCGAGGGATTGCAGCGCCTGGGCGATGGGTTCGCAAAGATCCGCCCGGGGCACGCCGATCAACTGGGCGGTCGGACGCGCGGGGTTGAGCAGGGGGCCCAGGAAATTGAAGACGGTGCGTTGGCCGCGTTCGGCGCAGAGTTTTCGGGCGGGGCCGATATGCTTGAAGGCCGGGTGGTAGCGCTGCGCGAACAGGAAGGCGAAGCGATGGTCGCGCAACATGGCCGCGGCTTCCTCCGGCGTGCGGTCAATGCGGATGCCGAGGGCTTCCAACACATCCGCGCTGCCGGATTTCGAGGTGATCGCGCGATTCCCGTGCTTGGCGACGGTGACACCGGCCGCCGCGGCGACGAGCGCCACGGTGGTGGAGATGTTGAAGGTGTTCAGATGGTCGCCTCCGGTTCCGCAGACGTCGAGGATCTCCCGGGCCCGGGTTTCGTCATCCAGCGGGACGGGCGCCGCCATTTCGCGAAGTTCCCGGGCGAAGGCCCCGATTTCCCCGACGGTTTCTCCCTTGTCTGCCAGGGCGGTCAGGAAATCCGCCTTGGTCTCGGCGGCGATGCCTTCGTCAGTCAACGCGGCGACCGCGTCGGTGACCTGTTCGCCGCTGAGGGCGGCGCCTTGTTCCAGCTGTTGCGTCAATGACCTGATCACGCGGTGAGAATACAAAGGCTGCCCGGAATGGAAAGCCGCAAGGCCCCATGGAGGCAAAAGAAAAGGCGACCGGATCGGGCCGGTCGCCTGGGAATGGAGTGAGTCTGAACCGGGTCAGAGTTTGCCGGAAAGGCTTTCCAAGGCCTTCTTGGCGTTCTCGTCCTCGACAAAGGGATTGGAGCCTCCTTCGCCGCCACCGCCGCCGCCGCCGCGACCAAAACTTCCGCGGGTGCGGGGGAGGCTGATGGAGTCGAGGATGGCCTTCTGTTCATCGGACAGTTTTCCGGTGAGTTCCTTCAGCATGTCCGAGGCAATGTCGTCCTCGATGGCGGCAACTTCCCCAATGCCTTCGAGCAGGGGCTTCATGCCTTTGCCTTGTTCGTCTGTAAGGGTGATTTTCAGGTCGCCGGTCAACAGGTCGAGCTTGCGGACGAACGAGGTCAAGTCGCGCGTGGGGGAGGGTTGAAAACCACCGCGACCACCGCCGCCACGACCGCCGCCGCCGCCGCCGCCGCCAAAT
>JAYPEY010000083.1:0-27321 GCA_038126035.1 Verrucomicrobiales bacterium | reverse complement strand
GATGGAGTGATGGAGTGATGGAGTGATGGAGTGATGGAGTGCGCGGCGCCAGTCCAAGACGCTGTCGCGGTTGCAGGACACGCCGTGCATTCCTGGGCGCACGGCGCTGATAAACTCCAACTGGAACTTCCGGGCGTTTCATGGCAATCTCTGCCCCTCATGAAGAAACGAACTTCACTCGCCGCGTTGGTCTGCGTTCTTGCCGCCGGCGTCGCGATTACAGATGCCGCCGCCGAGGGGCATCGTTCCTCCTACTACAAGAACGGCGAGATCCATGTGAATGTGTTGGGGGAACCGGAGGGGGAGCCGCTGACCAAGGGGCATTGGGATTTCAAGCCGTCTTGGTCCAGGACCGGGGATATGCTGGTTTTTTTCCGTCGATTGAAGAATCACAAGGATGTCGGGCAGTGGAAGACCGCGATCTGCGTCATCAACGTGGATGGGACCGGCTTTCACCGGCTATCCGACGGAACGCACACGGATTTCAACCAGACCTGGACCCGCGACGGAAAGAACACGCCGATCTGGAACCGCAAGAATCCCAAAGGGGGAGGCTATCGCGTCATGGCCAGCAGGGTGGGCGCGAAGCCGGGCGAGGAGTTCCTGATCAGCGGCAGGGGTTTTCACACCTGGGGCTACACCTGCATGACTGACGGCCGGATCCTGGTCGGTTCAACGCATCCGAGGCAGGGCCGGGGTTATTACCTCATGACGCCGAACGCGAAAGGCGAACCGAAGTATGAAAAGATCGCCTTCGACCTGGCGGAGAAGGGGACGCTGGATCGCGTCAGTCTTTCGAAAGACGAATCGAAGGTGTGTTTTGAGTATACGAAAGGCTTCAAGCGCAAGGTTCCCGGCCGGACGCTCTATGTGGCGGACTTCGACGCAAGGACCCGGACCATCAGCAATGCCAGGCCGTTCGCCAACGAGAAGGGGAAGAACGTCTGGTTTGCCTATCCGCGTTGGACGAAGGACCAGACCGCCATTGTCTACCACGCCGGCGGGAAGTTGTTTCTTTACACCTTGGCCGAAGGCTCGACGAGGCAGGTTTCAACTGACAACAAGGCGGACTACCGCTATCCGCACGGTGAGGCGACGCCGAAATGACCGTAAAAAGTCTGGCTGCCATTCTGCTCGCGTTGGGCGTTTCGTGTGTGTCCTCCCATGCCGCCGAACGTCCGAACATTCTCTACGTCCTTTGCGACGATCTGGGCTTCAGCGATCTGGGTTGTTTCGGAGGCGAGATTGAGACGCAGACCCTGGATTCGCTGGCCGAGGGCGGGGTCCGGTTGACCCAGTTCTACAACGCCGGCCGTTGCTGTCCGTCGCGGGCCGCGCTGCTCACGGGGCAGTATCCGCATCGTGTGGGGCTCGGTCACATGACGGGCAACGACCTGGGGCATCCGGGATTCCGCGGCGTGGTGTCCGTGTCCGCGCCGACCATTGCCGAGGCGCTCAAGCCGGCGGGCTACCGTTGTTTCATGTCCGGCAAGTGGCATCTGGGGACGCCCGATCCCACGAGACACGGTTTTGAGGAGATGTATGGCACCCTGGTCAGCGCCAAGCGTTTCTTCGATCCGGATCACATGATTCGCCATCCGGAAGGACGGAGGAAGATCGAGTATCCGAAGGGGAAGTTCTACGCGACCGACGCGGTCACGGATCACGCCCTCGCATTCCTGAAACTGGCCAGGCGGACGCCTGACCGCCCGTGGTTTCTCTACCTCGCCTACAACGCGCCGCACTTTCCGTTGCACGCCCTGCCCGAGGATATTGCGAAGTACCAGGACCGGTATCACGGCGGTTGGGACCGACTTCGCGCGGAGCGGCTCCAGCGCATGAAGGAACTGGGTGTCGTGCCGGAGTTCACCGGGCTCTCCGATCGTTCTCATTGGCGCAACTACGGAGAGACGAAGACGGGCGTCAATCCGGCCTGGAACACGCTGCCGGCGGACCGGCGCGCGGATCTGGCGCGTCGCATGGCCATCTACGCCGCGATGATCCACCGGCTCGATCGGCAGTTGGGGCGCGTTGTCGCCGATCTCAAGGAGGCGGGGGAATTTGCGAACACACTGATCGTCTTCACCTCGGACAACGGGGCCTGCTTCGAGTGGGATCCATTCGGGTTCGACATCAAATCCGGGAACCGGAACATCCTGCACAAGGGCGGGATGATCGACGAGATGGGCGGGGCGGGAACGTTTCACAGCGTTGGCTCCGGTTGGGCCAACGCCTCGAACACGCCGTGGCGACTTTACAAGCATTTCAATCACGAGGGCGGGATCGCCTCGCCGGGAATCGTGCATTGGCCTGCGGGACTGAAGGCGGAGCCGGGCTCGATCGTGCATGAACCGGCGCACATCATCGATCTGCTTCCGACCGCCCTTGCCGTGGCGGGAGCGGAATACAAAGGGAAACCGGATCTGCCCGGCATCGATCTGATCGGGCAGCTCAACAACGGTTTCACCAAGGGACGCACGCTCTTCTTCGAGCATCAGGGGAATCGCGCGGTCCGACGGGGCAGGTGGAAGCTCGTCGCTCTGGATGACGAGCCCTGGGAGCTCTACGATTTCACCAGGGACCGGATCGAGATGAACAATCTTGCTTCCAAACATCCGGACATCGTTCGCCAACTCTCCGCCGCCTGGGACGAATGGGGAGCCAGGAATCAGGTCACGCCGCTGCCTCGCGATCTCAAGGTCAAATACCTGAAGCCGGATTGACGCGCGGCGAATCGGTCGGACCCGGGCGTTGGGGCGTTCGGTGGGCATGTGGGCGACACAACACCCGCCGCGCCGCGCGCAGCTGCAACCAAACTTGCCCGCTGTGGATTTTCTGACAAGATCCCGCTTCGCCCGATGGACCGGGCATGCTTGAAACCTATGAAATTCGACACCATCTGCCTCCATGGGGGATCGCAACCCGACCCCGCCACAACCGCGCGCGCGGTGCCCGTCTATCGCACCTCGTCGTTTCAGTTCAACAACACCGAACACGCCGCGAATCTTTTCGCGTTGAAGGAGCTGGGGAACATCTACACGCGTCTGATGAACCCGACGACGGATGTGCTGGAGAAGCGCGTCGCCCTGTTGGAAGGCGGCCCGGAAATGGGCGGCCTGGGACTGGCTTCGGGGACGAGCGGCGTCTTCTACAGCATCATCAACCTGGCGCAACAGGGCGACAACATCGTCAGCGCCCGGAATCTCTACGGCGGCACCTACACGCAGTTCAACGACATCCTGCCCAAGTTCGGCATCACGACGAAATTCGTGGATTCGAACGATCCGCAGAACTTCGCGAATGCGATCGACGAGAACACCCGCGCGGTCTTCTGCGAAACGGTTTCCAATCCGGCCTTGGAAGTGGTCGATCTGGAGGCGGTCGCCAAGGTGGCGCACGACGCGGGGCTGCCGCTCGTGGTGGATTCCACCTTTGCCACGCCCTACCTTACGCGTCCGCTGGAGCACGGCGCGGACATCGTGATCCATTCACTGACCAAGTGGTTCGGCGGACACGGCACGGGGATCGGCGGCGTGGTCGTCGACAGCGGCCGCTTCAAGTGGAACACGGGCAAACATCCGCTCTACGACGAGCCGGACACCTCCTACCACGGCCTGCGCTGGGGGCACGACCTGCCCGAGCCGTTGGCCCCGCTGGCCTTCATCCTTCGCATGCGCACGGTGCCGTTGCGCAACCTGGGCGCCTGCATCGCGCCGGACAATTCCTGGCAGTTCCTGCAGGGCATCGAGACGCTGCCGCTGCGCATGGAGAAGCACTGCGCCAACGCCGACCGCGTGGCCCGGCATCTCAAGGCGCAGGCCGGCGTGGAATGGGTGCGCTTCCCCGGCCTGGAGGACGATCCGATGCATGCGCTGAACCAGAAATACCTGCGCGGCAAGGGCGGCTCCATGGTCGTCTTCGGCATCAAGGGCGGCGCGGAGGCCGGGGCGAAATTCATCGATTCCCTGAAGCTGGTTTCTCACCTGGCCAACGTGGGCGACGCCAAGACCCTGGCGATCCATCCCGCGACGACCACCCACTCCCAGCTCAATGAGGAGCAGCAGCGCGGCGCGGGCATCACGCCGGAGATGGTGCGCCTCAGCATCGGGATCGAGGATGCCGACGATATCATCGCCGATCTGGACCAGGCCCTGCAGGCGGCCGGCGTCTGATCGTTGTTTGTTTCACGGCGGCCCGGCCGAGGCGCGACCTTGGCCGGGCTGTCTTTTTCTGAATGCCTTTGATGATGATGGAAACGGTCGAAACCCGGTTTCAGCAGATTGCGACGCCCGAACGGCCCTTGAAACTCCTGTGCGGCGGCGAGTTGGCGGACGTCCGCATTGCTTACGAGACCTACGGCGAGCTCAACGCGGACAGATCGAATGCCGTGCTGGTATTCCACGCCCTCAGTGGAAGCCAGCACGCCGCCGGGCACAATCCCGCGGTGGAGGGCGTCGGCGGGCGTTGGACGGAGGAATGCCGGACGGGTTGGTGGGATGATTTCGTGGGGCCGGGCAAGGCGGTCAACACCGACAGGTTCTTCGTCATCTGCGCCAACTACCTGGGCGGTTGCTATGGCTCCACCGGGCCGGGGTCGATCAATCCCGCGACAGGGCGGCCCTACGGCAGCGGGTTTCCGTCCATTGCCATCTCGGACATCGTGGATTCGCAGGTCCGGCTGCTGGACGCGTTGGAGTTGACCGGGCTGCACGCGGTCGTGGGCGCCTCGCTGGGCGGGCTGCTTTCATTGGATCTGGCGACGCGTTACCCGGGGCGGGTGAAGCGGGTGGTCCCGATCGCCACGGGATCGAGCGTCACGCCGCTGCAGCGGATCCACAATTTCGAACAGGCCTTCGCGATCGAGGCCGACCCCATGTTCCAGGGCGGCGACTATGATCCGTCCGAGCCGCCGGCGCGCGGGTTGGCGGTGGCCCGGATGATCGGGCACAAGACCTATGTGTCCTTGGAGGCCATGCAGGAGCGCGCCCGCACGGAGTTCATCAGCAAGTCCGACAACCTGGAGTGGTATCAGCTTTCCAGCACCCTGGAATCCTACATGCTTCACCAGTCGCAGAAGTTCACGCAGCGTTTCGACGCGAACACCTACCTGCGCATCATCAATGCCTGGCAGCGGTTCGACCTCGCGCAGGAGGCGGGCTGTTCGACGATCGAGAAGGCGTTCGAGAAATGCGTCGGGCAGCGGTACCACATCTTTTCGATCGATTCGGACGTCTGTTTTTATCCGGAGGAGCAGGGGCAGTTGGCGGAGCAGTTGAAGGGCGCCGGCGTCGATGCGACGCGCATCACCGTGCATTCCGAAAAGGGGCACGACGCCTTCCTGCTGGAACCGATTTTGTTCGAGCCCTACCTGCGGGCTTTCCTGGAAAATGGCGGTTGAGGGCGGGGCGGGGTGCAGGAAGGAGCGGATTGGGACCACCAATTAAGGGAGAAATGTAATGGCGCTCCAACTGGAATACACCTGCACGGAAGCAGAACTGAAGGAAGCGCAGCAGCTTCATCTGCAACAGCAGGTGGGAGGCGGTTCGAAGCTCGTTACAGCTGTCGCTTTGGCTGGCGTTCTCGTCCTGTCAGTAGGTGTTCTGATTTTGCGATTCAAGACAGAGATCCCTGCGGAAGACCGCTATCTTTTTGGATGGATATTTATCGTCGTTTTCTGCCTGCTGATCGTTTTTCAGCGTAAGACAAAAGGAAGTGAAGCTTCCGCCGTCCGCCTCGAAGCGTCGCCTGACGGATTGACTCTTAGCGGAGACGATTGGCGCAACTCGATGCGATGGACATCGTTCTCGCAACTCTTGGAATCGTCTGCGCTATTTGTGTTGGTCGATTCGACCGGATCGATGCTGTACACAGTGCCCAAGAGAGTGTTTTCAGATCAGGAATCGCTGGCTTGGTTTCGCGCGCAAGCGAACCAGATTCGGACCGGTCGCTCGTTGGTCAAGGACGAGCCTGTCATTCCCGCTGAAACCCCGCGAGGCGATGGGGGCACGTTTCTGTGGCGGTTGCAGTTTCGAGATTATTTGGATCGGTTTGCGACGTCGTGGGGAACAAAGGGGATACTGCTTGTTCTCGTTGTCATTGGCGGCGCCGCGGTCTTATTTGCCGAGCCTCCTCCGGATGCCGCGCATGAACCTGTCGGAGCGCTCTTGATCATGGTTCCAGTGATGTTCGCGAGCGTGACAATAGTGACCCTTGCGATTGCCTTCTTCAGTTGGATGTCTGAACGGAAACACCTGCAACCTCAGTATATCGTGTTTGGTGTCGAAGGCATTGAGTTTTCGGGCGGCGAACAGAGTGGAAAGCAGCCGTGGGCTGCCTTCAAATTCTATCGTGAGAGTCGACGAAGCTTCTTTATTTGGAATCCGAAGGGTATGGCGTGGTTGATGTTTTCGAAACGGGATTTTCAGTCTTCGGAGGACCTGTGGAGTTTTCGACAAATGCTCGAGGATAATCTCGTGCATTCCCGCTGGTTTTTCATGTAAGGCTTCGAGCGGCGGCCGGGAATAGAGGCGGGAGTCGAAGCCGAGAGGCGCCTGTAGGTTCTATCCGCTTTACGATTGATTGTCTCCAAAGTCGTCCTGCCCCTTTACGGGTGATTGCCGGGCGTTTGTTTGTGCGGCATAACCTCCGGCATGAAACGACTCTTCGCCCTGGCTGCGCTCCTGTTGGCTACCGCCGTTCAGGCGGATTCGCGTCCCAACATCCTCTTCATCATCGCGGACGACGCCTCGCGCGACAGCTTTGGGGCGTATGGCGGAACGTATGTGAAGACGCCGTCGTTTGACCGCATCGCGCGGGAGGGGGTCCTGTTCACCCAGGCCTACAACTGCAATCCCAAGTGCGCCCCGGCGCGGGCGTGCCTGTTGACGGGGCGCTATTCGTGGCAGCTTGAAGAGGCCTGCAATCACAACCCCTTTCTCTCCGCCAAGTGGAAGTTCTTTCCGTATCTGCTGGAAGAAGAGGGCTACAAGATCGGCTACACCGGCAAGGGTTGGGGGCCGGGCATCTGGGAGGGCAAGGATGCCGGGCGCGCGAAGGACAAGGACAACCCCGCCGGACATCCCTACAACAAGCTGACGAAGAAGCCGCCCTACAAGGGGATCGCCTCCACGGATTACGCCGCCAACTTCGAGTCCTTTCTGAAGGAGGCCGAAGGCGAACAGCCGTTCTGCTTCTGGTTTGGGACGAAGGAACCGCATCGGGGCTACGGTCTGGACAACTGGAAACTCGCCGGCAAGAAACTGGAGGACGTCACCGTTCCGGCCTACTACCCGGACAATGCGACCATTCGCGGCGACCTGGCGGATTACTCCATCGAGGTCGAATGGTACGACACACACATCGGCCGCGCGCTGAAGCATCTCGAGAAGGCGGGCAAGCTCGACAACACCCTGATCATCGCGACCTCGGATCATGGCATGCCTTTTCCGCGCGTGAAGGGGCAGATCTACGACGACGGCTTCCACATCCCTTTCGCCGTTCGCTGGGGCGACCGGATCAGGCCCGGGCGCACGGTCACCGACTTCATCACCTTTCCCGACCTCGCGCCCACCTTGCTCGATGTCGCTGGCGTGGAGCGTCATGCGCAGATGACCGGGCAGAGTTTCCTGCCGCAGTTGTTGGCGAAGAATTCCGGTCGCATTGATCCGAAGCGCGACCACACCCTGCTCGGCAAGGAGCGACATGACATCGGGCGGACGGACGGCGACCTGCTGTCTGTTTCCTATCCGGCCCGCGCCATCCGCACGGACCGCTTTCTCTACGTGCGCAACTTCAAGCCCGACCGCTGGCCCGGTGGCGATCCGCAATACGGCCTGCTGAACTGCGACGGTTCGCCGACCAAGTCCTATCTGACCGAACTTTCCATGGCGTCGCCGGACTATCGTTTCTACGAAATGGCCTTCGGCAAACGGCCGGCGGAGGAGCTGTACGACATGGCGGTGGATCCGGATTGTGTGCGGAATCTGGCCGGCAAGGAAACGCATGCCGGAGTGAAGGCGCGATTGTGGAAGCAGCTTGAATCGGAGTTGAAGGCGCAGGGCGATCCGCGTGCCCTTGGGAAGGGCGATATTTTCGATTTCTATCCCAACTGCCGCGTGGACCGGCAGCAGAAGCTCTACAAGAAGCCGGACTACGATCCGGTCGCGGAGTTTGAGAAGCGGTTTGGCGGGAAGTGATTCGACTACGAATCTGAAAACGGATTCAGCAGGCTGACACCGAGGTCATGGAAGTCGGCGTTGTTTCGCGTCACCAGGGTGAGGTCATGGCGCAGGCAGGTGGCCGCAATCAGTGCGTCGATGATGGGGAGGGGGCGGACGCCTTGTAGTCTTCCCCATCTCTCTGCGATTTCCGAATCGATCTGGAGCAGGCGGCCGTCGAACTGTTTCTTCAGGCTGTTCAACCATTGTTCGAGCAGGGTTGCCTGAACCGGATCGCGGGGACACAGAAGTTCGACGCCTTTCCTGATCTCTCCCAATGTAAGCGCGCTCAGGAAAAGATCCTTTTCAGCGGCCGCATCTACCCAGCGTCGCACGCCGACATTGATCCGGTCGCGCTTGCGCAGCTCGCTGACGACGTTGGTGTCCAACAACCAGCCGTTCATTCGTCAGTGAAGAGGTTGTTGGATGTGGCTCGCCCTTCGATGCTCTTGTCGCGTTCGAACAATGAATCGTCGTCGAAATCAGGCATCGCCATGAGGAAGGACTTGAATGACTGCTGATCCTCTCTGCACTCTCCCAACAAGGTTGCGCGTAGTATTCGACGATGTTCCTCTTCCGCGGAAACACCGTGCTCTCCCGCCCGTTTCTTGAGCTGACGCACCAATTCCTCATCCAGATTGCGAACGATCAATTGCGGCATGTAGTGAATATGTGATAGCAGTGATATCACGTCAATGGGATTCAATTGATGCCTATTGACATCAGTATATGATGCTTCACTGTAATACCCGTGAGAACGACGCTTTCCATCGATGACGACATTTACGCGGCCATTGAGCGATTTACGGAGGCGAAAGGCGTGAAGTATCGCGAGGCTGTCAATTTGCTTTTGCGCACGGGATTGGAGTCGGTTGGGAAGGCACCGACATCAAAGGAGTATTCCGGGCCGGTGTTTGATTCGGAGTTGCTGCCTGGCATCGACCCGAACCGAATGAATCAGCTGGCAGATGAATTGGAGGCGGAGGATTACGGCGCGTGATTTGTCCGGACATCAATTTGTTGCTTTATGCGACGTTTGTAGGGTATCCGAAACATGCCGGAGCGAAGGCGTGGTGGGACGGGGTTCTGTCCGGATCGCAACAGGTTCGTCTTGGGCATGTTGTTGTCATAGGCTTCGTCCGGATCGCGACGAATAGGCGGGTCTTCGCCAATCCTTTGACGATGGATCAGGCAGTAACGGTGGTGGACGGCTGGTTGCAGCAACCCAACGTGGAACTGATCGCGCCTGCGGATTCTCATTGGGGCAATTTCAAGCGCATGCTGCTGGAGGGAAACGCAGGAAGCAGTCTGGCAACCGATGCCCACATCGCGGCGCTCGCCGCTGACTACGGCCTGATCGTCTACAGCAATGACGCGGATTTTTCTCGTTTCCAGGATATCAAGGTGATGAATCCGTTGCAGCCATGATTGGCGCCGTGCGAAGACTCATTCTGGTCGGATGGTTGACGGGCTTGTTCTTGAAAGCGTCCGCCGTCGCAGCCCAGCCCAACATCCTGCTCATTTACGCGGATGACATCGGCTACGAGGCGTTGAACTGCTTTGGCGGGTTGGATTTCAAGACGCCGCGGCTGAACCGGATGGCGGAGGAGGGCGTGCGTTTCAGTCGGGCCTATGCCAGTCCGGTCTGCACGCCGTCGCGGGTGAGCCTGCACACGGGATCGTATGTGCCGCGACACGGCCACTACGGCGTGCTGCCAGTGCATCGGGGCACGGACAAATTCGTCAATTTCAAGAAGCTGCCGACCTTTGCGCAATTGCTGCGAAGGGACGGTTACCTGACGAGCGTCACCGGCAAGTGGCAACTCGCCACACTGGAGGTCTGGCCGGAACACATCCGGGATTCGGGCTTCGACTCCTGGTGCATCTGGCAGATCTGGCGTCAGGGTAGGAAAACGCTGCGCCATTGGACGCCGACCTTCAATGAAGATGGCGCGGTTCGCGACGACATCGCCGATCGCTTCGGTCCGGATGTGCTGGTCGAGTACGTGATCGAACAGATGACCGAGGCCAAGGCGGCTGGGAAGCCCTTCCTGATCGTGCACAATGAGCTGCTGCCTCACGATCCGATTGTCCAGACGCCGGCCGAGAGGGTCTCCGGCAAACCCGCATCGCTCGGGCGCATGATCCATTACATGGACGGGCTGGTCGGACGGTTGCTGGATGCCGTTGAGGAGCTTGGCAGTCGCGAGAACACCTACGTCGTGTTCATGGGCGACAATGGCACGCACGAGGAGGATTTTCGGAATCCCAAGGCGGGCCAACCGGGGGAACGTCAACACACGCGGCACACCAGGGTGGGCCGGGTGAACGGCGGCAAGTTCAAGCTCGGGGACGCGGGCACGCACGTGCCGTTGATTGTCTGGGGCCCGAAGGCCGTTTCATCGGGAGCTGTGTGCGATGATCTGGTGGATGTCGTCGATCTGTTTCCGACCTTCTGTGAACTGGGCGGCACGAAGATTTCGGCGGAGTTGAAGATCGATGGTCGAAGCATTGCGCCGCAGATTCACGGGCGGAAGGGAGCGAAGCGCGAATGGGTTCATCACGCCATCAGCGGCAAGGGGGATCTGCGCGGCGCGGGTGTGTTCGATGGGCAGTGGCGGTATTTCGAGCGTGGCGGGAGAGTATGGGACGCGCGGAATCTGCCGGCGGAACGCCCGGTTGAAGTGGGCAATCCGGAGGCGAAAGCCGTGAAAGAGCGGTTGGCTGGCATTCACGAGCGGATTGTTCGAGGGCGGTAGGGCTGCGTTGCGTCGCAGCCCAAATCGAAGCCCTGAAAGGGCACCAGAGGTTTGTCTTCGCTGGCGTTCCGCAGTTGGACGATTCTCTCGTCCTTTCAGGACGTCAAAATGGGCTGCGATGCAACGCAGCCCTACCGGGAGGCGTGAAAGAATCGATTGCTTGTTCGAGCCCTGGTTTCCATGCTTGCCAGCCGGCGCGTAATCGCCAACGGTCTCGCCCTGTCATGAGATCCGTTCTTTCACTTACCATTCTCCTCGGCGGCGTTGCGCTCTCATCCGCGGCCGACGCCAAGCTCAAGGCCCTGATCGTCGATGGTCAGAACAACCATGTCGTCTGGCCGAAGTCGACGATCATGATGAAGCAGTATCTGGAGGACACCGGCCTGTTCACGGTCGATATCCAGCGCAGCAGGTTCACCTGGAAAGCCGGGCGCGAACAGGCATTCCTGAAGTTTGCCGGACTGGCTCCGACGGAGGACCTGCCCACGCAGAAGGCGGATCCCGATTTTGCGCCGGACTTCGCGAAGTATGACGTGGTCATTTCCAACTTCGGTTGGAACGCCGCCGACTGGCCTGAGAAGACGCGGAAGGCGTTTGAGAATTACATGGAGAACGGCGGCGGGTTGGTCTCCGTGCACGCCGCGGACAATTCGTTCCCGGCCTGGAAGGCCTACAATCGCATGATCGGGCTGGGAGGTTGGGGCGACCGCACGGAGAAGGACGGCCCTTACGTCTATTACAACGACGAGGGCAGGCTCATCCGCGACCTGTCGAAGGGCCGGGGCGGCACGCACGGCGCGCAGCTTGAGATTCCGGTCACGGTGCGCGTCTCGGATCATCCGATCACCAAGGGCATGCCCAAGCATTTCCTGACCACGCAGGACGAATGTTACGCGAAGCTCCGCGGTCCGGCCGAGGAGATGACGGTCCTGGCCACGGGCGAAGACGCCAAGCGCAAGGATGGCAAGGGTCGCCACGAACCGATCCTGATGGCCATCGACTACGGCAAGGGACGCGTCTTTCACACGACGCTGGGGCATGACACGCCGGCCTTGGAGGGCGTCGCCTTCATCACGACCTTCAAGCGGGGAACGGAGTGGGCCGCGACCGGCAAGGTGACGCAGAAGCTGCCCAAGGATTTTCCGACCGCCAAGCAGGCGACCCGGCGGGACTTCGCCCTGCGCAACACTGCCCCCGTTTCGAAGTCGCAGCAGAAATGGATCGAGGTCTACAAGAAGCAGGCCAATGTCCCGGCCGCGACGGACATGCTGATCAACACCGACCGCGAGCCGGACTTGAAGAAGGGCTTCACCAGCCTTTACAACGGCAAGGATCTGAACAGCTGGATCCCCCGCGGCGGGCATTGCAAATTCGAGGCAAAGGGCGAGGCCATCGTTGGAACCTGCGTCAAGGGCTCCCCCAGCACGTATCTTTCGACGAAGAAGGACGACTACACCGATTTTATTTTCACGGCGGAGTTGAAATGGGCGGTCGATGGCAACACGGGCATCATGTTCCGCGCCGATTCCAGGCAAGGTGGAAAGGACAAGGAAACGGTCTTCGGTCCGCAGGCCGAGATGGAGGCTTTTTCCAAGAAACGCTACTGGTCCGGAGGCATCTATGGGCAGAGCGCGGGTGGGTGGATCTACCCCATGTGGCTCGACGCACATGAAGAGGCGCGCAGGTCGATGAAAAAGGACGGCTGGAACCGCATCACGATCCAGGCCGTGGGCGACACCATCAAGACCTGGTTGAACGGCATTCCGGCCGCGCACTGGAAGACCACGGAATATAAGCAGGGCTTCTTCAGTCTGCAGATTCACGCCGGCAAGGAAGGGGAGGTCCATTTCCGGAACATCAAGGTGAAGCGGTTCCGGTAGACGGTGGCTGGGCCGACGGCCTGTCTTACGGACCGCGGGTCTGTGACCCGCAGCGACGTTGTGAGAAATGAAGCCTTGGATGAAATCAGCGCCGTATCAGGCCGGAGGTCGCTGCGGGTCACAGACCCGCGATCCGGGGAGATGACGGTCATTTGTCTGTGAAATAATCATGAAGAAGAACAGCCACATAGTCGCATTCATCGCAGTCTTCGCTTGCATCGCAATCCCCACGCCCCATTCCGAAGCCGCCCCAAAGCGCAAGCCCAACTTCATCTTCGTGCTCAGCGATGACATCGCCCAGGGCGATCTCGGCATCTACGGGCAGAAACTGATCCAGACGCCGCGGCTGGATCAGATGGCCCGCGAGGGGACCCTGTTCGAGCAGGCTTACTGCGGGGCGCCGGTCTGTGCGCCGAGCCGTTCGACCTTCTTCACCGGTCTGCACGCGGGGCATTGTCCGGTGCGGGGCAACTACGAGGTGGCCCCAGAAGGGCAGTTGCCGCTACCGAAGAAGACGGTGACCATTGCGGAAGTCGCGAAGTCGGCGGGCTATGCGACCTCGACCTTCGGCAAGTGGGGCATGGGCTTCTTCACGACCTCGGGCAGCCCGCACAAGCAGGGCGTCGATCATTTCTTCGGCTACAACTGCCAGCGTCATGCGCATTCCTATTTTCCGACCTATCTCTGGGATGACGATCAGGCATTCATCCTGCCGGGCAACAACGGGCGCGATGTGGGTGAGACCTACGCGCAGGAATTGATCCAGAACGATCTGATCAAGTGGGTGCGCAACCATGCGGATGAGCCCTTCTTCCTGTTCTACGCCATCACGCTGCCGCACGGCCGCCACGAGATCGACGACTATGGCATCTACAAGGACAAGCCCTGGACGCAGAAGCAGAAGGCCTACGCGGCCCAGGTCACACGCGTCGATTCCGATATGGGCGAACTGGTGGACACACTCCGCGAACTCGGCATCGCCAAAGACACCCTGATTGTCTTTGCCGGCGACAACGGCTCCTCCTTCAATCCGCAGTCCGAGATCGGCAGGCGATTCAACCAGAACCTGGGCGGCAAGCTGCGCGGTTTCAAGCGCGGCATGTATGAGGGCGCGCTGCGGCAGGCGTCATTGGCATGGTGGCCGGGCACGGTTCGGGCGGGGCGCGTCACCGAAGAGCCTTGGGCGTTCTGGGATCTGATGCCGACCTTTGTCGAATTGAGCGGGGCCACGCCGCCGAAGGGCTATGAGACCGACGGCCATTCATTGGTGGGTTTTCTCAAGGGCGGCGATGCGCCGAAGCGGGATTATTTCTACTGGGAATTCCACGGCGGCCGGGAGGCCACGCAGGCCGCCCGCTGGGGCGATTGGAAGGCCGTCCGCAACGGCGCCAGCAAGGCGGTCGAGATCTACAACCTGAAGAACGACACGCCCGAGAAGAACAACCTCGCTGCGAAGCGGGCCGACCTGGTAAAGCGCGCGGAAGCCATCTTCAAGGCGTCGCATCGTCCCGATCCCAACTGGCCGCTGGTCGGCCGCAGCGAGGCCCATGCCGCCAGCGCGAAGAAGGCCTGGGAGACCAAGCGTCGGCGCGACAAGGAAGGCTGGATTCCCGAAGGCGCGGTGAATCGCGGGAAGTAGAGGACATTTTGCCGGAGCGCGGCTGTGTCCCGTCTGCGGGATCAGCCGCAGCAGCCTACGGGTTTCCGGGGTTTGGGTATGCAATGGGGGCGGAGTGCGGTCAGGGATGCTGCGACTGGTCTTTCGACACAGTCGCGTTCCGGACCTCAGCAGGCAAATGAATCATTGAAGCCGGCGCCAAGTCCAAGCAACCTCTGCTTCCTGTCAGAACCTCGCATCCAGACATGAAACGAATCCTATCTCTCGCCTCAGTCCTGCTGCTTGCATTCACCGCTTCGGCGGCGTCGAAGAAGCAACCCAACATCGTCTTCTTCTTCACCGATGACCAGACCTCCAGCGTGTTGGGGTGCTACGGGCATCCCTTCGTGAAGACGCCGAACATCGACAAGCTTGCCGCCGATGGAACGCGCTTTGCCAATTCCTTTGTCAGTCATTCCATCTGCTGGGTGAGCCGCACGACGATTCTTACGGGGCTGACCGGCCGCAGCTACGGCACCCCCGGACAGCGCGACCAGGCCAAGCCGGAAGCCGTCGAGACGCTCTATACGGACATTCTGCGCGACGCGGGCTATCGCACCGGCCATTATGGGAAATGGCACGCCAAGATGCCCAAGGGGTGGAAGCAGCAGGATCACTTCGACGAATTCGAAGCCATCGGCCGCAACCCCTTCTACAAGAAGCAGCCCGACGGCAGTCTGCGGCATGAGACCGAGGTGATTGTCGATCGCGGCATCGAGTTCATCAAGAAGCAGCCGAAGGGCAAGCCCTTCGCCCTGAACATGTGGTTCAACGCCTGCCACGCCGAGGACAGCGATCGCCGGCCCGGCATCGGGATGTTCCCCTGGCCGCGCGCGGTGGACGGCATGTACGAGGACATGGAGATGCCGCGGCCGAAACTGGACGACCCCAAGATCTTCGATGAACAGCCCTACTTCCTGAAGACCACGATCAACCGCGAGCGTTGGTTCTGGCGTTGGAACACGGAATACAAATACCAGATCAACAAGAAGGCCTACCTGCGCATGGTCAGCGGCATCGACAACGCGATCGGCCGTTTCCTGAAGGCGCTGGAGGAGGCGGGGCTCGCGGAGAACACCATCATCGTCTACCATGCCGACAATGGCTACCACCTGGGCAATCGCGGTTTCGCCGGCAAGTGGTCGCATTACGAGGAGTCGCTGCGCGTGCCGATGATCATCATGGACCCCCGCGTGAAAAAGTCGCAGCGGGGGCAGGTGACCGACGCGATTGCGCTGAACCTCGATCTGCCCTCGACCTTTCTCGACTGGGCGGGCGCGAAGATTCCGGCGCGTTATCAGGGGCACAGTCTCAAGCCGGTGGTCGAACAGGGGAAGCCTTCCGATTGGCGGAAGGAATCGTTCCACGAGCATTTTGCGGTCCGCAATCGCATCCCGCCCTTCGAAGGGTTGCGGAACGACAACTACAAGTATGTCCGCTACATGGATCACGGGAACCATGAGTTCCTCCATGACCTGAAGAAGGACCCGGACGAACTGGTCAACCTGGCCAACGATCCGAAGCACGAGAAGGTCCTGGTCGCCATACGCCAGCGAACGGACAAGCGCGTCAAGGAACTGGGCGGTCCGCTGCTGCCATTCAAGGGGAACTTTGTGAAATCCACCGACGACCATCCTGTCGCTTCGGCGGCCGTGACGGTCAAGCCGGGGCCCGACGGTTTTGTCAACCTGCTGCCGGCTCGCGGCCGCGGCCTGGGGCAGTGGTCCGGCGATCCGAAATACTGGTCGATCAAGAACGGGGTCCTGACCGGCGTCACCGACGGCTCCCTGAAGATGAACCGGTTCATCAGCTGGAAGGGCTCGACCATCCGCAACTTCGACCTGCGTGTGAAGGTCAAGGTCACCAAGGGGGGCAACAGCGGCCTGCAGTATCGCGGACAAAGCCGCCCAGACATCGGTCTCGATATCGTGACCGGTTACCAGTGCGACGTCGTCGCCAACGTCCCGAAATACAACGGCATGCTTTACGAGGAGCGCGGTCGCCGCATCCTTTCGCACACCGGCGAGAAGGTGATCATCGACGGGGACGGGAAATCCTGGATCGTTGACCAGATGCTGGTGAAGGAGTTTGCGCCGGATGAATGGCACGAGTATCGGGTCCTCGTCCGCGGCAATCATCATCAGCATTGGATCGACGGCCACAAGACCGCCGACCTGATGGACTTCGACGAGAAAGGCCGCGCGCTCGAAGGCGTGCTCGCGGTGCAGGTGCATGTGGGACCGCCGATGACGATCCAATACAAGGACATGAAGATCCGGCATCTGCCGGATGACCTGCCGTTGCTCAAGGCGGAGGATCATCCGATTCCGGCCGGTTCGTTGGGCGTGAGGCCCCAGGGGCGTCTGCCCAAGGATTGGAAACCGCCGGTCTACGGCCGCGATTGATCCCCATTCTTCCATGAAGAACTCCAAACTCCTCGTCCGGGCAACCCGGCTGTCGGCGCTGTGCTTGTCGGTCGTGTTTGCGTCCGTCTCCCAGGCCGCCTCGCGACCCAACATCGTCTTCATCATGGCCGATGACCTCGGCTATGGCGACGTGCATTGCCTGGCGCCCGAGACCAGCAGGACATCCACGCCGCACGCGGATCGACTGGCCCGCGGCGGCATGGTCTTCACCGACGCGCATTCGGGCTCGTCCGTCTGCACGCCGACGCGCTATGGCCTGATGACCGGCCGCTACAGTTGGCGGACGCGCCTGCAGAAGGGCGTGGTGACGGGGTTCGCGCCGAGTCTGATTGCCAAGGACCGCCCGACGGTTGCCGGCTTTCTGAAGGGGCAGGGTTATCACACCGCGGTCGTCGGCAAGTGGCACCTGGATTTTCTCTACCTCGATCCGAAGACCGGCGAGGCCTACAGCCAGAAGAAGCACAAGACGCCGCCGGTCGGCGCGAAGATCCCGGACGGGCCGCTGGATCGGGGCTTCGATTATTACCATGGGTTCCATCATGCGCGGAACATGGAGGCGGTGATCGAGGATCGGGAGGTGATCGCCCACGACGAGACCATCAACATGCTGCCGCGGCTCACCAGGAAATCCGCGGAATACATCCTGTCGCGGAAGGGGGAGAAACAGCCGTTCTTTCTCTACGTGCCGCTGGGGTCGCCTCACACGCCGATCGTTCCTTCGGCGGAATGGCAGGGGAAGAGCCCCTTGGGCAAGTATGGCGATTTCGTCGCCCAGACGGACGCCGTGATCGGCGCAGTCACGGACGCCCTGGAGAAGATCGGGCAGACGGACAACACCCTGCTCATCTTCACCAGCGACAATGGCTGCTCCAAGGCGGCGGGGATTCCTGAACTGGCGGCAAAAGGGCACATTGTCAGCGCCCACCTGCGCGGTTCCAAGGCGGACATCTGGGACGGCGGTCATCGTGTTCCGTTCATCGCCAAATGGCCTGGAACCATCCAGCCCGGCACGACCAGCGATCAGTTGATCTGCCTGATCGATCTGTTTGCGACCGTTTCCGACATCACCGGCAGGGCCATGCCGAGGCGCGCCGCGGAGGACAGCGTCAGTTTCCTGCCGGCTTTCAGCGGCAGGCCGATCGTCTCCACGCGCAAGGGCGTGATTCATCATTCCTTCAGCGGCCACTTCGCCTATCGGGAAAAGAACTGGAAGCTGGTCCTCGCCCGCGCATCGGGCGGTTGGTCTTCGCCCCAGGAGAAGCACGCCAAGCCCGACTGGCCCAAGGGGCAGCTCTACGACATGGCCAGGGATGTCGGTGAGCAGAACAATCTGTTCGCCACGAAGCCCGAGGTGGTCGGGCGGTTGCTGAAGCAGTTGAAGTCCGACATCGATCGCGGCCGCAGCACGGACGGCCCCAAGGCGAAGAACGATGTCGATCAGATCGTTCTGTGGAAGAGCGAGCAGGGCGGGAGGAAGAACACGAGGAAGTCGAAGCAGCCGAAGAAGAGCGCGGCCGGTTCGAAACGGCCGAACATCCTGTTCATCATCGCGGACGACCAGTCGCCCTTCGACTTCAGGTTCTACGATTCCAAGGCCCGGTTGGATGCGCCAAACATCGAGCGTCTGGCGCGGGAGGGGATGGTGTTCGACGGGGCCTATCACATGGGGTCGATGTCCGGGGCGGTCTGTTCGCCCTCGCGGAAGATGATCATGAGCGGACGCACGCTCTGGCATCTGCAGGGGGCGGGCGGCAGGCCGAACAAGAAACGCGCCGGTCGCAAGGCGAAGCAGGCCGGCAAACCGGAGCCGGCTGCGGTTCAGGCCTTGCACGAATTCACCATGCCCGCGGTCTTCAATCGCGCGGGTTACGACACCATGCGCACCTGCAAGCGCGGCAACAGCTACGAGGCGGCCAACGCCCTGTTCACCGTCCGGCACGACGCCACCAAGCGCGAAGGAACGCCGGAGACCGGCAGCGAATGGCACGGCGATCGCGTCATGGAATACCTCGAGGAGCGCGAACGCACGAAGGACGAGGACCCCTTTCTCATCTATTTCGGATTCTCCCATCCTCACGACACCCGTGACGGAACGCCTGGGTTGCTGAAGAAATACGGCGCGGTGAATCACACGGACCAGGACAATGTCCCCCCTGCGCACCCGAACCAGCCGCCGCTGCCGGGTAATTACCTGCCGGCGCATCCCTTTCACCATGGCCATCCCGGCCTGCGCGACGAGGTCAAGGTCAAGGGCGTCTGGGAACGCCGCGACGAGCGCACGATCCGCAACGAACTGGGCCGTCAGTTCGCCTGCGGTGAGAACATCGACATCCAGGTCGGTCGCGTCCTGAAGCAGTTGGAGAAGACCGGCGAACTGGAGAACACCTACGTCATCTACACCGCCGATCACGGCATGGCGATCGGGCGGCATGGGTTGCAGGGGAAACAGAATCTCTACGAACACACCTGGCGCGTTCCGTATGTCGTCCGCGGCCCGGGCATCCAGCCGGGCTCCCGAGCCGAGGGGAACATCTACCTGCTGGACACGCTGCAGACCCTCTGCGACCTCGCCGGTATTGAGGCGCCCAAGACCACGCAGGGACACAGCTTCAAGCCTGTTCTCTTCGGCAAGCGCGAACGCATGCGCGAGATCATGTATGGCGTCTATTGCGGCGGAACCAAGCCCGGCATGCGCAGCGTCCGCCAGGGCGACTGGAAGCTGATCAAGTACGACGTTCTGGAAGGCAAGGTGCGTGAGACGCAGTTGTTCAACCTGAAGGAGAATCCCCTGGAGCTCCTCAAGGAACACCACGCCGCAGAGGTGGTCGCGCTCACCGGATTCAAACCCAAACCCAACCAGGTCAATCTGGCGACCGATCCGAAATACGCCGACCGATTGGCCGAGATGGAGGCGCTGCTGCTTTCCAAGATGAAGCGGTTCGAGGATCCGTATCGGCTTTGGGATCAGCCGGAGGAGTGAACGCCGCTACCCGCTGATGGCCTGCAGCCGCTTCTTGATGGAGTTGGAGGCCCCGGTCGTTGCGTAGAAGGGAGCCAGGGCGGCCTGCACCAGGACAGCGAACATGTCGGGCGCTCCGTAGATCAAGGCCGCGGCGGCGCCGATCAACAGGGTGTTGATGATGAGCCAGGTGTTGATCGTGGCGGAGAACGGCTCGCCGCGTTTGAGGCTGAACCAGAGCCCGACCTGGTGGATGGCGATGAAGGATGCGGCATAGAGCGCGATCATGACAAACGTGATGGCCACGGTCTGCAGGTGTTCCAGGTTGGTTCGGGATTCCAGAAACTCAGGGATCATGCGTTGGTTGAAGAAGAACGCCTCGACGATCAGCAGGCCGACGATGACGATCGGCGCGACAAATTCGCGCAGCTGTGACCGCAGAATTGCGCGCGAGATCCGTTTGTAGTCGGCGCCGGCCACGGTCAGAAGTTCGAAGGAGCCGTCCTGGAAGAGGCTGGAGGCGGTCCGGCACAATCGCGCGGCGTAGGCGACCTGGATCAGCGCCGCCGCCGCCAGCATTCCCGGTTCGAGAGAAAGTCGCGTCCAAACGTTTGCAGGCATCGGAATGAGCGCGGTTTCCTGCCAGGGCGTGGTGGCCGCCTGCAGCCATTGGACCAGGGCACAGATGAGGATGGCGACTCCGGCCAGCTTGATTCCGGCGGCCAGATTGCCGCCCTGTGTTCGGGCGAGCCATAGGAGCGGTTCCCGGTCGATGAGGTCGCCGGATATGGCGCCTTTGCGGCGGGCCTCTGGAGTCGCCGTTTCATTGCTGCCCGGCCGCCAGTGACGGGTATGGGCTCCGGCGGCGACCAGCAGGCCGACGCAGAGCAATGGGATTGAGTAAGCCGCCCGCTGCCAGACGCCCGGGTCCATCCGGTAGGACGCGTCGAAGGAGGTCGTCAGCATCAGTCCCGGGCTGACCGACATGGGGATCGCCAGCCAGGCCGATTTGAGCAAAGCGGGGGACAGCCACAGAACCGCCGGCATCAGGAAGACGACGACGACGCTGGTGAACGCCTGAATGAACGCGTTGTGAGCCATGGAGGAACGCGCGGAGATCCAGACGCCGAAGCAGCAGGACAGCGCGTAGGCTTCCAGGAGCGCCAGGGAGACTCTGGCGAATTCGTCGCCCCGCACGCCGCCGAGGAACATGGAGAAGAACAGAATCGGCAGGATCGCCACGAGTTGGAGCAGGCCCGACAGGGAACTTCCCGCCAGTTTGCCCAGAACGATGTCGAGCCCCCGCAACCGCGTGAGCAGCAGGAGTCCCAGCGTCCCGTTGCGCCGCTCCGCCGAGAGGCAGTCGATGGACCCGCGAAAACCCTCGATCACGATCGCGGGAAAGAGAACGAGAATGCCAAGGCGAAGGAGCATGGCGCCGGATGGCGGTTGGGACGGCAGCAGGACGGACAAGAGGATCATGAGGAAGGCGAAGACCGCGATCGCCGCGTTGTGGCGGTTGTAAAGCGGATGCGGCGACCCCTCCTGCAACTGCTGGGTCTGCGATTGAAAATACATGCTGGTTGCGGCGATGAGAATGACCAGCAGCATGATCCCCCCGAATCTCAGGCCCATCTGCATGAGGATCGCGACGATCCCCACGGCGACGCCGGTCACGATGAGACGTCGACGGTGTACGCGTCCGTCATGGATCGCGCACTGCAGTTCCCGTCTGACCAAGGGGAAAATCATCGTCGGTTGCGGCGCCAAGCCGGCGCTCAAGTCCTCGCAGTTTAAGCCGGGGCAATGGGAGCACAGGCGGATTGTTGTGTCGATGGGGAACTGCGAGGGGAGGCCGCAGGCAAGTCCGGGCGAACCCACCCCGATTTCATTCTCCTCCGCTACGCGGGAGAGTGAAATATCCCCTCCCATGAGGGGACGGCGCGTTGGATGGCTGTAAGGCAGGTCCCCTCAGGGGAGGGGATATTGGCTCCGAACGCGCAGCGTTGAGGGGCCAATTCGGGGTGGGTTCGTCCAGACTGACAACGCGCCTATAAAATCGAATGCGGTTCGAAACCAACGTCCGATTGAAACTCGACGGACGGTGGACGCGGGTTCGAAGATGGAGTAGCGTGACCGGGTGAATGCGCGGAAATTGGGCCTCTCCTTTTGCACGGCGGTCCTTTGGTTGGGTGGGCTCTGGTTTGTTGATGTATCCCGGGAGATCTTGGAGAATAGTCGGTGGGTGATTGCCCTTTTCCTTTGCGTGACGACTGCGACGGTCTGGATCTATGCGAAGGCGGTCGAGCGCACCGAGAACACCGGGGGGCGGATCTGTATCGCATACGTGTGCCCTTCGCTGGGCTGCGGCGTCTTCCTGTTCTTCTACGTATTGTTTGAGTTATTCGGATTTGCGGATCCGCTCGTCGGCCCGGAGCCGCTGACGACCTCCATCCTGGAGGCGTTGTGGATCGCCGCGATGGGCGCGGTAATGCTCCCCGTAATCGGGTTTTCGGTTCGTGTGCCCCTGGCGTTGCTGACGGTCTACAGCCTCAAGTGGTTCGAAAGAATGATGGCCTACTTTGATGACGGCGCTCCCGAAGCGGGGGGAGGCGGGGATGGCGCAGGTTGAATTGGCGGACCGGAGCGGAGGACAAACGGTTGAATTGCGAGGTCGGCTGTTGCGTCCATTGGCGCTCGACTGGGAAGCCGCTTTTGTTACGCTCCGCGCCCCGATTCGAAATCCTATGAAAAACAAATCCGCATTTCCGTTGATCATCCTGCTGGCGTTGGCCGCGCAGTCCGTTCTTGCCGCGCAGCGTCCGAACATCCTGTTCATCTTTTCCGACGACCACGCCCCGCACGCCATCGGCGCCTACAACGGTTGGTTGAAGTCGGTGAACCCGACGCCGAACATCGACAAGTTGGCGCGGGAGGGGATGACCTTCGAGCGCAGTTTTTGCTCCAACTCGATTTGCGGTCCGAGTCGCGCGGTGATCATGAGCGGCAAGCACAGTCACAAGAACGGCTTCATGAACAACGGCAATTCCTTCGACTGGAACCAGCAGATCTTTCCGAAGCTGTTGCGGAAGGCCGGCTACCAGACCGCGATCTACGGCAAGAGTCACTTGAAGGGGCAGCCGCAGGGCTTCGACGACTGGGCCGTGCTGCCGGGGCAGGGGCTCTACTACAACCCGGACATGATCTTTGCGGACGGCAAACGCCGCATCGACGGGCACTGCACGGACGTGGTCACCGATCTCGCGGTGGA
This sequence comes from Verrucomicrobiales bacterium, assembly GCA_038126035.1. Taxonomy (GTDB): domain Bacteria; phylum Verrucomicrobiota; class Verrucomicrobiia; order Limisphaerales; family JAYPEY01; genus JAYPEY01. The sequence continues at coordinate 4,153 of JAYPEY010000083.1, read as the reverse complement.
CTGGTTGAAGAACAAGCGCAAGGGCGACGAGCCCTTCATGATGATGGTCCAGCACAAGGCCCCGCATCGCAACTGGATGCCGGCGCTGCGTCACCTGAACCTCTACGACGACATCGAGATTCCGGAGCCGGCGACTTTGTTCGACAAGTGGGAGGACAACGCCCCGCCCGCGCGGCATCAGGAGATGGAGATCGATCGACACATGGACCTGAACTACGACCTGTTCGTCGACCTCACGCCGGACTTCAAGCAGGAGGCAATTCAGAAGCGGCAGGATAAATCGGCCTGGCGCAACATGCAGCGGATGAGCAAGGAGCAGCTCGACGCCTGGTTTGCCGCCTACAAGCCGAAGGACGCGGCCTTTCACAAGGCCGACCTCAAGGGCAGGGACCTGGTGCGCTGGAAGTTTCAGCGTTACGCGAAGAACTACCTCCGCTGCGTGAAGGGCGTGGATGAAAGCGTCGGCCGTCTGCGCGCCACTCTCAAGGAACTGGGCGTGGACGACAACACCGTCGTGATCTACAGCTCGGACCAGGGATTCTACATCGGCGACCACGGCTGGTACGACAAGCGTTGGATGTACGATGAGTCGATGAAGATGCCCTTCATCGCCAGCTGGCCGGGCGTGACCCAGCCCGGCTCCCGCGACAGGCATCTGATCCAGAACCTCGATTACGCCGAGACCTTCCTCGACATCGCCGGAGCCAAGATTCCGGGCGACATGCAGGGCCTTTCTCTGGTTCCGCTGTTGAAGGGGGAGAAGCCGAAGAACTGGCGCAAGAGCCTCTACTACCACTACTACGAATACCCCAGCGTGCACATGGTCCCGCGCCACTACGGCATCCGCACGGAGCGTTACAAGCTCATGCATTTCTACCAGTTCGGCGAGGAGTGGGAGATGTACGACCTCAAGACCGACCCGGACGAACTGACCAATATCTACGGCAACCCGAAACACAAGAAGCTCGCCGAACGCCTGAAGAAGCAACTCGCCAAGCTGCAGAAGCATTACGAGGACGACAGCGACATTTCCGAAAAGCCCGAGAGCTGGCAGAAGGAAGTGCGTCCGGGGGAGTGACCGGGCGCCTTGGCGCACGATCTAGGGATTGGCGCCGCGGCGGGAATTGGCATCTGCGGGTGGAACCGGCGTCCCGCCGGTCGATTTCGGCGTCCCGCCGAAATCTTGCGCCCAAGACCCGGCATTGGCGGGCGTTTGCGCGGCGACTCCAGCCCCGTTCAAGCCTCGGAATGTCGGGCGTTCTCGCGACAAGGGCCAGTCATTGGGAATGCCGGACGTGCTGCGGCCCGGGCGGGACGCCCGAGGCAACCGGCGTCCCGCCGGTTGCACCCGATTCCATCTCCGCGGCCAGCACGAAGCAATCACACCCCAATCAGGGGGGGGCGCTTGTGGGGAGTGATGACATTGGGAGGTTTTTCGGTATGGTTGCGGCTGGTTCCCGATTTTTCTCCCATGAAATCCAAATCCTTCCTCCTGCTTCTGCCTTTGCTCATCCTGGGAATTGCCGTCGGCCCGGCCCTCGGGGCCGCCGCCAAGGAACGCCCCAATGTTCTCTTCATTCTGGCGGACGACCTCGGTTATGGGGATCTGGGCTGTTACGGTTCGGTCAAGACGCGCACGCCCAACATCGACCGCCTCGCGAAGGAAGGTCTGCGTTTCACCGACGCGCATTCGCCGTCGTCCGTCTGCACGCCGAGCCGTTACAACCTGCTCACCGGGCGTTACGCCTGGCGGACCTGGAACGGGGGAGGGACGGTATGGGCCAACGACCCGTGCCTGATCGAGGAAGGGCGTTACACCCTCGCCAAGCTGTTCAAGGAGCAGGGCTACCAGACTGCCATGTTGGGGAAATGGCATCTGGGCTTCGGCAAACCCGGGATGGCGGGCTGGGATGATATTCTCGGTCCCGACTACAACCGCGACCTCAAACCCGGTCCGCTGGAATTCGGCTTCGACTATTTCTGGGGCTTTCCCCACGTCGGTCAGTTTCCGCATTTCATCATTGAGAACCATCGCGTCCTCGGCCTCGATCCGAGGGATCCGATCCGCATCACGCCTGATCCCCGGCCGGGCTATGAACTCGACTACCTGCATCGTCCGAGGTTGGGCGGGGCCGCCCGACTCGGTCAGGCCGGCGGGGAGGCCACCCGTTACCAGCACGAGGAACTCTGCGACATGCTCACCGCCCGCGCCGTGAAATGGCTGGACGACTATCGCAAAGAGAAGCCCTTCTTTCTCTATCTCGCCCACCGCAACATCCACGGCCCGCTCAAGCCGGCGTCGCGCTTCAAGGGCTCCAGCGAGATCGGCGTCTACGGCGATTTCTTGAACGAGTTTGATGAGTCGATCGGGAAGGTTCTCGACGCGCTGGACCGCAACGGGCTCACCGACAACACGCTCGTCCTGTTCTCCTCCGACAACGGCGGGATCTTTCAGTATCGGCCCATCGACCACCCCGAGATCAAGGGGCACCCGATCAACGGCCCGCTGCGCGGGCAGAAGACCAGCGTCTACGAAGGCGGCGTCCGCGTGCCCCTGCTGGCGCGCTGGCCCGGGCACATCGAACCGGGAAGTGTGGACAGGACCTCGTTGATCGCGCTCACCGATGTCCTTGCCACCTTCGCCGACCATTTCGGGAAGACGCTGCCGGAGAACGCAGGGGAGGACAGTTTCAGTTTCCTCGAAGCCCTTACGGGCCGGGAACAGTCCACGCGGAAGCGCGAGTCCCTGGTGATGGATTCCTTCATCAACCGCATGGCCATCCGGCGCGGTTCGTGGAAACTGATTCTCGGTCAGAACGGCGGCGGCGCGAGGGCGGACGAAATCGCGGATCCTGCGAAACCGTCCGGGCTGCTCTACAATCTCGAAGACGACCTTGGCGAGTCGGACAACCGCTACAATGAGCACACGAAGCTGGTCGAAAGCCTGACCCAGGAATTCAGGCGAATTCAGAAGAGCGGACGAAGCCGGTGAAGATGAAGCCAACTACGGAATACACAGAATACACGGAACCGAGACAGACCGATCTCCTTTCCGTGAATTCAGCGTATTCCGTAGTTCGTTACTCCGTTCCCCACCTGCTGAGCGCGTGTGAAAACCCTGTGTGACTCCCCCCGCTCACCCCGGTCCTCTCCCTCGAGGGAGAGGGATTGAGGGCGATCGGGTTCCACACAATCTGCTTGGAGGAAAATGAATCGTCGCCTTGACCGGCCTCCGGGTGACAGAATCGCCCCTCAAACCCAACCCTGATCAAACTGCACTGATCGCCATGAAACTGAAATCCATGCCGTTACTTCTTGCCCTCAGCCTTCTTTTCAACGTCGCCGCCGCTGTCGGCCAGGAAGGCGAAGTCGTCCCTCTCTGGAAAGACGGCGCTCCCGGATACGAGGACAAGAAGGACGTGCCTGAAGTCGACAAGAACGGGACCGTCTCCAATGTCCACTATCCGACCCTGACGGCGTTCCGCCCGGAAGCGGGCAAGGCGAACGGCGTCGCCATCGTCATCGCCCCCGGCGGCGGCTTGCGCAAACTGGGCATGCGCGGCGAAGGCTATGCGATGGCGAAGATCCTCGCCACGAACGGCTACACCGCCTTCGTCCTGAAATACCGTCTCTCCCGCGAACCCGGCGTTCCCTACAAGTTCGAACGGGAGGTGCTCCAGGACGGCCAGCGAGGCATGCGCTTGGTGCGTTCACGGGCGAAGGAATATGGCATCGATCCGAACAAGGTCGGCATGATGGGCTTTTCAGCCGGGGGCGAGGTCGTGTCGATCACCAGCTACCGTTCCGGCAAGGGCGAGCCCAAGGCCGCCGATCCGGTCGATCGCCTGGAGGCCCGGCCAAACTTCCAGATCCTCATCTATCCGGGACCCATGGGGATTCCGTCGCGGCTGCCGAACGACGCGCCGAAGGCCTTCATGCTGATCGCGGCGGACGACGGTCACGCCAGCGTGCTGCTCAACCTGGCGCAGCGTTTCCGCGAATCCGGCATCGGATACGAGGCGCACCTCTACGCCCGCGGCGGCCACGGGTTCGGCATGGGGCAACGCTCAAAGCGCGTCAGCATCCAGCGCTGGACCGACCGCCTGCTCGACTGGCTCCACGACGAGGTGATCAACGAGTTCCCGAAATAGGG
>JAYPEY010000082.1:16676-27586 GCA_038126035.1 Verrucomicrobiales bacterium | reverse complement strand
TTCGGTGGTCACTGTGGTTCAATGGCAGATGGCAGATGGCAGATGGCAGATGGCAAATGGCAAATGGCAGATGGCTGATTACTGGTTACTGACTACTGACTACTGATCGCCAACGCCTTCCGCAGTTTGTCTGCTGTTTCCTTCAACGCTTCGGGGACGACGGAGGTTTCGCCGATGACGGGCATGAAGTTGGTGTCGCCATTCCAGCGGGGGACGATGTGGATGTGGAGATGTTCGACGATTCCGGCGCCGGCGACCTTGCCCTGGTTGATCCCGATGTTGAATCCGTCCGGATTCATGGTCGTTTTCAAAGCCTGCTGGCAACGGCGGGTGAGTTCCATCAGGTCGGCCAGTTCGTCGCGGGTGAGGCCCGCCATGTCCGGTGATTCCTTGTAGGGCACGGTCATCAGGTGGCCGCCGGCGTAGGGGAAGCGGTTCAACAGGGCAAAGCAGGTCCGATCCCGCGCAATCACCAGATTTTCCTCGTCGTCATTCGACTGGGCGATCCGGGTGAAGCGCGAGCCTTCCTGCGTTTCCGGCCTGGGGGCCAGGATATAATCGATGCGCCAGGGCGCGTGCAGATTTTCCATCGGCGCGGAAAGTAGATCGGGGAGGGGGAAAAGTCAAAAGGGCGACTGCCGATTCAGGCGAGGCCGTCGATTTCAGGCTTTGCGTGCTCTTCAAAACATTCCGGGCACATGCCGTGGCTGAACTCGGCTCCGGTGCGGCGGTGAATATGCTCCTCAAGGGGGCGCCAGTCGTCGTTTTTATCGCAGACCTTCCGGCAATAGCAGCAGACGCGCAGGAAACTCTCCAATCTCCGGATCTTGCGGTGGGACTCGATGAATTTCTCGGCGAGTTTGAGTCGCACGATGAGGTCGCGCTTGGTGTAGGGCTTGGTGAGGAAGTCGTTCACCCCGAGATCCATGGCCTGGTAGAAGTTCTCGTTCAGGGTATAGACGGCGCTGAGCATGATGATGTAGACGCCGTCCCCCTTGGGGTGGGTCCGCACGTGTTTTGTGAGTTGCAGGCCGTCCATCTCGGGCATGTCCCAGTCGGTGAGGATCGCGTCCGGCGTCTCCTGTTTGAAGGCCGTCCAGGCTTCGCGTCCGTTCCCGGTCGCGCGCGCCTCGTGCCCCTGCTTTTCCAGCAGTTCCAGCAGGATCCTGCGGGACACGGCCCGGTCTTCGGCGATGAGAATCTTCATGGGACTCAGCGTTCGCGTTCCCGTTCCAGAATGGCCCGGAGCCTTGCAAACTCCTGTTCAATGGCGTCCGCCCGATCCACGGCGTCGTCGAGGTCCCCCTTGCTCACGCGCTTTTCAAATTCGGCGCACAACATGGCCAGCGGCTTTGCGCCGAGGTTGCTGGAGCTTCCCTTGAGCGTATGCACGGCGACCTTCAGGGCGGCCGGGTCGTTGTCGGCCGCCGCGGCGCGCATCTGTTCGACGCGGTTGGGGGAGTCGGCCAGGTAGAGATCGATCAGTTCGGCGACGGGATCGGGTTCGCCGGGTTCGCGCAGTTCGCGGAGTCCATCGATCACGCTGAGATCGATGCAGTCGCCGGCGTCGTCGTTTTCGGGGGCGGTTTGCGCTTCCGGAATGGCGTCGGATTCTGGGACGTCGTCGCCTTCGGAGGCGGGTTCCGGGGCGTGTTGGTCGATGTGTTTGCGGGCGCGTTCGAAGGCGGCGGCAAGGAGCTCGGATTCGACGGGTTTGGCGACGTAGTCGTCCATGCCGGCCTCGAGGCAGCGATCACGGTCGCCTTCCATGGCGTTGGCGGTCATGGCGATGATGTAGGCGGGCGTCAGATCGGGCCTTTCGGTCCGGGCGTCGCGTTCCATGGCGCGGATCTCGCGGGTCGCCTCGTAGCCGTCCTTGATGGGCATGTGACAGTCCATCAGCACGACGTCGTAGGGCACGCGCCTGAGTTCCGCGACGGCCTCGGCTCCGTCGGCGACGCAGTCGGCGCCGAAGCCAAGGCGCTTGAGCTGGAGCAGGGCGACCTTCTGGTTCACCGAGTTGTCCTCGGCGAGCAGGATTCGGATCCGCTTGTGCGAGTCCGGGAACTGGCTGCGGTGGAAGAAGTCGGTGCCGGGGGCGACGGCGGTGAGGTCGTGGATCGAGTCCTCGCCGGCGAGCGTCCGGGCGACGCAGTCCAGAAGCCGCTTCTGTTTGACCGGCTTGACGAGGGCGGCGGAGAAGCCGGCTTCGGAGAGTTCATCGGGGTCAAATCGGTCGCTGAGCGAGGTCAGCATGGCGAGCCGGGTTTCGGCGATGACCGGATCCGCCTTGATTTTTCTGGCGAGTTCCACGCCGTCCATCTCCGGCATCTGCATGTCGAGCAGCGCGAGTTCGTAGGCCTCGCCGTCCCGGGCGGCGCGAAGAAGCTCGCGGAGCGCCTCGGAGCCGTCGTTTGCGGACCGTGCGATCATGCCCCAGGCCAGGGTCTGGTGCATGACGATCTCCCGGTTGGTGGCGTTGTCGTCCACGATCAGGACGCGGCGGTCTTTCAGGGAGGCGACGTCATGGCCGCTTTCATGCGCCCTGACCTGCTTGTCGAGGCGGAGGGTGAACCAGAAGGTGGAGCCTTTGCCCACGACGCTGTCGACTCCGATCCGTCCGCCCATCATTTCGATCAGCTGCTTGCAGATGGCGAGGCCCAGTCCGGTGCCGCCGTAGCGGCGGGTGGTGCTGCCGTCGGCCTGGGTGAAGGCCTCGAAGATCTTGTCGGCGTTGTTCTGGCTGATGCCGATGCCGGTGTCGCAGACGGCGACGCGCGCGGTGAGGGCCTCGTCGGTCTCGGCCTCCTTGGAGACGCGGATGACGACCTCGCCCGCGCTGGTGAACTTCACCGCGTTGCCGACGAGGTTGAGGATGACCTGGCGGATGCGGCTGGAATCCCCGCGCAGGAGGGTGGTCATGTCGGGCTGGACGTCGCAGCCGAATTCGATGCCCTTGGACTGCGCGCGTTCGGCCATGAGTTCGGCGATGTCCTCGACCACGCCGCGCAGGTCGAAGTCGATCTTTTCGAAGACGAGCCGGCCGGCCTCCATTTTGGAGAAGTCGAGGATGTCGTTGATGATGTCGAGGAGGGCGTCGGCGCTGGAGCGGACGGTGCGTGCGAAGTCGCGCTGCTGTGAGTTGAGGGTGGTGTCGAGGAGTAGGCCGGTCATTCCGATGATGCCGTTGAGCGGCGTGCGGATCTCGTGGCTCATGGTCGCGAGGAATTCGGACTTGAGCCGGGCGGATTCGAGGGCGGCGTCGCGGGTGAGGGCCAGTTGTTCCTCGGCCTGCTTGAGTTCCGTGATGTCCTTGGAGACGCCGAAGGTGCCGATGATCTCGCCCTCGGTGTTGCGGAGGGCCATCTTGGTGGTCAACGCCCAGGTCGTTCCACCGACGCTCCAGGTTTCCTTCTCGGTCTTGCCGATGATGGGCTTGCCGGTCTCGATGATCTTCTGCTCGTCCTCAAACGCGGGTTGGGCGTGCTCCCTGGTGAAGAAGTCGAAGTCGGACTTGCCGATGGCCTCCTCAGGGTCCTCCAGGCCGAACTGGTCCGACAGGGCCCGGCTGATGCGGATGAAATGCGAGTCCCGGTCCTTGAAGTAGATGCGGTCCGGGATGGTGTCGAGCAGGGCGCGGAGAAGGTCCCGCTCGTAGTTCAGCTGGTTCTCCGTGCGCTTCTTCTCGGTGACGTCCCAGAAGATGCCCTGAATGCCGGCGATGTTCCCGTCGCGGTCGTAGAGAGGCGTCTTGACGGTCTCGACGTAGATGGTGGGCTGCCCGGGTTCACAGTGTTCCTCGACGGTCTGAAACGGTTTGCCCGCGGCCATCACCCGCCGATCGTCCTCCTGATACTTCTCGGCGAGTTCCTTGGGCGAGAAGTCGAAGTCGGTCTTGCCGAGTACCTCCTCGAGAGGTTTGCCCATCAACCTGCAGAAATTCTGGTTGGCGAAGGTGAAACGCTCGTTGAGGTCCTTGCGGAAGATGTTCTGCGGCAGGCTTTCCACCAGGGAGTGATAGAGCAGCTCGGATTCGCGCAGTTTGTCGTCGGCGCGCCGGCGTTCGGTGATGTCGTGGAAGACGCTGAGCAGAAGCTGCTCGCGGTTCTCCATTTCGACGATCGCGTTGGAGACCTCGACGTCGAGGGTCCTGCCGTTTTGAAAGGTGAGCTGCAGTTCCTCGCGGTCGGCGAACTCCCGGTTCTTGAAGCGCAGAACATGACGCCGGACGCGGTCCTCCTGTTCACCGTCATCCGCGTAGACGACGGACAACGACCTGCCCTCCATGGCGTCGGCCTCCATTCCGGCCATCTGGCAGAAGGCCTTGTTGACGCTGACGACGTCGCCGGCGCGGTTGGTCAGGCGCATGCCGTCGGTGGTGGTGTCCCAGATGGCGCGGAAGCGCATCTCGGAGCGCCGGATCAGGTCCTCCTGTTCGCGGCGTCGGGTGATGTCCTCGACGGCGCCCTCGTAATACTTCAGTTCGCCGTTCTCGTCATGGACGGCGCGCGCCTTTTCGGAAATCCAGATGATGGAGCCGTCGCGGCGGTAGACCTGGGATTCGAAATCGGCGATGAACTCCTCGGCGTGAAGTCGGCGGCGGAATTCCTCCCGGCGTTTGGGATCGACGTAGAGCTGGTCCGTGATGTTGTGGACGGTGCGCATCAGGTCGTCGGCGCTTTCGTAGCCGTAGATCTGCGCGAGCATGGGGTTGGCGGCGAGGTAGCTGCCGTCGGGCGTGGTGAGGAAGATGCCTTCACCGGCGTTTTCGAAGATGCTGCGGTATTTCGACTCGGCCTGGATGAGGGCGGCCTCGGTCCGTTCGTGTTCGGCCACCTCGCGCTGCAATTCGTCCATCGCGCGGCGCATCTCGAATTCCAGCATGACCTGCTTGGCGAGAGCGGTGAGCGATTCTGCGTGCTCGGGCGTGAGTTCGCGGGGGGCGATGTCCATGACGCTGAGCGCTCCGATCGGAAAGCCGTCGGGGGTGACGATCGGGGCCCCCGCGTAGAAGCGGATGCCCGGGGCGCCGGTCACATGCGGGTTCTGCTCGAAGCGGGAATCACGGGTCGTGTCAGGGATGCTGGTCAGGGCCCCCTCGGCGACGGCGTGGGCGCAGAAGGACGCTTCGCGCGGGACGTCCGCGGCGGGGAGGCCGTGGCTTCCGATGGTGACCTGCCGGGTGTCGTCGATCAGGCAGACGGCGCCGATGGGAGCCCCGCAGATCTGCGCAGCGAGGCGGGCCAGGTTGTCGATTTCGGGTTCGGTTCCGCGGCCCAGGGCGTCGTAGCGGTGCAGGGCCTTGAGGCGGTCCTCTTCGTTGGGCGGTGTCGGGGCTTCTTTCACAATGGGGCGCCGTGCGGGAGGAATCTTAACCGTCGGCTTGAGACGGTGTAAACCCCGCAGGCGGCTCGTGATTGCGCGGCGTTGGCCAAAGAATCGTTGCGCTACGGGAGGCTGCCTCCATAATCGACGGAGTGGACCGACCGACCAACGCCTGTGAGCCCGAGACCGGATCCGCCCGCCTGCGCGGGCGCTTTCTGGAGGCGTTTCAGTGGATGCTGCTGGCGCGTGTGGTCGATGAGAAGCTTGCGGCGTTGTATCGGGCGGGGAAGGTGACGGGCGGGGTTTATCTGGGGACGGGGCAGGAGGCCCTGAGCGCCTCGATTGGAATATCGTTGCGCAAGGGGGATGTCTTTGCGCCGTTGATCCGGGACGGGGCGGGACGGTTTGCCTTCGGGGAAAGTGTGTTGGATGCCATCCGCACCTGTCTTGGTTCCAGTCTCGGTCCCATGCGCGGTCGGGATGGCAATGTGCATCGGGGGCGGCCCACCGAGGGGCTGCTTCCGATGCTCAGCCATTTGGGCGCGATGATTTCGGTGGTGAACGGGGCGTTGATGGCCCGGCGCAGCCGCGGCGAATCCGGCGTGGTCGGCGCGGTCAGTCTTGGGGATGGCGCCACTTCCACCGGCGCGTTTCACGAGGCGTTGAATCAGGCCGCCATAGAGAAGCTGCCGATGGTTCTGGTGGTGGCGAACAACCGCTACGCCTATTCCACACCGAATGAACGTCAGTTTGCCTGCCGCTCCCTGGTCGACAAGGCGGTCGGATACGGCGTTCGGGGGCGGGCCTGTGACGGCGTGGACCTGGTGAACTGCCTTGAGGTTGTCGGCGGCGCGGTTGAGGCGGCCCGCAACGGCGACGGCCCCCAATTGGTGGTGGCGGACCTGTTGCGCCTGCGCGGACATGGGGAGCACGACGACGCGGGGTATGTTTCCGAGGAGCTCAAACGTTCGGCTCTGGGCCGTGATTGTCTTCGGGTGGCGGAGGAGACCGCGGTGAAGGAAGGGTGGCTGGATGGGGCGGCGATTGAGGCGCGGTGCCGGTCCGTGTGCGGCGAGGTTGAGGACGCGGTGGCGCGGGTTCTGGGGGAACCGAAACCCGACCCGTTCAAGGAAAGCTGGTACGCGCTGGCTTCAAAGCATCTCAGTGAGACACACGATTCGATTTGAGCGCAGGCCGGCTCCCTCCGCCGCGGCGACGTCAAGCCACGCCCCATGAGCATCACCTATCTGGAAGCCATCCGCGAGGCGCAGGCGAGGGTCCTTGCCGACGATCCGCGGGTCTATATTTATGGACAGGACGTGGCTGATTTCGGCGGGGCCTTCAAGGCGACCAAGAATCTGGCGAAGGAGTTTCCCGGTCGGGTTCATGACGCGCCCATCAGTGAGGACGCGATGGTGGGCTCCGCGGTGGGCGCGGCGATCGAGGGCATGCGGCCGATCATTGAGATGCAGTTCGCGGACTTCTCGACGATCGGCTTCAACCAGATTGTCAACAATGCCTCGACGGTTCATTGGCGGACGCGCGTTCCGTGTCCGATCGTCGTTCGGCTGCCCTGCGGCGGGACGCCCGGAGGCGGGCCCTTTCACAGCCAGAGCATCGAGGCGATCTACGCCCACTATCCCGGGTTGGTCGTATTGACGCCGGCCACGGTGGAGGACGCCTACAGCATGTTGATCGAGGCGGTGGCGATCGATGATCCCGTCGTTTTCTGCGAACACAAGTTTCTCTACTACCACCTGAAGGCCGAGAGGCTGCCGGACGAGGCGTTGCCCGTGGGCAAGGCGCGGATTGCGCGGCCCGGGCGCGACATGACGATCGTGGCCTACAGCGCCATGGTGCACGAGGCCCTCGATGTCGCGCGCGAGTTTGCCACCGAGGGAACGGAGATCGAGGTGGTGGACCTGCGTTCGGTGAAGCCGATCGACACGGACACGGTGATCGCCTCGGTGGCCCGGACGGGGAGGCTGCTCTGCGTGGGCGAGGCCTGGCCCTGGGGCGGCGTCACCGCGGAGGTGATTGCGCGGGTGGCAAGCGAGGCGTTCCATCTGCTCGACGCGCCGCCGCAACGTCTCAATGCCAAGGACACGCCCATCCCTTACCACCCCGATCTCTGGTCGGCGCACCGGCCGACGGCGCAAAGCATCGCCGCCGCGGCCCGGCAGTTGCTCCGGCTTTGAGTTCATGTCTTGACCACGAATGAATTAGCCATGCCCAAGATACCCATCATCATGCCCCAGTTGGGCGAATCCATCGCCGAAGCGATCGTGATCGAGTTTCTGGTTCAACCCGGCGACCGGGTGGAGGCGGATCAGGATGTGATCGAGGTGGAGACCAACAAGGCAACCATGAATCTCGTGGCGCCCTGCGCGGGGATCGTCGCCGGGTATACGGTGGATCTGCAGGAGAGTTATCCGGTCGGCGCGGAACTGGGGTTTGTGGAGGCCTCGGCGGAGGACGCCGCGAAGCTGGGCGTCGGAGGCGGGCGGGCGCGGGATGAGTCGAAGGCCGACGCCGGTGAAGGGCGTCGGGAGCCGGAGGGCGATCGGGAGACGGTGGCGACGCGATCGCCGCGCGCGGAGGTCAAGCCGACGGTTGGGGGGCTGCCGGTGCCCGCCAACGCGACCGGCGCCAGTTACATGACGCCCCGCATGAAGGCGCGCATGCAGGAGCTCGGCCTGCACGCGGCGGACCTTGCCGGGATTCCCGGAACTGGGGCGGCGGGGCGCGTCACCATTGAGGACTTCGAGAAATTCATCTCGAATCTGGAGCGGCACAAGCTGTCGCCCGCATCGACCATGCGCGTGGCGGTGGCCGATGCGATGCGGCGGAGTTGGACGCGACCGTTGGCGACCGTCGGCATGCCGGTGATCCTGGATGCGCTGCTGGGACATCGGCGATCCTGCGATCCCAAGCCCGGTCCGGCCCTGTATGCCCTGCGGGCGCTGGCCATTGCGCTGGGGGAGAACAGCGCGCCGGCGGGGCGGTTGGTCGGCAACCAGATCGTGCATCCGGATTCGATCGATGTGGGATTTGCGGTGGAGGCGGAGGACGGGGTTCTGGTCCCGGTGATCCGCGAGGCGGACAGGAAGACACTGGCCGAATTGACGGAGCGCTACGCGGAACTCGTCGCGCTTGCGCGGGAGCGAAAGCTGCCTCCCGAAGCCACCGGCGGCTCCATCGCCACGGTGACCAACTTCGGCACCTTCGGCCTGATCTGGGCGACGCCGATTCCGCTGCCCGAGCAGACCCTGGTGCTCGGCATGGGGGCCGGACGCAAGATGCCGCGGTGGGATGAGGAGAAGGAGAGCTTCCTTCCGCAGACCGAAGCCAACCTGACGCTGAGCTTCGATCATCGCGTTCTCGACGGCGGCGCGGCGGGGAGATTGCTGTCCCGGGTCGCGGAACTGATGAACGCGCCGGAAGGGCTTTGAAAACCCGCGGGGCGTCTCTTGCCTTGTTCCAGCAATGGGGCTCACCAGACCGCCGAAACGGGGGAGTCCGGCGCATGAAAGCGTCGGTCCCGCGTCAGCACGGAAACCCCGCGGCGCCGGGCGATCGTGGCGATGAGGCGGTCCGCCGGATCTTGATGGGCCCAATCAAGATCGGCCATGGCCAGCCAGATTTCCGGCGAGTCGTCCTCCAACCGCAACCATTCGATTGACCTCAGCAAACCGGGCCATTGCCGCACGGAGATGCGGGGCGTCAGGATGCCGTGTCTTTCCTTGCGATAGAGTTCCCAGAAGGAAATCGCGGTGACATGGAACGTGGATTCGCCTTTCGCCGCATCGGCAAGAATGTCCCGCGCCGTCACCGACAACTCATCGCTTTGCTCCAGCCACCAGAGCAGGGTGTGGGAATCGAGGATCATGGGGCCCCGTCGTTCTCTCGTAGCGCCTCCCACTCATCCGCCGGGAGCGGCTCCATCAGTTCTTCGGGCGCCGGCAAATTGGATGAGCCTGCGGCGGCGTAAGCGGCCAGAACCTCCTGCGCCGTGCTGCGCTTCTGCACTGGACGCACTTCCAGCGTCTCCCGGCCGTGGTCGGTCACAATCAAGGGCTCTCCCGTCGCCTCCACCTCGCGGAAATACTCAAGCATTCGCGCCTTCAGCCGGCTCTTCGATACCGTCTTCATGGAACACAATATGACCACGGTCGTGACCATGGTCAATTTGGGATTTGAACGGCTTCTCATGTTCCACATTCCCCATTCCGAATTCCGCATTGGTTGGACCGTTTTTGTCCAACCGGCTGTGTGAGGATCGGCGACGTTGTTGGATGAAACGGCGCGGCGCAGCCCGCAAACGACAGGGTGTCGCCGACAATGCCGCCGTCACGCGGACGCAGATTGTTCCCAATTTCGACGAAGACGAGCTTCTATCGCTCCCGGCCATTCGCAGCTATTTCGAGCACGCGATCTGGCAGGCCGGGCTCAGCGCCGGTTGGGACAAACCTCAGATTCGTTGGGTCATCGACAGCATTCATGTTCTGAAGCCCATCCGCTTCACGAACCTTCGGCGGAATGAAGTGGGCTCCAAGGCGACTCCGCCGACCTCCGCCGCGATGAAGGGCGAAACCGTTCCCGCGATCGGCATTCTCGCCGACGATTCGAAGACCAGACAACAACGCGTGTCCACGCTCCTGCGCGATGTCGCCTACATCACCGGAAGTACGCGCCCTACGCCTACACCGAGCAGGGCTCTTACAAGCTGGGGTGGATGAATGAGCCTGTCCTTCGAGGGAGCGGATTCAATACCCGCCGCGCAGGGGGAACCAGATGAGTTCCCGCTTGTTGGTTCGGCCGCGGTCCTTTGAGAAGTCCCAGTATTCGTTGTTGTTGAAGCGGGCGACGTGTCCGTCGAGGAAGAGGAAGTTGGCGCCGTCGTTGTGGACATCCTTGTGGGCGTTGTTGGGGCCGGCGGCGGCGGCCTTGCCGCCGTTGTCGAACATCCAGACGACGCGGTCCCAGGCTTCGATGGAGGTCAGGTTGGCCTGGATGCCGGTTCCGGAGCCGTTGACGTGGCGGTTGACGGTGTAGTGAAAGAGATTGTGGCCGTTGCTGCGGCGCTCGTTCTCCGGACAGATCCAGAGCGATTTTCCCGGGTCGATGTTGGCATTGGTTCGCCACGCCATCTCGTGGTAGGCCGGGATGTCCAGTTCCCTGGGAAGGTCGATATACCAGCCAGATCGCTTGGATCTGCCGTTGGGCGAACCGTCGGGCGGGAGAAAATCGTCGTTGTCGTCGGCAAAAAGCTGGGTGGCGACTCCCCATTGTCGGAGGTTGCTGATGCATTGAGCCCGCCTGCCCGCGCCTTTGACCTTCACGACCACGGTCATCAACAGGCCCGTCAGTATTCCGATGATGCCGATGACGACCAACAGTTCCACCAGCGTAAATCCCCGATTCTGATCCTTCATTGAATCCAGCGTAGCCCGGTCGGAACACGCTGCAATCAAAAGCAGTTATCCATTCGCGACAATGTGGCGCGGGATGCGAGGGGCCTGAGGTGAAGAGGCGGATGGCGGAAGGCGGATGGCGGAAGGGGGCGCCCGAGAACCGGGAACGGG
>JAYPEY010000082.1:4925-16576 GCA_038126035.1 Verrucomicrobiales bacterium | reverse complement strand
AGGCGGATGGCGGAAGGCGGATGGCGGAAGGGGGCGCCCGAGAACCGGGAACGGGGAGCCGGGCATCCCACATCAACTATCAGAGTTTTTTGTTGCTGCGGGGACTTTTTTCCATATTTTAACTGCCACACAGAACGGCGGCGTTGCGGCCCCATTGTCACGTGTTCATTTATCTTTTCAATTTCTGATCCGGGATTCCTGTAATGGCGTTTGGCGACGACTATCTGGTGGATACGCTGCTCGACATGGGCATCATCACCGACGAGGAGCTGTCGGCGGCCCAGTCGGCGGCGGCGGAGCAGGAGGCCGGCGTCATCGACACGCTGATCACGCAGGGAGTGATTGCCCAGCAGAACGTCCTGCAGGCCAAGGCCGCGTCGTTCGGCGCGGAGATGATCGACCTGGAAAACTTCACGATCGAGGACTCCGTCATCCAGGCCTGTCCGCGCAACGTCGTCAAACAATTCAACGTTGTTCCGGTTTTCGTATCCGACACCTCGATCACGGTCGCCATGAGCGACCCGTCGAATCTGGACGTGATCGACGGTCTGCACCATGTGCTGCACAAGGATATTGAAATCCGGGTCGCCAGCCAGGAGGCCATCGACGCGGCGATCAACCAGCACTACGGCAGCGCGGAAAAGGACGAGTTTCAGAAGATGGTCGCCGATGTCACCCAGGATGCGCTGACGGATTTTCAGGGCGTGACGATGGGGGACGACGACGAGGACGTGGATTCGGACGCCCCGATCATCCGCCTGGCCAACAGCATCGTGGGCGAGGCCTTCAAGATGCGGGCCTCGGACATCCATTTGGAGCCGCTGGAGCGGCGGTTTCGCGTCCGTTACCGTATTGACGGCGTGCTGCAGGAGGTCAAGGGACCGCCGAAGAAGCTGCAGGGCGCGGTGATCAGTCGTCTGAAGATCCAGTCGGGCATGGACATTGCGGAGCGTCGGATTCCGCAGGACGGTCGTATCCAGATGACCGTGGCGGGCAAATCCATCGACCTTCGTGTCAATTGCCTGCCGACCAACCATGGCGAGAGCATCGTCATGCGTATTCTGGACAAGACGGGCCTGAAGCTGGGCCTAGGCGAACTGGGTTTCTTGACCGACGATCAACAGACGTTTGAACGCCTGATCGGTCTGCCGGACGGCATTCTCCTCGTGACGGGGCCCACCGGTTCGGGCAAAACGACGACGCTTTACTCCTGTCTGAACTACATCAATCGTCCCGACCGCAAGATCATCACGGTGGAGGATCCGGTGGAATACGTTCTTTCCGGCATCAACCAGGTGCAGACCCACGCCGCTGTGGGATTGACGTTTGCCGCCGCGCTGCGCGCAATGCTGCGTCAGGCGCCGAATGTGATCATGCTTGGTGAGATTCGTGACTTGGAAACCGCGTCGATCGCCATCAATGCGTCGCTCACGGGTCACCTTGTGTTCTCCACGCTGCACACGAATGACGCCCCCGGCGCGGTTTCCCGTCTGGTGGATATTGGAGTGAAGCCCTTCCTGGTCGCCTCATCGACTCGCGCCATGATGGCCCAGCGTCTGGTGCGCAAGATCTGCAAGAAATGCGCGGCTCCGCACGTCTTCGACGACGGGCCGTTGAAGGCGATCGGAATCGATCCTGCGACCGTGAGCGAAGAGGCCAATTTCACGAAGGGCGAGGGCTGCGCGGATTGCAACCGGACCGGGCATCGCGGGCGTTTCGGCATCTTCGAGATCTTCGTGGTGGACGACGAGGCCCGAAAGCTGATTTATGACAAGGTGCCCAACTCGGTCCTCCGCGCGCGCGCTCTGGAAATGGGCATGCGCTCGCTGCGCGACGACGGCGCCCGCAAGGTGGTCGCCGGAATGACCACGCCCGAGGAAGTCATCAAGGCCACGGTGGCCGACGACGAGGAGGAGGGCGGCCACTGACGGATCGGCCCCAGTTGCTGAATATTCGATACTTACAGACCTTAACGACCAAACAACCCGAGGAAAGGAGCAGATCAGATTATGGGCTCATACGCGATGGCCGATTTGTTGCAGTTGATGGTGGATACCGGTTCCGCCGACCTTCACATCCGTGTCGGCATCCCGCCGGCCATCCGCATGCACGGCCTGCTGGAGCGGGTCGATGGGCCCCCTTGCGCGCCGGAGGACACCGAGGAGTTGATGTCCAGCATCGCCTCCGACGACAATATTCAGGAGGTTCGCGAGAATGGCGGTTCGGACTTCGGTTTCTCCTTTAGCGATAAAGCTCGTTTTCGAGTCAGTGTTTTCAAGGAGAAAGGTAATTTTGCGCTCGTTTTGCGTCAGATTCCGACTGATCTGTTGACGGTTGACCAGATTGGGCTGCCGCCGTTGACGATCAAGAACCTGTTGGACAAGCCGCGCGGCATGATTCTGGTGACGGGGCCCACCGGTTCCGGAAAATCGACGACCCTGGCGTCGATGATCAACATCATGAACGAGACCTCGGATGAGGCTCATATCATCACGATTGAGGATCCCATTGAGTTTTACCACAACCACAAGCGGGCGGTGATCACCCAGCGCGAGGTGAAGGTGGACGTGCCCACCTTTGCAGAGGCCCTGCGCCGCGCCCTGCGTCAGGATCCGGACGTGATCCTGGTGGGTGAGTTGCGCGACCTTGAGACGATCGAGGCGGCTGTCGCTGCGGCGGAAACGGGTCACTTGGTGTTCGGGACGCTGCATACCACCGGGGCGGCGAAGACCATCGACCGAATTGTGAACGCGTTCCCGATGAACCAGCAGGAGACAATCCGCATCCAGCTGTCGACGGTGCTGCAGGCGGTGATCTCGCAGATTCTGCTGAAGCGTTCCGACAAGAAGGGGCGCGTCGCGTGTTTCGAGATCATGATCAACACGCCCTCGATCGCGGCCCTGATCCGCGACAACAAGACCTTCCGCATCAACTCGGACATCCAGACCGGCGCGAAATTCGGCATGGTGACCCTGGACGGCATGCTTCAGAAGTATTACGACGAGGGCAAGATCTCCCGGGAGGACGCCTTGACGAAGTGTCAGGATCCGATCACCCAGGCGCAGAAGATCCAGGAAATCGACGACCGCAAGGCGGCGGAAGAGGCCATGGAAGGCGGCGGCGAGGCCGCCCCGGCCGCCGAGGAATAATTCCGCTCGAACCTCACACGCACCCCGCATATGCCAGAAGCAATCTCCAATCCGCTGCTCGCGCTCGTCAAGGAGCTCGGGATGCTCGACGACCTTCAGTTGGAGGAGGTGCAGGAGGAGGTCTCCCGCAGCGGCAAGCCGGTCTCCCAGGTGTTGGCGTCGTTGGAGCTCGTGCCCCTGGATCAACAGCTGGACCTGATGGCGGATCACATCGGCGCGGAGGTGATGGACCTCAAGGCGATCGAGTTCAGCGACGAGTTGATCCAATGCGTCCCGGCCACCTCGGCGCGGATGTACGAGTGCATTCCGGTGGCGGACTGGGGGGACACCATCCGGGTCGCCCTGGCGGATCCGTTGAACCTGTCCGTCTATGACGAACTGGCCTTCCTGATCAAGAAGGAGATCCAGCCCGTGGTGGCGGACCCTGCGCAGGTGATCGACGCGGTGGAGAAACACTACGGCGCGGCGGGGGAGTCGATGGAGGACATCCTCGAAGACATCGGAAAGGACCGGGATCTGGAGGATCAGGCCGCCGATCTGGAGGAGGCCGAGGACATCGCCAGCAGCCTGGCGGAAATGGCGGATTCCACGCCGATCGTCCGCTTCGTCAATCTCGTGCTTTATCAGGCGGTGCAGGACCGCGCCTCGGACATCCACTTCGAGCCGTTCGAGGATGAATTCAAGATCCGCTACCGTGTGGATGGCGCGCTCTATGAAATGGCGCCGCCGCCGCTTTACCTGGCGACGCCGGTGACCTCGCGTCTCAAGATCATCTCGAACCTCAACATTTCCGAGCGACGTCTGCCGCAGGACGGCCGCATCTCCCTGCGGATCGCCGGGCGCGATGTCGACCTTCGTGTCTCGACGCTGCCGACCAAGTTTGGCGAGTCGGTCGTGCTTCGTGTCCTGGACCGCGCCAACGCGACGCTGGACATCAGCGAGTTGGGATTCCCGAAGTTCATCGAGGAGTTCACCAGCGAGGTGATCGAGCGGCCGAACGGCATCTTCGTGGTGACCGGACCCACGGGTTGCGGCAAGACGACCACGCTCTACGCCTGTCTGCGGCGGGTCAACAAGCCGGAGGACAAGCTGCTCACCGCGGAGGACCCGGTCGAATACGACATGGAGGGCATCATGCAGGTGGCGGTGCAGGACAGCGTGGGCATGACCTTTCTCGCCGCGCTGCGCGCCTTCCTGCGTCAGGATCCCGATATCATCATGGTCGGGGAGATGCGCGACTTCGACACGGCGCAGATCGCGGTGCAGGCGTCGCTCACCGGTCACTTTGTGTTGAGCACGCTGCATACGAACGACGCGCCCTCGGCGGTCACCCGACTGGTCGACATGGGGATCGAGCCCTTCCTGGCGTCGTCCACGCTGACCGGCGTGTTGGCGCAACGGCTGGTCCGCACGATCTGCAAGAAGTGCCGGGCGCCGTTCGAGCCGACGGAGAACCAGCTGAACCAGTTGAACCTCTCGCCCTACGATGTCGGCGACAAGGTCTTCTACTACGGACGCGGCTGCCAGAACTGCAGCGACACCGGCTACAAGGGGCGGAAGGGCATCTACGAGCTGCTGCAGATCAATGAGCCCATCCGGCAGATGATCAACGAGCGCGCCCCGCACGTCGTTCTGCGGCAGCGCGCGATCGAAATGGGCATGGCCACCCTGCGCGACGACGGCCTGCGCGGCATTTTTGACGGCGCGACCACCATTGAAGAGGTGCTGAAATACACGTGATGCCGGTCCCCATGCCCTGACAACCCCGCTTACCCAGATCCCGACCTATGCCCAAGTTTCAATATGTCGCCATGGACTCCAAGGGGAAGGAGACCAAAGGCACGCTGGATGTGCCCAACCAGAGCGAGGCCATCACACGACTGAAGGAAATGGGATTCTTCCCGACCAAGGTGGTCGAGGCGGACAAACCCAAGGGGAAGGAGGGCGAAAAGGGGAAGGGCGGCGGCAAGGGCGCGACCGCCGGCAAGAAGGCCAAGGGCGGCGGTTTCGCCATCAAGATCCCGTTTCTCGGCGGCAAGGTCAAAGCCAAGGTGCTCACCCAGTTCACCCGGCAGTTGGCAACGCTGGTCGACGCCGGTCTGCCCCTGTTGCGCGGACTGCGTGTGCTGCATCGTCAGGAGCGCAACAACACGTTGAAGAACATCATCGACGAGCTGGCCATCGGCATTGAGGGCGGCAGCACGTTCTCGGAGGCCCTGGCGCAGCATCCCAAGACCTTCAACAAGCTTTATGTGAACATGGTCAAGGCCGGTGAGCTGGGCGGTGTGCTCGAGGTCGTTCTGACGCGTCTGTCCGAGTTCATGGAAAAGGCGCAGAAGATCAAGGGCAAGGTGGTCGCGGCCATGTTCTATCCGGTCGCCGTGCTCGTGGTCGCCACGGTCATTCTCGGCGTGCTGATGGTCTACGTTGTTCCGAAGTTCGAGGAGATCTTCGCGGACATGCTCGAGGGCGAGGATCTGCCCGGCTTCACGCGCATCGTCCTGGGCATCAGTAAACAGATGAAGGACAACGCGCCGCAGACGGTCGGCATCGGCATCGCCTGCTACATCGCATTCATCTTTTTCGGCCGGACCACATTCGGGCGCAAGGTGGTCGACAAGGTGAAGATGAAGATGCCGGTCCTGGGGCCGGTGTTCAGCAAGATTGCCATCGCGCGTTTCGCACGCACCCTGGGCACCCTGGTGAGCAGCGGCGTGCCCATCCTGCAGGCCCTGACCATCGTGCGTGAAACCTCGGGCAACGTGATCGTCGCCAACGCCATCTCCTCCATTCATGAAAGCGTGAAAGAGGGTGAAACCATCACCCAGCCCCTGGAGGAGGCGAACATCTTCCCTCCCATCGTGGTCAGCATGGTGGACGTCGGCGAACAAACCGGCGCGCTGCCGGAAATGTTGATGAAGATCGCGGACAACTACGACGAAGAGGTCGACAACGCCGTGGCGGCCATGACCTCCCTCCTCGAGCCGATCATGATCGTGTTCCTGGCCGTGATCGTCGGCAGTATCGTCATCGCCCTGTTCCTGCCCCTGATCGTGTTGATGGACAAGATGTCCGGCTGATCTTCGCGAAATACTCTGCTTATGACTATTTCGCGCCATGGCACGGCGGGTGTCCCAAATTGCAACAGTTTCCGCTTTCGGGGATTTTGCGGGGGAATCGCGCCCGGTAGGGTGGAAGCCTGGACAAATTGGGGTGACAACCCAACCAGAGGAGAAAAGACAAACAATCCGTTGACAGCTGGTAACGCCGCTTGTAAATACATTGTATTCACATTGCATGGGCGTTTCATTTACCTTTGAACTCAAATGGAGTTCGACTGGAACAATCCGCCTTTCAAGTTGAATGGTTCTTTGACGTATCGGGACATTGAAGAGTCCTTTGAAGATCCGTTTGCGGTGCGCTTGCTGCCGGATTCACCCCGGTTCGCCTCGCAGGCCCGGTATTTCAACCTGGGCCAGTCGGCGAAAGGGGTGGGGATACTGAGTGTGTATCGCACCAACGGGAAAGTGTTTCGCGTCATCTGCGCCCGGGAACTGGAGTCGGAAGAGCAGTTCTTTTACGAGCGGAAGCGCGAGCAGATGCTGGCCTGAGGCGGACGGCGCTTCGGAGGCGACGCGTCGGAACCGCGTTGCGGTGTTGGAATCCGAAATGACGAAAGAATTGACCAGTTGGGAAGATGTGCCGCTGTTTGAAGATGAAGCGGCGGAGGCGGCGTTCTGGGCGGGCAGCCGTCTGGATGTCCGGCTCATGGAGTCCGCGGTCGCGAAGGCCTCTTCCTCGTCGGAATCGGTCACCATCACGCTCCGGATCGATCCGCGGATGTTGGCGCGGATCAAACGGTTGGCGCGGTCGCGCTACCTCAACTACCAGAGCATGATCAAGCAGTGGTTGAGTGAGCGCATGGAACAGGAACTGGGCAAGAACTAGGCAATGATGAAGAACAGAACAACAGGTCGTGCAGAGCGTTTGGGCGAGGAAATGAAAGACAGACCGGCCATACGGCGCGCCAGGGCGGGTTTCACCCTGGTGGAACTGCTGACGGTCATCGCCATCATGTCGGTGGTCGCCGGATTGATTGTCGGACTGGCGGGCGTCGCCGGCAAGGCCAAGCGCAAGGCCCGGGTGACCGCGGAACTCAACCAGCTGGTCACGGCCATCGACAGCTATTTCGCGAAGTACAACGGCTATCCGCCGCAGGAGGGCGGCAACTTTGCCGTCAATTCCCTGTATCACGAACTCATCGGCGTGAAGTTCACCCCCGACAGCGCCACCCCCGCCAATTCGACCTACACGACGCCGGACGGACGCGTGACCCTGACGCAGACCGACGTGCAGACGATCTTTGGCATCGGCGGCTTCGCCAATGTCGGCGAAGGCCCCAACACCGCCGGCAACAACTTCCTGCCCACCATCAAGCCCAATCAGACCGCGCTTGTGGAGCAGGGCGGTGGCGTCGGCCAGATTCTCATCGTGCCGGCCGAGGCTCCGCCGGGCAAGGGCGTGGCCGCCAAGACGGTCGAGGGCGATTCCAAGACGGTGAACCCCTGGCGCTACAACGCCTCCAGCCCCTCCAACAACCCCAACTCCTACGACCTCTGGGCCGAGATCCAGGTCGGCGATGAGACCCTCATCATCGGCAACTGGGACAACTGAGCGGGGCGGCAGCCGAACAATCAACCAACACCAATGAACATCCAACAACACATCAAGTCACGGAGCCAGCTGGGGTTTACGCTGGTCGAACTTCTGGTCGTCATCGCCATCATCGCCATCCTGGCGGGACTGTTGCTGCCGGTGATCGGCAAGGTGAAACAAAAGGCCAAGGTCAACGCCACGCGCGTCGAGATGAAAAACCTCGAATCCGCCATGGCGGCCTATGAATCGGACCTCAAGCGGCTGCCGGCGTCGAATGAGGCCTACGGCCAGGCGACGCTCGCCAATCCTGACTTCACCTTCGGCACGACGGGCGCGGGGTCAACCAGCCTGGTGGTCACCAACTTCTCCCCTTATGAGGCCAACAATCGCGAGATCACGGGCATCCTGATGGCCTTGACGCAGCACCGCAACGGCTCGACCACCGTCAACACCAACCACCAGTACAACGCGCTGAAGACGCCCTACTTCAACGGCAAGCAGGTGAGCGGCACGAAGGCCGGCGGCATCGGCGAGGACGGGACCATCCGCGATCCCTGGGGCAATCCCTTCATCGTGACCATCGACGCGGACTTCGACGGCTTCTGCAAGGACAGCTTCTACAAGCAGCAGAGCGTGTCGCAGGGCTCCGGGCAGACGGGGTTGGTCAACACCTTCAACCAGGCGGACCCCAACGGCAACAGCGACGACTTCGCGGTGCAGACCAAGATCATGATCTGGTCCTTCGGCCCGGACGGCCGCGCCTCCGAGTCCATCAAGGCCGACGCCGAGGGGACCGACGCCTCGGGCAACAAGATCGACAACAGCGACAACATCCTGAGCTGGGCCGAGTGACGCCAACCCCCTCATGAAGTTTCCTCAATCCAGTGTGAATCCTGCGGCCGCGCCGGCGGAGGGGCGTCGGCCCTTCCGGCCGCGTTCCGGAAGGGGATTCACCCTGATTGAGATGCTCGTGGTGCTGGCGATCATCGGGATCATCACCTCGATCAGCATCAAGCCGCTTCAGACCCTGTTCAAGGGGCAGGGGATGCCGGTGGCCCAGCGGCAGATGCGCGACGTGTTCGGCTACGCGCGGCACGTGGCCATCAGCCAGCGCGCCAATGTCTATGTCGCCTTCATCCCCACCAACATCGTCAATCTCGACACCAACCGCTTTCTCTACAACGTCAACGACTACCTCCTGCTCAACCGCGCGGTGGGCAACCAAGGCTCGGGTTACGCGTTGTATGTGAAGCGTCGGGTCGGGGAACAGCCCGGACGGCAGAATCCGGAGTATCTGAACGACTGGGAATACCTGCCGCCGAACACCTTCATCCATTCCAACGAATTCACCAACGTGAAGAACTTCGGGAATGAACAGCTGCGTTTCCCGGTGGCCAACAGCACGAACAACTTGACGCCATCCACCTACAATACGGCCGATGTCCCGTATGTTGCGTTCGATTCCAAGGGGCAGTTGCTGAGCGGGCGGGACGCCTGGATTCCGCTGACCGAGGGAAGCGTCCTGCGGCCCCGGACGCCGGGCGGCGGAGCCTTTCTGCACACCCTGCCGAATGCCCTGGAAACGAAGCGGCCCGCATTGAATGGGACGGTCCTTCCGGATGTGACCTACTACGTGCGCACCGGGACAGGCTCGGTCAATTACAACGGGGTCGTCTATGGAGATGGCCCCTACGACCAGCAGTTTGTCGGGGTTCCCGGCGTCGCGAGCTGGACCGCCAATGTCGGCGCGCCCCGCGTGGATCTGTTCGAGGGCATTCACATCAACTGGCTCACCGGGCGCGCCCGGATCGTCCGCCCCCAACTGCAATGAAGACCGAGCCCTTCAACCCACGTCGCGGAACGGACGGTTTTACGCTGGTCGAGATCGCCATCGCGATCGCGGTGGTGTCCTTCGCCCTGGTGGCGATCATCGGCGTGCTGCCGACCGGCATGCAGGTGCAGAAGGAGAACCGCGAGGAGACGATCATCACGCACGACGCGAAGATGCTGATCGAGGCGATCCGGACAGGCTCGACCAACCTGCACAACCTCGCCGGCAACCTGGAGTGGATCCAGTTCTACACCAACGGGGTCGGCGGCACGAATTCGTTTCCGTTTTCGATCCGATGGTTTCCGACGAACAGCTATTTCGGACTGGTTCCGCCCAATGGCCAGTTTCCGCAGAATGATCCCCGTTACAATCATTCGGGAGCCCGGGACATCATCGGGCATCTGAGCGCCCCCAGTTACGACAACGGCTTCTGGGCGCCCGCCTATCCGATGGGGAGCATTTTCCAGACGAACAAGTTCAAGACCAAGGCGCGCTTCCTGGCCAACAGCGGCAATCAACTGGCCTTGGAGGCCGACAATGCCCGGCAGCTTTCCTTCAGCTATCTGGTCACGTCCGAGATCTATCCCCAGCGGATGGCGGGCGGGGCGCCGCAGGTGCGTTCCAACAACGTGCATGAACTTCGGTTGACCTTCGAGTGGCCGGTCTATGGCACGGATACCGCGGGCAACACACCCCGGATCGGAAAATACAAGCGCGTCTTCCGGGCCACCATCTCGGGGCAGCACCTGCCGGAGCCGGACCCCGATCTCCTCAACCCCGGCTACCAGGGCAGCAACTACTTTTTTCACCCCCTCCAGTTTGGCCGGACCCGGCCCTGAACCATGAAGCTCGTCACCCTCATCCGAAATGCGCGCCCGGCCTCACGCCGGCGGGGCATGACGTTGATTGAGTTGATGATCTCCATGGCGTTGCTGACGGTCATCATCCTAGGCCTCTATTCGATGTTCGACCAGACGCAGCGGGCGATGATCCGCGGGGCCGAACAGGTGGACATCCAGGAGACTGCGCGGACCGCCTTCCGGGTGATCCTGGAGGAACTGGACCAGGCGACGGCCACCTACAAGCCGGGCGCCACCAACTTCTATTTCGGACCGAACACCAACGCGCCGGTCTTCCTGAAACAGGGGCTGATCGGCAACCAGGAACGGGCGCACTTCCTGCAGGATTTCTTCTTCCTGACCCGGGACGGCAACCAGTGGAACATCGTCGGTTACTTCGTGCGCGCGAATGCGACGGTGGCTCCGAGCCTGAATCCCAACACCGAGCCCGTCTTTCCCGACGCGGCGCGCGCGCGTCCCGGCGACGCCAATCTCTGGACCGCCGGCGTCGGCACGCTCTACCGCTACGAACAGTCGGTCAACTACCTCCTGGCCGACCACCTGCATCTGCAGACCAACTTCGCCAATTTCCTCGTGGACGATCTGGTCCATTCCTTCCGGCGGAATTCCTCGGTGACGAATGTCCAGAAGGTGGCGGAGGGGATTGTTCACATGAGGTTGCGGGGATACACGAACCATACCCTGGTGGCCTTCGGCGAGGTCACCAACAACGTGGCCAATATCTTCATGTCCGAGAAGAACCGGAGCATCCCGTCGCACATCGAGCTGGAAATCGGCGTGCTGGAGCCGAGCACGCTGCAGCAGGCGCGGCTGGTTCCCTCGACCTTTGCCGTCAGCAACTACCTTTATCGCGCCTCGGCCAATGTGTTGATGCTGCGCGCCCGGGTCCCCCTGCGAATCAATTCGAACACCCGTCTCCAATGAAGCGCCGCCCACAGAAAGAGCAGGGCATCGCCCTGATCACGACGCTGATCATGCTGTCGCTGGTCACCTTTCTGTCCGTGGCGTTCCTGACGCTCACCCGGCAGGAGCGTCAGACCGTCGCCGTGCTCGGCGACATCGTCATGGCGGAGGAGATGGAACGGACAGGGATGGATCGCGCGGTCGGCGAGATCGCGACCCGGATGTTGACGACCAACGGACCGAATTCCCGGC
>JAYPEY010000082.1:0-4915 GCA_038126035.1 Verrucomicrobiales bacterium | reverse complement strand
TCCCCCCCCCCTCACCGCGCTTTCTCGCCGGGTGGGGCGGCCCACTTTTGGCGGGGGGGCGCCCCCCCCCCCCCCCCCCCCCCCCCGCCAAACTGTCGCCGTGCTCGCGGATGTTGTCATGGCGGAGGAGATGGAGCGGACCGGCATGGACCGCGCGGTCGGCGAGATCGTGACCCGGATGCTGACCACCAACGGCCCGAATTCCCGACAGGTCTACGACTTCATGGTCTCGACCAATTTCGAGCGTCCGGGCGGCTTTCTCTCCGGGCAGGCCTCGCTGGCCAATGTGAATTACAAGGACGGCAACGGCGCCCCGCTGAATCCGGGCGACCAGCGGCGCAACATCGCCAACCTCTATTTCGACGCCCGGGTTCCGGTCTTTCGGGACATCAACCGCGACGGCAGCATCAATCCGCGGGAGGACGGCCAGGAGTTCATCTTCTACATCGACTTCAACCGCAACGGGCAGTTTGAACCCAGCGGCTGGGTCGCGAACACGAACGACCTGGGGCAGCAGATCGCCCCGAGCCCGGTTCACCGGATGGGCGACCCGCAATGGATCGGCGTGCTGGACCGGCCCGACCTCTGGCACGTGGGCACCAACCGCTTCGTCGGCCGCTACGCCTACCTGGTCATGCCGACCAGCCGTTCGCTCGACCTGAATTACATCCACAACCAGGCGCGGCTGATCAACCTGCCCCACAACGCCAACGACGAGGGCTATGTCCGCAACCAGGGTGTCGGCAACTGGGAATTGAACCTGGCGGCCTTCCTGGTCGAGCTCAACCGGGGCGTCTGGAACGCCGCGGGCTCCACCTACACCTACGATCCCTTCCTTCCGAACACCGGCCGCGCCTTCGAGCACGCCATGGAGCTGTCCCGCGCCCGCTACCAGTTCACCCCGTCGCAGAACCAGCACTTCGTCAATCTTTGGAGCTTCAACCAGCAGTTCCTCAGCCAGGGCACGCCGAACGCCTTCTACTTCTGGGGCACGGCCGACCGCTTTGACCTGTATGGCAACGGCCCGCTCCATGTCGGCCCCAGCCTGCAGCTCGGTCTGGACACGGCCAGCTCCGGCTTCAGCGGCGGCGACGACATCATCCTGCTCGCGGCGGCTCCGGTCGGCGTGGCGGCGCCATGGTTCGGCAGTCCGATGCCCAGCCCCTTCTTCAACGTGTCGGAGCTGCTTCTGGACTCCACCGCGGCGGGCCTGAAGAACTACGACGACTTTGTCAATCGCCTGCGGGGAGTGAGTCAGAATGCCGGGCACTTCAACCGCTACACCTACTACCGCATGTTGGCGCAGATGGGCACGGATTCCGGGGAGCCCTACACCAACAAGATCCACCTCAACTACAAGAACTGGCAGCCGACCAACACCGTCTTCCTGGCCTCCGACCGGACTCGGATCACGAATTACCAGAACTACCTCCAGCCGCTCAGCTTCAAGGACAGCGAGTTCGATCCGTGGGTCGAGACCAACGCGTCGGTCGCCTTTCCGGCGCGGAATTTCTGGGAGATGACCAACCACATGTTCGGGATGGTGGCGGACACCCTGCTGCGGAAGCGCTTCGGACTCTCCTTCAAGGATTCGGCCGCCAACAACCAGAGCCTGGCGACGTCCATCGCCATTCCGGTATGGGACGGGGCCTTGGGCAGCAACGTCTATCGCTCCGACATTCACCAGACGCTGCAGCTCGCGGCCAATATCTACGACGCGACCACCGGCGCGCAACTGCCCGAATGGAACGCAATCACCAACGCCGGCGGCGGCGGTCTCAGCTACCTGATCGGGCAGCAGGTCCTGCGCAACGGCCTGATCTACGAGGCGCTGGCGAACTCCTCAGGCGCGGTGGTTCCGGAACAGGATCCGACCAACTGGCAGTTGATCCCCCATGCTCCCTCGATCTTCCGTCCGCAGTTCTCCGTCATCACCGACGCCATGAACGAGGTCATTCGCGTCCAGATCACCAACTACGTGCAGGAGATGGACACGAACTTCCTCGGGCGCTCCTGGCTGGACATGAATGTCGCCGCCCATCGGGACATCCTGCGCGACGAGTTGCAGGCCGGCAATCCCGCGGCGCCCAACTACAACATCTACGGCGTGCCGCTGGTGGTCGGCGCGAAGAAGGGGCTGCCGAATTTCAACGAGTTTGGCCTGCTGTCGCGCGTCACGGTCGGACGCAAGATCGAGGTCGTGAAGAACCGGGGCAGCGGCACGAACCGCAACACCTACCGGACCAACCTGCTCTACACGCTCGGCATCACCAACCAGATCGCGGCCGAGGCCTGGAATTCCTACACCCAGGCCTACCCGAACACGGTGAAGATCGTCCTGCGGCATGATGTCCTGGGCCAGATCACCAACAGCGCCGGGATGGTCCTGACCAATTTTGTGCAGCCGACCACCTTTGTGGAATACACCAACAACGCCGGCAACTGGCCGGGCGCGGCGATCATTCCCCTGGCTTCCCGCACCCGAACCCTGCTCGGAGCCTCGACCTACGTGACCAACAACAACCCGTCCTTCGTTCCGATCGGCAGCCTTCCCAACAACCGGCTGTTCAATCGCACCGGGCCGCAGTTGTTCGAATCGCCCGACTGGCATCTCACCGCCACGCATCGCCTGGCGTTCTGGATGATCGACACGAACCTGAACAAGGTCATCGACGTGGTCAGCCTGAACGACCTGACCAGCCACTTCGACCTGACGACGGAACTGCTGAACCGGACCTCGTTGTCCGGACTCTGGGAGACGAGCCGCCCGGGCGGAACCAACGATTTCCGCGTGCCGACCTTCGGCGTCCTGGAGCAGTTGGCCTATGCCGGAGGCTACCGGGGCATCAGTCCGGATGAGTGGACCTCCTACCCGAACCAGACGCCGACCGCCGAGCAGGCCTCCAGCTTCCGCACCTTCTTCAACCGGCAGGACACGCGCACCAACATGCAGGCCCCGTTCGAGGCGTTGCGGTCGTTGGTCTCGCGCCACAGCTGGGCCGCGAATGATCCGCTCGTGCACTACACCCGCGAGGACATGACCGACCTGAACCGGCCGGTCGAGGTGGAGGTCCTTGAACCGCCCCAATCGCCCACCGTCACCAATCGCTTCTTCGGCATCAACGAACGCTACAGCCCCTGGGGCGGCAAGCGTCGTCCGGGCGACCTCTTTGTCACCGACGGCGGCAACCGGACCAACACCGTGGGCACCAACACCTTCGTGAATCCCGGAGCCTCGCAGGCCCCCGAGCACATCGCCTACAACCTCGCGCTCAAGGATCCGGGGGTGCGCTGGTCCGACGACTGGAATTTCCCCACCCACAAATTCGGCAACATCGGCTGGCTTGGCCGCATCCATCGCGGCACGCCCTGGCAGACGATTTATCTCAAGGCCCACATCGCGCCGACCACGCCGCCGCCCGGGCTGCCCGATTACTCCTGGGCCCGTTGGGCGGGGCGGAGCAACACGCATCCGACCAACGACTGGGAACTGCTCGACCTCTTCACGGTCGCGCCCAGCCCGACCGCCGCGCGCGGACTGCTTTCCATCAACCAGACCAACGACGCGGCCTGGTATGCCGCCCTGTCCGGACTGCTGGTCCTGTCGAATGTCGTGGACGATCTTTCCATCGGGCCGACGAACGCCAACATCCTCGGTTGGCTGGCCCTGGACGCGTTTCCGGCGAACGGCGCCATCCGACGCATTGTGAACGGCATCCGTCGCGAGCGTGACCGGCAACCCAACGGCATGTTCACCAACCTCGGGCAGTTGCTGGCGGTGGAGGAGTTGAGCGTCGGCGGCACCAACGTCAACAACCCGGTCTCCCCGACGAATTTCTCGCCCGTCCTCAACCGCGGCTTCGCGGTCAACACCTACTACTCCGGGCAGGAGATCTACGGCATTCCCGATTCCGCTTATGAGCGGTTGCCGCTGCAGTTGATGTCCCTGCTGAAGGTCGAGGATCATCCCCGCCTGACCGTCTACAGCTGGGGACAGGCGCTCAAGCCGGCTCGACGCTCTGTCGTGCTCACCGCCGGGGCCTACCGCGGGCTGTGCACCAACTATCAGGTCACCGCCGAAGTCGCCGCCAAGTCCGTTGTTCGCCTGGAGGGCGTCAATCCACGTTTCGGATTCAACGGCACGAACAACGTCAACCTCGCCACCGACCGGATCTACATCAACCGGATCGCCTTCCGGCTGCGACATTCCCAGCGGGCGCTCGGACAGATCAACGGCACGCCCGTTCGTCTCTACGCGGGAGCCGCCGGCGTGACCCTGCCCCAATACGAATACATCCGCGACCCGGACGAGGACGGACCGCTGCCGCCGGAGTCCTCGGTCACGTCCGAGACCTTCATCCCGGGGCGGACCTACTACATCATGAACGCGCGGCCGGATGACTTCCAACTCGGCGTGACGCCCAAGGGGCCCGTGGTCAATCTGACCCAGTTCGGAACCGGGCTCTGCGTCATTGAAACCGTGCCGAAGGCCGTGGTTGAAAGCCACACCCTGCTTTATCCGGAATGAACCTCTCCGAACGCATGACAAGAGTCGCTGACAAGCCGCTGGATCCGCGGTCGGCGAACGCGTTTGCGCCGGATGCGTGGCGGGGGCGGGAGGCGATCGGGACATCCGGAAGGTCCGTTTCCGTTGCCTGTTGGGAAACGGTTGAGTTTGAATGCGAGATCCGGAGCGAAGTCTCCGAAACGTCAGCGGCGGCGGGCCTGCCGGACGGCGTTCTTGCAGAAATGGAGTTATGAAGCGATTCAAGCCGGTAATCTGGTTTTGCGTGTGTCTGCTGTTGAGCCTGGCCGCAGTGCTGGTCTGGCGGAGCAACATCGAGCGTCGCATGGAAAAGTCGGCGCGCCGCGCGCCGGCCCCGGCGACCGTCGCGCCGGCGGCCCAGC
This sequence comes from Verrucomicrobiales bacterium, assembly GCA_038126035.1. Classification (GTDB taxonomy): domain Bacteria; phylum Verrucomicrobiota; class Verrucomicrobiia; order Limisphaerales; family JAYPEY01; genus JAYPEY01. Next base: position 7 of record JAYPEY010000082.1, on the reverse strand, counting down.
CGGACCT
>JAYPEY010000081.1:0-27919 GCA_038126035.1 Verrucomicrobiales bacterium | reverse complement strand
ATGCTATGACATTTACCATCTGCAATTGGCCATCAACCGCATCCCGCACCCCGCATCCCGCATCCCGCATCCCGCATCCCGCATCCCGCATCCCGCACCCCGCGATCGGCGAATCATGCAGTCTTGAAATCGTGGGCTTCGTCCGGTAGACATCGGACAGCGCGCATCCTCTGCGGAGACAACCTCATGCAATACTACCAAATTCCCTGCCCCAGTTGCGGCAAGCCCGTTCCTTTCGACTCCGACATGTTGAGATGGGGCGAGATCACCTGCCCCAATTTCGACTGCATGCAGCCGGTCAAGATCCCCAAGGAACCGGACGCCTCCATGGAAGTCGACGGTCCTCCCGCCCCAGCCGATCCCGCGCTGTCCGCGGCGCCGGAAGACGCTGCGCCCCTGCCGATGACAACAGAGCCCCCCGCCGCTCCAACGCCGGCTCCTGAACCCGAGCCGGCGGCAGCGCCCGCTCCTGCGCAGGAAGCCGCTCCCGAGCCAACCCCGGAACCGGAAACTGCTCCTGCGCCTGCGCCTGCGCCGCCTCCCGCGCCGTCTCCAGCCACGGAAACGGAGTTCGCCCGGGCAAACGACACCGAATTCCAGAAAGCCAAGGCTGCGGAATCTCCCGCGAAACCAGACACCGCAGCCGCTGGCGACGCCCCCAAGGCCGCAGGCTCCAAGAAGAAGCTGCCTGAACCCAAGATCCTTATTCTGGCCGTTCTCGGCATCGCCATCCTGGGCGTGGTGGGCAAGATGTTCTGGCCGAAATCCGCGGCTCCGGCCGAAGCCGAACAGGTCGCCCAGGCGGACCCTGAGGCGGAAGCCAAGGCCGCCGAGGAGAAGGCCAAGGCCGAGGCGGAAGCCAAGGCCGCCGAGGAGCAGGCCAAAGCCGAAGCGGAGGCCGAGGCGGAAGCCAAAGCCCGGGCCGAGGCCGCAGCCGAAGCCCGGAGAATGGCGGAAGCCCGCGCCGCCGCCGAAGCCAAGGCAAAAGCCGCCGCCGAAGCCGCGAAAGCCAAGGCCGAAGCCGAGGCCAAGGCCAAGGCGGAAGCCGAAGCCCGCGCCAAGGCTCGCGAGAAGATCGCCAAGCTCCTCAGCGTCAAGGCCATCACCGGCTCCGTCGTCATGATCAGCACCGGCGCCAAGAACTACCCCATGGAACAGGGCGACGAATGGGATCTCACCACACCCGATGGCAAGATCCCGGTCAAGATCCTCTCCATCGAGAACCGCACCGTGAAGCTGCAGGTCGGCGACGATCCGGAGCCATTCATTCTCTACGCCCCCTGAAAAAACTCGCCGCCCCCTCCGATGCGCCTGCCCGCCCTTGCCGCAATGCTCTGCGGCGCCTTCGTCGCGACATCCATCGCCGCGCCCAAGCCCAACATCCTCCTCATCTTCACGGATGATCAGGGCACAAACGACGTGGGCTGCTACGGCAGCGAGATCCCCACGCCGAATATCGACCGCCTCGCCTCCGAGGGCGTCCGCTTTACCCAATGGTATTCCGCTTCGGCCATCTGCACCCCCTCGCGCTTCGGACTGCTCACCGGCCGCAACCCCAGCCGATCCAGACATCAATTGCTCAGCGCCCTGATGTTCATGGCCGATGAGCACAAGCAGACCGGCATCCAGCCCGGCGAAACCACCATCGCCGCAAAACTCAAGACCGCCGGCTACCACACCGCCCTCATCGGCAAATGGCACCTCGGCCACGGCGACAAATCGCTCCTCCCAACCCGCCACGGCTTCGACAAGTTCATCGGCCACACCGGCGGCTGCATCGATTTCTTCACCATGACCTACGGCGACATCCCCGATTGGTATCATCAGGAACGCCATGTGCCCGAGGACGGCTATGCCACCGACCTCATCACCGACGAGGCTGTCGCCCATCTCACCGAACGCCGGGCAAAGGATCAGCCCTTTTTCCTCTATCTGGCCTACAACGCGCCGCACTTCGGCAAGGGCTACAGCCCCAAGGACAAGGCCCCTGTCAATCTCATGCAGCCCAAGGCCGACGCCATCAAACGCGTCTCCTCCATCGACGACAAGATCCGCCGCGAATTCGCCGCCATGACCGTCTCCCTGGACGACGGCGTCGGCCGCGTTCTCGGCGCGCTCAAGCGACTCGACCTCGAGCGCGACACCCTCGTCATCTTCCTCACCGACCACGGCGGCGACCCCACCTATGGCGGCAGCAACCTCCCTCTCCGCGGCGACAAGGCCACCCTTTTTGAAGGCGGCATCAAAGTCCCCTGCATCATGCGCTGGCCCGGCAGAATCAAGCCCGGCGCCCAATCCAACGCCCTCCTTTGTTCCCTCGACCTCTTCCCCACCTTCTGCCAACTGGCGGGAACGGAGACCCACGACGCCAAACTCGACGGCCGCGACATCAGCCCGGTGTTGTTCGACAACGCCGACTGGCAGGACCGCACCCTCTTCTGGGAACTCGGAGCCCACGCTGAACTTGAGCGCAAACCCTGGTCCGCCGTCCGCTCCGGCAAATGGAAATACCTCCAGACCCCCAGCTCCGGCGAATTCCTGTTCGATCTCGAGAACGACCCCTATGAGGAAAGAGATTTGTCACGGACTTCGGCGGGACAATTCCACAAGATGCAGGAAATGCGGGATAAGCTTGCGCGATCCATGCGGGATTGAGCCGCCATCTCCCGCGGTTGCCCGGCGGCTACAATTGTTCGCGGTTTGATCCAAGCCTTTTTCGAGTATGCGTGCGCAGTTGAAGACGGATCTTTTAACCCTGAAGCTCGACTCTCCGGAAGAGCTGCGCGCCAAGATTGCGGCCATGCCTCCGGAAGTCCGGGCGCAATTGTCGGCTGATTGGCTGGCCAAGATCGAGGACGCCGAGGACGCTTCCCCCTGGCTGCACGGATTTTCCATCTTCCTTACCGAAACCGCCGCCCCGGTTGGCCAATGCGGTTTCAAGGGCCCTCCCGAAAACGGCGCGGTCGAGATCGCCTACGGAGTCGATCCGGAGCGCGAGGGAAAGGGCTACGCCACCGAGGCCGCGGCGGCGCTTACCAACTTCGCCTTCACCGATGACCGGGTCTCCGTCGTCAGCGCCCACACCCTGCCGGAGCAGAACGCCTCCACCCGCGTCCTGACCAAATGCGGCTTTCGCCGCATCGGCGAAGTGATCGACCCTGCGGACGGCCCCGTGTGGCGCTGGGAGAAGACGCGCTTGGATCATGCAAGCGGATGAGCTTTAAACCTTCCTTTTTCTGTGCCATTTACGCGTCTTTGTGGCTAAATCCTGCCCGCCATGAAATCGAAGTTGTTCGAAAAGCTCCTCGCCATCGCCCTGTTGTTCGCCTCGCTCCCGGCCGCTCTGTCCGCGGCGGAGGATGACGCCGCGAACGAGGCCCGATACCTTTCGCGCATCCGCCAACTCACCTTCGAGGGCAAACGCTCCGGCGAGGGCTATTTCTCGGCCGACGGCAGGACCCTGATCTTCCAAAGCGAGCGCGAACCGGACAACCCCTTCTACCAGATCTACCTGCTGGACCTTGAGACCGGCGACAGCCACCGCGTCTCCCCCGGCCACGGCAAGACCACCTGCGCCTTCATCCGCCCCGGCTCCGACGAGGTCCTCTTCGCGTCCTCCCACGATGATCCCGAGGCGCGCGAAAAGCAGAAGGCCGAGATCGAGTTCCGCGCCTCCGGGAAGCAGCGCCGCTATTCCTGGGATTACGAGGAGAACATGGACATCACCGTGGCGAAGCGGGACGGCAGCGGCGTCAAACGCATCACCACCGCCTACGGCTACGACGCGGAAGGCGCCTATTCGCCCGATGGAAGGAAGATCGTCTTCTGCTCCATGCGCGACGCCTATCCGGCCGACAAGCTCTCCAGGAAGGAACAACAGATCCTGAAGATCAATCCGTCCTACTTCGGCGAGATCTACATCATGAACGCCGATGGCTCGGATCAGAAGCGTCTGACCAATCACCCCGGCTACGACGGCGGCCCCTTCTTTTCACACGACGGCAAACGCATCATCTGGCGGCGCTTCAATGAGAAGGGCACGCTCGCCGACGTCTACACGATGAGGACCGACGGCACGGATGTGCGACGTCTGACCGACTTCAACGCCATGTCCTGGGCCCCCTATTTCCACCCCAGCGGCAAGTATGCGATCTTCGCCTCCAACAAACTCGGCTTCGACAACTTCGAACTCTACCTCGTGGACGCCGAGGGCTCCAAGGAACCGGTCCGCGTGACGCACAAGGACGGCTTTGACGGCCTGCCCGTCTTCTCGCCCGACGGCGAGACCCTTTGCTGGACCGCGACGCGCACCGCGAACAAGAAATCGCAGCTCTTCATGGCCAAGTGGAACCATGCCGCCGCGATCGAAGCGCTCGGTCTGGCCGCGGAGCGCAAACAAGCCGGGAACGCCGCTCCCAGGACTTCGGCCTCCATCAACGAGGCCGATCTCAAGGCGCACGTGGCGCATCTGGCGTCCGACGAATTGGAAGGCCGTGAAACCGGGACGCCCGGCGCGCACAAGGCGGCGGAATACATCGCCAGCCAACTCAAACTCGCCGGCGTCGAGTCCTTCGGCGACGAGGAGGACAGCTATTACGATGAATTCGAATTCAACTCGGGAGCCGAGGTCATCAAGCGCGAGAACCATTTGTCCGTCATCCGCAAGGATCCGAAGGGCAATGTCGGCGCGGACTGGAAGGTCGATGAGGACTTTCGCCCGCTCGCCTTCTCGGCCAATGGCGAGGTTCGCGGCGAACTCGTCTTCGGAGGCTACGGACTCGCCATGCCGCAGGAAGGCGGCGGATTGACCGACCCCTACAGCGGCCTCAACGTCAGCAACAAGGTCGTTCTTGTTCTGCGTTACACTCCGGAGGACGTCGAGCCCAAGCGCAAGGCCGAACTCAATCGCTACGCCGCCCTCTACTACAAGGCCAAGGTCGCCCAACAACGCGGTGCCAAGGCCGTCCTCTTCGTCTCCGGTCCCAACTCCCCAAATGCCGGCAAACTCATCGCTCTCTCCGGAGATTCCAGCCTCGGCGGCATGATCGCCGCCTCCATCACCTCCAAGGTCGCCCACGAACTCCTGAAGAACAGCGGCAAGACACTCACGGAACTCCAGACTGCGCTCGACAAGGAGAACCCTCATGCGGAAAGCGGCATTGAAATCCCCGGCGTCACCGTCCGCATCAAGACCGCCATCCGCCGCACCCGCAAGACCGGGAAAAACGTCCTCGGCATCCTGCTCCCGGGCGGCGGCGACCCGCACGCCGAATACATTCTCCTCGGCGCCCACTACGACCATCTCGGCTACGGCCGCGAAGGAAGCTCCCGCTCCGGCAAGGACGAATTCGGCCAGATCCACAACGGAGCCGACGACAACGCCTCCGGCTGCGCCACCCTGCTGGAACTCGCCGCCGACCTGGTCGAACGGCGGAACAAGAATCCCAAGGCCTTCACGCGCGGCGTGATCTTCGGATTCTGGTCCGGCGAGGAAATGGGGCTGCTCGGCTCCGCCCGTTACGCCGAGAATCCGCACATCCCCCACCAGTTCGTCTCCGCCTACCTCAACTTCGACATGGTCGGCCGCATGCGCGACAACCGCCTGATCCTCCAGGGCATCGGCTCCTCCTCAGGCTGGAAACGCCTGATCGAGAAGGCCAATGTCGTCGGCGGCTTCGACCTCAAGCTCCAGGACGATCCTTACCTGCCCACCGACGCCACCTCCTTCTACCCGAAGAAGGTCCCCGTGCTCGCCTTCTTCACCGGTTCACACGACGACTACCATCGTCCCACCGACGACGCCGAAACCCTCAACTACGAAGGCGTCGAGCGGGTGACCAAATTTGCGGGCTCCATCGTCCGCGACCTCGTCAAGCCCGGCGCGCGCCCGGAGTGGGCCAAGGTCGATCGCAGCAGCAAGGCCAGCGTCAGCGGACTCCGCGTCTACCTGGGCACGATCCCCGACTACGCGGCTGAAGTGGAAGGCGTAAAGCTGTCCGGTGTCCGCGGCGGAGCCCCCGCCGACAAGGCCGGCATGAAAGGAGGCGACATCGTCATCGAATTCGCCGGTATCCCGGTCAAGAACATCGACGACTACATGGTCGCCTTCAACGCGGTCAAGGTGGACAAACCCGTCGATATCGTCGTGCTACGCAACGGGAAGAAGGTGAAGCTGACCATCATCCCAGAGGGACGGAAATAACTGCAGGCTCCCTGACCACAGATTGGGCGAACATCTCGGACAAGCATCACGGCCGCTGGACAACCAAACGCAGTTCTCGATTCCGCACCCCACCCCGCACCTCCCCCTGTTTGCCCACGATATCTTCGAAACAGCAGGACACGGGAATGGAGACAGAGGAATCCCGGCAACATTCCTTTGTCTCCATTCCTTTGTCAGCGCATGGGTCTCAGCATTGCCGCGCCAGCCCCACTGCGCTCCGCAGCCGCCTCAGGACTTCGCGAATTCCGTGGGCAGCGGAATCTCCATCGAGGGTGGGCAGTCGAAGTGGTCTCCAATGAAGCGGTCCCGACGGTCACGGGTCTGCTGCGAGAGCATTTCCTGCACCTGCAGGCTGCATTCGCCGCAGATCATCAACGGATAATGCCGGGTGTCCATCTCCATGCCGAAGCAGGCGGCGTTGAGCGAACGTTCCTTGCAGTCCCCGATCGGTTTCTCGCAGTAATTGCAGACCTCGTAGGTTCCCTCGCGCTTGCGCTTGGTCTCCAGAAACTCGGTCAAGCGGGCCACCGATTCCTCGGACATCTCGGATTGCAGATCCTCGGCGCAGGAGTGGCACATGGCATACTCAAAGATGACCTCCTCGCCCACCCAGGTCTTGTGAACCAGGTAATGGGTCTGCCTCAGGGCGCAGGAGCACACAAGGCACTCCTCGAATGGCCCGTCGTGCAGAAAGGAATGAAAGATTGGATCGATCGGCTCCAGTCGCGGGCCGGAATCCTCTTCCTCGTCAGCGTCGTCGTATGGGGGAACGTCTTGATCCATGTCGCTTGTTGCTTTGACGGATTAACGCGTCGAGAGCTTCCAATCAACCACCAAGTTCGCGCCAGAGGATCGCGCCCATGGCCGAGCCCCGTGCGTAGTTGCCCAGATCGAACTTCTCATTGGGTGAATGCAGGTTGTCATCCGGCAGCGCCAATCCGAGCAGCAGCGAGTCCGCCTTCAGGATCTTCTTGAAGTCCGAGACGATCGGAATCGAGCCGCCTTCACGCAACAACACGGGTTCGCAACCAAACGATTCCTTCAGCGCCCGAAGCCCGGCCTGGGCGAGATCACATTGCGGATCGATCACGTAGGCGCCTCCGGCGTGGCCGTCCTCCATGGAAAGCTTCACCGTCGGCGGGCAAAGCTCCCGGATCCTCGCCTTTACCTGCCTGAGTATCTTCCTGGGATTCTGATCCGGCACGAGGCGCATGGTCAGTTTGGCGCTGGCCCAGGAAGGGACGATTGTCTTGCTCCCCTCGCCCTGGTAGCCGCTGGTGATGCCGTTGATTTCTAGCGTCGGCCGCGCGCTGCGTTGTTCGTGATGACTGTAGCCCTGCTCCCCGAACAACTGCGGTGCCCCGACCAGTCTGCGAAATTCTTCGGCGCTGATGGGCAGCCGCTTGAAGTGTTTCCGCTCGTAGGCGGTCAGTTTCTCGACGTCCTCATAAAAACCGGGAACAGCCACCCGTCCCCGTTTGTCCCGCAATTGCGCCAGGATCTGGGCAAGGACCATTGCCGGATTGTCCACCGCGCCCCCGTAGATGCCCGAATGAAGATCCTGCGCCGGTCCGGTCACCTTGAACTCCAGCGCGACCACGCCGCGCAGGCCATAGGTCAGCGCCGGGTGCTTCGGACTGGGCATGCCGCTGTCCGAAATCACCACGCCATCGCAATTCAACTCCGCGCGCTTCTCCTTGAGAAACGGGACCAGATGTTCGCTGCCGACCTCTTCCTCCCCCTCGATGACAAAGGTCACGTCACAAGGCAGTTCCGTCCCCGTCTTCAGGTAGGCCTCCACTGCATTGAGGTGAGCCAGGTGCTGGCCCTTGTTGTCCGTGGAGCCCCGGGCATAAATCGCGCCCTTTCTGATCGTCGGCTCAAACGGCGGGGTGTTCCAAAGTTCAAACGGCTCCGGCGGCTGCACGTCATAGTGACCGTAGACCAGGTAGTGCGGCTTTTTCCCCGATTTCGAGCCGCTTCGCTTCCTCGTGGACGCCGTCACGATCGGATGCCCCGCGGTCACGTGAATATTCGTCCGCAGCCCCAATCCGCGGCACCGGTCGGCAAACCACTTCGCGCAGGCCCTCATGTCGGCCTTGTGCCTCGGCTGCGCGGACACGCTGGGAAAGCGCAGATACTCCGTCAGATCATCGACAAACCGGGCCTCGTTCTCGCGCAGATACTTCAAAACCTGTTCCATGCGCGGATGATAGAACCCATTTCACAAATTCCCAAGCCTCGCGTTGGCCCCATTTCCTGTGTCTGGCAGGACGAGAGCGAGGGAGATCCAGGGTTCTCACCCCGCCCGAAGAAAGCCGCGATCTGTCATTCCCGTTTCGCCGAAGCCTCGGCCCGCCCGGCGTCCACAACGTCACGAATCCGCGCAAGCAACTGCTGCGCCCTGAAAGGCTTCTTCACGAATCCGGCAATGTCGCCGTTCGTAAAGCGCCCCATGGCGTCCTCCTCAGAAAGACCGCTCATCAGGAATACGGGAATCTCTTTGTCCACACGGCGCAGCAGTCCGAGGGTCTCCACGCCGTCGATGCCCGGCATGATCAGATCGAGCAGGACGCACGCCGTCTCGTCCTGATGATTCTGCAACAACGCCACCCCCTCCGCGCCGCTCCGCGCGGCCAACGCCTCATATCCCGCCGCGTTCAGACACTTGCAGGCTGTCTCCAGGACAGCGTCCTCGTCGTCGATGACAATCGCCCGCCTCCGGCCCTCACGTTCGCCGGAGAACCGGGACGCTGCGTCCGGATCCGGGGAAGGTTCCTCCGAGACCGGGAACCAGACCTCAAATGTCATGCCGCCCTCCGGACGCGCGCATGCGGCCAACCCTCCGCCAAGCGCGCGCACGATGCCGATCACCGCGGCCAGCCCAAGACCGCGCCCCAGAAACTTGGAACTGTAGAACGGCTCAAAGATCCGCGCCATTTCCGCCTTGCCGAGCCCCTCGCCGGTATCCCTGACTCTCAACGCCATGCTGCGGCCCACGGACGGCTTGAGAGCGAATTCACGGCCGCCAAGGAACGCCTCGTCCAACTCCACCGACTCGGTTTCGATCGTCACCACGCCTCCCGCCCCCTCGCCGATCGCTTCGGCGGCGTTCTCGACCAGGTTCACGATCACCTGCCCGACCTGGGCCGGATCCGCGCTGAATCGCGGTCGCTCGTCCGTCAGCCTCAATTCCAATGCGATGCGTTCCCCCACGACCCGCCGCAACTCCTCATCCAGCGTCCGGATCGTCTCCGACAGGTCGATCCGGGCGCTGACAAACTGTCCCTTGCCCGCGTATGCGATCATCTGCCGACACAGATCGGCGGCCCGCTCCGCGGCCTCCTCCGCCTCATTCAAGGCGCCCTTCCCGTCGGCGTCCCGCTCCAGACGGGACTGCACCAGGTCGATATTGCACATGATGGCTGTGAGCAGATTGTTGAAATCGTGGGCGATGCCGCTGGCCATGGCTCCCAGACTGTCCTTCCGCTCCTTCTCCTGAAACGTCGCCTCCAACCACCGACGTTCCTCTTCCGCGCGCTTGCGGGCCGTGGCGTCAACCATCATTCCGACGACGCGCTCAGGCCTTCCTTGCGCGTCATTCAGCGCTTCCCCCCGGCCTTCCAGCCAATGCGTCGATCCATCCGCCCAGATCACCCGGAATTCCATGTGAATCTGTCCTTTCGACTCCAGGCCCATCGCGACACTCGCCTCAACTTCTGCCCGGTCATCCGGATGAACAAACTCCAGACAATCCGCCATGAGGCCAAATCCACGGTCGGAGGCTTCCCCGGTGAACAGGGCCCGCAATCCCGGCGCGCTCCGCAACTCATCGGAGCGCAGGCGCCATTCCCACATTTCCAGACGCGCCACCTCCATCGCCAGACGACGCAGTTCCTCGCTCTCCCACAAGGCCCGCTTGCGCTCAAGCTCCGCGCGCGCAAGCCTCAACTCGTAGCTGCGGACCTGCCAGACGAGAGCACCCGCAATCAGGATGGCGACCCCCACGACTCCCGCGCGAAACCAGATCGTCTGCCAATAGAAGGGCGCCACGGAAAAATGAAAAACCGCCGGCTCCGAATGCGCGACGCCATGATGGTTGCGCGCGAGAATCTCCAACCGGTAGTCGCCCGGCGGAAGCAGCGCAAAACGTAGTTCCCGTTCACTGTTGATGCCCCGGTGGGCCGGAGCCCCATCGAGAAACAGCCGATGTTCGAAGCTCACCCGGTCGGGCGCGCTGAAATTCGGTGATGTAAACCGGAAACGCAGATCGGAGCCGCCGGCCTCAATCGTCCGCCTCCCCCCCGCGGACATCAGCAGACTTTGCTCAACGCCCGAACGATCGACGTAACCGCCCCCCGTCAACATCGTCGCTGCCGACACGGACGACATCCCAAATTGTCGCGGGTCCACCATCGCAACTCCCCGGATCGTGGAAAACCACAGTCGCCCACGACGGTCCCTCGTCGCCGACGGCTGGAAGCCCCAGGCCGTCTCCCCGCTGACCAGGCCGTCGGCCTCCCCAAAGAACTGGACGTCAATCCCCGACCTTTCGCCTGCCATGACATCCTCCAATGATTCCCGCGTCACTCGTGCAATTCCCCGGTCTGTCCCCATCCACAACGCGCCGAAGTCGTCCTCGACAATGTTGCCCACCAATGCTGTGGGAAGCCCCTGCTCCAGGCCAATCAAAGACCAGTTCCCATCGCGCAGGCAATGCAGCCCCCGATGCCGCGTCCCCAACCACAACGCGCCCGAATCATCGAAATGGAGGCACAAGGCGCCCCGCAGGACCTCGTTCCCGCTCCCTCTGATTTCTTCAAACCCCTTGTCGCCCAGACGATGAAGGCCGCCGCCGCTGACGACCCAGATCGAACCGTCCTCCGGATGTTCAGCAAACCCACGCGCGCTCTTGATCATTTCTCCTGTTGCCGACAAGACCCTCTCCAAGCCGTTGACGCCCTGGCGCAACACCGACCCGTCGGCGCCGATCCAGACGTTGCCCTTCGAATCCTCGAACAAGGCGCGCACGTTTTCGGGCATCTTTTCGTCAATCAAGACGGGGGCCGTGACGCCGTTCTCCCGGACGAAAAGATACTGCTTGTGCCCTCCCATCCAAATCCGCCCCCTGCTGTCTCGAAGCAGGCTCTGGGCGTAAACTGGAGAGTCCCACGGTTTGCTCAACTCCGGCGCTGCCGCCGCCATATCGAGACGCGCCACGCCGCCGCCGTAGGTCGCCAGCAACAGGACATCCTCCCGCTCCTCGACGACGCCCTTGATTACCGACGCCCCCGAATTGCTCTCGGCCCCGAAGACATGGAACAATCGCGGGTGCAACCTCATCAAACCGCCGCCGCTGGTTCCGATCCAAAGATTCCCTTCAGTCCCACGGGTCACAAAACGAATCGAATTGGAGGAAAGCCCGTCTTCCCCTTCCGTCATTATCGACACTGCCCCGTCCGACTCAATCAGAAACACACCGTCGGTGAAGGAGGCCGCCCAGAGCTCCCCGTCATCGTCCTCATAGAGGGACCAGATGTTGTAAATCCTTCGACTCAACGGGATGTCTGACTCGATTTCCCCGTCGCGCAACCGGATCAGCCGCTCCTTCGTCAACACCCACGAACCGCCACTGCGGGCCGGCGCGGCGGCCTGGAACTCATTGGTCACCGCGTTCACCGCAGCCGCCCCGCCGGCGACCCAACGCGCGCCGTCCCAATGCCCGAAGTAGTCCTTCCGGTATACCCAGAGCTTTCCATTTTCGTCGGCCGTGCCGTGATAACCGCCCTCGGGTTCTTCGGGAACCGGCGGCGGCAGCGTCTCCAACTCTCCTCCAGTCAACCGACAGATCGCACCATGGAACCCCGTTGCAAACAACTCACCGCCCCCCCCTCCACGAAAAAACGGACCATCGCGCCGTCCCAAGGCGAATCCTCGCCGTGACGACGCCACTCCCCGTCCTTCAGACTGACGACGCCCGAGCCCGTTCCCACCCATAATCTGCCCTCGGAATCGCAATGAAGATTCACGACGGAGGATTCGTGCAAACCGGACGTGTTCCTCGAATCGTAAACCTCCATCTCCACGCCGTCGAAGCGCACCAGGCCGTTGAAGGTGCCGATCCACATGAAGCCGTCCGGGGTCCAGGCTATGGAAGTCGCCGAATTCTCGGGCAGGCCGTCCTTGGACTCCCACTTTGAGACAACGAACCTCTCCTTCAACGTCGCCCCGGAGGCCGTCCCGATGAGGCAAAGGATCCCCCCCAGAAGCGGCAATACGCCGCTCACCAATCTACGCCGTGCTTTCAGCCTTGGCGGCCAGTATCCCATGGTCCCTATGCGATACGCGCTGACGAAGCCCCCCGTCGGGAGCGCCCCGCCAACACAGACTCTGTGCCCCCCCGATAAGCAAACTTAATCTAGTACATTCCTGACCAATCTTGGTCTTGCACCAAAAGAATTCCGTTGAATCCAAAAGGCGAACCGATACATTCGTCGGCTCCCAATCGCGGGAACGATCCATAAAGACACTCGAATGAACAGTTACGACATCGCAGTAATCGGCGGCGACGGCACCGGGCCGGAGGTCGCGCAGGAATCCGTCAAGGTCCTCAAGGTCGCGGCCGAGAAATTCGGCTTCAAACTCAATTTCACCGACTACGACATCGGCGGCGACGCCTACCTCCGCACCGGCGAAGCCCTGCCGGACAGCGTGCTGGAGGAGCTCAAGAAATACCCCGCCATTCTTCTCGGCGCCATCGGGCACCCCGATGTGAAACCCGGCATCCTCGAGAAGGGCATCCTGCTCCGCACCCGTTTTGAATTGGAGCAATACATCAACCTCCGTCCGGTGAAGCTCTATGACGAGCGTTTCTGCCCCGTCAAAGGCAAGGGCCCTGACGATGTGGACTTCGTCGTCGTCCGTGAAAACAACGAGGGACTCTACACGGGTTCCGGCGGTTTTGTTTTCAAGGGCACCCCCAACGAGGTGGCCATCCAGGAAAGCGTCAACACCCGCCGCGGCGTCGAACGCTGCCTGCGCTTCGCCTTCGAATACACCCGCAAGCGCAACAAGGACAAGAACCTCACCCTCTGCGGCAAGACCAACGTCCTCACCTACGCCTTCGACCTCTGGGAGCGCGCCTTCAACGAGATCGGCGACGCCGACTTCTCCGACATCAAGCGCGACTACGCGCACGTCGACGCCACCACCATGTGGTTCGTCAAGAATCCTGAGTGGTTCGACGTCATCGTGACCGACAACATGTTCGGCGACATCATCACCGACCTCGGCGCCATGGTGCAGGGCGGCATGGGCATCGCCGCCGGCGGCAATATCAACCCCGAGGGCACCAGCATGTTCGAACCCATCGGAGGCAGCGCGCCGAAATACACCGGCCAGAATGTCATCAACCCTCTCGCCGCCATCTGTGCCGGCCAGATGATGCTCGACTTCCTCGGCGAAACCGAGGCCGCCAAGCGCATCGAGGACGTGGTCATCAACATCACCCGCGAGAAGATCAAGGACCTCGGCGCCGGAAAGATGGGCTTCAGCACCACCGAAGTCGGCGACATGGTCGCCGCCGCTGTCGCCGAATAGGGCGGCCAAACATTCCAATCCAGCAAACGGCCGACGGCAACGTCGGCCGTTTTTTGTCGTGGACGCGGTCGTATGTCCGTCTATTTCGAGTGGTATGCACAACAGTCTTGATTGCTTCTGGTGGAGAGCAGGTATCCAACGTATTGATTTACAATGAAATGCATACGGAACGCACTGTCCGTCATCTTGCATCTCATGCGCTTGACTTAAAACTGGACTTATACTTGACTTATTGTCGTGCCCTACGAGCCCCAGTTCACCATTCGCCCACGACTTTTGAATCTCGTTGAGTCTGTGACGCAACTTCGTGAACGCATCCAATCAGCTTCTCTCGAACTGCCTTGGATTCCAGCCCTGCAAAAAGACACACAGGCTCGAAATGTCCACGCTTCCACCGCAATTGAGGGGAATCCACTTACACTGGAGTGACCGTGGCCGTGTCGCAAGCGACCTGTGACCACGGCTGTTCACGTGTCGGCGCCATGCGCCTTGGTTGCCGATTCGGGATGGTTGAGAGCAGTGTGGACTTCGGACGTTCCGGAGGAACGCAGAGAGCTTCAGGCGCATAGCGCCGACACATGAATAGCCGTGGATGAAGGCGCAACGCGCCAAGTCCACGGTTCATATCAAGAACGGCAATGAGCCGCGTAGCGGCGACACAACAATGCCGGCCCCTGACCAACAGACCGTCAACCACCCAACTGCTTCCGCAGATGCTCGAAGTCCCGATTGATCGCCTCCTTCGCCGCCAATGCCTCCCCCCGGTTCTTGGCGCGAATGTAGGGCGAATGAATGGAGATCGGCCCCGTGTAACCGCTCTGCTTCAAAGCCTTGTAGAATTTCTCACCCACATGCCCCTCCCCCATCGGAACGTTTTTTGCCCTGCCTTTTTCAAACACGAAATCCTTCACATAGACGGCCCGTATCCGCGGCCGGATCATCTGAAAGCTCACCGGCCAGGCGGAGGAGCCCTCGACCATGGCGTGGCGGATGTCGTAGGCCACGGCGATGTCGTTCGGATCGAACTCGCTCATCAGGTAATCCAGATCCCAAATGGGTCCGCCGACGTTCGATGAGCCGGCGTGGTTTTGGTAAACGGCGGTCAGTCCGAGTTCGCGATTCAGGGCGGCGAGCTCCCGTAACCGCGGCTTCAAGGCGTCCAACTGCGCGCGGATCGGTTTCCTCAGATCGTATTTCAATCCGGCCATCCGCCAGCTCTTGACACCCAGTTTGGCGGCCGTGCGCAGGGTTGCTTCGGCATGCGCTTGATCCGCGCGATCGATGCTGGTCGCCATGACATGGATCTTCAGTTTACGCCGGGCCAGCGCGGCGACATAACCGGGCAATTCATCGGCTGCCCGCTCCGGTTCGATCCTGCCGCCCTTGCGAATCGTCGCCTCGACGCCATCGAAGCCGATCTCGGCCAGGGTGTCGGCCAACTCATCAACGCTCAACGACTGCAGTGGCTTTTCGAAAAAGGCGACGGGGTTGGGGCCGTCAGAAGCGGTTGCGGCGGCGACTCCCAGCGCCCCGGGCAGCAACGCCCCGGTCATCGCAAGGAAGGATCGCTGGAGAAAACGACTTCGGTCCATGATTGTCTGCATACGGCCCCAGCATGCCTGAACGGCCTGAATATTCAAACCGGACCTCCGATCTGGCATTTGGAGCTTGGAGCTTGCGATTTCGCGCAGGCGCCCGCCATCCCGTCCGTATTGCCTCCGCCTTCACGATCCACTACCTTGCCTGCGTCTTGAAGAAACCCGACAAAGTCCAACGCGCTGATATTCCGCGGAAGGCGATCTACCGCCTTTCGCTCTATCTGCGCTGTCTGCAGCGCCTGCAGGACAACGGCATCCAGACCGTTTCCAGTGATGCCTTGGCGCAGGCGGCGGGCGTAAAACCCACCCAACTCCGCAAGGACCTCACCTACTTCGGTCAGTTCGGTCGCCGGGGGCTCGGCTACGAGGTGGATCAGCTTTCCCAGATGATCATCGACCTTCTCGGGACGGCCAGCCTGCAGAAGGTCATCCTCGTCGGCGTCGGCAACCTGGGCACGGCCCTGCTCTCCTATCGCGGCTTCGACAAGGAGGGCTTCGAGATTGTCGCCGCCTTCGACCAGTTCCCCGATCAGCCGCGCAACAAGAAGGTCAAGCAGCCCCTGCATGGGATGGACAAACTGGCCGGCGTGGTCGAGGAGCATTCGGTGAAGATGGCCATCATCTCGGTGCCGGGCGAGGAGGCGCAGGAGGTCGCCAACGAACTGGTCAAGGTGGGCGTCACCGGCATCCTCAACTTCGCGCCGGTGGTTCTCCAGGTTCCCGACGAGGTGATGGTCAACAATGTCAACCTGGCCATGGAACTGGAGAACCTCAGTTACTTCATCCAGTCTTGAATGCCGCGCGCGCGCGAACGTCTCTTGATCAACGATATGCAGAATTCGAAACGGAACACCACCCCGACGCGACCGCACGGATTGCCGTCCCGACGCGAGGTCCTGACCCGCTGCGGCATGGGCATGGGCGCGCTCGGCCTGGCGGATCTCATGGGTTCCGCCGGCCTTTTCTCGCCGAGCACCGGCGCCGCCGCATTTCAGTCCCCTCTGGCCTCCCGCGCCCCGCATTTCCCCGCCCGGGCCAAGCGGGTCATCCACCTTTTCATGAATGGGGGGCCCTCGCACGTCGACACCTTCGACCCGAAACATCTGCTCAAGAAGCACGCGGGCAGGGCCCTGCCAAAGGATTTCCAGCTCCGCACCGAACGCCCCACCGGAGCCGCCTATCCCTCGCCCTTTGAATTCCGGAAATACGGGCAGAGCGGCATCGAGGTCTCCGATCTCTTCAAGCACACCGCCGAGCACATAGACGACATGTGCCTTATCCACTCCATGCACGCGGATGTGCCCAATCACGAGCCTTCGCTGATGCTGATGAACTGCGGCGCAGCGCGGCTCGTTCGTCCCAGCATGGGCTCCTGGGTCACCTACGGACTGGGCACCGAAAACGAGAATCTCCCCGGCTTCGTCGTGCTTTGCCCCGGCTTCCCCATCGCCGAATCGCAGAACTGGCAGTCCGCCTTCCTCCCCGGCGTCTTTCAGGGAACCCACATCAACACCACGAACAAGGCCGTCGAGAAACTCATCGAGAACATCCGCAACAACACCCAGTCGCTTCCGACCCAGCGCGCGCAACTGGACTTTCTGCAGAAACTCAACGCCGGCCATCGCGCCCAACGCCCCGCAGACGCCAACCTCGACGCCCGCATCCAGTCCTTCGAACTCGCCTACCGCATGCAGATGGAGGCGACCGACGCGTTTGACATCGACCGCGAGCCGGAATCCATCCGCAAAATGTACGGCGACACCGTTCAGGCCCGGCAGATCCTGATGGCCCGTCGACTGATCGAACGCGGCGTTCGCCACGTCCAGGTCTGGCATGGCGGCGGCCAGCCTTGGGACAGCCATGACCAGATCGAGAAGAACCATCGCCGCCTCGCCGCCGAATGCGACCAGGCCATCGGCGCTCTGCTGACCGACCTGAAACAGCGCGGCATGCTGGACGACACGCTGGTCATCTGGGGCGGCGAGTTCGGACGCACCCCCACTGTCGAACTGCCCAAACCCGGCTCCAACGCCGGCACGATCAGCGGCCGCGACCACAACCACTATGGCTTCACCATGTGGCTGGCCGGCGGCGGCGTCAAAGGCGGCCATATCCACGGCGCCACGGATGAATTCGGATTCCAGGCCGTGCAGGACAAGGTCCACGTGCGCGACCTGCACGCCACCATCCTGCACCTCCTCGGCTTCGACCACGAACGACTCACTTTCCGCCACGCCGGCCTCGACTTCCGCCTCACCGGCGTCGAAGGCCATGTCGTCGACGATGTGGTGGCCTGAGCGCTGCCGCCTTCCATTTCACCGATGCCCCCACTCCCACTCCACGACCTCCACGCGGATCTCTGCGCCCGATTCTCCGACTTCAACGGATCTGAATATGTCGAGAGCTACGGCGACGTCGTCGGGGAATTCCGCCTGCTTCAGGAATCCTCGGCCCTGATTGACCTCGGTTTTCGCAGTCGCCTCTGCGTCATCGGCCCCGACCGCGTGCCGTTTCTCCACGGCCAGGTCACCAATGACATCAGGAAACTGAAACCCGGCGAAGGCTGCCTGGCCGCCCTGGTGGATCACAAGGGAAAGATCCTGAGCGACCTCAGCGTCCACCGGCTCAATGAGGAATTGCTTCTCGATTTTGAGCCCGGGCTGACAGAACGCGTCTCGGACCGGTTGAATCAATTCATCATCGCCGAGGATGTCGAGATCGTCGATGTGGCGCCGCACTACGGCCTGTTGAGCGTCCAGGGGCCAAAAAGCTCCAGCGCGGTCGAATCGTTGAATCTTGGCGCCGCGCCCCCCTCCGAGCCCCGCCAGGTCGTCGCGCTGAACCATGATACATTCGGCGAAATCTATCTCGTCAACCGCGCGCGGACAGGGCAGCCGGGCTTCGAGCTGTATGTTCCAACCGGATCACTGAAATCCGCGTTCGAGGCGCTGCTCGCCGCCGTCAACTCCGCGGGTGGCGACGTCTGCGGCGACGCCGCCTTGGAGCAGGCGCGCATTCTCGCAGGCATCCCCCGCTACGGCGTCGACATGGATGAATCCAATCTCGTATCCGAAACCGGGATAGCCGAGGAAGCCATCAGCTACAGCAAGGGCTGCTACATCGGCCAGGAGGTCATCGCCCGAATCAGAACCTACGGCCGCGCCAAACGACGATTCTGCCGGTTGACCATCGAGACCTCCGGCAGCGACCTTCCGGCAAACGGAGACCTGCTCCACGCAGGGGAACGCAAGGCCGGCTGGATCACCAGCGCGACCTGCGCCATGGACGGCTCCGGCGTCGTTGCGCTGGGATATGTCTCCGCCGACTTCTGGGACTCCGGAACGCCCCTGACCTTGAAGACCAAAACCGACGATCTTCGCGCCGTGGTGGCGTAGGCGTAGCGCAAGGAGCGGCGACATTCCTGTCGCCGTGCGGCCTCAGGTCGCAGAAGGCCCACAGCCGCCCCGGGGCCAAGTCATAACGAACGCGCCCGGAATGTCGCCGCTCCTTGGGGCTCGCCCTCAATACTCGAACCGGTCGATCTCCCGGACCACGGCGCGCCGCTTCTTTTCCGGTTCACTGGGGCGGGATCCGTCGCGCGGGGTCAACAAGGCGCTTCCCGGTCGCCGCGGAGTTTCGTGGGGCTCCGTCATCCACCCAAAGAAACCGGAAGAGCCTTCGCGCCGCGCGCCCCGATACAGGATGAACTTCCAGACAATTGCCGCGAACAGGACGCAGCCAGCCGCCATTCCCCAGCCGACGTTGCGTTCGTGCGGATTCTCGCCCTGAAGGGCCGCGTCGACGAACGTGATGGTCAACCAACAGAGCCCCAGGAACAGGACCCCGCCGATCAAAACGCGCAGGCTTGTCAGGATACCCTTCATTCCTGTCCGCCCTCCCCCCCTTTGCCGCACACCGGACAATCCGGATCGGCCCCGATCCGCATCGTGCGAAAACGCATTGTCCTGAGATCGCAACACAACAACCGTTTGTAAAGCGGCTCACCCAGTTCGGTCAGCATCTTGATCGCCTCTGTCGCGCCCAGGCAGGCCACGCTGCCCGACACCGCGCCGAACACCGGAAACTGCCGCTTCCAATAAGGCGGTTTTTCGGGATACAGGCAGCGAAGACATCCGGTCACGCCCGGTTTGAATGAGGTGATCTGCGTCTCCATGTCATACATCGCGCACTCCACCAGGGGCTTGGAATGACGCACCGCCGCGTCGTTCATCGCGTAGCGCTCCTCAAACAACGGCGCCGCGTCCACGACCAGATCCACGCCGGCGACCAACCGGTCTGCATTGTCATCCGAGACATTCTCCGGGACCGTTTCAATCTCGATCCTCGGATTCAGGTCGCGCAGTCGTTGACCGGCGCGCTCGACGCGGCTCTTTCCGATCCAATCGTGCGTCATGAGGAGTTGGCGATTGAGGTCGCTGGGTTTGACCTTGCCGGCGTGCGCCAGGACCAGGCGGCCCACACCAGCCGCGGCGAGTTCGTAGGCGACCAGTCCGCCCAGTCCCCCTACCCGGGAGATGAGAACAGAGGAGCCTTTCAACCGCTCTTGCCCCTCCTCGCCAAAGCCAGGGACCCACATCTGCCATTCGTGGACAGCGCGCTCTTCCGGAGTCAATGTCGGGTCTGGATCCATCTCCAGTTCATCAAACGCCTTCGCGCTGGATCATTCCAGCCGAAAGCATCGCCCATATCATTCCGGCGCGCCTTCCTCGGTGATTCTCCCGTCCGCCATGCGAAAGACGATTCCCGCCAACTTCCGGGCCTCGGACGGACTGTGGGTGATATGCAGGACGGTCACCCTCGTCTGCCGATGCACCTCGTCCAGCAATTCGCAGATCTCGTCATGCAGTTCCTCATCCAGCGCATTCAGCGGCTCGTCGAGACAGAGCGCCTTGGGACGGAACGCCAGGGCGCGCGCCAGGGCGATCCGCTGCGATTCGCCGCCGCTCAATCCCTCCGGCATGCGGTCCAGCAGATGCGTGATGCCCAGCAACTCGGCCAGTTCATCCACCCTGCGTCCGATCTCCTTTGGGCTCCACCTGCGAATGACCAGGGAAAAGGCGATCTGATCCCGTATCCGCATCGTCGGGAACAGGGCCCTGTCCTGCGGCACGTAACCGATCCCCCGTTCCGCCGGTTTGAGGCGACCGACCTCACGCCCGGACACCTCGATCCGACCCGATTCAAAACTCCGCAATCCGCAGACCACCTCCAGCGCCGTCGTCTTGCCGCAACCGCTGCGCCCCATCAGGGCGGCATACTCTCCGGTCGGAACCGCGAAACTCACGTCCCGCAAACGGAAGTCGCCCTGGTTCAGGCAAAGATCGGTGACGCGTATCATGCGTTGATCCTCTGCATCCCGAACAGTCGCGCCGTCACCAGCACGACCACCGCCGCCGCAACCATGATCAACGCCACGGCCAGCATCCCCTTCGTGTTCCCCGCCTGCATTTCAAGATACACCGACGTGGGCAACACCTCCGTCCGCATGCGCGTCGAACCCGCAAAGACCAGGATCGGCCCGAACTCACCCAACGATCGCGCCCAGGCCAGCGTCGCCGCAGCGAGGAGGCCATGGCGGGCCTGCGGCAGGATCACCTTCCAGAACGCCTGACTCCGATTGCAGCCCAGGGTCATCGCCACATCCTCAAAACGCGTGGGAATCTGATCGAAGGTGACGCGCATGGTCCGGACCGCGAAGGCGCAGGCCACCATGAACTGGGCCAGAATCACCGCGGGAATCTCAAAGACCACATGCTCGCTGAGCCACTCGAATGGCGGGTAATTGAACAGGATCAACAGGCTGATGCCGATGACCAGCGGCGGCAGCACGATCGGGATGTCCAATATCGCGTCCACCGCGCTCTTGCCCCCAAACTGAAACCGCGACATCAGGTAGCCGATCGGCACGGCCACCCACACCGACAAGACCGTCGAGATCGTGCAGCTGATCAGGCTCAGCTTGATCGAATAACGGATTTCCGGCTCCCTCAACGCCCCGAGTATCGAATCCGTATCCGTGAACGCCAGGTCCGCCAGGAACATCAGGACAATGATCGCCACATAGGTCCCGCCCAACACGATCAACCCCGTCAGAAACGGGGCGTCCGACGGCGCGCGGAATTCATCCACGGCATCGACGGCATCAGGTTGGTCGGACGGTTTCATCTGTTTATCCGGGAAAGGACCGCCGTTTCTAGAAGATCAGACGCGGATGCCGCAATGAGGAACTTGAACGCACCCGCGCGCCGGGCGCAACCAGAAGCGGGTGGCGTCGCGCGGACCAAGCCCTCCGGAGCGCCAAATTTGTTCCGCTTCAGCCTTGAATGGTTCAAGGATCCGGCATGTTCCCCACTCCCGGAATTTCGGAGATTGCAGCGGAGTGAATTCCACGCCCCGCCTGCATGTTCCCATCCCGGTTTCAATCACTCCCCTGTCATTCCGCGGCGTCGACCGCGCCCTTCGCCTCCCAGGAAAAACCGTTCTCAAGAAAACGCTCCTTCGACTGCGCCGAGAGAACGGCTTCCATCAACCGCGCGCTGAGATGCGGAAACCTCGACCCCCTGCTGACCGCGATGTTCTGCACCGCCTTGGCCAACGGCAGATCGATCGGAACCAGCTCAAAGTTGTCGGTCAGTTGCTGGCAGTTCGCCTCGTAGACCAGGGCCACATCCAGCTTGGTGTGCCCCTCCATCTGCAGGATCAGCTCATGCGCGGTCGGCGTCGTTACAATGACCGACTTCTTCCTCTCCAGGGTCTCACGGATGCCGGTCTCCTCGAACATCTTCCAACTCAACGCGCCCAACGTGCTGTGCCTCGGCTCCGTCGTGCCAACCGACACCCCGTCCTTCGTCAGGTCTTCCAAGGCCTTGATCCCCTTCGGATTCCCCTTGCGCACGAGCATCACGATCTTCGTGCTGGAGACGTCCTCCGGACCAAGAAAGTCCTTCTGCACCATGGTCATGTAGGAGGCGTCGCAGGTCATGAAGGCATCCGGCATGGAAAACCTCCCGGCCTCGATGTTGCCGACGATCGTGCCGCACCCGGCGTAGGTCGTCTTGATCGTGCAGCCCTCTCGTTTCTCAAACTCCGCGATGGTCTCCTCCAACGCATTGCGGTTCACCCCGCCGCAATAGGCGACAATTTCAGGATGCTCCGTCCAGGCGTCGCCCGGAACCGGAACAAAGAAATGCTTTTGAAAGACCGGATTGCCCTTCTCCGGCGACGAGAGGTATCGCGCAAAATGAAGCGCGCGGGTCGCCTTCGCCGTAGCCGCGGTTACGTTCGCAGTGATCAATGCGCGGCCGTCCGCCAGCTCGGGTATCTCCGCCTGCCCCAATCCGAACTGTTTGGCCGTCGAATCCCACAGGAAGGCCGCCTCGATCGTCTCCGACGACTTCACCGCATTGGCCGCCTCGGGCACCCGCGGAAAACTCGCCTTCGCCGCCGCCTTGACCACCTCCCATTTCCCGGACTTCGACAGGACTTCCTTGGTCTTCTTGCCCACTCCCGCCAACTCATCGCAGACGGCGAATCCCGCGCCGCTGGCCAGGAGTTCATCGACCGTCGTGAAATCGTGTTTCGAGTCCGGACGCACCGCGAGCGTCAGCGTGAAGCTCGCCAGTGGAACGGACTCGGCGGTCAGCCCCTTGTCCCCTGCCCGATCCGAAAACGACTGGTCCGCCGGGATATAGAGATCGGCCCGGGTGGCGCCATTCTGAAGATCCAACGCCAATTTCCCCTCCATCTCGCCGCTCGAGCCATAATCCAGTCGCACGGTCAGGCCGAATTCCTGCTCGTAAAGTTTCGCCAACTCCTCAACCGGCTTCCGGATCCCCGCGGCGCAGTAGACAGTCAAGGTCTCGCCCTGCGTCTCCACGACCCGCACGTCGCGTTTCAACGCCAGAAAAAGGACCGCGACCAACGCCACCGAAACCGCCGCCGCAATGAGCCAGCCGTTGCTGGCCCGTCCGTATTGGTAATCGTCCGAACTCATGCGCCGGCGATCATCCCGCCCACGTCGCATTATTCAACCCCTTTATGCCAGAAGTCCGATTGAACGCCATGATCGGAGCCTAGCCGTGTCGGAGACCTGCGCAGCCGCTGATGATGGTTCGCATCACGTAGGACAGGGTTCCCCCGGCGCGACGAAGTGCAACGGAGGCGGCAGCCTGTCTGAAGCAAATCTCACAGGCGACCGACATTTCGGAGGCGACCGGTACGATTCGACGCTGTATTGCCGTGCTTGGGACAGGCTCGGAAGCCCTGTCCTACCGCGCACGCCATTGGCATTGCCTCCCTTGTCACCGACTGGTTCAATCCGCGCGTGCCGACTTACCCACAACGCCGCCCCCGCATGATCGGGAGCGCCGTAAATGCCCGGCTCGTCCAATGGAGAGCCGCCATGCCGCATTCGCCCCGCATTCTCCAAGCCTTCCTCGCAACAACGCTGTTCCTGGCGAGCATCGCCACCGCATGGGCCTCCCCCAGCCCGCCCTCGCCGCCCCGCGAGTTTCGCGGGGTCTGGATCGCGACCGTTTCCAACATCGACTGGCCTTCGAAACCCGGTCTCTCCGCAAAGGACCAACAGGCCGAACTCATCGCCATCCTGGATCGCGTCAAGGTCCTCAAGCTCAACGCCGTCATCCTTCAGGTCCGACCGGCCTGCGACGCCTTTTACGCGTCTGCCCTGGAGCCCTGGTCCGAATACCTGACCGGCGTCATGGGACGCCCGCCGTCGCCCCGCTACGACCCCCTCGCCTTTGCGATCAAGGAATGTCACCAGCGCGGCCTCGAACTCCACGCCTGGTTCAACCCCTTTCGCGTCCGTCATCCTTCCGGAAAATCCACCCCCGCCCTCAATCACATCAGCCGCCTGCAGCCCCACCTGGTCAAGTCCTATGGGGCCTACCAGTGGCTCGATCCCGGCGAACGAAAATCCCAGTCCCACACCATGAATGTCATCCTGGATGTCGTCCGCCGCTACGACATCGACGGCGTTCATCTCGACGACTACTTCTACCCCTCTCAGAAAAAGGACTCCCGCGGAGAGATCGTCGATTTCCCCGACGACGCCAGCTGGCGCGCCTACCGGAAGGCCGGAGGGAAGCTGGACCGCAACGAACGCCGCCGCCAGACCATCAACTATTTCATCCGCTCGCTCTATGCCAACGTGAAGCAGGCCAAGCCCTGGGTCCGCGTAGGGATCAGCCCCTTCGGCATCTGGCGCCCCGGCAACCCGGGTCCGATCCAGGGCATGGACACCTACGAGCAGATCTACACCGATTCACGTCTTTGGCTCCGTGAAGGATGGCTTGACTACTGCGCCCCCCAGCTCTACTGGCCCATCAAGCCTCCCGCGCAAAGCTACCGGCTGCTCCTTGATTGGTGGTCGCAGCAGAATGTCGCCGGCCGCCATGTGTGGCCGGGACTCGCCTCCCACAAGGCGGGCGCCCAGTTCACCGCAGCCGAGATCCCCGATCAGATCGCCCTCGCCCGCGCCGATCGCGGCGTCTCCGGCCACCTCCATTACAACATGAGCAGCCTCATGGAGAACAAGACCCTCCTCTCCTCCATACACAACCGCGTCTACACCGGCCCCGCCCTGCCGCCCGCCGCCCCCTGGCGCGGCAGCGCGCCCCCCGACAAACCCGCCCTCCAACGCTCCCGATCCCGTCGCTCCGACTCCGTCGAACTGACATGGTCCGAACGCCGGGGATCCGAACGCGCCGCCCGATGGCTGTTTCAAACCCGCTCCGGTTCCAACTGGAAAACCGAGATCCTGCCCGGCTCCGTCCGCAGCCACACCTTGTCCGGCAAGGCCCTGGAGCAGATCGATCACGTCGCCGTCACCGCGATCGACCGCAGTTCCAATCTCGGTCCCCCGGCAATCCTGCCCCTGCCGCGCTGAATCCGCCGTCCAGTTCGAACGCGGAGCGTCATTCCCGGGTCTCAAAGTCCCGGATGCGTTGAATTTTCCGACAAATAAAGTATTCCAATGGCGTAAATCATGCTAATTCCAACCCCTGTGAAATCGAAGCCAACCCTTCTCCCCCTCGCCTTCCTGCTCGCTTGGACCGCCACCCAGCTTTGCGCGGCGACGGACGACAAGGGAGCGGACCGCGCCCCCGGCAAGTATGACGGTCTGATCGCCTCCAAGGTGGTCGGCATCATGCAGAACTATCACTTCGACAAACAGCATCGCGAGTTCACCCCGGAGAAGGCCCAGTTCTTCCTCGATACCTACCTGAAGCGACTGGATAACCAGAAGCTCTTCTTCCTAAAGTCGGATATCGCCCAATTCCAGGCCTTCGTCCCCAAGCTCAATCAGCAGGTCGCCCGCGGCGACATCTCCCTCGCCCACCGGATCTTCGACAAATTCATCCAACGCCTCGAAGCCAATTACAAGTTCGCCAACGACGCCCTCGACAACAAGACCTTCGACTTCAGCGGCGACGACCGCTACCTCGTCAACCGCAAGGACGCCGGGCATCCGAAGAACAAAGCGGAACAACTCAAGCTCTGGGAGCAGCGACTCCGCTACGAATACCTCCAGGAGAAACTCGGCGACAAGGATCATGACGAGATCGTCAAGACCCTGAAGCGGCGCTACTCCCGGATCCGCCGCCACTTCACAGAACTGGACGGCGACGACGTGCTGGAGCTCTACCTCGCCAGCCTCACCCGCGCCTACGACCCCCACTCCGATTACATGGCGCAGCACTCCCTGGACAACTTCGCCATCTCCATGAAGCTCTCGCTGCAGGGCATCGGCGCCCTGCTCAGCTCCCCGGACGGCACCTGCGAGATCGTCCGCGTCATCCCCGGCGGCCCCGCCGCCCGCAGCAAGAAGATCAAGGCCAAGGACAAGATCGTCGCCGTCGCCCAGGCCGATGAGGAGCCCGTCGATGTCGTCGACATGCCCCTGCGCAAGGTCGTCGATCTCATTCGCGGCGAAAAGGGCACCGAAGTCCGGCTCACGGTCATTCCGGCCGACGCTTCGGATTCCTCCGTCAGGAAGAACATCAGCCTCATCCGCGATGAGATCCCGCTGGAGAATCAGGAGGCCACCGCCCGGTTGATTGAGATGAACGACGCCAAGGGAAACCAGCGTCGCCTCGGCGTCATCGACCTCCCTTCCTTCTACGCCGACTTCAACCTCGACAACTCCAAGAAGAAGAAGGAACTCAAGAGCACCTCCAAGGATGTCGCCATCCTGATCGAGCGATTGAAGAAAGAGAACATCGAGGGCCTCGTGCTCGATCTTCGGCGAAATGGCGGCGGTTCGCTCGACGAGGCCATCAAGCTCAGCGGCCTGTTCATCCGCGAAGGCCCCATCGTCCTCGTCAAGGACATCAACGGAACCATCAATGTGGACCGTGACCCCGACAAGGGCATTGTCTACGACGGCCCCATGATCGTCCTGACCAGCCGCCACAGCGCCTCCGCTTCCGAGATTCTCGCCGGGGCCCTGCAGGACCACGACCGCGCCCTCATCGTCGGCGACAAATCCACCCACGGAAAAGGCACCGTCCAGACCCTGCTCGAGCTGGACCGCTTCTATGATCCCCGCATCCGCAAGTTGATTGCCGAAGGGGATTTTCAACCCGGCGCCCTCAAGATCACCATCCGCAAATTCTACCGCCCCAGCGGCCATTCCACCCAGACCCGAGGCGTCGTCCCCGACATCGTCCTCCCCTCCATCAACAACTGGGCCGAAGGCCTGGGCGAGGCCGAACTCGAGAACCCCATGGAATGGGACTTCATTCCCAAGGAAACCCTCGAAAAGGAGGACGTCGAACTGGCCAATCTCGACCGGGCAAAACCCTATGTCGAGGAACTGCGCAAACTTCACGAGCAACGCGTCAAGAACGACAAGGACTTCGCCTACGTCCGGGAGGACATCGCGCGCTACCGGGAACTGATCAAGGACAAGACCGTCTCCTTGAACGAGGCGGCCCGCATCAAGGAAAAGGACGACAACGAAGCCCGCACTGACAAGCGCAAGGAGGAGATCAAGGCCCGCCCCGAGTCCGACATCCGCAGCTACAAGTTCACCCTCAAGAACGTCGAGGCCAAGGAACTCCCCGAGGCCACGATCGGCGATGACGAACCGGAGGATGAGGAGGCTGTCGAAGAACCCGAGGACGACGAAGACAAGGATGAGGAGGAGGAAAAACTCCCGGTGATCGACGCCGGATTGAAGGAGGCCCGCCACGTCCTGCTCGACTATATCGATCTGCTCAGCAAAAAGGGCGCGGTCGCCGCGACCGGCAAAACACGCTGAGGGGCGCAACGCCCCCCCGCAGACACAAAGGTAAGCCCGTTCACTTCCTCCTCCCCCAGGAGGCGCAACCGCCCCACGCACCCCCTGCATCCCTGCATCCCTGCATCCCCGCATCCCTGCATCCCTGCATCCTGCATCCCGCATCCCGCATCCCGCATCCCTCCACGCAGATTTCTGTAACCCGTCCACACCCCG
>JAYPEY010000080.1:7988-27922 GCA_038126035.1 Verrucomicrobiales bacterium | reverse complement strand
ATCCCGCATCCCGCATCCCGCATCCCGCATCCCGCAACGGACCTGTCGCGCCGAGACTGCAAAGCGAAGGCGAATCACCAGTCACCCACCGCGCCGTCGGGATAAAACACCCGCTGCGCGAGCTCCTGTTCGAAGGGATGTTTGGCGACCTCGGCTTCGTTGATCTCGATGCCGAGGCCGGGCTTGGAATTCGGTTTCACGATCCGCCCCTTCGGTTCCACAACAAAGCCCTCCTCCACCACGTCGTTCCGCCACGGGACATCCGCGTGCACGGTCTCGCAGATGATGTAGTTGGGCTGGGAGAACCCGAACTCCAACGAAGCCGCCGTGCTCACCGGCCCCTGCGGATTGTGTGGCGCGAGCGCGATATCATGCGCATCCGCCAAGGCCGCAATGCGACGCGCCCCCGTAAAACCGCCGCAATGCGTCAGGTCCATCTGGCAGATGTCGCAACCGCGCGCTGCGAACAGGTCGCGAAACGCCGCCAGGTGCGTCAAACGCTCGCCCGTCGCCACCGGCGTCGAAATGGCGGCGTTGATCCGCGCCAAGCCTTCCACGTTCTCCGGCCAGCACGGCTCTTCAAAAAAGTAGAGCCCATACGGATCCAACGCCTCACCGAATTTCAACCCCATCGCCGGCGAAGGCCGCGCATGGCAATCGACCATGATATCGACGCCCTCGCCCACCGCCTCGCGCATGGCGGCGACCGCCGCCTCGGCGGTCCTGATCGGCTTCAATCCCTCGATCGGCATGGTTGGCGGCACAGCCATGCTCTTGAAGGCGGTGAAGCCATCCTCCACCGCGGCGCGCGCCAGATCCGCGAAGCGCTTCGCATCCTCCGCCGCCGTCTCATAGAAGTCCTCCAACCTGCCGCCGCCCAGATGACAATAGGTCCGGATGTGATCGCGCACCGGCCCGCCCCATAGCTTGTGGCAGGGCAATCCCGTGACCTTGCCCGCAATATCCCACAGCGCCAGATCGATCCCCGAGATCGCGGTCGATCGCACGATGCCGTGCCCATGCCAGAAGTGCTGGCGATACATCATCTGCCAAAGATGCTCGATGCGCGTCGGGTCCTCGCCGACGATCAACTCCGCCAGATCCTCCACCGCCCCGACGACACTGCGCGTGTGCCATTCCAAAGTCGCCTCACCCCAGCCGAAGAGGCCGGGTTGATCGGTGACGACTTTCACAAACACCCAGTTCCGCATCCGGGCGTGGCACACATGGGTTTCAATGGAGGTGATCTTCATGATTGTCGAAAGCTTAGGACGTGCGCGGCAGGCCGCAATCGAAATGGGAGGTCTTGGAGAAGAATGCAGCCAATCCCTGATTGAACCGCCGTCGCCAACCACGCAATATGCTGGTTCCCTTATGCAAAGACTGTCTGCCCAAATCCTCGCGCTGTTGACGGTTGTCGTTCCGATCGCCACGGCCCAAGCCGCCCTCGCCAAACTCGACCTCGGCGAGATCCGAGAGGTTCACACCCTGGTCCCGATGCGCGATGGCAATCGCCTCTCGGCCTACCTCTACTTCCCGCCCGGCGACGGCCCCTGGCCCGTGATCTTCGAGCAACGCTACGCCAGCCTCACCGGAGCCTCGACGCGCAAGGCCGCCGCGCGGTTGGCGGAGGGGGGCTACGTCGTCGCCATGGTCAACTTCCGCGGGACCGGGCTTTCGCAGGGACATTTCGTCGGCTACCGCGCGCTGCAGTGGGGCGAGCTTCGCGATGGCCATGATGTCTGCGAATGGCTGGGATCGCAGGGCTGGTCAACCGGCAAGGTCGGGACCTTCGGCAGCTCGCAGGGCGGCTACGCGCAGAACTACCTGGCCGTCACCCAACCGCCCTCGCTCGCCTGCCAATACATGATCGACACCGGCTTGAGCCTCTTCCATGAGGGCTATCGCATCGGCGGAGCGACGCGCCCGGAGCGCTTCAAGAGCATGGCCCGCGTCTGCCGCGATCCGAAGGACAACGACGCCGTGCTGGAGGAATGGTTCGCCCACCCGCATTACGACGACTACTGGCGCGCCGAGGATTGCACGCTGCATTTCGACAAGATGAACGTCCCCTGCTTCACGGTCGGAAGCTGGTTCGACTTCATGAACCAGGGCTCCATCGCGAGCTACGTCGGGCGCCAGCATCAGGGCGCCCCCAATTCGCGGGGCAATCAATGGCTGCTGGTCGGCCCCTGGCTCCACGGCCGTTACAACAAGAGTGCCAAGGTCGCCGAGATGCAGTTTCCGGAGAACGCCGCATGGCCGGTCGAGGAGCACATGCTGCGCTGGTTTGACTTCTGGTTGAAGGGGAAGAAGAACGGCGTCGATAAGGATCCGCGCGTCCGCTACTACGCCATGGGGCCGGAGGGCGGCGCGAAGACCAGAGCCAACGTCTGGCGCGAGGCCGACGACTGGCCGGTGAACGACAACCTGACCCCGCTGTTCCTCCACGCGGGCGGCGGGCTGTCAGCGCAAAAGCCAGGCGCCGGGAAAAGCTCCACCTCCTTCGTCAGCGACCCGAACAACCCCATGCAAATTCCCGGCCGGGGCTTCCCCGGAGGCCGCGACGCCCGGAAGTTCGAGGAGCAAAAAGAGGTTCGGACCTTCACCACCGAGCCGTTGGCTTCCCCCGTCGAATGGACCGGACGCGTCTTCGCGGATCTCCAGGTTTCCTCCACGGCGAAGGACACGGACTTCATCGTGCGCGTCAGCGATGTCTATCCGGATGGGCGGTCGATGCTGCTGGTCGACTACCCGTGGCGGATGCGTTACCGCAACGGCTTCGAATCGGAGGAACTCATGGAGCCGAACAAGGTCTATCAGTTGAAGATTCCGGTCGGCTGGATCTCGCAGGTCTTCGAGAAGGGTCATCGCATCCGCGTGACGATCGCCAGCACAGGCGCGCCGCTTTACGAGCCCAACCCGCAGACCGGAAAGCCGTTGACGATCGAATGGCCGAAGGATGCCGTGGTCGCGACCAATTCGATCCACCATTCGGCAGGGCACGCATCGCGGATCCTGGCGCCGGTGATGAAATGAGGCTTTGTGTGATGGAACGCTTTTCCGAAATGCAAATCACCCCCACGGATGGCAAAGCCGACCCACGGATGGATTGCGTCGGCGACCCGGGTTGCAGAGCTTCGGCTTCAGCCCCAAGGGGGCGGGACAACAAAGCCCAGGGTGAAACCCTGGGTAACATAAGAGTCAAGACAAAGCCCTGTAAGGGCGAGACAAACCTATGCCGAGCAGACTTGCGGCGTTTGTCCCGCCCTTTCAGGGCTTTGTTGTTTGCCGTGTCCCAACCCAGGGTTTCACCCTGGGCTTTGTTGCCCCGGCCTTTCAGGCCTCCGGGCACGCACTCCAAGACGCCGGCGCGAATTCACAAGCCACCCGTGTTTCTCTCCGGTCTGTTCGCGTTGATGACGACATGCTTCGTCTCCTCCCTGACCGCCGCCGAATCCGACCACTGGGCTTTTCAACCCATCAACCGTCCAACCACGCCATCCGTCACAGATTCGGCCTGGCCAACCTCCCCCATCGACCGTTTCGTCCTCGCGCGTCTGGAAGCCGACAATCTTACCCCCTCCCCGGAAGCCGGCCGCGCGACCCTGATCCGGCGCCTCCATCTGGACCTGCTCGGCCTGCCTCCCTCGCCGGAAGACGTCACCGCCTTTGTCGCGGATGAATCCCCCGGAGCCTATCGCGCGTTGGTCGATCGGCTGCTCGCCTCGCCGCATTTCGGCGAACGTTGGGGGCGGCATTGGCTGGACCTCGCGCGCTACGCGGACAGCGACGGCTATCTGGGCGACACATTGCGCAACCACGCCTGGGTCTGGCGCGACTGGGCCATCGACGCCATCAACGCCGACATGCCCTTCGACCGGTTCACCGTCGAGCAACTCGCCGGCGACCTGCTGCCCGACGCGACGCTCGACCAACGTATCGCCGCCGGCTTTCACCGCAACACGCTGAAGAACACCGAGGCCGGGTCGGACCGCGAATTGAACCGCACCAAGGAGGCCGTCGATCGCGTCAACACCACCGGCACGGTCTGGCTCGGCTTGACCGTCGGCTGCGCCGAGTGCCACGAGCACAAGCACGACCCCATCACGCAGGAGGAGTTCTACGGGCTCTACGCCTTCTTCAACAACACCGACGAAACCGATATCGACGCGCCGCGTCCGCTGGAACTCGCGCGCTACAACCAATCGCTGAAGAACTGGGAAGCCGAGTTCGACCGCATGTCCAAGGCCTTGGCGGATTACGAAAGCAGGTCCCTCGATAATCGACGCGCCGCCTGGCAGTCCGCGTTCAAACCTTCGTCCACCGACTGGACCATCCTCAAGCCCGACAAGGCCGAATCCGGCGACAGCGCGACCATGACAATTCAATCGGACGGCTCGGTGATCGCCTCCGGCAAGCTCGGCTCCACGGCCACGACCACATTGCAGATCTCCAACGCCGCGCCGATGACCATCGCCTCCATACGCATCGAGGTCTTCGGCTCCCACGGCGAGGGCAGGAAGCAGGGCGAACCTGTCGGTCGCGGGCCGGGCGGGCAGTTCATCATGTCGAGCCTGGCATTCGCCGTGGAGCCCCCCGGAGCCAAGGGCGTCGGGCAGCCGTTGAAATCGGCGGCGGTCACCGGCGGGGCGCGGGTGGAGAAGGCATTGGACACCAAGTCGAACGAGGGCTGGCACATCGCGTCGCGTCCGTATCGCTATCACAGCGCGGTGTTTCATCTTCGCAAGCCGGCGAAAATCGAGAAAGGCAGCCGGCTCGTCTTCGCCATGCGGCAGAAGCTGCCTTCGAAGAACACGCTGCGCCATTTCAGGATTTCGGTTTCCGCGGACGCGGACGCCAAGCCAACCCACGCGCCCAAGGAGATTGCAGATCTGTTGACGATTGACGCCGCCAAGGGCACGGACGCGCAGGCGAAACAGATCCGCGACTTCCACAAGAACCTCGACGAAGGCTGGCAGAAGCTGCGTCGGCCGATTGAAAAGCATCTGGCTGCCAAGCCGCCCTCCCCCTCGACCAAGGCGCAGTCATTGACCGAGCGTCGCAAGGGACGCCGTGAGACCCACGTGCATGTCCGCGGCGACTACGCGCGCAAGGGCGAGGTCGTGAAGGCCGGCGCGCCGGAGGTCCTGCCGGACATGAATCGCCGCAACGCGGAAGCCGATCGCCTGGACCTGGCTCGCTGGTTGACCGATCCCGCGAATCCCCTCCCCGCCCGCGTGACTGTGAACCGCATCTGGCAGCGTTTGTTCGGTGTGGGGATCGTGGAGACTTCCGATGATTTCGGAACCAAAGGCGCGCCGCCCTCGCACCCGCAACTGCTGGACTGGCTCGCCTCCGAACTGATCGCCAACGACTGGAGCCGCAAGGCGCTCATCCGCGAGATCGTGATGTCGGCAACCTACCGGCAGTCCTCCGCCGTGCGCGCCGAACTCGCCAACTACAAGACCGGAAACCGGCTGCTCTGGCGACAGAACAGTTTCCGGCTCGACGCCGAGGCCATCCGCGATTCGCACCTCAAGGCGAGCGGGCTGTTCGATCCGCGCGTGGGCGGACCGGGGATTCGTCCGCCGCTGCCGGCCTTCGTGACCGAGGTTGGCCGCAGCGTGAAATGGCCGGTCAGCGTGGGCGGCGACCGTTATCGCCGCGGGCTCTACATCTTTTTCAAGCGCACGGTCCCGTATCCGATGCTGATCGCCTTCGACGCGCCGGATTCCAGCGCCAGTTGCAGTCGGCGCGAACGCTCCAACTCCCCGCTGCAGGCGCTCACGCTGATGAACGACCCGGTCTTCTACGAATGCGCCGAAGCCTTGGGCGACAGCATGGCCGCCAGGCACGACAACGCCGAAGCCGCGCTGCGTGAGATGTTCGCGCGTTGCCTCGGACGCGAACCGGCCGCACAGGAAATGGCGTTTCTCAAGAGCGCGTTGAGCGACTTGGAAAAGGACCTTGGAGCGGCCGCCGGGGCCAAGTCCGCCAAACCCATGACCGCCCTCGCGCGCATCATCATGAACCTCGATGAATTCATCACCCGTGATTGAACCACGAAGAAACTCATGACCAATTCGAAGACATTCTCCTGCCACAAAAAGGCGCAAGAGACGCAAAAAGAAGGAAAACTCCTTTTGTGCCTTTTGCGCTTTTTCGCGGCTCAATAGAAATTACGCCATGAACGCCCCTGAACAAACATCTGTGGCGCGCCGCCAGTTCTTCTCCAGCGGGGCCAGCGGCCTGGGCTCATTGGCCTTGGCGTCGTTGCTGAAGCAGGACGGCTTGCTGGCCGCGGACGCGCCCCACATTGCGGGCTCCGGGCCGCACTTCGCGCCGAAGGCGAAGAACTGCATCTACTTCTTCATGGAGGGCGGGCCCAGTCACATGGACCTGTTCGACCCCAAGCCCAAGCTCAACGAACTCGACGGCCAGCCCATGCCCGACTCGATACTGGAGGCGGTGAAGTTCGCGTTCATCCAGAAGGAAAGCGCCCGACTGATGGGCTCGCCGCGCACGTTCAAGAAGTACGGCCAGTGCGGCATGGATATCTCCGACCTGCTGCCGCACCTGACCGAATGCGTGGACGACATCGCCTTCGTGCGATCCATGCACACGGATCAGTTCAACCACCTCCCCGGGCAGTTGAAGATGCTGACCGGCTCCGCCTTTCGCGGCTGGCCGACGCTGGGTTCGTGGCTCACCTACGGCCTTGGCAGCGAATCGCAGAATCTTCCCGCCTACGTGGCCATGGTGAATCTCGGTCGCGGCCTGCCCGGCGGCGCAGCCAGCTGGTCCAGCGGATTCCTGCCTTCGAGTTATTCCGGTTCGCTGTTCCGCAATCAGGGAAGCCCGGTCCTGAACCTCGCCAATCCGCCGGGCGTCTCGGAAGCCGCCCAGGCCCGCAGCCTGCAGGCGGTCAACGATCTCAACCGCCTGCGCCACGACCGCGTCGGCCACCCCGAGATCGAAAGCCGGATCAAGGCCTACGAACTCGCCTTCCGCATGCAGAGCGCCGCGCCCGAACTGCTCGACCTGTCCGGCGAATCCAAGGCCACGCTCGACGCCTACGGCCTCAACCGCGAGGAGGTCGACGCCAGCGGCAAACCGGGCGGCCCCGGTTTCATGGGCTCATTCGCGCGCAACTGCCTGCTCGCCCGGCGCATGGTCGAGCGCGGTGTCCGCTTCGTGACCTGTTTCCTCTCCACCTGGGACCACCACAGCTACCTCGACAGCGGACTCGCCTATAACTGCAAAATCTCCGACCAACCTGTCGCCGCGCTGCTCAAGGACCTGAAGGCGCGGGGCATGCTGGATGACACCTTGGTCGTCTGGGGCGGGGAATTCGGCCGCACGCCACTCGGAGAGAATCGCGTCAACTTCAGCAAGATCACCGGCCGCGACCACCATCCCTACGGCTTCACCAAGTGGCTCGCCGGCGGCGGTGTGCCCGGCGGTCAGGTCATCGGGGCCACCGACGAGATCGGCTGGAGCGCCACCGAGGAGCGGGTCCATGTCCACGACCTGCACGCGACCATTCTTCACCAATTCGGCCTCGACCACGAACGCCTCACCTACCGCTTCCAAGGCCGCGACTTCCGCATCACCGACGTGCACGGGAACGTGGTGGACAAATTGACTTCCTGAGGACATTGGACGAAAGAACACGGTTCCAAGGCGCGGTCCAACAACGCATTCGACATTGGAGCGCCGAGCATTGCTCGGCATGAACGTGGGATCGCAAGCCCATGCCGAGCAATGCTCGGCGCTCCGTCTGCAGAAGGCTCAATTCGGCAATCGAAAAAAACCTCCGAAATCGATTAACAAACCTCCCCTCCCCGTGTCGTGCAGGATGAGCGCCCGTTTTCGCAACGCGATGTTTGGCCGGAAAGTCGAGCAGCCGGGATCGGATCGGGCAACGCAGTGAAATGACCCCGGAGCAGACCGCGCTCGCCATGTCAGGCAACGACGGGCCAAACACGCCGGAAGCGGCCGAGCTGGAACAGTTGTTCTACGACCTCGAGTCGCCGTTGCACGGCTATGCGCTCAAGCTCGTCCAGCGCCCGGACACCGCGCAGGACCTCGTTCAGGAAGCAT
This sequence comes from Verrucomicrobiales bacterium, assembly GCA_038126035.1. Classification (GTDB taxonomy): domain Bacteria; phylum Verrucomicrobiota; class Verrucomicrobiia; order Limisphaerales; family JAYPEY01; genus JAYPEY01. The sequence continues at coordinate 19,816 of JAYPEY010000080.1, read as the reverse complement.
TCATGAGATTGCACGCCAGATTTCGGGAAGTGAGACAGCCGCGACTGTGGCTCTACCGCACCGTGCACAACCTCGCGATGAATCACCACCGCGCGGCCCGGAAGATCGTCGCCATCGATTTCGAAGGCGACGGCGCGAGCGCGGGCTCGAACGCGGGCGGAACCTCGGAGGACCACCGCGTCGATGTCTCCACCCACGCCGAACGCCTGCCGCCCGACGAACAGGCCGCCCGGAACGAAGCCGTCGAACAGGCGCGCAAGGAGCTGAATGGCCTGGATCCGCGGGCGCGGGAGTTGATCCGGCTCAAGTTCGAGGAGGGCATGTCCTACAAGGAGATGAGCGAACGCACCGGGCTCAGCGTCGGCTACGTCGGCAACATTCTCCACCACGCCATCCAGGAACTCGCCCAGGCCATGGAACGGGAAGGAGGCGGACGATGAGGGCAAAGAGTAGAACGGGATTGATCCCGTTTTCCCAGGCGGCGGTTCGAACCAAAGCCAACAAACGGGATGAATCCCGTTCTACGCCAAACCGCCATGCCGACTGACGATCCATTCGAGAACGACCGGCGCGCGGAATTGGAGGCGCGCATCACGGCGCTGCTGCTCGGCGAATACGAAGGCAGCGTCGCCGCCGACCTGCAGGAGGCCATCGACGCCGACCCCGAACTCCGCGCGCTTCGCGATCGACTGACAAAGACCATCGGCTTGCTGGACGCCGTCGCCAAACCCGCCGTCGAGCTTCCCTTGGATGATGAGCGCAGGCAGTCCGTGCTGGCGCGGTTCAAAGAGCCCGTTCCGGAATTGGCCAAACCGGCGGAAGAACTTCAACCGACGCAGACCGCCGATATCGAATCAGCGCAGCCTTGGTTCAACAAATGGGCGCGACCGATCGGTTTGGCGGCCTGTTTGGGCGGGTTGCTGATTGCAGGCGTATTTTCCTTGTTGCAGTCATTCACTCAGCAAGAACGCTCGACTGTCGCAGTCATGGCCAGCCTGGAAGAAGTCGACGAAGAAAAGGCGCATTGGGCATGGGGCGACGACGCGGAAGGCGGCGAAAGGCCCACACAGAATGAAAGCCATCGGTTTGGCTACCTCGATCCGGGAGATCCCGATTCAAGTCCAACGCCAAGCCAAGACTCGAAGGATCTTACTTTCTCCCTTGAGCCCGGCGCGCCTGTTGGAGTGTCAATTGATGAGAAAACCTGGGTGATTGAATGGAATGGCGCGGGTAATTTGGACGAGTTTTCCCGAACGGTCGACCTCGCGCTGGATAACACCGCCTCTTTGTCAGCCACGTATTCCATTGTCCCGGAGAATCCAACGGTGCGCGATGATTGGGGATTTGATTCCGACCGGACAAAGAAATGGAGTGAGAATATCCGTCGATCCCTGGGGCGCGAATTAGCAAGGCCAACTCCCGGGAGAAGCACCCCGACTTCAGGTTCGACCGCCTTGTATCTTCCCCAATCACAGCCCGCACCGGTCTCCGATCAAAGCCTGCCAGTGTTCGCGGCAGCCAATGACGGCGCCGACATCGATCAACTCTCCGACAAGATCGGTGAACCTGCCACCGCCAACAACTCGCAGGCGACGCTTTCCGGAAGCGCCGTCAACTTCACCGACAGTTCGATCGATGGCGTCGCGTTGCAAGGACGGGACCTGGCGATGGGGACCACCCCGCCAACCACGACCTCGGACGATTTTGCAAAAGCGCCCGAGGTGTTCTTCGATGCCGATTTCGATCACAACGGGCAAATGGCCGCCGGTTTCCCGGTCGCCGATCCGGCGGGCCCGGCGAACGAAACGCGCAACACCCCCATCACGCTGTTCGCGCGGAACGGGAATCACGACGAATTCAACGTGAACCTGACCGATGTGCGGAAGCCGATGGACGGCGGCGGTCAAAATCTCGCCTGGGGCGTCAACAGCGGCAACCAAACCACCTCTCGCAGCAACCGAGGCCTGTCGCGCCGTAGCTCGGCGAAGGCGAATGACGAGGCTCAAACCACCCCCGGCGGAGCCAGTCAGAGCCTCCTCACGTCGGCTGCTACGAAACGGGACAAGGCGGCAACCGGAGAATCGCCGCTGCTCGGCGACCTCCCGTTGATGGGCCGGCAGTTCCGCTCCAATTCCCAGACCGGCATGGGTGGCGGCATGGGTGGCGGCGGCGGGATGGCGTTTGGTGGTGAGTCGGACACAAGCGGCAGCGACCAGGCTGGCGACGGCTTCGTGGTCCCGCGAGTTTCGGTAACCGGCAAACAAGTAGCGCAGGCGTCCTCGCCTGCGGGTTCGCCGGGCGTCCCCGCCCGGCGGTTCGGACGTGGCGGCGGGACGCCGCCGGAACCCGCAGCCGGGACGGCTGCGCTACGAAGCCAGTCCAACAACAAGGGATTCGGTGTGAACGCCAACGACACTGCGTACAGGTCTTTCAGCGCCGACTCTTTCAACGTCGATGAACGATCAGGAGTCGCGCCAATCAAGATTCTCGAGCAGGAATCTGAGGCGAGCGAACTTACGTTTCCGGCTACAGACAAGGGAGACACCGCCGCGCTGATCCAGGACGGCAAGATGCTCTACGAGATGCGGCTGCTCGATGAATCGAAGAAGAAGCTCAAGGAAGCGATTGAAAAGGACCCGAACGCCAAACCAGCCTACTACTACCTATCATTGATCCAGGAGGAGGAATACGGCGAGGACGCCCGCAAGCGTGACGCCATGCAGAAGGACCGCCTGGCGTCGGTGAATGACGCCTGGAAAAAGGGACGGTCCATCAAGAGCAAGGCGCTGCCGGAACCGAATCCGTATTTTCGGACGAATACGGTCGTTACCAAGACTCGCGACACGAAACCGGTCGAAAAGCCCGCCCCCGCGCCCAAACCCGCCAAACCTCTCCCCCGCCCCAAGCCCAATCCTATCGTCGCCACGAAGCAGAATCGCTTCTCCACCTTCTCGCTCAATGTCAGCGACGTTTCCTACAAGCTGGCGGCGGCGAGTCTGGAACAGGGCAGGCTCCCGGATCCCGGATCCGTGCGCAGCGAGGAGTTCGTCAATGCCTTCGACTACCGCGACCCCGCGCCGACGAGCGGCGAGAAGCTGGCCTTTGCCTGGGAGCGGGCGCGCAATCCCTTCGCACACAACAATGACCTGATCCGCTTCTCGGTGCAGACGGCCGCCGCCGGCCGCGATCCCGGCCGCGCCCTGAACCTCGTCGTCCTGCTGGACAACTCCGGCTCCATGGAGCGCGTGGATCGCGTGATGATCGTGCGGCAGGCCCTACGCGTCCTGTCGCAGCAGTTGACCGACGCCGACACGATCAGCGTCGTCGCCTTCGCCCGCACGCCGCGGCTGGTCGTCGACGGCCTCGCCGGCAACCGCACGGATGAACTGCTGGGTCGCGTGTTGAATCTCAATCCTCAGGGCGGCACGAACCTGGAGGCGGCCATGGATCTCGCCTACGCCACCGCCCAGCGCCACTTCAGCGAAAAGGGAAACAACCGCGTCATTCTCCTGACCGACGGCGCGGCAAACCTGGGCAACGTCGATCCCGCCGCGTTGAAGCGGAATGTGGAGGGCTTCCGCGGCAGGGGCGTGGCGCTGGACTGCTTCGGCATTGGCTGGGATGGCTACAACGACGCAATGCTGGAAACCCTCTCCCGCAACGGCGACGGCCGCTACGGCTTCCTCAATCGACCGGAGACCGTGAACGCGGAGTTTGCCGATCAACTGGCCGGGGCGTTGCGGGTCGCAGCGAAGAACGTGAAGGCGCAGATCGAGTTCAATCCCTCGCGGGTGATCTCCTGGCGGCAGATCGGCTACGAGAAACACCAGTTGAAGAAGGAGCAGTTCCGCGACAACAAGGTCGACGCCGCGGAGATCGGCGCGGCCGAGTCCGGCACGGCGCTTTATTCCATCCAGGTCGATCCGAATGGAACCGGCCCGATCGGCGTGGCGCGGATCCGTTTCCTGAATCCGGCGACCGGCGTGTATGAGGAGAAGTCCTGGCCGCTGGCGCACGAGAAGAACGTTCCCTCACTGGACAAAGCCGCGCCTTCGATGCGCCTGTCCGCCAGCGCGGCAATGTTCGCCGAATGGCTGGCGCAAAGCCCCTACGCCGCCGGGGTTTCACCGGAGGCTCTGGCAAACACACTCGACGACGCCGCGGAACAATTCGCCCCCGACGCCCGCCCCGCAGGCCTCGCCGACATGATCCGCCAGGCCCGCCTGATCGGCGCGCCGTAGCCGCGCCCGGTGGGGCGTAATATTGTAGCCGCGACCTTCACGTTGCGCCACGAGCGCGTCTCGCGCGAGAAGTCACCCGCCAAGGCTTACGCGACTTCTCTAACGGCCGGACTCGGGCGCACTGGAAAACACCGTAGCGCTTGAGCCGGCCAAACCCGCCCCAAAACCCAACCAAACAGCCGCGCGTCACTGGTTCAGGGCCATGTTTGAGCCGTCGCCACCTCGCTCCGTTTCACTTCGTCCCGTTCCGGGCCGACGGCGGCAGGAATGCCGCCGCTCCTTGGGGAGATCGGCGCGCCGTAGCCGCGCCCGGCGGGGCGTAATATTGTAGCCGCGACCTTCAGGTTGCGCCGCGAGCGCGTTTCGCGCGAGAAGTCACCCGCCAAGGCTTACGCGACTTCTCGCACGACCAGAATCGGTCGCATTGGAAAACACCGTAGCGCTTGAGCGGGCCAAACCCGCCTCCGAAAGCAGCCCAACCGCCGCGCAAAGCGCCATGGAGTGCGGCGCATCCGGCATTACCGGTCACGTGTCATGCCGGAGCCGCGTCCCTTTTCACTTCGTCCCGTTCCGGGCCGGCGGCGGCAGGAATGCCGCCGCTCCTTGGGGGAAGGCGTCACTCGCTCCTTTTGCTGATGTCTCGCCCAAGCGCCATTGCCCTGTCCAAGTCTATCTCAAACAGCAGCCTCTTCACGCTGTTCAACGCCGCGACGGTGAAGATGACGGGATAAAGGTTTTCGTAGTACCAGAGTTTCGCGAAGTAGAATCCAATCGGCGCAGGCTGAGTCCATTCGCCGGATTCGGCCTTCGCAATCAACCAGCGCGCCCCCTTTGCCACCGCTTCGCACACATCGGCCGTCGTAAACCCGGTCCAGATCTCCAGATCCACATAGGCATACGCAGCCAGTGTCTCAACTGCCAATGCTGTCTCCTCCACGGATGGCGGCCCCGACAACCCACCGGACCAGCCGCCGAAATCCTGTTGCGCATCCAACAGCCATTTAATCCCCCGGTTGACATCATCAATTCCGTGCACTTCAAATCTTCCCGCCGCAGCCGCGCGAGACTCCTGAACACGCATTATCATTTTGGCTTCGCGTATCCGATCACACAGCCCGGAAGCCATTGCCAACAGGACTTTCGACGTGCCATAGGTGCGATTCTCTTCGTTGGCGTGGTGTTGGTTGCCAAACCAAAGAGGGATCCAAGAGCCATCACCTTGTTGGGTTCGCGTCAGATAGGTGAAACCTCGTCGCCTGGCATCTTTGAAAGATTGGATCAGATCGCCGTTGGGACTGGGAATATCTACTTTGGCTGCATCCCACGCGCGCAATGTGTGAGCTGTTATGTCCGGACTGCTGCGGTCAAAGGGAAGATTGGTCCACCCACGGCAAAAGGTGGGAATCCCGCCGTCACGATTCTGAAGCTCGCCCAGCCAAACCGCCCCATTAAGACAACGCTGCCGGTGTGCTCTTTGAGAGTCTGTTTCAACCGAGTCATGGAATTCATCAATGGCCGCCTGGGTGAACTCCAGAAGGTTTTGAGGGGCCTTACGCTCTCCCTCGTGGGCGCGTTCCGCCTCAAGAAACTTGTGGGCTTCGAAACGTTTCGCTGGACAGGTTTCCCCAAGATGACTCAACGCCAACAACGCCCCTGCTGTATCATCCGCATCGGGCACGCCTCCGCTTAGATCCGTCCATGCCCAACCGCCGGGCGCGGCGTTGGTGTACGGATGAACGTCCTTGTATTGCTGATCGAGCAGCCAGTCGCGGACGACGCCGAATTCCTCCTTCTTGAATTCAAACTCGGGATCGTTGCCCAGCGCATTGATCGCCAAGGTTGTCACCCAGGTCGCGAGATTGGTGTCGATGGGCCAACTGCCATCCTCCCGCGCGTTGCCGACGAGGAATTCCACGCACTTCGCGGTCACCGGATGCCCGACCTGCCCGGCGGCCGCCATGCTCATCGCGACGAAGCTGGTCAACGGCGACGCCTCCAGGAACCCGCCGCTTTCGGGCTGGATGCTCTTCAACTTGTCGAGCGTCTTGTCGCGGACCGCGTTCCGAAACCAACGCGTCAATGGATTCCAGGTCGGGCGACGGGCGTGCCGAGCATTGCCGATCGCGATCAGGGCCGGCAGCGCGTAGCTGACGACAGGCAATCGCAAGGCGGCGAAGAACTTGTGCGGAAAGGCGGCCAGTTCGAAGGGGAGCTGCTTCACCCATTTCCACGCGTCGCGCCCCGCGCCCATCCGCCCGGAGATGACGCACATGGTGAGGATGGGAACCGAGAAGGTCTTGTCCTTGCCGTAGCGGCGGATGATGGCGGGCGCGAGTTGTTCGGGCTCGATTCCCCCGGCCGTCTTGGTCAGCCAGGCTTCGGCGCCTTTGACGATCTCCGGATAGCGCGAATCGGCGTCGGCCATGGCGAAGGCGGCCCAGCAGAGCGTGGTGGTGGAGATGTTGCTGAAGCTCAGGTCGGTGTCGCCCCAGCCGCCGTCGTCGTTGACATTATCGACAAGCCATTTGAGTCCGGCGTCGACCAGTTCCTGCGACCGCGGATGCGGGGAACTCGACTGCCTGGCGACAAACGCCAATGCGCCCAATGAAGTCGCGGTCGACAGCGCGCTGCTGGAGAGCCGCCCCTCCCAATGCCCGTCGGGATGACGCGCGTCGAGCAGGGCCTGCGTCGCCTTCGCGCGCGCGGCTTCAAATCTGGCGTGGTCGATGTTCAAAGGCACGTGTTGCGTGTTGCGTGTTGGGCGCGAGGGAACAGCCGGGGCGGTGGATTGAAAACCTCAACGTCCGGCCCCACCGGCACAATTGCGTTCGCGACTGCTCTAGCCGATTGCGGTCGATTGCGAAATGTGAAAGTTTGATTCGTTGGCGGACAGTTCTCGTTTCGTTCCTCCGGAAATTGAAGTGGGACGCCTGCGGCGAGGCGTCCCGACCTGTAGGAGGCAGGCACCTTTCGCTGAAAGGTCCCATTTCAAAGCCCTGTAAGGGCGCAAGAGCCTCGGCCGCACACAGCGCCTCTGTCATCCCTTCGGGATGTCGAAGTGGGCGGCGACACAGCAACCGCCCTACCGGGGTCGGCCTACGCCTCAACGCCGCAGGTTCCATTCCTCCTTTGAGTATTTTTCTTCGACCAGACGCGCGACCTCCTCCTGCGGAAAGCCACGTTCCTCCTCGACGCCCCCCCATTCCTTCCGCAAGGCCTGAATCACCGTGTCTTTCGACAAGCCGACATTCCGCACGAACGCGCCGTGATCACGGTCGGCTCTATAATCAGGCTGCTTGGATGGCGCCCGCAGCAACCGACCGATACGCCCCAGGTCGAAATCCAGCAGCAATGTCCCATGAAACAACAGCGCGCGGCGTTTCCGTTTTTGGGCGTTGCCCGAAAATTTCCTGCCATCGATCGCGAGATCGGTATGGCCTGCGATCACAACCCCGCCCTCGACGATCGGATTCAACGCATCGCGGATGCGCTTCATGACGAAGTTGTTCGCGTCGGTGACGGAATCCAAGGGCCCGCCCGGTTCGATTCCCAGAATCACTGAGTAATTGAGGCAGCCCGGCCCTTGCAGCACGGTCCCGCCGCCGGACACGCGCCGCAGGATGGGAACGCCGGCTTCACGACACGCAGCGACATCGACCTCGGACTCCACGACATTCGCCATCCCGACCACGACGCCATGGGACGGGGATTCCCAGACACGGAGGATGTCTTCTCCTTCGCCCGTAGAATCGGACGTAAGTCCGATCACTTCAGAATTCGGCGTAGCGCAGGCGTCCTCGCCTGCGGGTTCGCCGGGCGTCCCCGCCCGGTATTTCGAATCTCGCGGCGAGACGCCGCAGGAACCCGCAGCCGGGACGGCTGCGCTACGGACGACGCCCGCCTCCCTCGCCTCCAACAACGCCTCGTCCAAGGCCAACTGCTCGGGGAGCGTGAGATCCGGGGCGACAAGAAAGCGCATGGGAAAACCTGAATTGAAGCGCGGCGCCGACAGCCCGCGATCGCGTCACTCCGTCGCGGGTCGGGTCAGGCGGCCGGCGACGAAGGTTTCGACGATCAGCGCCAGCAGCGCGGCAATCACCAGCCAGCGCCAGAGCTTCTGCTGGCTTTCGAGCTGAGACTTGAGCATCAGCCGCTTCTGCGCCTCGCTTTGCTCCGGCGTCAACTCGGGCGCGGTCATCGTGGCGCCGTGCACGGGCAGGTCCTCGACATCGATGGGCGCGGTCCTGCTTTCGCCCGGGGCCAGGTTGACCGCGAAGCGCTGCGTCTCGTCGCCGATGGTCGTGGTGTAGACGCCGGGCTGATCCGTCTGCGTGAACTTCCCGCCGGCCTTCAACTCGACGCTGGTTCCATCCGGCTTGGCGACCGTGATCTTCTGATCGCCGGGACCGGCGGCAATGGCCACTTCATCGCCGACGTAAACCTGCGAAATGACCGGGCGGATCGCGCCGCTGTTCTCCAGCAGGGCGTAAAGCAGCGGCACAAACTTGGACGAACGCGCGAGCACGCTGTCGGCCGGATGCCAACCGGCGGCAAAGGCGAGCAGGGTCCCCTTGCCAACCGGGATCTCGGTCAGGGCGGGATCGTCGCTGTCGAAGCGCGCGACCACCCGCGCATCCGGCAGCGCGCTGAAATCAAGCTTCCGGTGTTTCCAGAAACGGATCTTGGTGAAGTCGCTGAAACGCGGATCGGCGAACGGCGCAAACAGCGGATGCTCAAAATCGATTTCCCCGAGCATCGCGTATTGGTTGACCTTGGCCTCCTCCGACTTCGGAAAGGCGCCGCCGGCCAGGGCCCCAATCGCCGCCGCATCGTCCGCGGACTTGAGCAGGGCCAGGACCGTGCCGCCATTTTCCATGAACGCCTTCAACGAAGCCGCCTCGCCGCCGACCGGCGCGCGCGCCAGCACAAGCAGACGCGAGCGTTCAAGATCCGTCTGCGCGACCGGCCTTTCCACAGGCCGCGCCACGACCTCGATCCTTTCCAACTTCGACTCCTGAAACGCGCGCTTCAGGTAGAACAAGGGCTGCTCGAGATCGGTGTCTGATTCAGAGCCCAGATAGAGCACGGGAATGGTCTGCGCCTCAGGCTCCACCCGCCAGACCGTGTTGTCGAAATCCTCGTCGTCGCCGGTGAGGCGGATTCTCGCATCCTTCACGCCCTCCGGGGCCTTGGGCAACTGAACCACCCTGCTCTGCCCCGGCGGGACGTAGGCATCGGCGACGGCCCCAAGAAACTCCACGGAATCACCGGCCGACCAGCCGACCAGAAACTGCTCCTTCCCGGAATCCGCGGCATTGCTGATCCTTACGCGGGGTCCGACCTCCTCCTGCTTGCGCGGACCGTCATGGCGCTCGGCGACGAGTTGCAGCCCGGCGTTGGTCGGCCTGGCCGCCTTGACCGGCTCGATCCGCAGCCCGACGCCTTCGGGCCACTCGTAGGCCTGCAGCGAATCCAGATCGGCGCCGTCCTGCAGATCGCTGATCAGCACAATCTCGCGCGGTCCGCTCCAATTGGCGGCGGAGTCCTCGCTGTCCGCCTCCTCCAACGCCTCGACCGCGGTGATGAGGGCATTGTCCAGCCGGGTGGCGGACCAGGATGGCGAAATGGAATCAAGCTGTTGTCTGGACAACGCCGCCCGTTGTCCCTCGGCGCCCTGCGCCCATTGTTCGAAACTCATCAACCGGCGGGCCGTGCGATCGAAGGCATACAAGGCCACGCGATCCGCGCGATCGATATCAGCCAAAACCTCGTCAACCCGCTCCAAGGCTCCCGACCAGGCGCCCTCGCGCTTCATGCTGGCGCTGGCGTCGACCATGACCACGACCTTCCTGCCGGCGTTGGGATCGTTGTTCACCTCGACCGGCTTGGGAATAAACGGGCGGGCAAAGCCAAGGGCCAACAGCAGCAACACCGCGCAGCGCAGCAGAAGCAGCAGCAGGTTCTCCAACCGGCTGCGCTTGGTCACACGCGGCGGCGAAGGCTGCAGAAACATCAACGAACTGAACGGCTGTTTCTCCTTCGAGGTGCGGCGGATCAGATGGAAGATGATCGGGGCCGCAATGGCCGCGCCGCCGAGCAGAAACAATGGTGCAAGAAAGCTCATGGCCGTTCGCTGGGCTTTGAACCACGGATGAACACGGATGAACACGGATTCAAATCCGCCGAATGACGCCCATTGTCAGGTTCTTTCAAGACCGTCCACTCGCCGCCCCGGGGGCGGAATGAGGCGCCCGTGTCATTCTTGCAGTCTACGGCAGCGTCGGGACGCCTGCGCATCGCGTTGCTCGCTCTGGCTGAGAAATGGGCAAACCCGCAGGTTTGCCCCACCTTCTTGAAGGTGGGGTATTGCTGCCGCAACACCCACTTCTCAGCGTGCGAGCGTAGCGAAGCCCCGCGTGCCGCGCTGTCGGACACACAAGGCCGACGCGCGCCCTCGAACGCGCGCCTCCCAAGAAATCCGTGTCCATCCGTGTTCATCCGTGGTTCCTGGTCATCTGCGTCCGCCTGCGCCGCCCTTGGCCTTCTTGCCGCGTTCGGTGCGGTCGCGCATGAAGTCGAACAGCGCCAGTTCGAGCGGCCGGTCGCTTTGGTAGAGATGCAGCCCGACGCCAAGCTTGTTGCAGATCGTAGCGACGGCCTCGTTGTGTTCGTTGAACTTCTTCAGGTAGCTCTTCCGGGCGAAGTCGGGATCGATGTAGAGCTCCTGGTTGCTCTCGACATCCAGGTAGATGGAGCTGTGCTCCAGGTTGAGTGTGAGTTCCGCCGGATCGAAGATCTGAAAGATCATGACCTCATGCCCGCAGGCCGTCAGGGCAATCAGATCGCGTTCCAGATCCTCAAGCGGCGCCAGTAAATCCGAGATGACCACGACCATGCCGCGCTTGCGGACGATCTGCGCAATGCGCTGCAGCGGCAGGCGGAGATTCGTCGCCGATCCGCCGGCGGGACGTTCCAAAGCCAACATCAGGTGACGCAGATGCCCTGTGCGATTGCGGGCGGGCAGGTATTCGCGGATCTGGTCGTCGAAGGTCAGCGCGCCGACGCCGTCGCCCTGTTGGAAAAGGAACTGCGCGAGTGTCGCCGCCAAAGTGTTCGCGTATTCGGCCTTGGTGTAGCCGATCGAGCCGTAATCCATCGAGCGGCTGTTGTCGACGATCAGGTGGCAACGGAGATTGGTCTCGTCCTCGAACTTCTTGATGTAGGCGCGGTCGCTGCGCGCATAGAGCTTCCAATCGAGATAACGGGTGTCGTCGCCGGAGACGTATTGCCGATACTCCGTGAACTCGACCGAGAAGCCGTGATAGGGACTGCGATGGATCCCGTTCCAAAATCCCTGCACCACGATCTTGGCCCGCATCTCCAGGTTCTTGATCGCCATCAAGGCCTGCGGATCGATAAGGGAGCCTGATCGGGTGGCGGGTGCTGGGGTGTCGGTGGTCGAGGCCATGGTCGGAGTCGTCCGGTCTGCGGAGAGTTAAACGCGGGAGCATGGCCAATGGCTACAAAAAAGGGATTCGTGTCGCGTGGGGGGAGCGCGGCTGTGTCGGAGACCAGCCGCAGCAACGT
>JAYPEY010000080.1:0-7888 GCA_038126035.1 Verrucomicrobiales bacterium | reverse complement strand
GCGTGGGGGGAGCGCGGCTGTGTCGGAGACCAGCCGCAGCAACGTCGGCGACAACCACGGCCGGGCCGGTTTCCAAACGCCTCCCGGTCGGAGGCTGCTGCGGCTGAAGTCGTTGCGTGTTGCGTGTTGCGTGTTGCGTGTCTAAATCCCCCTCCGTATGAAGCCGCTGTCTGACTGTCGTTTGTATACATTTGTCGATTCCGCCTATTTGAACGGGCGGGAACCGGTGGATATCGCGCGCGCCTTGTGCGACGGCGGTTCGGACCTGATCCAGCTGCGCGCAAAGAATGCTCCGGTTGAGGAGGTCGAGCGAATGGCGGAGGCGATCCTGCCGATCACCCGGACCGCCGGCGTGCGGTTGGTGATCAACGACCACTGGAAACTGGCCAACCGCCTCGGCGCGGATATCTGCCACCTCGGCCAGGAAGATTTCTTCGACGCCGGCCACACCCACAAGTCCGATCTCTCAACTCAGGAAGACGTCCTCCAAGAAACGGAGCGCCGAGCATGGCTCGGCCCGGGCGCACATCAACAGCCAATGCCGAGCAATGCTCGGCGCTCCGATCACGGCCCCCACCGTTCCAACTCCGATTTCTCAACTGAAGCGGACTCTCAACCCTCAACTCTCCTGGGCCTCAGCACGCACGCGCCGGACCAGGCGGAGCGCGCCATCGCCGCCGGGGCGGATTACATCGCCATCGGCCCGGTCTATGCCACGGGAACCAAGCCGACCGCCAAACCCGTGACCCTGGATTACGTGCGCTGGGCGGCGGAGACGGTGAAGATCCCCTGGTTCTCCATCGGAGGCATCAACCTGTCGAACCTGGACGACGTCCTCGAAGCCGGCGCGCGTCGCATCTGTGTGGTGTCGGCGATCCTGAATGCGCCGGACATTGCCCGCGCTTGTCAGGAATACCGCGATCGCCTAAGTTCCGCCCCTTTGTAAGCCCAGCATTTCATCACGCACCACACAGGACACAGATATGAGCGTACTCGTCGTCGGCACCACGGCATTGGATTCCATCAAGACCCCCAAGGCGGAGAACCCGCGACTGCTCGGCGGCTCCGCCAGTCACGCGGCCGTTGTCGCCAGCTACTTCTCCCCCGTCCGGCTGGTCGGCGCGGTGGGCGGCGATTTCCCCAAGCGTTACATCAATCTCTACGAACGGCACGGCATCGACCTCGAGGGTCTGGACGTGATCAAGGACGGAAAGACCTTCCACTGGTCCGGCGAATACGAGGTCAACATGAACAACCGCGAGACGCTGCACACCGAGTTGGGCGTCATCGAGACCTTCATGCCGACGCTGCCGAAGTCCTACCAACGCTCCTCGCACGTGCTCCTGGCCAACATTGCCCCGGCCCTGCAACTGCACGTCCTCGACCAGGTGAAGAAGCCCAAATTCGTGGCCGCCGACACCATGGACCTGTGGCTGAACATCGCCATGGACGATGTCGTGAAACTGATGAAGCGCGTCGACATGCTCGTGCTGAATGACAGCGAGTCGCACCAACTCACCGAAACGGAGAACGTGGTGAAGGCGATCCGCAGGATCCATCGCATGGGCCCGCGCTTCGTGATCGTGAAGCGAGGCGAATATGGCGCCGTTTATTCGGGACCGGACGGCCTGTTCATCACACCCGCCTACCCGCTGCAGAACGTGGTGGACCCGACCGGCGCGGGCGACAGCTTCGTCGGCGGCATGATCGGATATCTGGCCTCGTGCAAGGGCCCGTTCCACCGGCATCTGCGGCGCGCCATCGTGCACGGCACGGTGATGGGATCCTTCTGCTGCGAGGGCTTCGGCCTCAAGCGCACCACCGACATGAAGCGCGAACGCATCGCGCAGCGCATCAAGGAATTCGACGCCCTGATCCGGGTCTGAGTCGAAACTTCAGACCTCCTCCAACCGCTTGTCCGCGTCGCCGAAGCGATTCAGGCGCACACCGAAGTTGTCCATCAGCGAAAGGTAGAGGCGGCACATCTGGCGTTCGGGCTTGCCGAGGTAGTCCAGCACACGTCCGCCCTTGATCTGCCCGCCCGCGCCGCCGAGCACGACGACCGGCAGCTTGGTCGCGTCGTGGTGACCGGTGAGCATGCTGGAGGTGAACATGAGCGCCGAGTTGTCGAGCAGGGTGCGTTCGCCTTCCTGGATCGCGTCGAGCTTGCGCGCGATGTAGGCGAGTTGCTCGACGAAGAAACGATTCACTTTCAGCCAATCCTCGGTGTCGTTGTGCGACAGGAGGTGGTGGATCATGTAATCCACATTGAGGTTGGGAAAACGCAGGGAGGAATGGTCGTTGTTCAGCTTGAGCGTGCAGACGCGCGTGGCGTCGGTCTGGAAAGCCAGCACGAGAATGTCGCACATCAACCGCATGTGTTCGCCGACATCCTGCGGATAGCCATCGGCCGGGCGCGGGATATTTGGCTCGGTCTGGGTCGGTCGCCAGCCCTGAAGTTCACCGCGTTTGCCGGCGTTCTCGATGCGCCGCTCCACTTCACGCACGGAGTCCAGGTATTCATCCAGCTTCTGTTGGTCGCTTTGGCTGACCTGGCGGCGCAGATCCTTCGCGTCGTTCAAAACGGCGTCCAGCACGCTGCGATCGCCGCGACCGACTTCGGTCTTGAACAAACGATCGAACGCCAGCGCCGGATAGACCTCCAGCGGGGTGGGCGTGGTCGGCGAGCTCCACGAGATGTGGGAGCTGTAGATCATCGAGTAGTTCTTGTGAACGGTCGGGTTTGCCTTCTCGCAGCCGAGGGCCAGACTCGGCAGCTTGGTCGAGCCGCCGTGGCGCTGCGCGATGATCTGGTCGAAGCTGGTGCCGGAGCGCACGCCGCCGCCCGGCTCCAACGGCGCCCCGGAAAGCAGGTTGCCGGTCATGGAGCTGTGGATGTTGCCCTTCAGGGCCTCGGCGTTGTAAAGGCCCTTGATGAAGAGCATGCGCTCGCGGAAGTCGTTGAGCGGCTCCAGGACGCGACCGAGTTCCATGTCCTTCCCCTCGCCCTCGGCCCGCCATTCCTTCGCGTGAAATCCATTGCCGGCGAACAACACGCTCAAGCGCAACGGCGGCTCGCTGGCCTTGTCGCGCCCCTTCGGCTCATCGCCCCAGACTGCGGTCGATTCCAACCAGGGCAGCGCCATCGTGACGCCCATACCGCGCAACAAGGTCCGACGGGAGAATTGGTGGGTGTTCATTGGGGGAGGAATTCTGGTCGACTGCTTCGAGTATTAGCGATCCAGCGGAGATTGTTCAACGCGGATTGCGAACCAAGGTATCGAAAAGCCGGTGGGGCGAGAGTCCCTCGAGCCCTGACTGAAATCCCGTAGGGATGAGCGCGGCGTGCGAGGGGGGCTGGTCCGCGATCGGCAGGCCGGGTGAGGAGATTCCGAAGGCGGGGGATTGTCGATGACCTCTGTCGCTCCTTCAGAGCTTTGAAATGGGCTCGAGAGACTCTCGCCCCACCAGCTTTTCGCTCCCTTCGGACCTTCCATGCGCGTCCAACCTGCCAGCGTCCCCGATGCATTTCCGCATCGACTCCTTCAACACAGAGGACACGGAGAACTCAGAGAACCACAGAGTGGAACGTGTCTTTCTCTGTGGTTCTCCTTCCCTATGTGAACTCTGTGTTAAGAACGAGACTTTCAAATGTGACGCGCCATCAACGGGCCCCCGACTGTCTTGCGTCTCCGGCGGCCCCACCCCGGATCTCCCGGAACTGCCGGCTCGTCACGATCTTCTCCACGGCCACGCCGAACTTGAAATCGTTCTTCGCCAACTCGGCCTGGATCTCCTGCAACAACGGCTGGTCTGACAACTGAACCGAACGCCCAAGCGCGAAGCCGAGCAACTTCTTGCAGAAGACGCCGACGAACTGATCGCGCCGCGTCGTCAGCAGGTAGTCGCGCAGGCCAGCCAAACCATCGACTTCGACGCCATCAGGCAGTTTGGTCGCCACGTTGCGTTTATCCGCTCGCCGACCGCCGATGGCGTCGAATTGTTCCAGGGCATAGCCGAAGGGATCGATGCGTTGGTGGCAGTTGATGCAGGCGGGATCGCTGCTGTGGCGTTCGGTGAGTTCGCGCATGTTCAGTTCCGGACCGCCGGGATCGTCGGGAATGACCGGCACGCCGGCGGGCGGACGCGGCAGGCGTTCGCCGAGCAGGGTCTCCACGATCCAGTTACCGCGCAGGATGGGACTCGTGCGTGAGGCTCCCGATTGACGCGCCAAGGCGGCGGCCTGTCCGAGAATCCCGCCGCGGCCTTTGGCCTTCATTCCCTCCACACGCCGCCAGCCTTTCTCCGACGCCGATTCAAGGCCGTAGTAACCGGCCAGCGTGTGATTCACAAAGGTGTGGTCCGCGTCGAGAATCGACAGGATGGAGCCGTCGTTCCAAAACAGGTCGGCGAAGAAGCGGACCACCTCTTCATACATCGGCCCCTTGAGATCGGAGAATTGCGGGAACTTCTGCTCGCTCTTTTCGTCGAGTTCGTCGAAACCGCGCAGGTGCAGCCATTGGCAGGCGAACTCGATCGCCAATCGCCGCGCCTTCGGATCGCGCAGCATGCGACGGGTCTGCCTGAGCAACTCATCGTCCTTCAACAAGGCGCCCGAATCGGCGACAGCGCGCAGTTCCGCATCCGGCGCGGAGGACCAGAGGAAGTAACTCAAACGCGTCGCGAGTTCGTGAGCGTTGACCGGTCCCTGCCCATCGCCGCTGAACGGCTTCTCGGCCCTGTAGAGAAAGGCCGGCGCGACCAGGGCCCGCGCCAAGGTCAGGCGAAAGGCCTCCTCGTGCGACATGTCCGCACTGCGCAGTTGGTGATACAGCGCCAACAGCCCGTGCTTCTCGGTCGGTTTCAATGGCCGCCGCCAGGCCTTGTTGGCGAACTCCAACAACGCGTCCAAATGCGCCGGTTCGGCTGCGATCAGCTTCTTCTCATAGCGCGCCGCGGCTTCGCGAATCCCCGCCTCCAGGTGTTCGAATCGCTTCGGAGTCCCGAGTTGGCTTTCGAACTGCCACAGCTGTTCGTAGGCGGCGATCATTCGCCGCGGCTCCAGACTGACGAATTCCAGTTCCTCCCACAGTCGATCGAGTTCCCGTTTGTCCGCATCGTCCAGCATCAACCGGGCGAGTTGTTCGTCCTCACGATGAAACATCAGCAGCGTCACGACCTCGTCTGTCGGCACGACTCGGGAAAAGCAAAGAGCCGCCGGAAAGGAATCGCGAAAGGCGGCGAAGGTCGCTTCGAATCGCCTGCCCGCCTTCCCATCGTCGCGAATGATGATTGGCAGGTGGGCGTGAAGAACATCCGGCGAGGCGGACGCCGACAGCATCGCGTCCAATTGAACGCTGGCATCAGGCCCGGCGTCACCGGCCAAGGCCCCGGAGGTCACGAACTCACCGTCGCGAACCAGTCCTGCGGGGAGCTTGAAGGACAGCGTTCGCGGCGCCTTGAGGCGCAGGTTGCCATCGTCGTCGAACAGGTCGGGATCCAGTCCATACCCCGATTTGCCGAGCATCTCCGGCGAGGCGTTCTTGGCGTAGGCGCCCAGGTCCACCTTGGAAAAGAAAGAGCCATGCAGCGAGACCAGCCGCGACCGGACGCGCTCGTCAGCCTGGGAGAATTCCGGATGCGCCGCCATGAATTCCTTGAGCGGCAGCGGCGATGGCGCCAGCAGGCGCGCGATGTCCTTCGCGAGCTTGGCCGCCTTCGCCGCGTCGGATTCGTTCATCCAGCGATCGACCAATGAATCAGGCGGAAACAACGCCTCGGTCGCCTGTCCCTCGTCGCGGCCCGTGTAGAAATGCCAGACCTTCTTGTTGCCGAATCGGTCCGCATGCGGATTGCCCGCGAGGATGTCCGGCGCGCAATCCCTGGACAACGACCAGAAGCGATCGGCGTCGGCCTGGTCGCCCAGCGGATGGATCTCCAGATCAATCTGCGTCAGGTCGCAGACGTGGTTGTGGTCGCGCGCGAGAATCACGAGCGAAAGCAGGTCGTCCTTGCGCAGCGTCAGTTTCTCAATCGGCGCAATCTCGGCGATCTTCCCGAGATCGACATTGCCGCTCGCGAGGATTTCCAGCCGTTGGCCGCGTCGGCGTTCGAGCCGCCAGCTGACGCCGTTGCCGCAGTTGTTGTGGGCGTCGCGGACCTTGGCCACGATGCGGGCCTCGCCTTCATACGGGCTCAACCAACCCGCCGCGACCCAGCGATCCGGCATGGGATGCACACAGATCTGGCCGGGGCGACTGTCGCCGGGGATGCGAACAAACTGATCGGAGCTGTTCGCGACAAGGGACAAGGCCGCCTGCCCGGGAATCTGCCAACCATTGACCGCTTCATAACCGCCTACGTTCCGAAGCTTCGAATGCAGATATTCCGGAATGCGCGGCGCGCCCTCCGCAACGATGCCGAGACTGTCCAACCAGAGCTCAAGAAAGACCGGATCGACGCCATGCCTGGCGGCCGTCTCCTTGACGGAAACCTTCGCGCCGCCGCGGAGATCGAAAGCCGCGGTGAGATACTTCTCCGTGTCGCGCATGACTGCGACTCCCTTGGCCTGCAAGGCAGCCAAGCCGCCACGCAGATCGCGCAGCAGGATCTCCGGCCGCCCCTTCCGCACAATGCGCGGCCGACGCCAGATCACGGAATCGCCCTCCGCGCCATCGCCGGCCGTTCCGGCAAAGAGATGAATCGTCGGATCGCCGGACTTGGCAGGCTCCTTGAGCTCGATGGCGATCTCGCGCGCTTCAGCCAACGCCGACTTCGGCGACTGCCAGGAACGCGTTCGACCAAAGTGACCGACCGGCCGAAAGGACCAAAGCTGGTCCTGCCAACGCCGAAACTCGGCGGCGAGCGGTCCGGTGTCGCCATCGGAAATCCCACTCCATCTCGCGCGAACCTGGTCGAACAGGGGGTTTTTCGGACCGGATGACGAAAACTCGCGCGCCAGTCGGACGGCGTATCTGGCGTTGAGCCCGGCGGACGTTGCAATCGCGGACGCGGCTTCGGGATCGGCGGCGATGGCGTCGCGATGGGCGATCAACGCCTTGAGATACGGAGCGACATCCAGACGTCCGTCGCCGGCGTTGCGAGGCGTGGCCGGCACGACCTGCTCGCGATACGAGAAGTCCACCTTGTCGCCGCCGGTGTGGCGGAGGTAGATCGCGCGGATCTGGTCCAGGATCCCGTCCACCCAGTCGCCTCGGAGATCGCTTTCGGAAAAACGCATGCCGCCCGGCGTCAACACGACATGCCGGGCGACCTCCTTTGCCGCGGCAAGCTGCTTGTCGACCATCGACGGCGACATCGACAACGACGCGCCCGTGTTGAGAAAGCCTTCGCCCGCCGCCCCATCGACCGGGAATTCGCGCGCCGGCTCCAGGGCAACTCCGGTTAGGTCCTGAATGGTGCAGGTGTATTCGGCGTTGTTCAGGCGCCGCAGGACGACCGGGCCCGGATCACCGGCCTGTTCCATGGCGACCGTGTGCAACTCGGTCTCGATCCATTTGATGAGCCTGGCGCGTTCGTCCTTCGTAATCTGCGGCTTGTTCTTCGGCGGCATCTCCTCGATGTCGAACTGATGCAGGACCTGGATCCAGACCTTGGGCTCCTTGCGCACGTCGGCCGGGGATTTGAAACGCTCCAGGTCCAACTCGCCCTTTGGTTTCTCGGTCGAATGGCAATTGAGGCAATACTTGGAAAGGAGGGGCTGGATGAAGGAGTCGAACTCGGCCGCGGGGGCGACTGATTGGAATGCGAAGAGGAGCAGAGCCCAAGAGAGTAGAACGGGATTCATCCCGTTTGCCGGCGCGCTGAAATCGCCCAACGCCCAGGAACGGAATGAATTCCGTTCTACGCAGCGCGCCCGGACCGCGGG
>JAYPEY010000079.1:15921-28203 GCA_038126035.1 Verrucomicrobiales bacterium | reverse complement strand
CCGGCCAAGGAGTTTCTGTTCCGGGCTGAACTCATCCCAGTTTCAATCATGCCCCTCCACGTTTCCATCCACACCGGGGCGAAGCGCCGTGGTTCGTTCCCGGGCGCCCATGGATGGAACTGCCTCATCCGTGGGACGGCCTTGCCATCCGTGGGGATGATCCGGCCTACGGCCGCAAGGCCCCCGCCGCGGCCTCCTGGAAAGCCTTGCGGATGGGTGAATTGTCGCCGTTCCTGAATCCGCGGCGTTGGATCATCAGGATGTAGATGGTCTGGTTGACGGGGTCGGCCCAGCTCTGGGTGGCGTAGGCTCCGCCGTGGCCGAAGGTCCCGGGATTCAACATTGCGGTGACGCCCTGCGGTTCCTTGACGACCTGGAACTTGACGCCCCAGCTCATGCCGTCGGTGAAGCCCGTCTCGATTTCGCCGGACTGCGTGCGGGTGAGTTCGCGGACCGATTCCCGGGACAGCAGGCGTTTCCCTTCCCAGACCCCGCCGTTGAGCATCATCTGGTAGAGGCGGCGAAGGTCCTCGGCGGTGGAGTAAAGCCCGCCGCCCGGTTTGACCGTGCGCTTCGTGTCCCACAGATCGCCGCGGACAAAGGACACCTCGGTTTCGGTCAGTTCGGTCACCTCGTCGTTCTTCAAATAGGGCGTCGCGATACGGCCCGCCGCCACCTTGGCCCTGGGCGGGAAGAAGGTCGTGTCCTGCATGCCCAAAGGATCGAAGAGCCGCTCCTGGATGAATTCCTGAAAGGGTTGGCCGGATACGACCTCGACGACGCGTCCGAGCACGTGCGTCCCGGAGGTGCTGTATTTCCAGCGGCTGCCGGGTTCGAACTGGAGCGGTTGCTGCGAAATCAGGGCGACGAGTTCGGCGAGGGTGGAATGGGCGCGCGGTTCGGTCGCATTGCCGATGCCGGCCGTGTGCGTGGCGACGTCCAACAACGTGATCCTGCGCGCGGGACGTTTGAGTCTCAGTTCGTTTCTCGACCTCTCTGCGACCAGCCACAGGTCCTTGAACTCGGGAAGATGCTTTTCCACCTCGTCGTGGAGGCTGAGCTTTCCCTCCTCGGCCAGCATCATGATCGCGACGCCGACGGTCGGCTTCGTCATGGACGCAATCCAGAAGATGTCGTCCTTTCTCATCGGTCGACGGGTCTTGAGATTGGAGACGCCCATGGCTTCGAAGCTGACGACCCGGCCCTTGTGCGCGACCAGCGTGACCGCCCCGGAAATCTCGCCCTTCCCGATGAACGGTTCAACGGCGGAACGAACCGCGGAGGAGACGTCGGCGGCAATGGCGGCGGTGACCGAACAGAGCAGGGCGAAGAGCAAGAGGGCGCGTTTTGTCATGGGGCGGAGAATAGCGTGTCACGGAGCGGGGGCAATGCGTGATGCCTTGGCGCGCGCCGGCCGCCGTTTCAATCGCGTGAACGAAACCTGCTCCACCCCGGGTGAATATCGACCAGGGTCAGCGAGTCGGAGATACCAGACCTGACGATGCAATGAAGGCGGCGGTCCAGTGGTTGTTCCTGTTGGCTCTGTGTCCCGGATTGTGGGGCGCCGAGTTGCAGGAGTCTTTTGATGACGATCATTCCGATCCAACGATCTGGAATCCCCAGATGACCACGAAGGGCGACGCCTATCTGGCCGAACAGTATGGGCGGTTGCAGTTGGTCGTGCCGTCGGCCGGGCGGGACTCGGAGGCCAGGCAGCGTCTGGCTCATTTTCATCCCCGCGCTGATCAGGCTTGGAGCGTCGAGTTTCTGGCGTTGGTGTGGGAGGAGATTCTGTCCGGCGAAGGGGCCAGCATTTCCATGGGCGTGCGATTGGTCGACGCCCGGAATCCGGGCCGGTTCATCGAGCAGATGTCCGGAGCCAAAGGCGGTTTGGAGGAGGTGAGGGACCCTTACGACGACGACACCGACACGGTCTACCGCCGCCATGCGGACGTTCGCGTCAATGACGAGGATGGGCAGTCGAGAAACGAGGATCATCGGCGGAACGACACCTTCTATGGGCCGTACCTGTTCGGGTTTCGCATGGCCTACGACCCCGCCGACGCCACGGTGCGGCTCTACCACGATTTCGACGCGGACAACAACGACGGGGAGTGGAGGCTGTTCCGCATCTTCTCACTTGATGGGACGGAGCCTGTGCCGAATGAGACCTACGTGCGGGACTGGAATCTGGCCCCGACCGATGTCTTAAACCTCGAGGTCGTCGGCGCCGCGCAGCGGGTGAACGTCAATCCGGACAATGTCTTCATCGATGACCTGGTCCTGCGGATCGAGCCGCTGACCTTTGCCGCCTGGACGCACGAGATCGGGGATCCGGCGAAGCGCGCCATTTCAGATGACGCGTCCGGAAATGGAATTCCGAACCTGATGCAGTATTTCTATGGCTTGTCGCCGTTGGACTCGCGCACGGACGCCGGGCTGAGGTATCGCCGCGAGGGCGGGAAGGCCTACCTCCTGCATGCCGCCGATTTCGAGATCACCGGGGTCACGGAAACCTATGAGTTTCGGAACGCCCTGGATGATCTGAATCAATGGCGGCCGATCGCGCCGCTTTCCTATGGGTTCGTGTTTCAGGATGGGATCTACCATCAGAAGCTTGAGCTTCCACCGGCCGCGTCACAGGGGTTTTATCGTGTGCGCGTGGACACAAACCCGTAGTCCAGCACTTCGAGCCTCCGGCTGCGGCGTTGTGAACAACGCGCGTCAGAAATGATTTCAAAGTCCGTTGTGATTCGAGTTAGGTTTTGCGTCATGAACAAGATTCTCCCCCTCTGCATCGTCGGCGGCCTGCTTTTCGCATCGCAGGTCCATTCCCAGAATGCCGGCAAGGCGAAGAGCACGGACAAGGCGAAGAAGACCAGGCGGGTCCGCAAGCCCGACCGCTATGATCCTTCCGTGCCGAAGCCGACCCTGGCCGGCGTGAAATATGGCGACCACGAGCGCCACGTGATCGATTTCTGGAAGGCGGAGTCCGATTCCCCCGCGCCGTTGGTGTTCATCATCCACGGCGGCGGCTGGTTGGGGGGCTCGAAGGAGCGGGCGCAGCGCTTCGCGGATGTCGCGGGTTGCCTCAAGGCCGGGATCTCGGTCGCGGCGATCAACTACCGCTACACCTCGCAGGCGGCGGAATTCAACATTGAGCCGCCGGTGAAGGCCCCGCTCCACGATGCGGCGCGGGCCCTGCAGTTCGTGCGCAGCAAGGCCGGGGAATGGAATCTCGACAAGGAGCGCATCGGCGCGGCGGGCGGATCGGCCGGCGCCTGCTCGAGCCTATGGCTGGCGTTTCATGACGACCTCGCGGACCCGGACAGCGACGATCCCGTGGCCCGGGAATCCACCCGTCTCTGGTGCGCCGCGGTGACCGGCGCGCAGACCTCGCTCGATCCGAAGCAGATGAAGGAGTGGACGCCCAACAGTCGCTACGGCGGTCACGCCTTCGGCCTGCAGCCCTTCGCGAAGTTCCTCGCAGACCGGGACAAGATCCTGCCCTGGATCGCCGAGTATTCGCCCTATGCCAACGTGACGGGGGATGATCCGCCGGTCTACCTGATCTATTCCCGTCCTCCGGCGCTGGGCAAACCGGAGAAGGATCCGACCCATACCGCCAACTTCGGTGTGAAGCTCCAGGAACATTGCGTCGCCGAGGGCGTCGGGTGCGAGCTGGTCCATCCCGGCGCGCCGGACGTGAAGCACAAGACGCCGACGGAATATCTCATCGCTACGTTGAGGAAAGACCGCGACCAGAAAAAGGAGACCGGTTGGATTCAGCTTTTCAACGGCCGGGACCTCAGCGGTTGGACGCCGAAGATCCGTTACCAGGAACTGGGCAAGGATCCGCGAAAGACCTTCCGTGTGGAGAATGGCGTGATCAAGGTCGGTTACGAGAATTATGACGAATTCAAGGAGACCTTCGGCCACCTGTTCTACAAGACGCTGTTCACCCGGTATCGACTGCGCGTGGAATACCGGTTTGTCGGAGAGCAGTTGAAGGGCGGCCCGGGTTGGGCCTTCCGCAACAGCGGGCTGATGCTGCATGGCCAGATTCCCGAGACCATGGAAAAGGACCAGGACTTTCCCGACTCCATCGAGGTGCAGCTGCTTGGCGGCAACGGCAGGGACAAGCGCACGACGCTGAACCTCTGCACGCCGGGAACGGATGTGGTGATGAAGGGCAGGCTGCTCAAGCAGCACTGCCTCGACTCAGGTTCAAAGACCTATCATGGCGACCAATGGGTGACCGTGGAGGTTCTGGTGGACGGCTCGAAGGGATTCAAGCACCTCATCGATGGCAAGGTCGTGTTGGAATACGAGAGCCCGCAACTCGACGATGGCACGCTCCTGAGCGGCGGCACGATCTCCCTGCAAAGCGAAAGCCATCCCTGCGAGTTCCGCAAGGTGGAGCTGCTGCCGCTGGATTGAGCCCGGCCCCACCGGGTCTGGAAAAATGAGCGGACTTACCCGCCTCCGCTCAGCTTCGGCGCGGCAGGCGTTCGCTGCTACGGGCCGATCAACGGATCGAGGAACCTGTAGAGTTCCCCGGTCGCGGGGTCGTCGGGTTTGCCGAGATCGTTGTTCAGGCGGCTGTGGTTGCTGTCGCGCTTCCCATAGGCCCTGGCGGGGATGCCTGACTCGCGCAGGACGGATTCCAACCGGACCGCCTGCGCCCGGGTGTTGGGGTTGCCCGGAAAATACAGGATGAGAAAGGGCGGGATGCCCTTGCCCTTGGCGACGTGGGTGACCGCCGAAAAATCCACGTGCTTCTCCGGATCGTTCCCGAATTTCTGTCGATGCCCGAAGGTGAACATCCTGCCGCCGTAGAGCGCCTGTCGGAATTCCGCGGTCATGATGATCTTGGGGATGTCGTAGGTGTCGCCATCGACGGGCACACAGCCTTTGAGGACATCGAACGACACCCCCTGTTCCTTCAGGTAGCGGTCGTCGATGCAGATCAACGCCGCAAGTTGCGCTCCGGCGGAATGCCCGCCGACGAAGATGCGATTCGGGTCGCCGCCATGGTTGGCGATGTTCTTGTGGACCCAGCCAAGCGAGGCGGCGACGTCCCGGATCAGGGTGTCCATGTCGACGTGGGGGAGGAGCCGGTAGTTGGTCGAAACGAAGACGAAGCCGCGTTCGGTCAGGACCTTGGGCTTCAGCGCCACGTCGCTCTTGTCGCCGGCCTGCCAGCCGCCGCCGTGGATCCAGAACATGACGGGCAGTTTCTTGTCGGATGGCTTCTCCGGCGTGTAGATGTCCAGGACGTGCCGTTCGTGGCCGTCCTTCACGAAAGGGATGTCGGAGGTGAGTTTCTGGGCGAAGGCGGAGGTGATCGCGTGGCCGAGCAACAGGGCGAAGGCGAGGCTGATCCGCAGTGGAGCGCCGAGTATTGCTTGGCAGATGCGTTCGGTCGACGGTTTGGCCGGGCAGTGCTCGGCGCTCCAGGCGCTGGAATGGGCGATTGTTCTCTTCATGGCGATGTCTTGTCGGCGTTTTCGGGTTTGATCTCAAAGGAGAAGACGGTTTCCAGGAAGGCGATGCGGCCGTCCTGCCGGATGGGCGCATTGATCAGTTGGACCAGATTGCGTCCGGCCTTCAGCAGCTTGCCTCTCTCCCAAAGTTCGGTTCTTTTCTCGACCGTCCTGCCATGGACGAACTTGACGCCTTGGCGACCGTCGTTGGAGTCGTGGAGGATCACGCTGAACGGATCCGGATCGCCGGTGACGCTGGCTCCGTAGCCGACTGCGGCGACATAGTGGCCGCCAATCCGTTCAAGTCGGCCGCCCCTTTCGGGATTGGGTTTGTAGGAGCCGAACAGGATGAGGACGCCCCTGCCGGCAGCCAGCTCGCGTTGCAGATGGCGCAGTTGCGGAACGCCCACGGTCGCCCTTGTCCGCGGGCGCAGGGCGACATCCAGAAGCTCCCGGTCGTAGTTCCTGACTCCGAGGTAGTTGACGGAAAGGTCGTCGATGTCCCGCCCGCGGAGAAAGCGGTCGAGGCCGTTCGCGAGGCGGAAGCGGTCCGTCCCGTTTTTTCGTAATGTGTTCATGTGGGCTTCGTCGCCCAGCAGTTCGGCCAGCGCGCGTTGGGCCGGGGTCTTCGCTTTGTCCGTCGCGCCGATGAATTTCGGGGGAAGTTCGATCAGCTTTCGAGCGTGAAACTGGTTCAGCAGGTTGGCGGCGGCGCAGGGCGCGCAGTAGTCGCCGTGCGGCATGCCCTTTTGGCTGATGTCCGGGGTGAGGTTGATCTGGTCGATCGACCAGGCGGCGGAAGGCTTCGCGGTGGACGGCGGTCGATCCGCCCGCGCGGCGGCGATGGCTTTGTGCAACACCGAATCGAGCGAACGATTCTTTTCCGGATGCGGGCTGAAGCAGAACACCCGTCCCTTTCCGAAACGTCCCCGCGCGATTGCCGTGGTCCCGATCATGACGCCTTTGGGCGCGCCGTTCCTGGCGATTTCGGAGTCATAGCTTGCGAGGACCTCGTAATCGGGGATGGTCGGATTGTCAGCCGGGGCGAGCAGCGGACCCTGACCGTAATAGATCTTCAAACGGGCGTCGTCCCTGCCGAAGAAGGTCTTGCCGGCATCGGACAGTCCGACGTCCACCGTCCCTGTGCCGCGGGCCCAGTGTTTGCGATCCAGGACCCGCGCATCGAGAATGTTCAATGACCAGTCGTAGTCGGCTGAAGCGAGGTAGGCTCCGGCGCAGATTCCGATGAAGCCGCCGCCGTTACGGACGAACCCCCGGACCGTCTCCCGTCCCTCCTCCGCAAGTTGCCGGCCCTGTCTGCTTCCGCTTCCGCCTGGATGAATCAACACGTCAAAGTCTTTCAGTGCGCCGTCGCGAATCTCCCTGGCTGTCACCTCCCGATAATAGAGCCCGTCCATCTGTCTCAGCGTCCGGGTGAGATCCGCCCGACTGCGTCCGGCGCCCGCGTCGCTGTAGACGGCGACATGCATGTCGGCGACCGGGGCGTCCCGCTGGGCTGCGGCGACGCCGGTGATCGCGCAGGTCCAGGCGATGGCGGCGGCTGCGATGAAACGGGAGCGCATTCCCTGATTCAACACGCTTTTCCGCGGCTGGCAATCCCCGGGAATGCGTTTGTCGGCGGTTGGATGTTCCGCGTTGCAGCGCGGGGGTGTTCCGTCGTCGGAGCCATCCGGGGCGGCCTCCGGGTTTCCGGGGCTTGGGCATGGAATGGGACGAGGTCGCGACCGGGCCGCCTGCGCCTGCGGTCGGCGGGGAGCGCTTGCTTTCAGCGCTGTTGCGGCGCATACAGACCCCTTGCTTCCAGGCGCAACCAATTCATGACGGCAGCGGCGCTCAAACGTGGATCAAGGCGGCGACTCGGTTGGCGGGGCGGGGCGCTGCTGTCCCTGGCCGCGTTCGTCCTTGCGCTGCTGGTTCTCTTTCCGGCGGCGGAGATCGTCTACCGCAAGCGTCGGATCGCGGAGTACGAACGTTTGACCGAGCATATCAACGCCCGAAAGGAGAACATGTTCATCTCCGTTCCGGGGCTGATCGAGTATCGCCTCCGGCCGGGGTTCAGGACCGAGGAGGCCTACGCCGTAGGGAGCGAGCCGGTTGTCGATCCGGGCGCCCCCTGGACCTGGTCGATCAACGAACACGGCTACCGCGGTCGGGCGCACGCCGGCGGCAGGTCCGCCGCGGGCGCCAGAATCGTGTTCCTGGGGGACTCGACCACCTTCGGAATGGGGGTGAACGACGAGGAGACCTTCCCGGCGTGCCTGGAATCACTGCTCCGAAAACGCCTCGGCGCCGACGGAATCGAGTGCGTCAATCTGGGCGTCCCGGAATACAACCTCCACCAGATGGCGGTCTTGGCCGCGGAAGCGCTTCCGGTCCTGCAGCCGGATCTTGTCGTGGTGAATGTCTCGACCGACGACGCCGAACCGGAGCGGATGGGGGCGGTTTGTCCCGGGCGTCGCTTCTCACGGACGCGCTCCTGGTTCCTTGCCGAACTGGCTTCGAACCTGAACGCCGCCGTTGGAAGGAAGCTCATGGAACCGGAAACCATCGAGACATCGCCGCAGCTTGAAAAGGGTTTCGAGGACGGGAGTCCGAAGGCGGCCGTGGCGCGGACGGCGTTGTCCGCGATCGTGCGTCTGGCCGAAGAGCGCGGGGCCGGAACGTTGATTGTCATGCATCCCGATCAGGACCAACCCGGCTCCGGGCGCCACCGGTTTGAGTCCATTCATGAAGCGGTGGCTTCGTGGTCGAAGGACGCGGAGGCGTCCTTCGTCGATCTGCGCAAACCGGGGGCTGTCGCGATGGAAAAGGCGCGCCTGCAGAGGGAAGAGAGTCCACGCAGCCGGGCGGAGCTTCATCGCGCGATTGCCGAACAGTTGGCCGGGCCGCTGATGGAGCTTCTGGAGCGCTCAACGGGGGAACGGCTGAAATGAACCGCGAAGAGGAGGTTCAATCCGCAGCCGGCCGGCCGTTGACCCGGGGGCGGGCCACTGCGTTCTTGCTGGCGGCGGCGGCGGTGACGGCGTTCGCGTTGGAGGCGGTCACCCGGATCCGGCTGCAGCGCGGATTCGAAGCCGTCGCGACGCTGTCGATCGAACGACTGCCGATGGCCTCGTTGGCGCCGGGAAGCCCCCTCGTTCATCGGCTCCGGCCCGGGGCGCAGGGCGCGATGGACGGCCCGACCACCAACGTCGTTCCCAGGCACTTCGGCCCGGTCACCTACACGGTCAATGACGACGGCTTTCGCGGTCGCCCGGCGACCGTCCCCAAGCGGGCCGGAGTCCGGCGGGTGATGTTCCTGGGGGATTCCTTCACCTTTGGTTGGGGCGTCAACGACGAAGAGACCTTCTGCGTCCGCTTGGAAAAGCTCCTCAACGATTCCGACGCCGGCGACGATGTTGTGTGGGAATGCCTCAACCTCGGCGTGTCAGGCTACAACACGATACAGGAGCGCCTTCTCTTTGAGGAATCGGTGGACCGGTTCAATCCCGACGTCGTGGCGCTGGTCTACTATCGCAACGACACGGAACCCAATCTGGAGTCGAAATCCAACCCGGCCCTGCAATACCGACGCTCCCGCTTCTGGCTCTGGGAGGAGGCAAAGATCCGGTTGAACAACCATCTCGGACGGGAGGTCTTCAAGGTCCGGAAACTGGTCTACACCAATCCGCTCGAGTCGTTTCGCGAGCGCGGCGTCAAGTGGCGGGAGTCGAGGGAGGCCCACGCCGGGATCGCCCAGGGTTGTCGGACGCGCGGCATCCCCTTCCTGACCGTCATCCAGCCCGCGTTCGACGTCAACCAGCCCTTCGACGCCGACTTTCCCTACCGCCCGATCCACGAGGAGGTTGCGCGCTGGTGCCGCGAGGAAGGCGCGCCTTGCGTTGATCTGCTCGACCATTTTGAACCGGCCGACAATGTCCGCCTCGGCATCCGCGGGGACGGCCACACCAACGCGGAGGGCCACCTCGAAATCGCCCGCATCCTCCAACCTGTCATCCGCAAACTGGGGGTTCGCGAACTGCCGGCGGACTGAACGTTCTGCGCTGTGTTGCTTCCTCCTTTCGACGGCCTGTCGCGATGATGAGCCGCGACGTCGGGAACTTCTCGCGCAGCGTCAGCGGCTTGTCTATTCTTCCACGCATGTCCCGCGACATTGGCAGGCAATTCAGGCGCTTGATTCTGTGCGTCTGGATGCTGACGTGCGGCCGGGAGGCCGCCTCCGCGGAGATAGACTTCGCCCACGAGGTTGCGCCGATCCTGCGGCGGCATTGCGCCGAATGCCACGGCGGTTCCAAGGCAAAGGGAGGCTTTTCGATCAACACGCGCTCCACGTTTCTTGCCGATGGGGCGGCCGAGCCGGGAAAGCCGGAAGCGTCGCGGTTTCTCCAACTCATCCACTCCGCTGATCCGGAAGCCCGGATGCCGCCGGATGACCAACCGCGCGTCCCGCGCGAGGACATTGCCCGTCTGGAAGCCTGGGTCCGCTCGGGGTTGCCGTGGGAGCCGGGATTCACCTTCGCCGGCCGGGCCGTCTACGAGCCGCCGCTGAAGCCGGGGCGGCCGGAGCTTCCCCCCGCCATCGATGGCCGCAGCAACGTGATCGACCGGATCATTGACGCCCATCTCGCCGGGGCGGGCTTCCCCGGGCCGGAGCCGATCGATGACGGGCGTTTTCTGCGGCGCGTTTCGTTCGATCTGATCGGGCTGCCGCCCCGGCCGGAGGAGTTGCGCGCGTTTCTTGCGGACGCCGATCCGCACAAGCGGGCCAAGGCAGTCCGCCGTCTGCTGTCCGATTCCATCGGTTACGCGGATCACTGGCTCAGTTTCTGGAATGATCTTCTGCGCAACGACTACGCCGGTGTCGGTTTCGACACGGGCCGAAGGATGCAGATCACCCAGTGGCTCTACGATTCGCTGAAAAGCAACCTGCCCTTCGATCGCATGGTCCGGGAATTGATTGCGCCGCCGACCACCGCCAGCAAGGGCTTCAGCGCCGGGATCACCTGGCGCGGCGAGGCCAGCGCCGGACAGACGGTCGATATCCAGTTCGCCCAGAACGTCGGGCAGGTCTTTCTGGGCATCAATCTCAAGTGCGCGTCCTGCCACGACAGCTTCATCGATCGTTGGACCCTGGACGAAGCCTATGGTCTCGCCGCGATTCATGCCTTCAAACCCGTTGAGATCCATCGCTGCGACAAGCCCACGGGACGCATCGCGAAGGCTTCATGGCTCTTTCCGGAACTGGGGCAGGTGGATCCGACCGCCGATCGCCAGGCGCGCCTGCGGCAACTGGCCGAACTCCTGGTTCATCCCGGAAACGGTCGCACGACGCGGACCATCGTCAACCGCCTCTGGGCCCGGTTGATGGGGCGGGGCATTGTTCATCCGCTCGACGCCATGCAGTCCGAACCCTGGAGCGCCGATCTGTTGGACCAGTTGGCCGTGCATTTCGCAGACCAGGGTCACGACCTGAAGGCGACGCTTGAGTTGATCGCCACTTCGGCGGCCTATCAGTCGGCCCCCGAGATTCTGACCCGCGAATCGGCGCGGTCCGACCACGTCTATCGTGGTCCTCGATCCCGCCAACTCACTGCGGAACAGATCATCGATACGGTCTGGGCAATCGCCTCAACAGGGCCAGCGCTTTACGACGCGCCGATCACCGGCAGGCTCCGCCCCGGACAGGCGCCCCCCGCGACGAGCGTGGAGGGCCGGTGGATCTGGGGCGCCCCGGTCACGCCGGGCAGAATGCCGGCAGGAGGGGAGCGCATCTTTCTGCGGCGGATCTTCCGCCTGACCGACGAGGTTGTCGCCGGTCGGGCCGTGGCGACCTGCGACGATGAATTCACCCTCTACATCAACAACCGGAAGGTCGTCGTCAGCGACGATTGGACCCGGCCGGTCCGGATCGACCTGCGCGACTGGCTCAGGAAGGGCATCAATCTGATCGTTGTCGAAGCGCGCACAGCGGCCCCGAACCCCGAGGAGGCCGGCTTCTTCATGCAGGCCGACGTGACGCTCGGGAACGGCCGCAGGATCGCCCTGCATTCGGGGCCCGAATGGCAATGGAATCCGAATCCGCCCGCGCCGACCGACGACAACAGCCTGGGGGATTTCACCGGACGCTGGCTGCCAGTGAACGAGGTCCGGTCCGTCGGGGCCTGGAACCGGACTGTCACGCCCGAGGTCGCCGCCGGTCGGATGCCGGCGATCCGCGCCTCGTTGATGAGGAACAACGCCCTGATGCAGAGTCTCGGCCGGCCGCTGCGCGAACAGATCGTCAGCTCGCGGCCGACGGAACTCAGCGAGCTCACCGCCATCGACCTGTTCAACAACCGGGTCCTCGCCGGCATGCTGGAGCGCGCCGGCCGGCAACTCGCCGCCCGCGCCTGGGAGCATCCCGACCAGTTGATCGACTTCATTTATGAGTATGCCTTGTCGAGAAAACCCGCCCATGATGAAAGAGCCACGATTCGCGCGGCCCTGGGCCCGGCGCCGGGGCCGGACGAAGTGGAGGACCTCCTCTGGGCAGTCCTCATGAAACCCGAATTTCTCCTCGTCCGGTAGTGGTCAGTGGTCAGTAGTCAGTAGTCAGCCTGTCCCGCCGTAGTTCCGGCTTTGCGGAACGAATGGGGATAACCAGCAAGCAACCAGCAACCCGCAACCCGCAACCAGCAACCAGCAACCCGCAACCCGCAACCCGCAACCCGCATCCCGCAACCCGCATCCCGCATCCCGCGCCCGGTATGAACGAATTTGATCCCGACGCACCTGA
>JAYPEY010000079.1:4960-15821 GCA_038126035.1 Verrucomicrobiales bacterium | reverse complement strand
CCCGCATCCCGCATCCCGCGCCCGGTATGAACGAATTTGATCCCGACGCACCTGAGCGGATTGTCCGCCGTGATTTCCTCCGCCGGTTGGCGGCGGCGGGGACGGCTGCGCTCATGACCGGCGAGCCGGTTCCTTTGCGGGCGAAGGAGGGATCGGGCGGGCTTCGGCGCCCCGAAGCCACCGCCGACGCCTGCATTGTGCTTTGGATGGGCGGCGGCATGGCGGCCCCCGAGACCTTTGATCCAAAGCGATATCATCCGTTCGAGAAGGGGATGGAGGTGAAGCGCGTCCTCAGCACCTTCCCTGCGATCGACACCACGGTGGACGGGGTCAGGATTTGTCGCGGGCTGGAGAACATCGCCGGGGTGATGGACCGGGCGACGTTGATCCGTTCGGCCGTGCTTCCCGATCTTGGGCACATCCTGCATTCGCGGCATCAGTATCATTGGCATACCGGATACGTCCCGCCCCAGACGGTCGCCTGCCCGCACATCGGCGCCTGGTTGGCGCGTGTGTTGGGGCGGCGCAACCCGGTCATGCCCGCGTTCGTCAACATCGGTCAGCAGTTGGTGGACATCGGCGAGACCGAGGAGGTGAAGGCCTTCACCACGGCAGGTTTCTTCGGCAACGAGTTCGGGCCGATGAACCTGCCCTTTCCCGAGCGGGCCGCCGCCGCGCTGCGACCGCCGGAAGGAATGACGCGCGAGCGCTTCGCCAACCGCACAAGGCTGTATCGGCGCCTGATCGACCAGAATCCCGACCGGCCGTTCATGAGCGACCATCAACGGGAGTCCATGCTCCGGTCCTTCGAGAACGCCGACCGGCTGCTGGCCTCGAAGGAGCGCGAGGCCTTCGACATCGGGCTTGAGCCGAGGGAGGTCCGCGAGGCCTACGATACCGGCCGGTTCGGCCGCGGCTGTCTCCTGGCGCGGCGACTGGTTGAAAACGGCGCCCGGTTTGTCGAGGTGGCGGTGGAGTTTCGTCCCTTCATGCACTGGGACACCCATCTGGACGGCCACACGACCGTCGCCCGCCTCCACCGGGAGATCGATCGTCCCATCGCGCGGCTGGTTCTCGATCTGGAGGAGCGGGGGCTGCTGGACCGGACCTTGATTGTCCTGGCCTCGGAGTTCAGTCGCGACGCCCTGATGGAGGGCCAGCCGGGCTCCGTCGCCACCGACCAGTCACAGTTCAAGGGCGAGTTCATGACGGAGTTCAAGCACTACGGCCTGCACCGTCATTTCACCGGCGGGTCGAGCGTTCTCCTGTTTGGCGGCGGCATGAAGCAGGGCTTCCTTCATGGCCGGACCGCCGACGAGCGCCCCCTGGTCGCCGTGGAAAAGCCGGTCAGCGTCACGGACCTCCACGCGACCATGATGACCGCCATGGGCGTCAATCCCGCGACGGCATTCGAAGTCGAGGGACGTCCCTTCCACGTCACTGAGGACGGCAAAGGCAGGCCGGTAAAGGAGCTGTTCGCCTGAACCGGCGCGCCCTGTCTCAAGAAAGCAACCACACCATGAGCGACGAATACCAACGAGGGACGGACCAGGAATGGCTCGAGCACTCGAACCAGGAGCTGAGCAGGATGCTGAAGAAGCGTGATCGCGCGCTGGCGTTGCACCGCCTGCTCCTGGTTCTCCTCCTGGCCGCGACGGCGATCATGGGCGCCGCGCTTCACAAGATCAATCAGACCCATCCGATCCGCGACTTGTTGGGATTCTGACCCGCAGCGCCCCGCGCGGTTTGCGACGAGGGGGCGCAGTCTTTTGGGAGCGCTGAATGAATTCTGGAGAGCTCCGGCAACGGCGCCTGTTCGGCCTGTTCAATTGGCCAGGTTCTTTCGCAGGGCCTTGATTTCCGGTTCGGCGAGTTCCAGTTCCTCCATGATTTCGTCGTAGGCCGCCTGGGCCTCCTTCGATTGGAAGACGATCGCCCGGCTTTCCAGGTCCCGTTGCCAGGAGCCGAATTCCCGGCTGAAAAGCAGCAACGCCTCCAACGTCGCCTCGCCCTGCCGCTTGACGAGCCGGTGGTAGTCCAACAGGCGTGGGGCGACCCGTTCGGCCCCGGCGACGTAGCCCGCCACCATCGCCTCACGCTCGACGTCCGAAAGGCTGACCGCTTCCACCGCCGCGATCGCCTGCCGATATTCCTGCGTCGCCTTCTCCAGGGTTTCCGGGAACGCCTTGATGATCCCCAGTTGCAGCTGGGTGGTGAAGATCTGGCGTTCGAGTTGCGTCTCCGAACCGAAACGTCGGCCCGCGACGCTGTGTCCCTGAGCCAGGCTCTGGAAGGCGGCCGCGAACTGTTTGCCGGATTTTGCCACTTTTGCGAGGTGCGCCCTCGTCGCCGCGTCCAGGGCGGCCGTTTTCTGGAGGTCGCCGCCCTGGTCCGCAGCCTGAGGCGGTTTGCGCCAGACCGGCGCGTTGGCGACGGATCCGCCCGCGATGATCCGGGCCAGGATCTCCGCTCCGGACATCGGTTCCGGCAGCGACGCCACCGCCGCGGATTCCTTGAGACCATGGCTCTTCCTGGTGATGGCGGAGAATCCGTGCCCGCCGACGAGGGCGAATCCGAGAAACCAGATGATGTTGGTCGCCCAACTGTTCTTCCCGAACAGGAGCCAGCCTCCGAAGGCGACAAAGCACGGCAGGATGATGGCGGCCGCGACCCGGAAGGCGACCTCGATGATGTCCTCGCTGTTGAAGCCCGGCGTCTGGGTCACATGGTAGACCGCCCAGACAACCGCGGAGAATGAGGCCACGTAACAATAGCCCGAAAACTCGAACACCTTGGGGGAGGCTTCGTTCAGCTCTTCGAAATCGCCTTCGTACATACGCAGTTCGGATCCCGGTGTCGCCCGCCGCGGCTTCGCCGGGCGACCGGACCGGAGTGACTTGAGGACATCCGCGAAAGGCGTCACGCAGGACGCCGCCATGATGAAACCGTTGACCGTCGTCAACGCATGGACGGGATGTCAGGCGCCGATGCCGGCTATCAACAGGATCAGGCCGATGATGGCAAAACAGATCCCAAAACACGCCAGGAATCCCCAGAAGTCGGTCGGGGTGGGCCTCTGGAATTCGAAATCAGGATGCTTGAAGAGCTTGCGGTCGTCAAACCGATGCGGCTCCGCATAGCTCTTTTCCATCTCGGCCGCGTCCGCGTCGTGATCCGGGATGACCGGGGTCTTCATCTTCACGTAGAGCCGGTCCAGCCCCGGTTTGTCGCAGGGCTTCGTGAACAGGCTGGCGAGGATCATCACCAGGAACGGCGCCACGATCTTGAAGGGCAGGTCCAGCGTCGCCAAAGCGGCGTTGCGAACCCCGGTCAGATCCATCCCCAGCAGTTTCGTGTAGATGGCCATGTCGAATCGGAAGGTCCCCTGGCCGACCAGCGGGCCGTCGTGGGTGCGGACCACGACCGTCGTCCCTCCGTCGGTCGTGCGGGACAGCTCCTTGAAGACCGGGTCGCCCTCGGCCGGCTTCACCCCGTCGCTCCAGTAGATGGACTTGCCGCCGGTTGTCTTGGTGTCGACGATCCGGTCGCCCACGTTTGCGGCGCGGCCGGCGGCGACGTCCGAGGGCGACGCCGCGCGTTCGGTCGAGGTTTCCACGATCTGGTTGACCGTTGCGTAGTCCGGGTTCGTGCGCAGGCCGGGCGCGATCGCCGGGATCATGTGCGGCAGGACGAAAAAGCTGACGAGGCAGAAGCCGACCGTGATCCAGCCCGCCATGGTCGTGGCCCGTCGCCAATACATGCCGATCCAGAACAACGCGGCAAAGGTCATGGGCACGATCCAGGTCTGCTTGAGAATGGCGAACATGTCGTTGATCGTCATCGCGCAGATCACCGCGCCGACCACCACGACGCCGCCGGTGATGCGGCCGAGTTTCAGGCACTCCTCCTCGCTGGCGTCCTGCCTGATGAAGGGCACGTAGATGTTCCGCACGACCAGCGCCGAGCAGACCAGCATGTAGCAGTCCACGCTGCTCATCAACGCCGCCAGCAGGCAGGCCAGCATCAAGCCGACGAGCCCGATGCCCAGCGGACCGAGCAGTTCCTTGGTGGCCACGCCCCAGGCCTGGTCCGGGTCGGCGATCAGTTCGGGGCGGGAGGAGAACAGGGTCAACACGATCAGGGCGGTGATCACCCAGCCGATGGTGCAGAAGCGCTTGATGAAGTTGCCGGTGACCAGGCCGACGCGGGCGTCGTGCTCGCTCTTGGCGGTGCCGCCGCCCGTCACGATGAAGTGCGGCGTGAGCACGATGCCGATCATGTTCATGATCACGATCATCACGATGGCGTAGAGGGGAAACTCACTGGCCGCCGTGCCGCCCAGAATCGTGAAGGTGCTCTCCGGCAGTTGCTCGTGCATCACGCGGAAACCGTCCGTCCAGGAATCGTCCGGCGCGCCAAACTTCTTCACCACGGCGCTCAGTCCGAAGGGAATCAACAGGACCGACAGGAGGATGATGCAGATGCCCTGGATCAGGTCCGTCCAGTAGGCCGCCGTGACGCCGCCCAGGACGCCGTAGACGACCACGATGACCGCCACCAGCGGCACCAGGACATGCTCGGTCTGCATGCCCAGAAGCTCCCCGCCCATCAATGGCACGGCCACCTTGCCGATCGCCGTGAACAGCATCGCCCCGTAGACCATGTAGTAAAAACAGCCGAAGATCGCGTAGGCCACGCCGATCTTCTTCGATTGATACCGCTCCACGAACCAGTCGCCCAGGGTGAGGCAGCGCATCCGGCGATACCACACGCCGCTGATCCAGTAGACGGGCGTGACAAACAGCCAGTACATGACGCCCCACATCCCGCTCATCCCGTTGGCGAAGGTTCCCCGCGCCGTGTTGACCGGATCCGCCGAACCGGTTCCGGCCCCGAACGCGGCGAAGGTCTGGAACAATTTTCCGAATCCGCGGCCGCCCATGAAGAAGTCCTCCTGCTTCTTCACGCGCTTCATGGCCCAGAATCCGATGCCGGCCATGCCGCCGAAATAGATGGTCAGTATGAGGTAGTCAGCAAAGTTCATACGCTTTCAAGGGAATCCGGAAACGATAGGGATTCAGGGAGACGATGCAAGTCCGACAACAAAACACGTGTCAAGCAACAACGACGTCCATGGAGGGGCCAGATGAAGTCGGATTGGGGATTGCGGAACGCGGAATCAAAACCGTTCCAGATTCCGCGTTCTGAATTCAGTCGTCCCGCTGGGACGGGAAGACTACGCGGAGCGCTTCTTCGGTCATTTACCCTGTTCCCGCATCGTTGTTGCCATTCCGCGCGCGACGCCTATTTTTCCCTCATGCCTGAGTATTCAATCGTGGGCGGCAGGAGCCGAGGTCTTTCGAAGGCGCCAGTGTCTTTGATCGCCGCGCTGATCCTGGCGTGCCTTTCGCTGGGCACGAGCTCCCTCCGCGCGGCCGGGGTGGATTACGAGGCGCTTCGGGAGGACGCGAAGAAGACCTTCAAGGAGGAGGTCGGCCCCTTCATCAAGAATTACTGCACGAGATGCCACGGCGGCGGCCGCGCCAAGGCAAACGTCAACCTTCAGGTGGACCTGAAGGATCCCGGCCGCGGCATTGCGTTCCTCCATTGGAAGAAGGCCGTCGCGAACGTGAAGGTGCACGACATGCCGCCGGAAGACGCGGCCAAGCAACCCACCGACGAGGAGCGTCAGCAGTTCATCGAGTGGATCGGCAAGCTGAAGTATCTGAGCCCTAAGGATCCGGGGCCGTTCGTGATCCGGCGCCTGAGCAAGGCGGAGTATGGCGCCACGCTGCGGGACCTCTACGGCGTGGATCCGGCGATCACCGACAGCCTGCCAGAGGAGGTTCTCGGCGAGGGCTATCTCAACTCGATCTCCCCGCTGCAGTCGGGGCTGTTTCTCGACATCGCCAGCAAGGTGGTCGAACAGGTCGTTGCGCCGGAGGGCAGGGCGCCGACGGCGGCGCAGAAGCGGCTCTTTGGCGCGACGCCGCCCAAGGGGGCGGATCTTCGCCAGGCGGCCCGCAAGGTTGCTCGTTCGCTGGCGCGGGACGCCTTTCGTCGGCCGCCGTCCGAGTCGGAGCTGGATGTGCTGGTGGATGTCTACGATCTCGGCCGGGACAACCAGCTCAACCACACCGGCGCGCTGGGGCTGATGCTCAAGGCGGTCCTGGTTTCGCCGCAGTTTCTCTTCATCACCCCGGCCGGAGAGGTCGATTCGGACGAGGACATTGTCCGCCTGGACGATCATCAACTGGCTTCGCGCCTGTCGTATCTGCTTTGGGCCGCGCCGCCCGACAAGGAATTGTCGGCGCTGGCGGATAGGGGCGAGTTGCACCAACCGGAGGTGTTGCGGACGCAGGCGCAGCGGCTGTTGAAGAGCCCGCGCGCGCGGGCGTTGTTCGACGGTTTCGGGGCGCAGTGGCTGCGGGTGGGCGGATTGGACAGGCAGGTGTTCGACCCCCAGGTGTTTCCCCAGATGACGCCGGAATTGCGCAAGGCGATGTTCGAGGAGGCCCGTTTGTTCTTTGAGTCCATCGTGCGGGAGAACCAGAAGGTCATCCGCTTTGTGGACAGCGATTACACCTACCTGAACGGGCCACTCGCGGAGGTCTATGGTCTCGGGTCATCCGTCAAAGGCGCGAAGATGCGTCGGGTCAAATTGACGGATCCCAATCGCGGCGGCATCCTCGGCATGCCGGCCACGCTGGCGGCGACGTCATACCCCAACCGAACCAGCCCCGTCCGGCGGGGCGTGTGGGCGCTGGAGCAGGTCCTGGGCGAACGTGTCCCGCCGCCGCCGCCCAATGTCCCCGAACTTGAGGAACAGGCGGATCTGAACGTGGCGGGACTGACGCTGCGTCAGCGGACGGAGCTGCATCAGAAGGATCCCGTCTGCGCCAACTGTCATCGCGTCCTCGATCCGATCGGCTTCGGGCTGGAGAACTTCGACGCCATCGGCCGCTGGCGCGACAAGAACGACGAGGGGCTGGCGATCGATTCGTCGGGGGAACTGCCGACCGGCGAGACCTTCTCCAATCCCGTGGAATTGAAACGCCTCCTGGTCAAGCGGGAGGAGGACCTCGCGCGCAATCTGACCGAACGCCTGATGGCCTACGCGCTTGGGCGACATTTGGAAGGCTACGATGAGATCGTGATCGACCAGTTGATGGAAAAGATCGCCAGGGACGACCACCGCGTGCGGACCATCGTCACCGAGGTGATCGCCAGTTATTTGTTTACCCACCGCCGGGTGGAAGGTTGAATGGGAACCAATGGGCGCAGGTTGTCCCGCCCTTGCAGGGCTTTGAAATGGGACCTTTCGGCGAAAGGTCCCTGCCTCGATTTGGTAGGGACGCCTCGCCGCAGGCGTCCCACTTCAAGTCCCTGAGGGACGAAACGAGAATACGGCAGGAACGCCGCCATTTAAGAATATGAACGCCGCCAACAATCGCACGCTGTTTGATCGTCGCTCCTTTCTGAAAGGGGCGGGGCTTTCCCTCGCGCTGCCTTTCATGGATTCACAGGGTAGGGCCGCCCGCGCCAAGGAAGCCAGGCCGCCGGTGCGCCTCGCATTCATGTACATGCCGCACGGGGTGATCATGGATCAGTTCTGGCCCAAGAGTCAGGAGGAATTCCTCAACTCACCGCCGCCCATCATCCGGTCGCTGAAACCGATCATGGATCAGTGTCTCATGATGAAAGGCATTTCCGGGGTGCCGATCGCTCCTTTCAACGGCGCCCCGCACGCGCTGGAGTTGTCCACCTGGCTGACCGGGCGGTTGCCCGATGCTGATACACGCGATCGCATCAACATCTCGATTTCCGCCGACCAGATCATGGCCAACTACGTCGGCGCCCAAACCCTGCTTCCTTCGTTGGAGCTGGCCACCATGCCCCAGACTTGGAAGGAGAATCAGGAAGGCCTGCATGAGGGGTACTACAACTTCTGCAGCTTCCGCTCGCCGACGCAGCCCGTCCCGGCCGAGACCGATCCGCGCAATGTGCTGAACCGACTCTTCGGCAAAGGCGGCAGCGAGGGCAAGGTCACCCGGGCCAATCCGTTGGACCGCCAGATGCTCGACCGGGTGCTCGGCGGCGCCCGGGACCTCCGTCGCACTCTGGGCAGGACGGATCAACAGAAACTTGACGAATACCTCGACAGCGTGCGCTCGGTGGAACGTCGCATCGCCGCCATCGAAACCCGCCAACAGGAGGCGGCCTTTGAGAAGAACGGTGTCGCTCCCTCCAGACGCCACGCTGCTGATTCGGCCCCCATTGAGGTGAAGATTCCCGAGGGCGACAAGCGCAGTGAATACATGGAGGTCATGTGCGACCTGACGATCCTCGCATTCCAGACCGACACCACGCGCGTCAGCACTTACGTCGGTTCGCGGCCCAATGGCGCCTCCTACCCGGAGCTGGGCTTCTCCAATCAGCACCATTCGCAGACGCATTATGGCAAGGATCAGGAGAAGATCCGCAAGGTGGCGGCGATCAACCAATTCCATGTCGATCGATTCGCCTACATGGTGAAGAAGATGGCCGGCCTGCGCGAAGGCGACGGCACGTTGCTCGACAACTGCATCATGATGTGGGGTTCCGGCCTCGAGGATGGAAACAAACATCGACGTGAGAACCTTCCCTTCATCATCGCCGGCCGCGGCGGCGGCTCCATCAACACCGGCCGCTTTCTCCCCGACACCAAGGGCAATCAGGGCGACCTGCTGATGACATTGCTTTCCTGCGCCGGCGTGCCGTTGGACCGCCCCATAGGCATCGCGACCAGGGAGATCAGGGAGATCAAGGCCTGAGCCGGGCGCGCGACGCGCGCCCGACACTGCCGCCCTGGCAATCCTGTTCTTCCAACGGCGTCCCGCCCCGGCTAGCCTTCGGCCATGCGCGTCCACCTTTCACCTGTGGCGATCCTGTCGATCCTCGTCGCCGCAGCCGCCTCGGCTGTGGCGGGGAAGCAGCCGAACATCATCCTGATTCTGGCCGACGATCTGGGTTATTCGGATCTCGGCTGCTACGGCGGCGAGATTGCCACGCCGAATCTGGATCGATTGGCGGCCAATGGATTGCGCATGACGCAGGTCTACAACACGGCCCGTTGCTGCTCGACCCGGGCCTCGTTGCTGACCGGGCTGTATCCCCATCAGGCGGGCGTCGGAGCGATGACGGCCGACAATGGTCTGCCGGGCTATCGCGGCTTTCTCACCGATCGCTGCGTGACCATTCCGTCCGCGCTTCGCGAGGCCGGCTACCAGACCTTTCTGTCGGGCAAATGGCATCTGCAGGGCGCGGGCAATCCGGACTGTATTCCAACGAAGCGCGGTTTCGACGAGTTCTATGGCTGCTACAAGGCCTACGCGAGTTTCTATCGGCCGGACATCTATGTGCGCGAGCCCGCGGATCGACCGCAGCCGAAATATGGCGACGATTTCTACGCCACCGACGCGATCACGGACCAGGCGTTGACGTTCATCGAGCAGGCGCGAGCGAAGACAAAGCCCTACTTTCTTTACCTCGCCTACAATGCCCCGCATTTTCCGTTGCAGGCGCCCAAGGCCCTCATCGACAGGTATGTCCCGGTCTACGAGAAGGGCTGGGACGCCATTCGGGCGGAACGCCATGAACGGATGGGGCGAATGGGCGTCATCAGGTCCGGATTCGGGCTGTCTCCCCGCGGGCATGTGACCAAGGTTCCGGAGCGCAACCGCGATTCGCCCTACTACGACAAACAGATCCCGGCGTGGAAGAGTCTGTCGGCGGAGCGGCGCGCCGACCTGACCCGCCGCATGGCCGCCTATGCGGCCATGGTTGAGATCATGGATCGGAACATTGGTCGCGTTGTCGATGACCTGAAGCGGCACGACGAACTGGATGAAACCCTGCTGGTCTTCCTGTCCGACAATGGAGCCTGCGCCGAATGGGACCCCCTGGGTTTCGACAACAATCCGTATCCCGGGAACAAGCTGTATCGGGGCGGGGAACTGGCAGGGATGGGGCAGAAGGGAACCTTCCACAGCTATGGCACGGGTTGGGCCAATGCCTGCAACACGCCTTTCCGACTCTACAAGCACTACAACCATGAGGGGGGGATCTCATCGCCTTTCATCCTTCATTGGCCGGCGCGAATGAAGCGTCGCGGGGAGATCGATCGGCAGCCCGCCCACCTCATCGACCTTGCCGCCATGTTGGCGGAGTTGGGCGGCGCCAAAGTCCCGGCTCAACGGAATGGAAAGGACATTCACCCGCTCGCGGGCGTCAGCCTTTCGCCCGCGCTGGACGGCAGACGGCTTCCGCGGCGGCCGATCTTTTTCGAACATGAGGGCAACCGCGCCGTGCGTCTGGGCAGGTGGAAGATCGTCTGGACGAACTATCGGAAGCGGTGGGAGCTGTATGACATCGAGGCGGACCGTTCTGAATTGAACAACCTCGCGGCCAGGTTCCCGGAGCGCGTGGGAAAGATGAATGAACTCTGGCTCGATTGGGCGGCGAACAACCATGTTGAGACCGCCCGCGTTCCCCAGCCCGCGAAGGGCATGCCGAAGATCTATTACCTGCAGTAGCGGTGGAGCTGGGGATGATGGGGGCAACGGTCGGATCTCCGGCGCCGCTTGAATTTTTGCGTCGCCTCTGGGACATTCCGGCCAAAGGAATCCCGCTGACTTGACGCTGATCCCCGCCAAACCGGTCCTGCATCGCGAACTGCTGGTGGCCGCCCGCTCGAAGCAGACGCATCGGCTGCGCTTCTTCATGGGGCTGAACGCGCTGATCGGCATTGCGGTGGCGTTGGTGGTCATGAGTCAGACGACCGTCGCGGCGGGCGGCGGGATGAAGCTCCTGACGGCGGCGG
>JAYPEY010000079.1:0-4860 GCA_038126035.1 Verrucomicrobiales bacterium | reverse complement strand
ATGAGTCAGACGACCGTCGCGGCGGGCGGCGGGATGAAGCTCCTGACGGCGGCGGCCACCGCGGCCTACCTCTATTGCCTGGCGATGGGCTTCTCGCTCACGCTGGGCTCCATCCGGGAGGAGCGCGACCAGGGGACGCTCAGCCTGTTGTTTCTGACCTCGCTGCGGGGCGGTCAGATCGTCTTCGCCAAGCTGTTTGCGCGGTCACTACGCACCTTTGAGGGACTCCTGGCGATCCTGCCGGTGTTCGCGATGTGCCTGTTGCTGGGCGGCGTGACGATGGGGGAATTCGCGCGGGTGGGGCTGGCGTTGATCAACACTCTGTTCGTTTCGGCCTGCCTGGGGATGTATATCTCGACCAAGCGGCTGCAATTGGCGGCGGCCGCCTTCCTTGCCGGAACCCTGGCCCTGGCGCTCGGCG
Source organism: Verrucomicrobiales bacterium (assembly GCA_038126035.1). Taxonomy (GTDB): domain Bacteria; phylum Verrucomicrobiota; class Verrucomicrobiia; order Limisphaerales; family JAYPEY01; genus JAYPEY01. Next base: position 4,439 of record JAYPEY010000079.1, on the reverse strand, counting down.
TCGTGGCTCCCTTCCTGGCCAACCTGCTGATCGCGGATTACCAATACCCGGGCGTCGGTTGGGTCGCCGGCGGATTCACGCCATGGTTCCCGCTGCAGGTTTCGCTCGATTCCAAACAACCTGTGAAGGACTACTGGCCGATGCTGGCGGGCTCCTTTCTGACGGGCTCCGTCTTCCTGATGCTGGCGATCCGGTCCGTGCGCAACAACTGGCAGGACAAGCCCAACCAGACGAAGAAGCTGCGGCGGCTGAAGGAGTTTCAGAACTGGGACTTCAAGTCCGCCAGCCGCGACCCGAAATACCGGGCCGAACTGCTGGACCAGAACCCGATCTTCTGGCTCAACTCGCGCGACCGCTTCCGCTCCACAGGCTACTGGGGCTACTTCGCGTTGTGCTACGCCGTGTTGGCCTTCGCCTGGGCTTTGCTCGGTCAATACGACTCGCCGCTGCCGTACTTCTGGATCGCCGTCCTGATGTTCGACTTCGGCATCTGGGCCAAGCTCAATCAGGCGGCGGGGATACAGCTGGTCGAGGAGCGGAAGCTGGGCTCCCTGGAGATGATCCTCTGCGCGCCGGTGGGCCTGCCGCGGATCCTCAGCGGCCTCTGGATGGCCTTGCGAAAACAGTTCGGTCGCGTGTTGCTGGCGTCCACCCTGCTCAACTTCCTCCTGACCCTGATCATCATGGCGATGCACGGAGATGACTCGCGTTTTGCGCGCGTCGCCGAGCCGGCCACGGTCTTCTGGGTCTTCGTCTACTACACCATGGCCAACATCTCGCTCTGGGTGGCGCTGTCCTGGGTCGGCATGTGGTTCGGGTTGCGCAACAAGCCGGACTCATCGATGTCCAGCTTCGGACTGGTGCGCGTCCTGGCGCGGCCGTGGTCCTTTGCGGCCTTCGGGTTCATTCTGTTGTTCGTCCTCGAACTGGCCGGCGTGCAGATCTTCAAACACATCTCCACCGGCGGCTGGGTGGTGGGCTGCGCCCTTTGCATCGTCGCTTCAAACATCCTGTATGTCCTGAAGGCCAGGGCGCGGATTCCCCAGGCCTTCCAACTCGCCGCGACCGGGACATTGGATGAACCGCTGAAGACGGCCCCGGCCGCGACTCCGACTCCCAAGACGCGCCGGAAGGGGGAGTCGTTGCTGGTCCGGCTTTGGCGGCGGAAGATCCTGCGTTGGGTGGCGCCGGCGGCGCTGGTTGTGATCCTTGTCCTCGGAAATCGTTGGCGGATGGATCGGGAGTATCGGAATCGTGTGGAGCAACTTCACAAACAGGGCGCGCCGACGACGTTGGATGGGTTGTATGCCAAGGCGGTTGCGGGACTATTGCCGGTGCGGCCGACCCGGATCCTGGAGGCCTGCGACCAGATTCGTCTGGCGCCCAATGTCTGGCGGGCCATCGATTTCCTCGAAGATCCGGTTTCGCTGACCGAGACCCGGCGCGCCATGGAGCTCGCGGTCATCCGCGATCACGTCGCAACGAATCATCAGGCGCTTGCGACTTTGGACATGGGTTTGCCTCATGTCCGTTCGGCAATCCCCCCTGAATTGGACTACAACCCGCGGATGCTGACAAACATGGGCTTTCTAAGCCAGCTGCTTCACGCCGCCGTTGTCCTTGCCGCCCATGAAGGGGATGCGGACAAGGCCCACGCGCGGCTGATGCAGATGGTCAGGCTGGGGCGGCTACGTTCGCGGGCCGGCGCCCTGGCTCCGGGAAAACTATCGCGCTGCAGCGATCCAGCGGCTGCATTCCGCAGTCCAGTTGGCGCTGAGCGCCGGCGACATTCGACGCGAGCGGCTGGACGCGCTGCAAGCCGCGATTGGCAGATTGTCCGCGACTGGACCGGAACTCAGGACGCAGCATGTTGACGCCCTCCGAGCGAGACTTCTGGAGCACTTTTCCACGCAGGATCCAGATGAACTGCTGGCGGAACTCTCCTACAAATGGCCCAACGAACTGTCGGGCACAGAGAAGTTTCACTTTGGGTTGTTCCGCTTGGTCGGCGGTCTGGAGCGCGCTCGTCTGACCACGTTGGACCTGGCGGATCTGGCATCCAGAATTGCGGCGGATCCGTCGCCTGCGTTGCTGGCGGAGTCCAAAGGCCTGCTGCCGCAATCCCCTCTCGTTCGGTATGGTCACTACGCGGCCAGCGATTTCAGCATTGCCATCGCGCATTGCTACCAAGCCGAGCTTCGTCTGCGATTGTGCGCTACCGCCGTTGCGGTTGAGCGGTTTCGCCAAGACCACGGCGGGGCGCTGCCCAAGACCATGGACGAACTCTACCCTCTCTATCTCAAGACGATTCCAATCGATCCCATTGCGGGCGCCCCCTTGGTCATTGTTCCCAGGGATCAAGGGTACACGATCAGAACGGAATCGGATGAAACGCACATCTTTTTGGGGTGGCAGACGATCGCGAATGAGCGCATCACGATCAAACGCTGAAGCTCTTGCCGTTGCGGGCGTGCCTCCGGCAGGGATGCGATTCAATGTCGCGCGAGGTTGAGCGCGCGTCAGTTTTGCAACGGATCACGTCGTCGCGCCCAAGGTCCTTGCTAAACTGGGCGTGCAACCCGCGCAGGCTCTTCTCATAGACCGGTCCCCACTTCTGTTTTGCGTCGCGCTCGCCCTGCATCCAGATGAAGGTGACCGAAGACAGCTTCGCGCCCTTGATCGCAGGCTTCACCTTGGACATCAGACGATCGTAAAGATCCCCGGTCTCGGCGCCATCCGGCGATCTTCAATCCTTGAACCAACGCTGGATCGGTTGCCCGCCCTGTGCGTCCTGGATGACGATCACCTTGTCCTTGCCCAAGGTCTTGGAAACCGCCGGCGTGAACGCCTCGTCCGGCCTGTGCCCCTGCATGTTGGATTGGCCGGAGAGGATGAAGAGGTGTTTGGAGTCCGCGGCGGAGGCGTTGAGGGCAAACAGCGCGAGAATGGCCGAAAACGCGGTGGCATAAAGAGAGGAGCGGAATTTCTTGAACGGAAACATAGCGAAACCGCCGCCAGTGCGAAAGCGTTTGGCTGACATCCCTTCAGGATGCCATTCATGCGTGTGCTCCATGACCGGCGGTGTCGCCCGCATGGGCGGGCTCAACCGCCGGCTAATGGCTGGCAAGCCTCCGGCTTGAAAGGCGGACCGGACAACAAGCTCAGTCCTCACGGAATCCAGCGGGCTTCAGATCACCACCGGAGATTGTTTCCGCGAATCATGGGAGGCATCCCCGGTCACCATGCCCATCAACCAACAATATCCCACTGAGCTGCCATCGAACCTGAAGCCGAAGGCTTCACAGCCATTAGCCGGGGATTGAGCGGAGCGACATCCCCGGACCACACGCCCCAGAAAACGATTGCATCCCGGAGGGATGCCAGCCCCTCCCTCAAACTTGCAATCTCTCCATCGACAACCGCCGCCGATTCCATGCGATTCACTCTGCAACCCGATTCCAAATATTGAGCGGTGCACGACTTCCGGATACCATCGCCCCGAACGAAGGATGCGTCCCGTCGGGATGTCTGCGATGAAACGATCAACCTAAGGAGCACAACCATGTCCACGTACCTCAGCCTTCATTACCACATCGTCTTCTCCACCAAGAACCGCGATCGATTCATCGCCCCAGAATGGCGCGATCGCCTTCACGAATACATGGGAGGTGTTGTCAACGGGCTCGACGGCGTCACCCAAGGCGTCGGAGGAACCAACGACCACGTCCATCTGCTCGTCGGGCTCAAGGCGACGCACTGTCTCTCCGACTTCATGCGCGAACTGAAGAAGGCGTCGTCAAACTGGGTTCGCGACACCATCAATCAGCGTTCGTTCGCCTGGCAGGAGGGATACGCCGCCTTGACCGTCAGCGCGACCGCTCGAAAATCCGTGCAAGGCTACATCGCCAAACAGGAGGAGCATCATCGGGTGAAATCGTTCCGGGAGGAGCTGGTCCAGTTCCTAAAGAAGGCCGGCGTGGAATACGATCCGAAGTATCTGGAGTGATGGGGGAACCGAAGACGTTCGATTCCACGCGATTCGAAGCCGGAGGCTTCGCAGCCATTAGCCGGGGATTGAGCGAAGCGACATCCCCGGTAGACATCCCCAACCAGAATGAGCGCATCCCGGAGGGATGGCAGCGCGATCTGGAATATCCCGATCCGAACCAATGCCTGGAACGGCTGGCATCCCTTCAGGATGCGATCCCTTTACCCGCCACAACCGGCGGTGTCGCCCGCATTCGCGGACTCAACCGCCGGCTAATGGCTGGCAAGCCTTCGGCTTGAAAGACAAGCGGCGCCCGACCTCAATTCAATGAGGCCGGACGCCTGCCGATCAGACTGTGCTCCAGAACGCCGCTGCCCTTACTTCACATGCAACATCCCGCGCATGAGGATGTGGTGGCCGGGGAAGGTGCAGACGTAGGGGTAGTCGCCGG
>JAYPEY010000078.1:0-28627 GCA_038126035.1 Verrucomicrobiales bacterium | reverse complement strand
CCGAGACTGAAATTGACAGTGAGGCTGTCGTCGCCGTCCGCGGTCTGCACGATGATCTGGCTACCCGGGACGCTGGCAAAGGGAACGTGCGCGGTCACCGGATCAAACAGGGTTCCCACCAGCGCGTTGATCGTCGTCCCCGACTGGATCACAAACCGGCTGTTGGTCGTGTCGCTGAAGATGATGAGCGAATCGTTCTTGCCGCCGGACGCCACGTCCGTAATCACAAGGTTGTTGGATCAGTCCAACGTCACCGTGGTATCCGCAGCGGCAACCTGCGTGCCGCTGACCTTTATCTTGAAGGACTCGGTGGAGGTAATCCCCCAATTCACGCCATCCAACGCCGTGCGGTCTTCCCCCAGCATCCCCACGCCCGCATGCGCGCCGCTGGTCGTGTAATCCACATCGAAATCACCCGAAACGTAGGTGACCACAACCCAATACTGGATGTTGGCCATGAGGGTCGGATTCAAGGTGGAACTGATGGATTGCGTGGAGATCCCCCGCCCGTGCCAGGAATCGTCACATTGCCCAGCGTCTCGATCGCCGAACCGGGGAAGCCGCCGACGTCGCTCCAGAGGGAGATTTCGGCCGAACTCGTCCCACCATAGCCGGCGAACTCCACGGAGATGGAATCCAGCGTGTAGTTGTTGCTGTCCGGGGTGAAGGCCTGCGCGCCGCGCTGACTGGGAAACGCGCCGTCAAACTGTTCCCCCTGACTGTGAGTTGATTCGGCGAGATTGTTGACGATGTCCGTCGCTCCAAATGATGAACCCGCGGTCCAGATGGAAGACACCACGATGCAGAAAAGTATGATTCGCTTCATGACAGTCGTTGTGCGGGAACCCCGTTCCCTCATTTTCCCTACGGCGCATGACATAATCGCAGTTCTGCCCCAAACGCCAATGACAAAACGATTGGGGAAGCAGATCTTGCAAAAATTCTCCCGGAATTATTCGGCGACCGTTTTCCGGGTTGCCACAAAGTCCGGTCAACGGCGAAAAAGGCGCGGTTCCGCACGACGACCGTCCCATGAGCCTCCAACTTCGAGAACTCGCCGAACGCGCGCTCTTTGCCTCCGACCTGGAGACCAAGCTCGCGTGCCCGGAGGAGATTGTCGACACCCGCCCCGGGGACGCAATCGAAGCCCCGCCCGAACCGGGCCGCCCCGACGGGCTGCATTTCAAGCCGACCTCCATCCAGGCCGCTTTTCCCGACACGCAGAAACTGGACAACGACCGCGACCGCGGCGCCCTTCTCCACTTCTTCGCCAACCACGAACTGCTCGCCGTGGAACTCATGGCGCTCGTGCTGCTCAAGTTCCCTGACGCGCCCGGGGCCTTCCGAAAAGGCGTCCTGAACACCCTCAAGGATGAGCAGGAACACGTCCGACTCTATCTCGACCGCATGCGCGAATGCGGCGTCGAATTCGGCGAACTGCCCGTCAGCGGCTTCTTCTGGAAGTTCATCGCCGACATGACTTCGCCGATGGACTACGTCTCGCGTCTCAGCCTCACCTTCGAACAGGCCAATCTCGATTACTCGCGCTTCTTCGCAGAGCGTTTCAATGAGGCGGGCGACGGCGGCACGGCGGCGATCCTCGACCGGATCTACAAGGACGAGATCGCCCACGTGGGCTACGGGCTCAAGTGGTTCCGCAAGTGGAAGGACCAGAAACTCAGCGACTGGGAGGCGTTTTCCCGGCAGCTTCATTTCCCCCTCTCGCCCAGCCGCGCCAAGGCCGCGCCCTTCAATGCCGAGGGCCGCCGCAGGGCGGGACTGAAGGACGGCTTCATCGACGAGTTGTTTGTCTATTCCAAGTCCAAGGGCCGGACGCCCGCGGTCCATGTCTTCAATCCCTTCACTGAAATCCGCCTTGGCAAAGGGAAGGGCCACAAGCCGAACAAGTTCCAACGCGCCATGGCGCGCGACCTGGCCATCCTCCCCGCCTGGATCTGCAGCCACGAGGACGCCGTGCTCATTCCGGAGCGCCCATCCACCCGGTTCCTCAGCGCGATGAAGCGGCTCGGTTTCGATCCGCCGGATTTCCAGGAGATCCCGAAGAACCAGATCAACCGCCAGCACGAGCTGCGCAACCGCAAGCTCGCCGAACTCCGCCCCTGGGCCTGGGGCCCCGACAGCCTTTCGCTGCTCAAGCCGCTTTTCCCCAACCTTACCTCCGAAGACGCCCCCGAGCTTCGCTGGAACGACGGCATCCGCGAACTCTACTCCAAGGCCTGGGACGCCGCATTTCTCAAGGACTTCCTCAAAAGCCGACACGACCGGGACTGGCTCTGCGCGGAGGAGGATATCGGCATTCACGCCACGAATGACGAAACGGCGTTGCGCGCGGTCAACGAGATCCGCCAACGCGGCCATCTCAAGGTCATCGTCAAATTCGTCCACGGGGCCGCGGGCCACGGCATGATCCGACTCTGGGAACCGGAGCTCAGCGACGACCAGAGACAATGGATCCGCAGCCACACCAGCGAGGGCCGCTCCGTGCTCGTCGAACCCTGGCACGAACGCGTCGCCGACCTCTCCGTACAGTTCGAAATGACGAAAGACGGACTCCGGCAACTGGGCTTCACCCGGGTGTTCAACGACCTGCGCGGTCAGTTCGTCGCCTCGGCCGTCTCCTCCGGAATCGGCAGGCTCCTGACGCCGGAGTTGTCCCGGTTTGTGCACACCGGCGCCGGTCGCGGGGAAAACCGGCTGCAACTCCTGTTCTCCGACCTCGCCGCCCCGCTGGAGTCCCGACTGCTGGAACGCGGCTTCCGCGGACCGATCGGCATCGACAGCTACATTTATCGCACCGAGGCCGGAGAACTCCGTCTCAAGCCGATCGTGGAGATCAACCCGCGCCACACCATGGGCCGCGTCGCCATGGAATTGAAACGCTTCGCCAACACCGGCCGCGTCTCCGCCCTCCGCCTGATCAACACGTCCCAGGTCCGCGCCGCCGGCTGCGGGTCCTTCGCCGACTATGCCGCCCTGATGGAGGAGCGTTTCCCCCTTGCCCTGACCGGCGCCCCCCGGCGCCGCATCGACGAAGGCTTCGTCCCGCTCAATGATCCGGAAGCAGTGACCGCCTATCTTCCCGTTTTTCACGTCGCCCGGTCCGTCGACACGATTCAAGCGCCCGGCCACGTTTCCGCTGACGCGGCCACGTAGCCGCCGTCGTAAGACGGTGGGGCCGACCAGACTGCTCGCGCGCACGGCCACGTTTTTGCAGACGCGGCTGCGCGACCTCGCGTCATCGGCTTGCGCTCCCCGGCGCATCCTGTTCCAATCCAAACCCATGACCGCCTTCCAACGTCTGCTCCCGCTTGCCGCATTCCTGTCCGCGACCGTCTCCGCCCTGGCCGGTCCTCTGCGGATCGCCCCCTTCAGCGTCGACATCACGCCGCGCCTCGGTTCCATGTTGGCTTACAACAAGGCCACGCATATCGACGACCCGCTCTACGCCCGGGGCGTCGCCATTCTTTCGGATCAAGCGCCGGTCGTGCTGTGCGCCGTGGATCACATCGGAATCTCGAACGGCGGACAGGACGAATGGAAGGCAGCCTTGGCGAAGGCCGCCGGAACGACTCCGGATCGTGTCGCCGTCCATACGCTCCACCAACACGACGCCCCGCGTTTTGACTCCACCAAGGAGGCCCTGTTGGAATCAGTCGGCCTTGGAGGCGCGACGGTCGACCTCGTCTACGCGCGCCGCATCATCGCCCGGGCCGCAGAGGCTCTGGCAGGGTCCGTCGCCCGCCCGCAGCGCGTCACCCATATCGGTGTGGGAACGGGCAAGGTCGAGCGGGTCGCCTCAAACCGGCGCGTATTGGGTCCGGATGGCAAAGTGAAGTTTGTCCGTTGGAGCGGCATGCCCCGGACCGCGGCAAACTATCCCGCCATTGAAGCCCCGGAAGGACTGATCGATCCGTGGATGCGCCTGTTGGCGTTCTGGAATGGCGACAAACCGATCGCGTCCTTGACGTATTATGCCACCCACCCCCAAAGCTACTATCGTCAAGGCGGGGTCAGCGCGGACTTCCCCGGTCTGGCGCGCGCCTATCGGGATCGCGAGGAACCGGCAACGATCCACATCCACTTCGCCGGAGCCGGGGGAAACGTGGCCGCCGGCAAATACAACGACAAGTCGCCCGCAGCCCGATACTTTCTCGCCAATCGCGCCGCCGAGGGGATGCGTCTCGCCTGGGAGGATATCAGGAAGTTCCCCGTCGATGGCGCCGCCGTCGATTGGCGGGTCAGGAGCGTCCATCTGCCGTTGAACGATCGCGGTTCGAAGAAGGAGCACGAAGCCATTCTGCGCGACCTGAAAGCGCAGGATGCGAAACGCATCAGCGCCGCCTCGGAACTCGTCTACCTTCGCCGTGTCGAATCCGGCCGCGGCATCGACCTTCAATGCCTGCAGGTGGGTCCGGCCCGCATCCTCCACATGCCCGGGGAACTGTTCGTCGAGTATCAGCTCTGGGCCCAGGAAATGGCGCCGGACCACTTCGTCTGCATGGCCGCCTACGGAGAGTATGCGCCCGGCTACATCGGGACCAGGGCTTCCTACTCACAAGGCGGCTATGAAACCAGCCAACGCGCGTCGAAGACCACGCCGGAGGCGGAGGCCATCCTGCTGTCCGCAATGCGCGAATTGCTCAAGGCTCCGCGCTGAAGTCGTCTTCGCAACCTCCGAGGAACGCTTCACAGATTTCCTGGAATTCGTCGGGAGCCTCGGCATGGAGCCAATGCCCGGCGCCCTCGATCGTCCGCATCTTCAATTTGGGAAACCATTCGCGGGTCGACACTTCGTCCTCGTTCTGCACGTAGTCCGACCTGCCTCCTCTCAACAGGAGCGTCCTGCCATGGAATTTTCTTCCTCCACAAACCGCAGCGGTCAAAGCCTCATAATTATCCAGCAACGCCGGCAGATTCGCCTTCCACCGGAGGCCTCCATCGGCGCCCGTCTCCAGATTCCTCACCAACCACTGCCGCAATGCGAGAGCCGGGGCCGCCGACTCCAGCGCCCGGACGACTTCCGTCCGATTCCGGAAGGTGGCCAAGTCCAACGCCAACAAGGCCCGCAGCAGTCCGATATGGCGCGGTTGGTAGGCCTTGGGCGCGATATCAATGATCGACAGCGTTCTCACACGGTCGGGATGCCGCAGGGCAAATTCCATCGCCACCTTGCCGCCCAAGGAGTGTCCCAGCAGATGGCCCCGCTCGATCCCCGAGGCATCCAACGACTCCGCGACGTCTCCCGCCAACTGCTCCAGCGTCATCGATTCCGCATGCGGCGATCTGCCGTGATTGCGGAGATCCAACGCGCAGACGTGAAACCGATCCGCGAAACGCCGCGCCATGCTCAGCCAGTTGTCCGAGGAACCAAGCAACCCATGAAGGATCACGAGAGAGCCCCCCTCGCCAAAGTGTCGCGCATTCAGAATCATGATCCCTCAATGACCGCCGAAGACGCAGTACCCTTCCGCCCCGAGATCGTCCGCCAGATCCGCCTCCATCGCCAAGGCCGCCTCATAGGGCATCGGGTTCAGATGGTCGAACAATTCCGGCAGCAGACGGACGCCAAACCGCTCCACCACCCGCGCGGCCTTCACGCCGTTCAAGTGATTCTGAAACCGTTCCTCCGGCGACAGTCCCGTCATCCCGACATAGACACAGGGCTTCAACTCCCCGGCCTTCGTCCCGGCTTTCTCCTTCCTGCCTTCGCGACTCCACGCCCGCGCGCGCTCGTCCAACAGCACGACATAGACGTGGTGGTGGTGCGACGATTCGTTCCGCGCCCGGACCTGTCGCATGGTTCGACGTTTCATGATCCCACATCCCGGCTCAGATCGATCCCACCGCCAACTCCCGGAAACGGCTGTTCAACCGCCGCCGAACGACTGAATCAATCCGGGCGTTCCAGATCTGGCAGGCCACAAACCAGATCACAAAGACCGCCATCACCCCCTCCTCCTCAATGCGCCCGAATGCGCCGATCAGCAGGGCCACCCCCACCACAATCCAAGGCGCCGCCACCACGAGCAGCATGACGCCCAACGCCGCCTTCAGGTGCGTCCTGCGTCGCAGCGCCAGCAGAACGCCCAGTCTCAACATCGCCCGGCAATCGGAAATCGCCGCGAAGGCTCCCCCGACGAGCAGGATACTGAACAGCCCGAGTTCATCGCCGCGACGAATCCCGTAGCGGCTTCCCCACAGCATGATCGCAATCCAAAGCGCCAGGTTCATGGCGGCCAGACACTTGAACTGAAAGCCATGCGCCAACCGAGCCGCCTTTCCGGCGCCATGCACGATCATCCTCGGATCGAGTGGCGTGCTGAGAACCAGTTCCAGGCAGCCCTGTCGGTGATCGTCACTCACCTGCCGCGTCGTCTCGAAGGCCATCTGCAGCTTGGTGAAGACGTGCAACGCAACCGCGAAGCAGAAGGCTGCGCCCAGGAATTCGTCGGCGTCCTGTCGTTGCGCAAACAAGGACGGCCCAAACGATGCAAAGAAGCCAACCCACAACAAACGACGAAACCAGCGCTGCCAGGCCGATTCCGACCATCCGCATTCGGACAGCCACTGGTAGGGGCGCGCATCCCCCAGCGCGCCGACCTTTCGCCGCCCGGGCCGGGAGATCCAGCGAAGGAAGCGGCGCCAACCACCCCGCCGTGCCGCCTTGTCGTCCTTCGCCCTGCACTCAAAGTCCCCGCTTCGGGCAATCCTCGCCAGGACCACCCAGGCGCCGCCCAGGGCTCCAAGCGCCAGAACGACCTGCGAAATCGCCGCGCCCCAGAACAACGACACCCCGAACTGGGACGTCATCTCGTCGATCGCAAACATCACCAGCGCCCATGGAGCCAACTGCGGCGGCCCGAACGGACTGATATCCCGTATATCCAAGACCTCGACCGCCAGAAAGATGTAGAGCAGCGGCAGGCCATTGATCAGCACGAGGACGACCAACGTCCCGATCACGGTCGATTTCGCCTCCCGACCAATGGCCGACATCCAGATCCCCACCGACAAAGAGAGAAACAGCGACACCGTGATGCCCGCGAACAATCGAAGGGTCTGCGCGGCCGTAACGCCGCCGTTCAACAGCGGAATGAACAAGACCGGCCCCAGGGCCAGAACTCCGAAGAAGATCAACACGGAATGCGACGCCAGCTTCCCCACAACGATGTCCCTGCTCTTCAACGGCGTCAGAAAAAGCAGCCCCAAAGTCCCCTCACGCTTCTCGGAACTGATGCAGTCGGCCGTGAAGAAGCACCCCGACAACTGGGTCGTCACCATCCCCACGATCGCGCACCCGATCAACATCACCAGGCTTTGCTCCTGCGGCCTGACATGCTTCGGAATGATGGCCAACAGAATGATCAGCATCCCTCCACCCGCCACAAACATACGGAACAAATACGTCCCCCAGCGACGGGATCGGATCTTCAATTCTCGTTCTATGACCGGCAGGAAATTCACAACGTCAACGCGCGTCAGGTTCCACCCACCGCCCGCCACTTGCAAGCCGGAGATCGGTTCTCGGTTCTCGGTTCTCGGTTCTCGGTTCTCGGTTCTCGGTTCTCGGTTCTCGAATCTCGCATCCCGGATCCCGGATCTCGAATCTCAGGCTGTGCCATCTGCCATGCCCGCCCTACACCTGCCCGCCCTTCGGTTCGTAGATGACAGAGCGCGTCGCTCCGAAATGCAGGGCCTCGACCCACTTCCAGAACAGCCGCCGGCTCTCCCGCTTGAAGAACTTGTCGACGCCCACGTTGGCCTTGGGAAAGGGCTCATCGGGAATGGGCCTCCCCACAAAGGGGCACAGTTTCTCCCAACCTTCGCCGCCGCAGATGTCCAGCGTGATCAGATCGTCCGGACGATCCCTGAAGTATTCCTTCACCTCGGCGATGTGTTCCTCATGTCGCCGCCGAAACGCCGACTCCTGAAAATAGACGGCCCCGTAGAGATCGTAATGAAGATTCAACAGGGTGCGCACATAGGGTTGATCACGGATCGCCCGGTCGTGGACGAACTCGCCCGGCCAGACATGATTCCGGTCGCAGGAACGCAGCCAGGCATCCATGTCGCGGACAGTGAGAATGAACTTCGACCCCGGATACCGTTCGTCCAGCTCTTGGTAGAATCGGGGGATGGGGGTGTCCGTGTAGGCCTCCCTCGCCTGCAACCGGTCGTGGTTGAGCGTCAGTTCCTCGTTCCCGTGATGGAGCGCATGAAAGGGGAAATGAAGGGCGTCGATCCCCAGCATCTGCAGCGCCTTGGTCAGGCTTGTTGTCCCCGTTTTCGAATAGCCTATTCCAAAGATTTTTCCCGTCTCAGCCATCTGCCGTCTTACATCTCAATGCGCGGCCGCCGACCGCCTGCTGGTTGCGTTGCGCCCGGACGCATCAGGCCAACAAGAAAGCCCATGGGTTTAGGATGGGCTTGTCTGACCTGGACGCCTCATGGGCTCCGATTCGCCGCCAGTCTATCCGAACCGGTCGTTTTGACAAGCGAAGCGCGATTTCCCGGCCGGATCAGGGCTGTTTGAACTCAAACGCCTTGCGCAGTGATTCCAACCCGATCTGCGCGGAGCCTCCATTCTGCTCCGCCACACCCATGGTCATTCCGGTCGCGAAGGCCGAGGCGGGCGACGTGCCGGACACAAGATAACTCGCCCCCGCGAAGGAGACCACATTGCCGCCGGGCGCAATCACATCCACAAAGGAGCCGCGGTTCGCGTAGTCGGCCAACTGCCCGTTGCGATCTCCGGCCGTCACCGCGATCACCTCCTCGTAGGCTGCCGGATAAACCGGCGTCGTCACCGGTTGATTCCCGGCCGAGGCCAGGAAGGTCACGCCGTTCGCTGAGCCGTTTCGGATCAGTTCATGCAGGTATTCCGTGTCGCCGGTCCCGCCCAGGCTCAGGTTGATGTAATTGGCGCCGCCCTTGATCGCCTCCGAGATGCCGCGCGCCACATCGAAGGTCGAGGAGGTTTCGTTGTTCCCGTAGACGTCCACCGGCAGGATCCTCACGCTGGAGTTCTCGCCGTCCAGCGCGATGGAAAGCCCACGCAGAACGGTCTCGGCCATCGATGTGCCGTGCGTGGGCGCGGCATCCGGGATCAGGACATCGCCGCTGGCCAGGGAAATCTCCGGCAGCAGAAACGGCTCCAGGCGTCCACCGTCCCGCTGCACCGCCGTATCGATCAGACCGACCGTAAGCCTGCCGTTTTCCCCGACCGGCGAAGGATTCAGACTGAAGGGCAACGCGGCTCCCGTCGGAAGACTCTGCGGGGCCGTCGGTCGCGGAACGGCGTAGTTCGGCTCCGAATCAACGCCGTCCATGCCTTCGATCAATCCCGCGGCCCGGGCAGCGTCTTCTTCGTCCTCAAAGCGCAACCGGTGGAGTCCTTCCCCATCCAGCGACCCCACCACCTGCGCGCCGAGTTTCGCGGCCAGCGCCTCGATGTCCTCGTATCCCTTCACCTTGACCACCAGTTCATTGCCGATCCGCTTGGCCCCGTCCTTGCCCCCATCCCCGAGCTGCATGTCGTGGGCCTTGATCCGCCGCGTCGCCGCCTTCAGGTCGGTCTTGTAGATCATCAGCCGGTTCACTCCATTCAGGCCCGGTATGATCGCGTAATTCAGATCTCCCAGCAGACGCCGCAAAGCCTGCCCTCGCGGCAGATCGCTGAACGTCGCCGAAACCCGCATCCCGACGCCCGGCTCCACCAGAGCCTCCCAACCGCTGGAGCGTGAAATTGTCTCCAACAACCGCTCCAGCCCCCAGGACCGTATCCGCGCATCGACCTTCCCGGTCGCTGCCCGCCAACGCAGAAACTCGCCGGACTCCGCCGCCTCGCCGGGCGCAAGCCACCCCATAACCACGGCGAGCAGGCAGGTCACGATGAATTGACGACGCTTCATGTGCGTTGAATATGTCCGCTTTCAAACACCCGCGGCAACCATTCGTTGCGCCGCAATTCCACATTGAAATTGCCGGCCGCAAACGGAGCGCGGCTGTGTCGCAGACCAGCCGCAGCAACGTCCGTCGCCGCCAGGGGCCAAGGTTTAACCGGCGCCATGCTGCTTCCCACTCCGCCGCGGCTGATCCCGCGGACGGGACGCAGCCGCGCTCCGCCCGGATTCAATCACGCGCGCGAGGCTTGTTTTGCCTTTTGACAATGCCGCGGGTTTGCCCACGCTCGCGACATGGCCAGGCATTACGAGGAACTTGACGACCGTCTTCAGGATTTCATTCGCCGACAAAAGATGTTCTTCGTCGCCTCCGCGCCGCTGGAACCCGACGGTCACGTCAACCTCTCCCCCAAGGGCTTCGACACCTTCCGCATCCTCGACTCCAAAACCGTCGCCTACCTCGACTACACCGGCAGCGGCGTGGAATCGATCGCCCACCTGAAACAGAACGGACGCTTTACGATCATGTTCTGCTCCTTCGAAAAGTCCCCGCTCATTGTCCGGCTTTACGGAACCGGAACAGTCATTGAGCGAGACGGTCCAGAATGGAACGAGCTCGCGCCCCGCTTTGACATCGTCCGCCTCGCCCGCGCCATCATCAAACTGGACATCCAGCGCATCACCGATTCCTGCGGCTGGGGCGTCCCCATGTTCGAATGCCTCGGCGACCGCGAACAGTTCGCCCGCTACGATGCAAAGCAAAGCGACGACGACCTCCGTTACGATCAGACCCGCTGGAACACGGAGAGCATCGACGGCCTGCCGGGGCTCAGCAAGCCGAGCCTGTAGCGCGGCCTGTTCTCTGCCGGGAGGCTCCCGCCGGGCCGAACGTCCAGCCTGCCATATCGGCTTTCGGTATCGGAGCGCCCCGGTTCAGCTGTAGCTGCCCCACCGTGTTGCCCAATCGGCAAATCATGCCGCGAGCCCTGGATGCGAAATGTCATGCGCCAGGTCCGATTGAATTCACGCCCGCCTGTTCCGTCCAAATCTTCGTGAAATCCATGTTTGCCGCCGCCGCATCCGGCGCTAATCTCCGCCGCCGTATGAAGCGCATCCTCTCCCCGTCGATCTCGTGCGTCCTTTCCATCCTGTTCGTCATCTCGGCGACCGCCGCCGACAACTGGCCCCAGTTCCGCGGCCCCAAGGGCGATGGCCACACCGACTCCAGGAATCTCCCGCTCAAATGGAGCGAAA
Organism: Verrucomicrobiales bacterium; assembly: GCA_038126035.1. Classification (GTDB taxonomy): domain Bacteria; phylum Verrucomicrobiota; class Verrucomicrobiia; order Limisphaerales; family JAYPEY01; genus JAYPEY01. Next base: position 17,450 of record JAYPEY010000078.1, on the reverse strand, counting down.
CCGAGAATGTCACCTGGAAGGTCCCCATTCATGACCGCGGCTGGTCCTCGCCCGTCATCTGGGGCGACCAGATCTGGCTCACCACCGCCGCCCCCGATGGCAGGAAGCTCTACGCCATCTGCATCGACAAGAATTCCGGAAAGACCCTCTACGACAAGCAACTCTTCGAAATCGCCGAACCGCAGTTCGCCCACGCATTCAACTCCTACGCCTCCCCCTCGCCGGTCATCGAGGAAGGCCGCGTCTACATCACCTTCGGTTCGCCCGGAACGGCCTGCATCGACACCAGGACCTTCAAGACGCTCTGGACCCGCGAGGACATTGTCTGCGACCACTTCCGCGGCGCCGGTTCCTCCCCCGTGATCTACAGGAACCTGCTGATCAACAATTACGACGGCGCCGACACCCAGTTCGTCCTCGCCCTCGACAAACTCACCGGCAAGACGGTCTGGCGCACCGACCGCTCGATCGATTTCAAGGACATCGACCCCAAGACCGGCAAGCCCGAAGCCGACGGCGACTGGCGCAAGGGCTTCGGCACACCGCACATCGCGGATCTCGGCGAGGGCGAAGTCCTGATCAGCCAGGGCGCCAAGGCCGCCTACGCCTACGATCCAGCCACCGGCCGCGAACTCTGGCGCTTCGAGGAGCGCAAGAATCACTCGGCCAGTTCCCGCCCCCTGACCGGCGCAGGCCTCATCTACATCCCCACCGGCTGGCCCCGCCCGCTGTTGGTGGCCATCAAACCCGGCGGTAAGGGACTCCTCACCGAAAAGGACATCGCCTGGACCGCCGACAAGAACATCTCCAAGAAGCCCGGACTGACCCTGGTCAATGGCATGATCTTCGTCTGCGATGACGCCGGCTTCGCAAGTTGCTACAACGCCAAGACCGGCGAACTGCACTGGAAGGAACGCGTCAAGGACAAGCACTCCGCCTCGCCCGTCTACTCCAACGGCCGCATCTACATGTTCGCCGAAAGCGGCAAGACCTCGGTCGTCAAGGCTGACAAGGAATTCAAGATCATCGCCGAGAACCGGCTCGACGACGGCTTCATGTCCTCTCCCGCCGTCAGCGGCGACGCCCTTTTCCTCAGGACCAAGACCCACCTGTACCGCATCGAGAACAAGTAGAGACGAGCGCTTGCCGCACCGAAGCCATGCGAAGGCGGGCAAGCTCGTTCACTCGTCCCCCACACGATTCCCATGCCGAGCAATGCTCGGCGCTCCAACCTGAATGACCATGACACGCAAACTCATCCTCCCCATCCTCCTCGCCGCCGCCACCTTCTCCCACGCCGGCGACTGGCTTGAATTCCGCGGCCCCTCCGGCGACGGCCATTCCCAAGCCAGGAACGTCCCGCTCGAATGGGGCCCGAACAAGAACATCGCCTGGAAGCAGGAACTCCCCGGCGTTGGCTGGTCATCGCCCGTGCTGCACAACGATCGCCTCTACCTGAGCACGGCCGTCCCGCAGGATGACAACACCCCGCCCTCGCTTTCACTCCATGTCCTCTGTGTGGACGCCAAGTCCGGCAAGGTCGTCTGGAACAGGGAACTCTTCCGCCACGGCCCGGCCCGCACGAAGAAGCAGCACAAGAAGAACAGCTACGCCAGCCCCACGCCCGTCATCGAAGACGGCCGGATCTACGCCCACTTCAGCCACATGGGAACCGCCTGCCTCGACCTCAAGGGCAAGGTCCTCTGGAAGAACGATTCCCTCGATTACAACCCCGTCCACGGCACCGGCGGCTCGCCCATCATCGTCGGCGACATTCTCTTCTTCAGCTGCGACGCCGGAAAGAACCCCTTCGTCGCCGCGCTGAACAAGAAGACAGGGAAGTTGGCCTGGAAGAAGAACCGCAACATCGAGGTGGACCGCCCCTTCACCTTCAGCACCCCCACCGCGATCGAAATCAACGGCCAGACGCAGATCGTCAGCCCCGCCAGCGGCGCGGTGATCGCCTACAACCCGAAGAACGGCGCCGAGATCTGGAAGGTCCGCTACGGCCAGGGTTATTCCGTCGTGCCCAAACCCATCTACGCCCATGGCCTCGTCTACGTCTGCAGCGGCTTCAACAAGGCCGTCCTCTACGCCATCGATCCCAACGGCAAGGGCGACATCACCGACACCCATGTCAAGTGGACCTACGACAAGGACGTCCCCAAGTCCGCCTCCATCCTCATCGTCGGCGACAGCGTCTTCATGACCGCCGACCGCAACTACGCGACCTGCCTCGACGCCAAGACCGGCAAGGTCCATTACCGCGAACGCGTCGAAGGCGGCTATTCCGCGTCGCCCACCTTCGCCGAAGGCCGCATCTACATCACCAACGAGAACGGCAAGACCACCGTCCTCGCGCCCGGCAAACAATTCAAGGTCCTCGCCCAGAACGACCTCGCCGAAAAAACCCTCGCCTCCTTCGCAGTGACGGATGGAACCATCTTCCTCCGCACCGAATCGGCGCTCTACCGGGTCGGCAGGTAGCCGAGACCTTCAGGTCGCGCTCCGTAGGACAGGCATCCCTGCGGAGCGCCAAAGCTGAGCGAAGGCGACTGCCTGTCTGGTCATGGCCGCCAAGCCTACGTGCTCACAGATCGCAGTGTACAAACACGCAAAGGGATGCGAAAATTCCTGACCAAGGAGCAAGCGTCCGCACCAAGCGGACAGGATGGAAGCGCTGTCCTACGTTGACCACATCTTCACCATGGACAAGCAAACCATCGGCATCGCAGCCCTGCTCAGCGGAGTCCTGGGCGCGATCTTCCTGAGCCCGCCCGACCTGGCGACTCAACTGACCTGCGCCTTCATCGCCGCCGGCACGACGCTTTGCGCCGGCCTGGCCATCCGCAAACTGGAATCGCCCGACAATCCCCTGCCTCAAGCCCTCTACTCCCGAGTCGCCGCCTGCGCCACCCTCGGCCTCGTCGTCGCCGTCGTGCTCATCAATCTGTTGGGAGTCGCCAAAACTTCGTTGGAATAAGCGAGACCGATGGTGGATATCGACATCCAATCCGTCTCTGAATTCCTCGGATGCGAACCGATATCGATGCCCCCTTCATCCGCTGTCCGCTTCGAAGTTGTCCGTGGCAATCACATTCTGAATCTGCAACTGGATCCAGAAGCCATGACCGCACATATCGAGATCTTCGGGAAAGATGGCGGCCTTCCGTTGACCTCCATCGCGCTCGACTATTGCGAAAAGGTTGCTGTGAGGAATGACAACTTGGAATTCGAGATCACTCGCCACTGCGATGAATGTTCCTCAATGAAATCGGAATTCTATTCCGTTTCAGTCACACCCCAGATCAAGGTGATAAAACTGTGAGTTGAACGCCTCAAGCGTTGATCAAGGCAGTTTCGAGGACGAGTAGGACGACGAACACGAGCACGAAATCCCCCATACCCTCACACCCCCATCCGCCCATACCCCGCCACACCCATTCCTTGACCAGCGCCCCCATTCCTCCAACACTCCGCCACTCCATGTCCGCTCCCCGCCCAAACATCATCTTCATCATCACCGACCAGCAGCGCTTCGACACCATCAACGCGCTGGGCTTCGACCACGTCGACACGCCCAACCTGGATCGACTGGTGAACGAGGGCGTCACGTTCACGAACTGCTACATCACCGCCGCCTCCTGCGCGCCGGCGCGGGCCAGTCTGTTCACCGGGCATTACCCCCATACCACCGGCATCCTGAAGAACGCCGACACCTGGCGGCATTCCTGGATCGAACTGCTCAACGCCGGCGGCTACCACTGCACCAACGTCGGCAAGATGCACACCTGGCCCTTCGAGACCTCGCTGGGCTTCGACGAACGCTACGTCGTCGAGAACAAGGACCGCTACCTCGAAGGCCGCTACTACTTCGACGAATGGGACAAGGCCCTGCGCGCCCGCGGCCTGATCAAGCAGCAGCGCGAACTCTATCGCCAATGGCCCGACTACCGCGAACGCCTCGGAGCCTTTGAGTGGAAACTCGACGAAGACATGCACCCGGATGTCTTCGTCGGCGATCTGGCGAAGTGGTGGATCGAGAATTATCCGAAGACCGAGCCCTTGTTCATGGAGATCGGCTTCCCCGGCCCGCATCCGCCCTACGATCCCATTCCCCGCTACGCGGAGCCGTATCTGCACAAGGAACTGCCGCTGCTGGAAGTCTCCGACGAGGAACTGGACAACCAGCCCGACGCCTTCAAGGAGTTGCGCGTCCACAACACCGAGGTCGATCACGACTCGGTCGTCCATTCGCTGAATCCCACCCGCGAACAGCGACACAAACAACGCGCCTACTACCTCGCCAACGTCACCATGATCGACGAGAAGATCGGCGAGATCATCGACGCCCTCGAAGCCCGCGGCTATCTGGAGAATTCCATCATCGTCTTCACCTCGGACCACGGCGACTGCCTGACCGATCATGGCCACAGTCAAAAGTGGACGATGTACGACACCATCGTCCGCATGCCGCTCATCGTCTGGGCGCCGGGACGATTCGGCGACGCGCGCAAGATCAACGGTCTCTGCCAGCAGATGGACATCGGCCCCACCCTGCTCGAACTCGCCGGCTGCGAACTTCCCGGGAACATCGAAGCCAAATCTCTTCTCCCCGCGCTCAACGGCGCCGACTGGACGCCCCGCGATCATGTCTACGCCGAGCAGGCCAAAGACGGCAATTTCACCGGCTGCGACTTCATGACCATGGTCCGCAACCGCGACTGGAAACTCGTCCACTTCCTCGACCAGCCCGACGGCCAGCTCTTCGACCTCAACGCCGACCCCGACGAGGTGAGCAATCTTTGGAATTCCCCCGAACATACGGAGCAAAAGGACGAACTCCTCGCCAACCTCCGCGAATGGCGCATCCGCAGCGGGTTGAACACGAAGGAGTGGTCCAGGGACTGGCGGTGAGACACATGAAGACGAACGCTCAACATCCAACTTCAAACTCCCAACTTTCAACCTCGCGTTTAGAGTTTAACGTTTAAAGTTCAACGTTTGACGTTCGTATTGGATTCCCCCGTGTCCACCATCCCCAAAAGCGCCTCCGAAAAGACCGGCATCCGCCCCGCCCCGACCACGCTTCCGGGCATTCTCAAGGAACTCGGCCCCGGTCTGATCGTCGCCGGCGCGGTGGTCGGCTCCGGCGAATTGATCGCCACCACCGCCACGGGCGCGGAATCAGGTTTCTTCCTGCTCTGGCTGATCCTGATCGGCTGCACCATCAAGGTCTTCGCGCAGGTCGAGGTGGCGCGCTACGCAATCTCCACCGGCAACACCTCGTTGAAGGGACTTTCCGAAATGCCCGGACCGCGCATTGGCCCGGTCAACTGGGCGCTCTGGTTCTGGCTCATCACGATCACCGTCACCACCGGGCAACTCGGCGGCATCGTCGGCGGCGTCGGCCAGGCCCTCGCCATCAGCCAACCGTTGACCGAGAACGGACGCCGATACAACGAGGCCGTCGACAAGCGCGCCGCGCTCGTGATCGAACTGCACCAGGAACAGAAGGGCCTGGGCCTTAAACCCGGCATCGATCTCGAGATCAAACCGACCGACAACGAACGCATCGTAGCCATCAAATCCGAACTACGCTTCTACGACGGCATCACCATTCCGGATGTCGACCGCATCCCCGGCGAGATCGAACGACTCAAGCCCGCAGCCAGGGATCACTTCATCTGGGCGGGCCTCGTCGCGGTCGTTTCCACCTTTCTCCTGGTCTTCGGCCGCTACCGTTTCATCCAGAACTTCGCCACGATCATGGTCGCGGGCTTCACCCTGATGACAATTGTCAATGTGATCCTGCTGCAGCTCAATCCGACCTACGCCATCAGCGCGGGCGAATTGTTCTCCGGGCTGAGTTTTCGGCTTCCTCCGAGGACGGAGGACGTCTTCCCCGTCGCAACCGCCCTGGCGACCTTCGGCATCATCGGCGTCGCGGCCGGCGAACTGATCTTCTACCCCTACTGGTGCCTGGAAAAAGGCTACGCGAGATTCGTCGGAGCAAATGACGGTTCCGAGGAATGGGTTGAACGCGCGCAGGGCTGGCTGCGCGTGCTGCGTTGGGACGCGTTCGGCTCCATGGTCGTCTATACGATCTCGACCTGCGCCTTCTACCTGCTGGGCGCGGCGATCCTGAACCGGCTCGGTCTGTCGCCCAAGGGCGCGGAGATGATCCGCACGCTCGCGGTCATGTATGAACCCGTGTTCGGTCCGACGGCTCAATGGCTGTTCCTGCTCGGCGCCGTGGCGGTGCTCTATTCCACCTTCTTCGTCACGAACGCCAGCAAGGCGCGCATGTGCACGGACGCGTTGAAGCTGTTCAAGTGGCGCGAGGACACGGACGCGTCACAACGCCGCTGGCTGCGCATCTTCAGCGCCGTGTTCCCCCTTGCCTGCTTCGCCGTCTACGCAGTCTTCCCCCAGCCCAAGAAACTCGTGCTGGCCGGCGGCGTCATGCAATCCATCCTGCTTCCCGTCATGGCCTGCGCGGCCTTGTGGTTCCGCTACAAGCGTTGCGATCCCCGCATCGCCCCCAAACGCAATTGGGACGTCTTACTCTGGATCTCCGCGATCGGCATGTTCCTCGCCGGCATGTGGACCGCGCTGGTGAAGCTGTTCCCGGCAATGAAGGCATTCGGTTGAAATCCGAAGCGCGGCAGTTTCCTGCTTTCGAAGGATCCGCCGCGGCTACGACAGCGACAACGCGAACACCGTCCCTCTAAAGTCGCCGTCGGACCTGAAGCCGCCTTCACCCGGCTGTCTCGTCGCCGCCTTCCGGTCTCTTTTCCCCGTCGCCGCCATCCTTCTGCGACGCATCAGCCCGGTCACCGTCGTCATCCTCCTCCGCCTCGGCTTCGTCCTTGCCTTCTTCCTCCTCCACCCTTTTGGCGTCAAGGGGCGGCGGGTTGCGGAGCTTGCGATAGACCCAGCCCTCCAGCGGACGAAGCGGCGCCAACATGCCATAAAATGGCGAGTAAATCAGACGAAGGCGGACCAGCGAGAGGAACATCGCCATGCTGCTGCGAAAATACTTCACCTTGGTTCCAAACTTGTCCGTCCATTCGACCGGAGCCTCATGGACTTCATATCCCGCGCGCTTCAGGGAATAGAGGATGTTCACGTCCACCGCCATGTCCGCCGTGTGCAGACTGGGATGAATCTTCCGGATCGCCTCGCTGTTGAACACCTTGGCCCCGCATTGCGTGTCCTTGATATCCATCGCAAAGAAGAACTCCACGATCAGGTGATAAACCTTGCTCGCCGCGATGCGGTTGGTGGGTTGCAGCTGGTGAATCACAGAGTCCTTCAGCCGCCGCGAACCGATCACACAATCCCGGTCCCGGCAAAGCCTTACCAGCCCCAGGAAGGACTCCGGATCGGTCGCCCCGTCCGCGTCGGTGAACCCGATCAACTCGCACTCGTCAGCCAGTTTCAGCCCCTCGATCAACGCCCCCCCCTTGCCGATGGCGTCCTTGAACTCGATCTGCCGGATCTCCGAGAACCCCTTGGCGACGTCATCGACAACCTCGCGCGTGTTGTCAGAACAGCCGTTCAACACGACGACGATCTCGAACGCGCCGTCGTATTCCCGGTTGAAAAAAGCGGCGTAATCGCGCAGGACCGGCGCGATGCGCTCCGACTCATTGTAGGCCGGAACGAGAATGATGAGCTTCGGCTCCGCCATGCGCGAACTCAGTCCGGCTTCTGCCAGGGAATCCTCCCGCCCCGTTGCAACTGCGCGCGCAGGGCCTTGGACAGTTCGTTGAACATGCGCGGAGCCTTCTTCGACTGCTCCTTCTCCTCCTTGGGGTCGTTCTTCAGATTGTAGAGTTCATAGGGCGCGAACGGGCTGTTCTGCAGCAGTTTCCATTCGCCGCGAATGACGGCGTCGATGGTCTTTCCCTGATAACGATTGCCGCCCTCGCGACGGGTGAAGAAAAGGTCGCGCTGGTATTGCGGCTGTCCCTTGCCCAACAACGTCGGCAGAAAGGTCCGCCCCTCGATGCCCGGTTGACCGGCGACGCCGCCGGCTTCCAACACGGTCGGAAAGATGTCCATGGTCAGCGCGATGTGCTCCGAGCGGCTCCCCGCCTTGATTCGTCCCGGCCACCTGGCGCAGAAGGCCACCCGAAGCCCGCCTTGATACATGCTCTGCTTGCCGTCGCGCCACGGACCGTTGTTGGCGCCGACGCTGAGCTGCCCGCCATTGTCCGAGGTGAATATCACGATGGTGTCCTTTTCCTGCCCGGTTTCCTTCAGGGTGGCGAGGACCTGCCCAATGCCGTGGTCCATGTGCTCGATCAGGGCGACCAGCTTCGCGCGTTTGGGATCAATCCCTTTCTCCCGCTTGAGGACCTTCTCCTCCCAGTCCTTCGGCGGCTGGATCGGCGTGTGCGGCGCATTGTAGGCGAGATAAAAGAAGAAAGGCTGCTTCTTCCCGGCCCGCGATTTCAGGAATTCCGACGACCAGTCGCTGAACAGATCTGTCGCGTGCCCCTGAGGGAAGATCTTCTTCCGATTCAATCGCATGTAGTCCTGTCCGTGGCGCTGATGCTTGTAGTAGTCGTCCATCATGTCGCCGAGGAAACCGTGAAAGAAGTCGAAGCCGCGGTCGTTGGGGATATTGGGGGACTCAAGACCCAGGTGCCACTTGCCGACCATCCCCGTGTGATAACCGCCGTCCTTGAACTTCTGCGCCAGGGTGACCGCCTTCGGATCCATCCAGCCCCAGTTGTTCTCCGAGTGCGTCCGGATCACGCCCGGCACCCCGACCAACTCCTGATATCGCCCCGTCATCAAGGCCGCCCGGGTCGGCGAGCACACGGGGCAGTTGGCGTAGAAATTGTCCAACCGCATCCCCTCCGAAAACAGACGGTCGATGTTGGGCGACTTGATGTCCTTCGATCCGTAACAACCCAGATCGCCGTAACCAAGGTCGTCAACCATGATGACGAGCACATTGGGTCGATCGGCGGCGCCCGCGACCAGGACAGCCCCGAACAAAACGGTCAGAAAAAGGTGGATGCGTTTCATCCGCACAGCTTGGTCGGGCCGTGCGAGATGGTCAAGGTCACTGATCCGGAGGCCTCAAAGGACGGCCTTTCTGGCCGCCAAAACCTCCGCCTCCAAAACCATCACTGTTCCCTCCGCCGCTGAAGGGCGGACCGGGCCGACCGCCGCCCTGTCCCCGGAACCCCGGTCTCTGACCGCCGCCAGGACCGCCCATCCCCGGCTGGTTTCCCAGCCCTCCCGGCGGCTTCAGTTCCTCCGGTATCTTGAGTTCCTCCGGGATCGGCATCTGCGGCATGCCTCCATCAAGCAGATGCCCGATGAACGGCCCCGGCAGGTGCAACACCGAGTCGATCGCCTGCTCCAGCAACGCCTCACTCAGCAGATTCTTGGGAAACTGCTCCCAGGCCTGAATCGCCATATGCGGCTGCTGCGACTGCAACGCCTCTGTCACCTTGTCCATGACGTCGCTGTAGGCCTTCTCATCGGCTTCGTGAAACTTCGTCTGCCACCCCGTTCGCGCGTCCTGGATCTCCTTCTCCCGCGGCGATCTGGAGGCCTTGCCCAACAACTGGTCGTAGTGCGCCAGGATGTTCTGGTAATCCTCGGGATGCTCAGCGACGAACCTGTCAACAGCCCGGATCATCTCGTCCAGCCCCCCATCCGGAATCGGATTTGTCCGCACAACGAGCGGCTTCGGAAGAAAATGCCGGACAATGGCCCTCTTCTTCTCCTCCAACATCAACCGAGCCTCCTCGGATCCATACGGGGGATACTCCTTCGGTTGCACAGTCGGGGATTCGACGACCTCTCCCGCCCCTCCTCCCCGAGGCTCCGCCGCGCCTCCCACAGAAACGCCTTCTCCATCGCCCCCTCCCCCCGATTGCATCATGATGACGATCACCAGCGCGCAGACTGCGACCATCGCCGCAATCGCCAGTGTCCCGCCTTTCCCCGAAGCGCGGACCGGATCAACGCCTTCCCGTCGCTCGGAGGGAGCCTCGCCGGCGTCAAGGAGGTCCAGGTCGGCCAGCAGTTCGTCATAGTCCATGTGCCGATCCACCGGGTTCTTGGCCGTCATTCGCCGGATCAGACCTTCAACCTCCTCCGGCAGCGGCGTCCCCAGTTCCTCCCCGGAAGGCAGCGGCTTGTTGGCATGGGCCAGGACGACCGAGAACGCCGACTCGCCATCGAAAGGGCGGCGCGCGGTCAGCAGGAACATGAGCGTGATGCCCAGCGAGTAGATATCGGCGCGATGATCCACCGCCCGGGCGTCATCCGCCTGCTCGGGAGCCAGGTAATGCGGCGAGCCGATCCCCGTGCGGGTCAGGGTGACACCCGAGTCTTCGGTCAGCTTTTTTGCGAGACCCAGATCCGTGATCTTCACCGTGCCATCCGACGTATACATGATGTTCGCCGGCTTGATGTCGCGGTGGATGATGGACTGCCCCAGGGCGAACTGCAGCGCCGAAACCACCTGCCGGGCGATCGCGAGCGCCTCAGCCACCGTGAACTTTCCGTGCCGCTTGACGTAGGCGGCCAGATCCATCCCATCCACAAACTCCAGCACAAGAAAGTGCCGGTCGCCCTCCCTGCCAAAATCGTAGACCTGGGCGACATTCGGATGATTCAAAAGGGCCGAAGCCTTCGCCTCCCGCTCAAACCGCTGCAGGAATGTCTGATCGGACGCCAGTTCATCCGCAATGATCTTGACCGCAACCCGGCGATCCAATGCCAGTTGCACGCCCTCATACACCTGCCCCATGCCGCCCTTCGCGATCTTCCGGACCAGGCGGTAGTCCCCAAACTGCGCTCCCAACAGATCATTTCCTTCGGTCGGCGTACCCTCCCGTCCCAGCTTGTGGGTGCCCTCGGGTCCAACGCTCGCGGATTCCTCGGCGACGGTCAGATCGTCACCCGCCAAACCTCCCGCTCCGGAAGCTCCAGCGTATTCGCCTCGGTCTCCCGCTTCCGCGTCGAGTTCGTCAGATTGTGGTGAATCGCTCATCCCGTGTAATTCGTTCCGGCTCGATTGTTAAGCCTCCCGCCGATCACGGACAAGAATTACTCGATGCCAATCTGTCATCCAGCAAGCGCCCTCGAAAGGGGCCGGGCAGGGATTCCTGGAGGGTTGTCTGGTTGTTCCCCAAGGAACAAACTCACGCCCCCCCTTTTGAATGGCGCCGCTCCGCCCGTTCAGGGCAGACTGACTTCCATTCCCGAATTACGCCAACGATGAACTTGTACAACCCCAAAACGACGCCTTTTCCGAAACGGGACGCCAACGTCAGCGTCATCGCATTGACACTGCTCGCGCTCCTTTCTTCGCACGCCGCTGATCCCGATTGGGGGCAACCGGCGGGCGCGCACCGCCTTCACTCCAGGGCGCATTTCATGGAAGGCCTGCCCATGGGGCCCTTCGCCAATCTGCCCAACGGCGACCTCTTCACCGTCGAGGACGCCGCAAATGCGCAACACGCCATGATTTCCACGGACAACGGCAGGACCTGGAAGAAACATCCCATCTTCGACGACCCCACGAAGTTCCGCATCAGCTACGAACGCGCCGTGACCGTGACACGCGAAGGCACGGTGATCGTGTCGTTCATGAACCTCGTCGAACGCGCCGGCTGGAAATGGCAACCCGAGATCCATGATTCACCGGACGCGCGCCTTCCCAACTACGTCGTCCGCAGCCTCGATGGCGGCCGGAGCTGGGAGACGCCGCAGAAGATGCACGACGACTGGACCGGCGCCATTCGCGACATGATCCAGTTGTCCGACGGCTCGGTCGTGTTCACCAGCCAGATGATGCGGCACCAACCGGGGCACCATGCCGTTGTCGCCTATTCCTCCAGGGACCAGGGCGCGACCTGGCGACGCAGCAACATCATCGACCTCGGCGGCATGGGCCATCACGACGGAGCCATCGAGGCCAGCCTGGTCGAGCGGAAGGACAAGAGCCTGTGGATGCTGATGCGGACCAATTGGGGACGCCTCTGGCAATGCGATTCCATCGATGGCGGCCTCACCTGGCGACCGATCGGCCCGACCGACCTCGACGCGAGCGCCGCCCCGCCCATCCTCGAACGGCTCGCCAGCGGACGCCTGTTCCTCGCATGGAATCGATTCCACTGGAATGGAACCAGGAATTATCCGGCCGCGGGCGGCGATGGACAATGGTCCGGCACACGGACTTCCAACAACCGCCAGGAACTCTCCATCGCCTTCTCCGACGACGATGGCAGGACCTGGAGCGAGCCGCAGATCATCGGCACGGTGATTCCGAACAAGGACGGGACCTATCCGCGCAAGGAGCTCTGCTACCCCTATGTGTTCGAACGCCGTCCCGGCGAGATCTGGCTGACCGCCTGGCGTTTCGGCGGCTTTCGCGCCCGCTTGTTCGAAAAGGACTTTGTGAAATGAGGGAACCGCCCCTCCTCTTTCAATCCCACGCAGCGCCGTCGCCTGGTCCTACGCATATTTGACACGGCAATGGCAGTCGCTATATTGCGCGCCCTTTTATGAAAGAGAATCCCCATGTAGCAGTGGTTGGCGCGACCGGCGCCGTCGGCATCGACATGCTGAACGTGCTGGAGCAGCGGCAATTCCCCGTCGGTGAAATCACCCTCCTGGCCTCGGCCCGCTCGGCCGGAAAGACCCTGACCTTCCGCGGCGAGGAAATCACCGTCAAGGAACTGACCAAGGATTCCTTCACCGGGATCGACATCGCCCTCTTCAGCGCGGGCGGCGGCATTTCCAAGGAATTCGCCCCCGCCGCAAAGGAAGCCGGCTGCGTGGTGGTCGACAATTCCAGCGCCTTCCGCATGGACGACTCCGTCCCGTTGGTCGTTCCCGAGATCAACGGCGAGGACGTGAAGAGCCACAATGGCATCATCGCCAACCCCAATTGCTCGACCATCATCACCCTGATGGCGCTCGCGCCCCTGCACAAGGCCTTCGGCGTGAAACGCATCTTCGCCTCCACCTACCAGGCGGTCTCCGGCAGCGGAGCCAAGGCGCTCGAGGAATTGAAGAACCAGGTCGGCCAGATCGTGAACGGCGAACCGGTCACCAGGGAGGTCTACCCGCACCAGATCGCCTTCAATGTGCTGCCCCACGTCGATGTCTTTCTCGATTCCGGCTACACCAAGGAGGAGATGAAGATGGAGAACGAGGGCCGGAAGATCATGCATCATCCGGAGTTCAAGGCCTCCACGACCTGCGTGCGCGTCCCGGTCTACCGCGCCCATTCCATCGCTGTCAGCGCCGAGTTCGAGAAACCGGCCTCGGTCGAGGCGGCCCGCGAAGCCCTGGAAGCCGCCGCCGGAATCGACGTCGTTGACGCCCCGCAGAACAACCGGTATCCGATGCCCCTCGATGTCGCCGAAAAGGACAATTGTCAGGTCGGACGCATCCGCAAAGACTGCGCCATGGACAACGGCCTCTGCTTCTGGGTCGCCGGCGACCAACTCCTCAAGGGCGCCGCGCTCAACGCCGTCCAGATCGCGGAGGAACTGCTCAAGCTCGACTGAAACCTCCCGCCCCCTCCCAAGTCAGCGCGGCAACTCACGATTGCAGACGCCCGCCGTTCCTGGAGCAAGGAGATTGCCGGAGAAACGCACGTTCTGAGGGCCGCGCGGACCGCCCGGCAGGATCACCGCATACCGGTAGCGAGGCTCGCCGACACAGTGGACCAGGTTGCCGGCGACGATCACGTCCGCCAACGGCGGGTCGTCAGGCTGCTGACCGGTGTCGAACTTGAAGGGCGACCGCTCCGTCCCCCAGACCCAGCTCGCGTCGCCGTGGCCGAAGTCGGAGATGATGTTGCCGGAAATGATGGAGCCCCCATCGCGGTTGCCGCCGTGGGCTGCCGCGCCGGGCATCAGCCCGATCGCCCAGAGGCTGTTTCGCGTGAACTGGTTTCCGCGGATGAGGACATTGCGTGAACCGTGCATCGCCTTCATTCCGATGAAGGAGTTGACCACGATGTTGTCCGCCACGATCACGTGATCGGAATGCAGGTCGATGCCCTGCGCGGCGTTTTCGATCTGGTTGCCCAGGATGCGGGTGAGATCGCTGACTTCCGGCGACGTCACGATGATGCCGGAGCCCTGCTGCCAGTTGTCGGTGTAGCCGGAGTCCCAGGCCTGCTGGCTGATGATCGCGCCCTTCTTCGGATTCTTGCGGATCCAGTCGCCCAGCCGATGCTGCGCCTTGATCTCCGGGGTCGGAACCAGGTTGTCCTCGATCACGCGGTTGCCCTCGATCAGCGTCCCGCGACTGGTCCGCACGCTGATTCCCGTGCCGTCCGTGCAGTTGAAGGCGTATCCCCAATCGGGACTGCCGGTGCGGTCGTCCACGGTGACGCGCATGTAGTTGCGAATGAGACAATGGCTGATGCGGGCGTCGCGACAATCGCGCAGGGCGATCGCGGCGGAGCGCGTGCGGTTGTCGATCACCCGCACATTCTCGAGGGTCAGATCGCGGCAACCGATCGCGATGACCCCCTCCTTGTCGGTCTCCTGTTTCCCCCCGGGCCGCGTCAGCGTCAGGTCGCGGATCGTGATGTCGGCCGCATTCTCAATCTCGATGATCGGCTGGTCGATGCTGGCCTGGATGATCCGCCCGGGACCTTCCAGCCCGCCGCCCTTTCCCCGCACGCGCAGTTTCCTCGTGATGCCATGGTCGCCCTCCGGAATGTGGATGATCGCCCCGGGATTCGCATCGAGCGCGGCCTGGATGGAATCGTGGTCTGCGGCGGAAATCCGATCGCCCGCGCGCAGCGAACCTGCGCCGAGAAGCAACGTCAGTCCCGCGACGAGGGGGAAACGACTGGAACAAGGAATGCCATTCACAAGCGCATTGGTATCCCGAAAGGAGGCTCTTCAACAACATCCAAGGAGGGGCGAGGACAATCCGTGGTCCACACACATCACACGCGAACTGAAGTGGGACGCCTGCGGCGAGGCGTCCCTGCCAAAACACAGGTAGGGCTGTTTCGCCGAAACCGCCCTCTTCAATTCCTTCAGGGCCACGGCGACAAGAATGTCGCCGCTCCTTGATCCGCCACCCGTCACTCCCCCGTCACCGCCAGCGGCGGACGATAAACGCGAAAACCCGCCAACCGCTCAGCCTCTCCCTTCGTCTCCGGCAGCAGGGTCAACGTGTGCGGACCGTTCTCCAAGCCCTGCGCCAGGACGGTCGTCAACATAAACTCCCGCGCCGAATCGAATTTCTTCGGCTCCCGCCAGATGTCCACGAACAACGGCCTGGTCTCCCAGGTCACCTGGTAATCCGCCGGCAGCTTCGCCTTCCGATAACGCAGGGACCAGTTGACCATCCACATCCGCGGCTCGATCACCACCCGCCCCGAATTGGACACGAAGCGCTTCTTGTGATCGCCGCGCCCGTCGAAGCCGGTCTTGGAGCCGGTCACCTCGTATTTCAAGACGTCGGCTTCCAGATCGCATTCCAGAATCTTCGCGGTCCAGGTCTCCACCTGCAGCGGGGACACGTGGTCGATCTTGTTGAACGCCGGCCGCCCCGCCACCGGCGTCGGGCTCGGACGCGTGTGGTAGTAAAGCGCCGGATTGGACGAAGGCGCTTTGCCATCGATCAGAACCCGCGCCGCGCCGCCGCCCGAATCCGGTCGGGCGACCACATCCACGCGGTTGCCGGTAAATTTCAACGTGAGTGAGCCATCTTTCCCCCGCCGCACACGCGGGTCGTCGCCGGGAATCTCGGTGACGAGCCCACGCCACGCTTCGTCGGTCCCGGCGGGAAGGTGGTTCAGGTGGGGTTTGACCAGTTCGGCAATAAGGAAGTTGCCCAGTTCGTTCGGATGCACCGTATCGCGAAGGGTGTCCTTCACCACCAGACCGTGCTTCTTCAGGTAACGCTGCATGCCGTCGCGGACATCGGCGACCTCGCAGCCCAGTTCGCGACCCAGCCGATGATAGAGGTCCGAGATCGCCTGGTCGGCGCCATCGGTCCGCAGCACGTCGGGATGTTGTGGATCGCCGTCCGGGGGCACGGTCTTCGGCCAGCGAAGGTTGCTGGTCCAGAGCAGGACCTCGGCGGTCGTGCGTTCGCGGATGCGGCGGATGATCTTCTCCTGGTGCCCGGTCTCCACGCCGCTCCAGACGTGGAAGATCACCAGATCGGGATAAAACGGATACAGGTCGAACTCCGCGGTATTGATCAACACCGGCCCGCCGTAGCCGCCGATCGCGCGGTTCTCAATCTCCAGGTCCGCATGCGGAAAACGCTTCTGCAGATCGTTGGCGACATCCACCCACCACGGGTTGCGCGTCACCGACTGCCCATAGAACAGGACGCGGACGTGGTTGCGCTTCTCCGGCGAACTGGTCGCGAGCAGGGTCATCGTCCGCTGGATGTGGGCGCCGAATTGCGCGCGATCCCCGGCCGGCTCGGGCGACGCGAATTCCTTCGCGGTTTTCGGCGCGGCGGAATGGGCGACGGTGGCGAGGAAGAAGGCAAGCAACAGGAAGCTGGTCACGCGTTTCATGATGCATGAAAATGCCCTGATCGGCGCAGGATGGGAACCACGGAAAACGCCGAAAACCGGAGCGCGGAATTTATTCCGCTTCACCGTTGGACGACATCGCGCCATGGAGTTTCCCGAAAATCCGGGAGGCCGGAGGTTGCAGCGGAACATGAATTCCGCGCCCCGCACGAAAGCGGACTCACGTCCGCTGCTACAATCATCAGGTGTGAGGCGAACGCATTCAGCCAGGGAAGTCCGTGCGAAACGCGCCTTCAGCGCGGCTGTGTCCCGCCTTCGGGACCAGCCGCAGCAACCTCCGATCCTCGTGCGCTTGGTAGCTGCCCAAGCTCTGGTCGCTACCCACAGCGCTGAGGTCGGTCTCCGACACAGCGCGCTCCGCCCCTTCCCGGGCCAAGAAATGATCGTGTTTGGCAGGATTGGGGTTGCCGACAGATTGAATACTGTGCGAATCGGAGGACTCAGATGTCATCAATGATTTCGGGATCGAACAAACTCACACGACGCGCCCTCGGCGCGGGCCTGACCCTCTGCCTCTCTGCCGGCTCCCTCTGGGCTGCGCCGGACTGGAAGACCGTCGAGCCCATCCTGGCCGCCAAGTGCTACGACTGCCACGGCGGAAAGAAGACCAAGGGCAAGGTCGACCTCAAGGCGCTCGCCGCGGCCCCGGACTTCACCAGGACCTTCGAGACCTGGATCCGCGCAATGGAGACCATCGAGGACGGCGACATGCCGCCTCCCAAGTCCGAGCAGCTCAGCGACCAGGAAACCGCCGCCATCACCGGCTGGGTGAACCGCGAACTGGACAAGCTCGCCACGGCCAATCCCGGCGACCCCGGCCCCGTGACCATGCGCCGCCTCACCAACGCCGAATACGACCGCACCATCCGCGACCTCACCG
>JAYPEY010000077.1:0-29064 GCA_038126035.1 Verrucomicrobiales bacterium | reverse complement strand
GTGATGAACCCATCATCGCCGTTCGCGGCGCCTTGCCAGCGAACAAAATCAGCGTCGCGCGGGGCTTGGTTATTTATGAGATGGGTTCTAAGCTGTCGTCTCATTTTTCAAGCATGACGACACGAATTCTTCTACCGCTTCTCACGGCGGCGGTCATCGGCTCGGCGAACGCCGCGGATGACGCCGGTTTCAAATCGATCTTCAACGGCAGGAGCCTGGACGGCTGGGAAGGCGATCCCAAGCTCTGGTCGGTCCAGGACGGCGCCATCACCGGCGTGACTTCGGACGCGGAGCCGCTGCCCTACAACAAGTTCCTGATCTGGCGCGGCGGCGTGGTGAAGAACTTTGAGCTGCGCGCGAAATTCCGGCTGTTCGGGAAGAGCAATTCCGGCGTCCAGTATCGGAGTCGGCACGCCAGGGACATGGGCGAGTATGTGGTGGTCGGCTACCAGGCGGATATCCATCCCACGCCGGCCAACAACGCCATGCTCTACGACGAGAAGGGGCGGGGCATTCTCGCCAATCATGGTCAGAAGGTCTTCATCGACAACGACGGAGCCAAATGGATCGCCGGCTCCACGGGGCCGGTGCAGTCCGTCAAGATGGAGGACTGGAACGAACTGACCATCATCGCGAAGGGCAACCACCTGGTCCACAAGCTCAACGGCAAGGTGACAGTCGACGTGACGGATCACCACGAGAAGGAGCGGGAGTTGGAGGGAGTGTTGGCCTTTCAGGTGCATCGCGGTCCGGCGATGCGGATCCAGTTCAAGGACATCCGGTTGAAGACCCTTCCGGACGGCGGCGTGATGTCGCCGGCGCAGGCGCCGATTCCGGCGAGCGCCAAGAAGGTTGAGAAACCGAAGCGTCGGCCGAAGGCGAAGGGCAAGGCGGGCAAAGGCAAGGCAAAGGCGCGTCCGAAAGGCAACGCCAAGCCCGCCGCCGCAAACCGCAACGGGTCGAAGACGCCGCAGTGGATCTGGGCGGAAAAGGCCTTCGACAACCAGGTCGTGCACTTCCGCAAGAGCTTCACCGGGTTCACGCCCCGCACGGCCAGCGCGCGGCTCTATGCCAGCTGCGACAACACCATGCAGGTCTTCATCAACGGCGAGAAGGTCGCCGAGAGCCGCGCCTGGGAACGTCCGATCTTCAAGGACGTCATCAAGCATCTTCAGCGGGGGCAGAACACCATCTCGATCCGCGCCGGCAATTCCGGCAGTTCCGCCGGACTGATCGCCAAGTTGATCCTGGATTCGGACCAGCCGCCGGTCGAGATCGTCACTGACGCCTCCTGGAAGCAGAGCGACAAACCGGCCGGGGACTGGCAGCTGCCGTCCTTCGACGACGCGAAGTGGAAGCCGTCCAAGGTCATCGGGCCGCTCGGCTCCGAGCCCTGGAATCGCGCGGTGAATGCAAGGACGCTCTACGCCGCGGTGGAGCTCAAGGAGCCGGAGGCCACACCGGTCGATACCCTCTTCGTCAAGGAAGGCTTCAAGGTGGAACTGCTCTACACCGTTCCCAAATCCGCGCAGGGCTCCTGGGTCAGCATGTGCGTCGATGACAAGGGGCGCCTGATCGTCTCCGATCAATATGGGGGACTCTACCGGGTGAGCGTTCCCAAGCCGGGGCAGACCAAGGGGACGCGGGTCGAGAAGATCGAGGTCGATATGGGCCACGCCCAGGGACTGCTCTACGCCTTCGACAGCCTTTATGTCGTGGTCAATGACAAAGCGCACGGCGGCCGCGGCCTTTATCGTGTCCGCGACACGAATGGCGACGACCGGCTCGACAAGGTGGAGTTGCTCAAGAAGTTCCAGGAGTCCGGCGGCGAACACGGACCGCATGCGGTTGTGCTCGGGCCTGATGGCGAATCGCTCTACATCGTGGTGGGCAACCAGACCCAGCTGCCGGAGCCGTACGACGTCTCCCGCGTGCCGGAGGTCTGGGGCGAGGATCAGCTGCTGCCGCGCATCTACGGTCGCGGCTTCATGCGCGGACAGTTGGCGCCGCGCGGCTGGATCGCCAAGACCGACAAGGACGGGAAACATTGGGAGATCATCGCCACCGGCTTCCGCAATGAATACGACGCCGCCTTCAACCGTCACGGCGAATTGTTCACCTATGACGCCGACATGGAGTGGGACCTGAACACGCCCTGGTATCGTCCGACTCGCGTCTGCCAGGTCGTGAGCGGCGCGGAGTTTGGCTGGCGCAACGGCTCCGCGAAGTGGCCGGTCTACTATCCCGACAGCGTGCCGCCGACGGTGAACATCGGCCCCGGTTCACCGACCGGCGTGACCTTCGGCTATGGCGCGAAGTTTCCGGTAAAATACCAGGAGGCCTTCTACATCGCCGACTGGAGCTACGGGAAACTCTACGCCGTTCACCTGACGCCGAAGGGCTCCGGCTACACGGCGGATTTTGAGGAGTTTATCAGCGGCTCGCCGCTGCCCCTGACCGACCTGGTCGTGAATCCGAAGGACAAGGCCATGTATTTCGCGATCGGCGGACGGCGGGTGCAGTCGGCGCTGTATCGCGTCACCTATGCGGGCAGGGAATCGACCCGGCTGCCGGCGCCGGGCGCAGCGGGCGCGAAGGAGCGGAAGACGCGACGGATGCTGGAAGCCTTTCATGGAAAGAAGGACGCGAAGGCGGTCGCCGCCGCCTGGCCGCACCTGAAGAGTGAAGACCGCCTGATTCGTTACGCGGCCCGGGTGGCCGTGGAGCATCAGCCGGCGGCTTCCTGGCAGGCCAAGGCGTTGAGCGAGAAGGATTCGCGCGGCGCTCTGGCCGCTTTGCTGGCCCTGGCCCGTGTGGGTGACAAGGCCTCGCAGCCCAAATTGCTGGCGGCGCTGGATCGTATCGAATGGAAGAAACTCAGCCTTGCCGAGAAGCTGGAGCTGGTTCGCGTCTACAGCCTCGCCTTCATCCGCATGGGCGAACCGGACGCGGCGACCGGGAAGGCCTTGGCAACGAAACTGAATTCTCATTTCCCGGTCCGCTCCCCGGAGTTGAATCACGAGATGCTGCAGCTCCTGGTCTGCCTGCAGTCCGCCGAGGCGACGGCCAAGGGCGTGAAGCTGCTGGCCAATGCGCCGACGCAGGAGGAGCAGATCAGTTTTGCGAAGTCGCTGCGTCTGGCGAAGCGCGGCTGGACCATGCCGTTGCGCAAGACCTACTTCGAATGGTTTCTCAAGGCGGCCAGCTACCGCGGCGGCGCGAGCTTCAGCAAGTTTGTCGAGTCGATCAAGAATGACGCGGTCAAGGGGCTCAGCGCCGCGGAGAAGGCGGAGTTGAAGCCGATTCTTGAGGCCGAGCCCGAGACGCAGACGCCCGAGGCCGTCATGGCCGCGATGTTGAAGATCGGCGAGCGCGGCTTCTCGAAGGAGTGGAAGGTCGAAGAGCTTGCACGCAAGGCGGAGACGGCCTTGAAGGGCGGGCGTGACTACGACAAGGGCCGCGCGATGTTCGGCGCGGTGGCCTGCTTCTCCTGCCACCAATATGCAGGGCAGGGCGGCATTGTCGGACCGGACCTGACCAGCGCCGCCGGCAAGTTCAGCGCGCGCGACCTGCTGGAATCGATCATCGAGCCCAGCAAGGAGATCAGCGACCAGTATGGCGCCATCGTCATCACCAAGGTGGATGGCAGCACGGTGACCGGTCGCATCGCGAACCTTTCCGGCGACAGCGTGCGCGTCATCACGAACATGTTCGACCCCGGCGCCATGGAGGGCGTGGACCGCAAGCAGATCAAGTCGATCGAGCCGTCGAAGGTCTCCATGATGCCGGCCGGGTTGATCAACATGCTGCAGGAGGACGAGATCATGGATCTCCTCGCCTACATCCTCTCCCGCGGCGACGCGGAGCACGCGATGTTCAAATAAGCGGACGTATCGGCGGACGTGCGTCCGCTCTGACTCGAACGGATCGCGGGTCTGCGACCCGCAGCAACCATCTCGGGTTCGGAGCGCCGAGCATTGCCCGGCCCGGGAGCCGGTCGATGGCCAATGCCGAGCAATGCTCGGCGCTCCGGAGGCGTGACGCGAAGCGCTCGACGCCTTGGTTGCCCGCAGAACGCCCTGTTCAAACACAGAGGGCGCAGAGATCACGGAGAACCACAGAGAAGGACCTTTTCCTCCTCTGAGGTTCTCATTCCCTCTGTGTTCTCCGTGTTGAGAATGAACGCCATGAAGCCCCAGCGCGCGGAGGTGGCAGGGTCACGCGCTTTCCGTCGAACCCGAGGGGTTCAAAGCCCCGGTAGCCGGGGGTAAGCCGCCGCAGGCGACGCCCCCCCGGATATTGCGTCAATGCCGTTGCATCCTGAAGGGATGCCAGCATCGTCCCGGTTCAACGCTTGCTCCGCTGCGAACCCTTCAGGTTCGAATCCGTTTTGGTCGCGAACCGGGGGTGTCACCCGCGTGCGCGGGATTACCCCCGGCTACTTTGGCTGAAAACCCTTCGGGTTGGATGTGACGCCTTGGTTGCCTGCAGAACGCCCTGTTCAAACACAGAGGGCGCAGAGATCACGGAGAACCACAGAGAAGGACCTTTTCCTCCTCTGAGGTTCTCATTCCCTCTGTGTTCTCCGTGTTGAGAATGAACGCCATGAAGCCCCAGCGCGCGGAGGTGAGCGAACTGATGTTCGCGTCTACTGGCTTGAAGCCTGCCGTCCCTGTTCGCGGAGTTGCTTTTCGCGCGCATCGAGCGCGGCCTGCAAATCCGCGTCCAGTTCCAAGGCCTTTTTGATTGCAGCTGCGGCCTTGGTCGTTTCGCCGAAGTCCAGATAACGAAATCCGGCGTGCAGATGGCCGCGCGCATCGACCGGCTGCGTCTCTTCAAACAGCAGGTTCCGGTTGGCCCAGCCCTCCAACCATTCCAATCGACGTCTGCCGTTGCCCAGGTAGACCGGGCCAAGTTTCCTGAAATGCGAGGCGGAGGTTTCACGGCGGGCGTCGTCCGTCCAGGTCTTCGTCACCGCGAGCATGCCGGCTTCCCGGAGCTTCGCCGCAATCACCCGGGCGATTTCCTGATGGCCGCCGATGGTCGGATGCACGTGGTCGAGATACCAGTCGTTGCCCGGAACGCCGTCGGGACTCTGCGCCTCCAGGGTCTTCCTGGCGTCGATGATTGTGATGCCGGCCTCGGCGGCGAGTTCTGCTTGAAACGCGTATTGGCGGTCGAACATGCGCAGCGGGCAGATGTCCTCGTCCTTGGCGCGCAGGTAATGCCCCTTCGCGTCCCCGGGGCGGTCCAATCGATCCAGGCAGCGCGCGAGTCGCCAGTGCAGCAGGGCATGCCGGTCGTCGATCTTCCCGGCTTCCTGATACGCCTGAAGCGCGGCCTGGAGATCGCCGGCCTTGTCGGCGGCGTCGGCCTCTTGGAAGGCCTCGTTCCACCTGGCTTCATCGACCGCCGAGAGATCGGCGCGATGCTCGGACTTGAAGGGGGGGCAGTCGCGGATGTTGGAGCCGAGGTTCACGAGAATCAGCGGGACGTTCTTGTCGTCGCAGAGGCGGACCATGGTTTGCATCGCCTCCTCGAATTGCTCGATCACCCGCGCGCGCCAGTCGGCGTCGCGATGGTAGGAGGAGTAGCCATTCTCGGTGTCGAGGCGGGTTTCGAAGTCGCCGTCGCGATCGGGGTTGCCGGTCTGTCCGGGGGGGGATTTGCCGCGAAACAGGTTGCGGCCGACGCGGACGGTCCGGACGCGGTTGCCGAGGTTGTCGATCCAGCTTTGCGCGGCCGTGCGGGATTTCAGTGAGTGGTAGGTGCGGTCCTCGAGGAATTCGTTGTGTCCAGTGGCGACGACGATCAGATCGGGATCCAGGGTCAGGACTTCCCGGAGCATCGGGACGATCCGGTAGCTGGCGTAGGAGATGCCGCCGCAGTTGACGATCTCGACCGCGCGTTCGGGCGCGACAGCCTGCAGTTCCAGCTCCAACCATTTCGGAAAGGCGGTGTCCGCCTCGTAGGGGCGGCCGTGCACGGTGGAGCCGCCGAAGCAGAACGCGCGGAATCCGTTGGCGGGCTTGTCGAGTGCAAAGGACTGCTCCGGCAGAAAGGGCATTCGTTTGTCGGAGGTCTTCCAGACAGCTCCTTCGCGTTCGAACACCGGGATGTTGGATCCGAATCCCGCGAAGGGATCCGATGCCGTGTCGGCGGCGCCGACGCCGAACAGGCGCAGCCCGATTTCCAGCAGAACAAACGGAGCCAGACCGACCAGAACGGCCAGCAGCTTGTGTCGGGCAGTCGGTCGACTCTTGGGGCGTTTGGCGCTGTCAGATGCGGGCATGCGTCGGGGAATTTGGCAGAAAGCGGCGACGGAGGCGAGCGGCGGAATGGGCGAAGGCTGTTCCGGTTGCGATTGTCGGGCGGGGCGCGGCTGTGTCGACAGACCAGGCGCAGCGTCCTTGAAAGCGGTTTGTCCGGATGAGGGCGGAGGGGGCTTCTGCGGCAGGCCGCGAAGACGGGACCCAGCTGCGCTCCGCGTTGTTTTGTTCCGGGTGCGGGCCTCCAGCTTGCTTCATCTGGCATCGAAATTGAGTGTCAAATGAATGCATAAAACGCCTTCTCATGGCTGATTGTTGAATTCTTGGGGTGGTATCGGAAACTTTGTTGACTTCAGGCGTTTGAAAGTGAATTCATTTCCGTCCCGGTTTTGCCCTGATTGATTCGAGGCGGGCAGGGGATCAACAACAAGCATCGAAAGTCGTCGTTATGGGAAAAGAATTCAGCATTGAGCCGCGTGAGGTTCCGCACGCGGAGACCAAATATCGGAAGATCTGCTCGCCGATTCCGCATCCGGATTCGGTTCCGACCTTGGAATCGCTCCGATCCATTGAGCCGATTTCGATGCGCGGGATGCCGCCGGTTTTGTGGGAGAAGGCTGAGGACATCCAGATTTACGATGGCTACGGGAACAAGTGGCTCGATTGGAGTTCCGGCGTGCTCGTGACCAACGCGGGCCATGGCGCGCCGGAGATCAAGCAGGCGGTCATCGATCAGGCTGAGAGCGGCTTGCTGCACAACTATGTCTTTCCCAGTCATGAGCGCGCAGAACTGGCGCAGTATCTCCAGGGTTTGGCGCCGGAGGGTTTGAAGAAGCTGTTCTTCCTGACCACGGGTTCGGAAGCGACGGAATGCGCGATCAAGCTGGCCCGGACGAACGGCGTCCGCAAAGGCGGCAAGGAGAAGCTGGGCATCGTCGGATGCTCACGGTCGTTCCACGGCCGGACGATGGGCTCGCAACAGGCGGGTGGCATTCCGGGGCAGAAGGACTGGATCGTCAATCTCGACCCGGCCATTGTAAACGTGCCGTTCCCGGATGGGTTCTGGACTGAGGACACCAGCTTCGACCTCTTCCTGAAGTCCATTGAGGAACAGGGGCTCAAGCCGGAGAACGTGGCCGGCGTGATCATGGAGAGTTTCCAGGGCGTGGGGCCGGACTTTGCGCCGGTGGAATACATCGAGAAGCTGCGCGCCTGGTGCGACGAGAACGACGTTGTGCTGATCTTCGATGAGGTGCAGGCGGGCTGCGGGCGTTCCGGGAAGTTCTGGGCTTTCGAGCACTACGGCGTCACGCCGGACATCATCTGCGTGGGCAAGGGCATCAGCAGTTCGCTGCCGCTTTCAGCGGTGATCGGTCGCGACGAGATCATGGATCAGTATCCTCCGGGATCGATGACCAGCACGCACACGGGCAACCCGGTCTGCTGCGCGGCGGCGCTGGCGAATCTGAAGAAGATCGTGGACGAGGATCTGTCCGGCAATGCGGCGCGCCTGGAGCCCGTGTTGGCCGAGGGACTGCGCAAGATCCAGGAGAAGCACAGCGATGTCTGCGGGAAGTTCTCCTGCAAGGGGCTGGTCGCGGGCCTGCAGATTCTCAAGCCCGGCAAGAAGGAGCCGAATCACGATCTTGCCTTCGACATCATCGAACGCTGTGTCCACAAGGGACTGCTGCTGTTCGCGCCGGTCGGAGCCTGGGGGCAGACGGTGAAGATCTGTCCGCCGCTGACCATTACGCAGGAGGCGTTGGAGGAAGGGTTGGAAGTGTTGGCGGAGTGCGTGGATGAGGCGGTTGCGGCGATGGAGGGGTGAAACTCGAAAAACGAAATTCGAAACAAATCCGAATTTCGAAATTCCAATTTTCCAAACGGTCAGGTCACGAGCCGTCAACATACCGATGCGCCGGGGGGGGCGCAAATGGGTGGCGGAGAGCAGTAATGTCTTTCGGAGCGCGGACTTGAGTCCGCTTCAACTTTGAGCGGTCCTGAGGTTTGTTCTATGCCAGAGCCCCGGAGTTTCGGAGGTTGAAGCGGAATGAATTCCGCGCTCCGATTCCAGCGGCATGCTCCATGGAGAAAGGAAGTTGTCGGTCGTTTCGGCCTTATACCCTAATTCGCCTCCGACCGCTGTTTCGGCTTTCAGTCCTTTGAAATTCGAATTTGTTTCCGCCTCGCAAGGGCTACGGCGCGACAAGTCGGATTTCGGTTTTCGAGTTTCGAATTTACAAACCCGTCGCTCCCCGATTCGGACGCGCCTCCCCCCCTACGTCGCAATGCCCCGTTCGCTTTCGCGTATGAACTTGGCGAGGTGTTGGATCTCCTCCATGCCGTTGAATTCCGACTCCATCTTCTCCAGGGCCTTGGTGGTGGTGAGGTGGTCGCGGCAGAGCCACTTGTAGCATTGCTTCAGAGCCGATTGAGCCTCCCTGGAGATGCCCTTGCGCTTGAGCCCTTCCTGATTCACGAAGCGGGTCTTGGCGGGGTTCCCGTCGGTGATCATGAAGGGGAGGGCATCCTGCACGACCTTGGAGCAGCCGCCGATCATGCAGTTGCGGCCGATGCGGCAGAACTGATGGATCGCGGCGAGGCCGCCGATGATGGCGTGGTCCTCCACGATCACATGACCGGCCAGGGTCGCCACGTTGGACATGATCACGTGGTTGCCGAGGACGACGTTGTGGGCGAGGTGGCTGTAGGCGAGGATGTTGTTGTTGGAGCCAACGATCGTGGCCTCTCCATCGCTGGTGGCGCTGTGGATGGTGACGTATTCGCGGAAGGTGTTGTTGTCGCCGATCCTGGTCCAGGTCGTGCCGCCATTCCACTTCAGATCCTGGGTCTTGAGCCCGATGCTGGCGAAGGGGAAGATCTCGTTGCCGGAGCCGAGTTCGGTGTGGCCGTCGATGACGACGTGGGAATGGAGCTTGCAACCGGGGCCGAGCTTGACGTTCGAGCCGATGATGCAATAGGGGCCGATCTCGCAATCGTCGCCGATCTCGGCGCCGTCATGGATAATCGCGGTTTTGTGGATATCGCTCATCTTGGCGGCGTCAGGAATCCATCAGGACAAAGGAGACCTCGGCTTCGCTGACGACATCGTTGCGGACCTTGCAGACGCCTTTGGCCTTGCCGAGTTTGCCGCGGCAGCGGACGAGGTCGACCTCGATGATCAGGACGTCGCCGGGGCGGACAGGCTTGCGCCACTTGACTTTGTCGGCGGCCATGAAGTAGGCGATCTTGCCCTCGTTGGCCAGCTTCTTGAGCATCAGCAGGCCCGCGGCCTGGGCCATGGCTTCGAGCTGAAGGACGCCGGGGAGGATGGGGTCCTTGGGAAAGTGGCCCTGGAAGAAAAGCTCGTTGATGGTGACGTTCTTGGCGGCGATGAGCTTGTTGCCGTCGATCGAATTGACGCGATCAAGCATCAGGAAAGGGTAGCGATGCGGCAGGATCTGCTGGATCTGCTTGATGTCGTAAAGCGGTTCGCCGTTGTCCGCGGAAGCGGTCGAACCTTCCGAATCGCCCTTCTTCTTCCCGGCTTCCGGCGGCGTGAAGGCCTGGGCGGCGACCTTGGGACGGAGCATCTGCTCGCTGATCTTCTTGGTCATCTCGCAGTTCGCCGCATGGCTGGGGCGGAAGGCCTTGATATGGCCGCGGAAGGGGCGGCCGAGCAACATCAGGTCGCCGAGGATGTCCAGGATCTTGTGGCGGACAAATTCCTCGTTGTAGCGCAGCGGTTCGGTCGTGAGCACGGCGTCGTCGCGGATGACGACGGCGTTGGCGAGGCTGCCGCCCTTGATCAGACCGTGCTTGTAGAGCTGCTCGAGTTCCTCGAAGAAGCAGAAGGTCCGGGCCTCGGAGATTTCCTTTTCCCAGGATTCCGGATCGATTTCGACGCTGAAGAACTCGGTGTGGCGGCCGTCGTCGTTGGCGCTGGTGCAGGTGATCTTCAGGCCGTCATGGGGGAAGACGGAGATGTTGGTGTCGCCGTCGTTGACTTCGATGGGCTCGCTCAGCTTGTAGGGCTCCCGCTTTTCGGCCTGGGTGGCGATGCCGGCCGTTTCGATCATCTTGCAATAGGCCCGGGCGCTGCCGTCGGCGATCGGCGGCTCGATCGAGTCCAGTTCCACGATGACGTTGTCGATGCCATAGCCGTTGAAGGTGGCGAGGACGTGTTCGACGGTGTGGATCTTGACGTTGCCCTTGGCGAGGACGGTGGAGCGCTGCGTGTCGTTGACCAGATCGACGTTGGCCTCGATCTCGGGTTGGCCGTCGAGATCGACCCGGCGGAAGCGGATGCCGGTGTTGGGTTCGGCCGGCAGAAAGGTCATCGTCACGCGATTTCCTGTGTGCAGGCCCACGCCGGCATAGCTTGCGGGTTGTTCGATGGTCTTCTGGTTGGACACGCGCGGCATTTAACAAGCGGGGCAATCCCTTGGCAATCGGCAAAAAGGCGAGGGAGGGATCGAGGGCGTGATTGAAAGCGGGCGGTTGCGGGCATTTCGGGCCGCTTTCACCCCCTTCGGGGTGTTGATTTGGGCTCGACAGAGTCTCTCCCCACCGGCTTGAGGGATTCGCTGCCGCCATTGATGTGACGCTCCTTGTCCCGTGGCCGTTGCCTTCGGGGCGCGGCGAGCGATGCAATCGCGAGAAGTGGAGGGTCCGCGGGCGCGGTTGGAATCACTTCTCGTCCCTACGGACTCGGGGCGCGACCTGAAGGTCTCGGCTACGGGGTCGAGGGTGTCAGGGCCCTACGCCTCGTAATTCAGGTAGGGGGAGAGCCAGCGTTCGACTACGGGCAGTTCCATTCCCTTGCGGGCGCTGTAATCCTCGATCTGGTCGCGGTCGAGTTGGCCGACGGTGAAGTAGCGGGAGTCCGGGTGGGCGAAGTAGAGGCCGCTGACGCTGGCGGCAGGCCACATGGCGCAGCTTTCGGTCAGCTTGATTCCGGTTTGGGACTCCACATCCAGCAGTTTCCAGAGGATCTGTTTTTCGGTGTGATCGGGGCAGGCGGGGTAACCCGCCGCCGGTCGGATGCCGCGATACTCCTCCTTGATGAGCGACTCATTGCTGAGGCCTTCACCCTTCCCGTAGCTCCATTCCTCACGGGCGCGTTTGTGGAGGAATTCGGCATAGGCCTCAGCCAGTCGGTCCGCCAGCGCCTTGGTCAGAATGGAATGATAGTCGTCGTGGTCCTTCTCGAATTCGGCGCAAAGCTCGTCCGTTCCGTGACCGACGGTGACCGCGAAGGCGCCGAGATGGTCGCAGCGTTGAGTGTTGGAAGTTGGCGGCTTCGGCGCGATGAAGTCGGAGAGGCACAGGTTCGGTTGGCTGTCAGTCTTCGCCAATTGTTGCCGAAGGAAGTGGAAGGTGGTCAGGACTTTCGATCGCGATTCGTCGGCATAGAGTTCCACATCATCGCCGACGCTGTTGGCCGGGAAGAAGCCGTAGACCGCCTTTGGCGTCAGCAGTTTTTCGGAGATGATCCGTTTGAGAAGCGCCTGCGCGTCGTCGAACAGTTCCTTCGCCTTGTCGTTCTTTTCCAGGATGGCCGGATAGCGGCCGCGCAGTTCCCAGGTGTGGAAGAAGGGGGTCCAGTCGATGTATTCGACGAGATCGTCCAGCGCGACATCCTCGACGACGCGCGCGCCGGTGAAAGAAGGCGCGGGGAGATCGTCGGCGCTCCATTCGAACGAGGCCCTGTTCGACCGGGCCTGTTTGAGGGAAGCCAGGGGCTTGCGGTCGCGGCGGCCTTCGTGTTCGGCGCGGAGTTCCTCCTGAGCCTCGGCGTTCTCCTTGACGAAACCGGCCTTCTGCTCGTCGCTGAGCAGGGAGCTGACGACGCCGACTGCGCGCGAGGCGTCGAGCACGTGGACGACCGGCACATCGCCGGCCGGGGCGATCTTGACGGCGGTGTGCTTGCGGCTGGTTGTCGCGCCGCCGATGAGCAGCGGGAGATCGACCCCCTCGCGTTTCATCTCCTTGGCGACGTGGATCATCTCGTCCAGTGAAGGCGTGATGAGTCCGCTCAGGCCGATGATGTCGGCCCCCACATCGCGCGCGGTCTGCAGAATTTTCTCCGACTGGACCATCACGCCGAGGTCGATGACCTCGTAATTGTTGCAGGCGAGCACGACGCCGACGATGTTCTTGCCGATGTCGTGGACGTCGCCTTTGACGGTGGCCATGACGATCTTGCCGGCGGACCTGGCGTCGCCGTCCGACTTCTCCGCCTCCATGAAGGGCTGCAGGTAGGCGACTGCCTTCTTCATGACGCGGGCGCTCTTGACGACCTGGGGCAGGAACATCTTGCCCGCGCCGAACAGGTCGCCCACGACGCTCATGCCGTCCATCAACGGCCCTTCGATGACATGCAGCGGCCGGCCGAGTTTTTGGCGGGCCTCCTCGGTGTCCTCCTCTATGAAGGCGTCAATGCCCTTGACCAGCGCGTGTTCGAGGCGTTTGCCGACGGTTTCCCTGCGCCAGGCGGCCTCCTCGATCTTGACCTCCTTCTGCGAGGCGCCTTCGGCCTTGAGCTTCTCGCCGTGGTCGACAAGTCGTTCGGTGGCGTCGGGGCGGCGGTTGAGCAGGACGTCCTCGACGAGTTCCAGCAGGTCCTTGGGAATCTCCTCGTAGACCTCGAGCATGCCGGCGTTGACGATGCCCATGTCGAGGCCGGCCTCAATGGCGTGAAAAAGGAAAGCGGAGTGCATCGCCTCGCGGACGACGTTGTTGCCGCGGAAGCTGAAGGAGATGTTCGAAACGCCGCCGCTGACCTTGGCATGGGGGAGGTTGTCCTTGATCCACTTTGTCGCCTTGATGAAATCGACGGCATAGTTGGCGTGTTCCTCCATGCCGGTGCCAACCGTGAGGACATTGGGGTCGAAGATGATGTCCTCCGGCGGAAAACCGACTTCATCCACCAGGATGCGATAGGCGCGGCCGCAGACCTCGACGCGGCGGTCGTAGTTGTCGGCCTGGCCCTTTTCGTCGAAGGCCATGACCACGACGGCGGCTCCAAATTCCAGGATTCGTTTCGCCTGTTCGCGGAATTTCTCCTCGCCTTCCTTCAGCGAGATGGAATTCACAATGCCCTTGCCCTGGAGGCATTTCAGGCCGGCCTCAATGACCTCCCACTTGGAGGAATCGACCATGATGGGGACCTTGGCGATTTCGGGTTCGGCGGCGAGGAGCTGGAGAAACTTCGTCATCGCCGCGACGCCTTCGATCATGCCTTCGTCCATGCAGACGTCGATGACGTTGGCGCCGTTTTCGACCTGCTGCCGCGCGACGGCGACCGCGTCCTCGTAGCGGTCCTCCTTGATCATCTTCGCGAAGCGCGGGGAGCCGGCGACGTTGGTGCGTTCGCCGATCATCATGAAGGTGTCGCTGTCGTAGATGAAGGGCAGGGAGCCGCTGAGCATCATGGGACGATGCGCGTCCTTGGAAAGCGGCTCGGGCAGTTGGCGCGGGGCGACGCCATCGACTGATTTTGCGATGGTGGCGATGTGATCGGGCGTGTTGCCGCAGCAGCCGCCGGCGAGGTTGACGAGGCCTTCGGCGGCGAACTCCTTCAGGTAGTCGCCCATGTGGCAGGGCTTGAGATCGAAGCCGGTCTTGGCCAGGGGGTTGGGGAGACCGGCGTTGGGATAGACCGAAACGAAGCAATCCGCCTCGTCGCCGAGTTCCGCCAGGAAGGGACGCATCAGGTCGGGACCGAGGGAGCAGTTGAGTCCGACGGCGAGCGGTTTGACGTGGCGCACGGAGTGCCAGAACGCCTGCACGGTCTGGGCGGAGATCATGGTCTCGCCGCCTTTGCCGACCGCCGCCGAGATCATGATGGGGAGCGCGACGCCATCCTCATCGAAGACCTCCTGGATGGCCACCAGAGCCGCCTTGGCATTGAGCGAGTCGAAAATGGTTTCGACCAGCAGGATGTCCACGCCGCCGGCGATCAGGGCGCGGACCTGCCCCGCATAGGCGGTCTTTACCTGGTCGAAGGTCACGGCGCGGAAACTCGCATCGTCAGCGTCGGGGGTGTTGGAAAGGGAGACCGTCAGCGGCCCGATCGCGCCGGCGACGAAGCGTGGTTTGCCGGTGGCTTTGGCGACGGCGTCCGCCTGTTCGCGACACTGCTTGGCGGACTCTTCGTTGATCTCTTTGGCCAGGTTGTTGAGGAACTCGTCCTCAATGACCTTTTGAAAAAACTCCGGATCCTTGCGGCCGCCGGAATCGCGCGGATCGTCGACAAAGTACTCATGCTGACCGAGACTTGTCGCGGAGAAGGTATTGGTCTCGATGATGTCCGCCCCGGCTTCGAGGAAGCGCTTGTGGATGTCGGAAATGACGTCCGGCCGGGTGAGGGAGAACAGGTCGCCGTTGTTCTTCAGGTCTTTCCTGGCGTCCTTGAAGCGTTCGCCGCGGATGTCCTCCTCGGTCAGATTGTACTCGCGAATGGTCGTGCCCATGGCCCCGTCGATGACGAGGATGCGTTCGCGCAGGAGTGTCCGGAGTTCCTCCGTCCGATTGGTCGTTTCTTGCTTCAGTTCGCTCACGTTAGGTGAAGCGGACTGTGGATCACTCAACTGAACGTCGCAAGTTTAAAATCAACGTATCAGGATATGTTGATATGAAATTTTGAAAGGAGGGGTGATCTGCGAAGTTTTCTGGGGACAAACTACGGAATACACGGAATACACGGAAGAAATGAGACCGATTCAGAGAGAGACGGGGGCGTGAAGGAACGGGGCGGGCTTGGTTATCATGCGGCGAAGCAGAGGTCATCGGGAAGCTCGCCTCGAATCAGTGCCTTCTCGATGGCACGACGGGCATATAGGAACGCTTCCTCGTTCGTTGCTTCGTTTTCGGTGGTCAACAAGTCGATGTCACCTGTGGTTGTGTCCACAACGAGAGAGCCGTAAGGAGTTCCGTCGGAAGCAAAAAAACGGTATGTGCAACGGGAATCCGTGCGGTCTGTCAATCTGAGGCCGACGTAGATAGCCATGACTCCTTGGATTGGGGGGGGAACTCAATTTTCCGTTGAATCGGCTCGAATTGAACGGGATGAATCCTGTTCTTACCCTTCCGCAGACAATTTGAATTTGGCGCTCTGGCTCATGAACTTGACGGGGTTGCCGAAGGCGACCTTGTCGATGAATTCGGCGGTGTGGCCGCGGCGGCGCATTTCCTGCATGGTCTTGGGGACAGCGAGGGGATCGCTGGGGCCCCAGTCGCAGGCGGCGTTCATCCAGATGTTGTCGGAGCCGAAGACCTCAAGCATGTCGATGGCGCGATTGGGGGAGCACTTGGATTCGGGATAAAGGGTCATGCCCGCCCACATCCCGGCGTCCTTGACGATCTTGATGGTGTGTTCCTCCACGTGGTCGATGATCACGCGGCCGGGATCGATGCGGGAATCGGACTTGATCAGATCGACGATCAGCTTGGTGCCCTTGAGCTTGTCCTCGAGGTGGGGGGTGTGGACAAGAATGAGCTGGTTCATCTCGGCCGCCATGTTGACGTGTTTCTCGAGGACGATGATCTCATTGCGGCTGTTCTTGTTGAGGCCGATCTCGCCAATGCCGAGGACGTTGTCCTTCTCCACAAACTCCGGGATGATCGCCAGGACGTCGTCGGCGAGCTTGATGTCCTCGGATTCCTTGGGGTTGATGCACATCCAGCAATAGTGATCGATGCCGAACATGGCGGCGCGGCGCGGTTCGTATTCGGTCAACTGACGGAAATAGTCGTAAAAGCCGTCGGCGGAGCTGCGGTCGAAGCCGGCCCAGAACGCGGGTTCGCAGATGGCCTTGCAGCCGGCGATGGCCATCGCCTTGTAGTCGTCGGTGGTCCGGCTGACCATATGGCCATGAGGTTCAATGTAGCGCATGATTGGATGAGAGTTGGAGTGAGATGAGAGTTGAGAGTGGGGGCGGTCGGTGGTCAGGGGCGTGGGACGGCGAGCACGGAGCGTCGGAGGCCGCTGAGCATTTTGGATTGTTCTTCAGCGGCGGCGTAGATTTGGTCGTGTTGGCCTTGGGAAAGGAACTTTCGGTTGAGGGAGATTCTGGTCTGGGAAACCACCTCGAACAGGGATCCTGTCGCTATTTTCAAGAATCTTGCGTGGTCGGCGGGGGAGAATCGAGCGCTGCCCTCCGCGATGTTCGACGAGATTGAAATTGCGGCCCGGCGCATCTGGTTGGTCAGTCCGAAGCGCTCTTCATCCGGGAACGCACCAGTGATGTCATAGACCATGTCGGCAAATTCAATCGCCTTATGCCACACATCCAGCCTCTCGAAATTGAACATGGCTTGTCTCCAGTCTCTCGCTCTCAACACTCAACTCAAACCAACTCTCAACTGTCTTGCGGCCTGTCCGGCCAGGCGCCGCAGGCGGCCTTGGTGGTGGCGGCGGGAATGGGCTCCTCGGTGGGGTCGCTGAAGGTGAGCAGGACGTTCTTGGCGCGTTCGGCATTGCCTGCTTCGAGGGCCTTGAGGGCGTCACGGAAGGCGGCCATGCGGAAGTCCTCCTCGCCGTCGGCGCGGTCCACGCGGTCCATGAACGCCGCGATCTCGGTGAGCTTGAAGCGGGCGTCCATGAAGTAGAGATCGAGAATCTTTTGTTTGGTCATAGGGCGTCGGATTGAGATGACGACATGTGGTCGGGATGTGTTCATTATTGCGCGATGGGCCGAATTGACAACCCGGATTCGGCCGCGCGTGAATCTTGACGATGGGGGGAGGGCGTGCTTATTTGCGCGATTCAATTCCTTTTGCGAACCACGGTTTCAAGATTATGCCGACCTACGAATATCTTTGTGAGAAGTGCGGGCACGAGTTCGAGCTTTTTCAATCCATGAAGGATGATGCGCTGACGCAGTGCCCGAAGGACAAGTGCGCGAAGAAGCGTTGGGCCAAGGGAGCGGTGAAGCGGGCGATCGGCTCGGGCGCCGGCCTGATCTTCAAGGGCGACGGGTTCTACATCACCGACTACCGCAGCGAAGGTTACAAGGAGGCCGCGAAGAAGGACAAGAAGGCCTCCGAGTCGTCGTCCAAGAAGGGCGACAGCAAGGCCAAGTCGGACAGCGGCTCCAAGAGCAAGGCGGGGGGCTCCAAGTCCAAGGCGAAAAAGTGAGCCCGGGGCCGGGATCGATGTCCGGCCGCTGAGTGATTCATGAGCGCCCGAATGAAAGCGAGACCAGGGATCCGTTGGGCGGGCGTCGCGGCGTTGGCGCTTCTGATTCCGGCGGGAGTGTTCGGGCAGGATGTGACCCTGGATCGGATCCGGGTGGAAAGTCGCACCCAGCAGTTTGTGGTGCACGGGCCGAGCGCCGAGACCGTGACGCCGGAGGCCCCGGGGTCGTCCCATGTCCGGGTCACCCCCTATTCGCTGGCGATCATCTGTTCGCGCATACGCTCGGCCTTCAATGAGCAGGTCGGATTGGAGGATCGTTGGAAGCACAGGATTCACGTGGTGATCAACCCGCTGCTGGCCTCCAACACCGATGTCGTGGTGGCGGCGAGCCGGTTGCTCAACGGCTGGGTCTACCGGATCGAGATGCCGCAGCGCATCGAGAAGGAAAAGCTGGCCAGATGCGTGGTGCGGACCCTGTTGCAGGAATACGCGGATCGGTCGGCGAAAGGGCGTTCCGCCGCGATTCCCCTGTGGCTGACGGAGGGGGCGACGCAGCAGGTGTTGCGTTCCGCCGCGACGCCCTTGTTTCCGCCGGTCAAGGAACGGAGCGCCATCGCGTTCGATCGCGGAGTGCAGGCGGGCGGAGATGTTTCCGTCAGGCTTGTGGAGAATCCCTCGGCGGAACCGTTCATCTTTTCGGGCTCGCGTTACGAAGAGCCCCTGAAAACGGTCAAGGAGACACTGGGACGCTTCGAGGCGATGACCTTTGCCGACTTTGGCGTTGCCGGGGAGAAGCGGCTGTCCGGCGACGAATGGACCCTGTTCCAGGGGTGTTCGCATCTGCTTGTCGCGCGGTTGCTGGAGTTGCCGGAAGGAAAGGCGGCCTTTCGGGGGATGTTGGACGAGTCGTCGAAGTTCCTGAATTGGCAACTGGCCTTTCTCAAGGGATTTGAGGCCCATTTCAGCACGCCGTTGGATGTCGAGAAATGGTGGTCGCTCCAGGTATTCAATCTGTCGCAGCCGGATCACGAGACGCGGTTGGGAAACCTGGCGGGGCTGGCGCGGTTGGATGCGGTCCTGGATTCCTCGGTCACGATCCGCACGGGGGAGGGGGATGAGGCGGCGGCGGAAGCGGATCAGTTTCCGCTGCAGGTGATGATGGACCTGGTGGATTACTCCGATCAACGGGCCGCCATCATGGAAATCGTCCTGCGCCTGCGTCGCCTTCGCTGGCTGGTGTCCGATGATCTGATCAAGTTGACTGACGACTATGCCCGCGAGTTGAACGAGTACATTGCGCGTCGGGACAAGGCGCGGGGATCCCGGCCCCGGCGAGGCCGCGTCTCCGCCAACGAATCGACCATCATTCGTCAGACCTTGGATCGGCTCAAGCTGCTGGATATCATCCGGGCCGACACCCGGGAGATCGAGGAAGCGGCGGAGCGCGAGCGGGCCAAGATGCGGGCGCTGGAACAGGTTCGGCGTTGAGTCTCGCGTTGAGGGCACGGTTGCTTCGAGGGGCAGCGTGGTTGGTGTCCCGTTTTCGGGATCAGTCGCAGCGGTTTGGGAGTTAGAACGGCGGGAGCTTTACCCTCGATCTCGGTTGCAGTCGGCGTTGCTGCGGCAGGTCTCCGACACAGCCGCGCTGCATCCGTTTCCAATCCCGTCTGAACGTCAACCGCTTCCCGTCGTGGCCTTGACACAAAATTGGGTCATTTTATAGTCCCTCGACATGCCGAAAAACAGTCCAGAGGACGTTTCTTCCGGCCCTTCTCCTTCTGAATCGTTAAACCGGTTGAAGGAGTTTCATCCTGCGGGACGAGGGCGGTGGAGCGACGTTTCAGACGCCGATTGGAACAATTGGCGTTGGCAGATGCAGAACCGGATCCATCGTCCGGAGCATCTGCTGGAGGCGATGCCCGGGTTGTCGGAAGCGGAGCGGGCCGGGGTTCAGTTGGCCAGCAGGAAGCTTGCGATGGGCATTACGCCGCACTATTTCAGCCTGATTGATCCGACGGATGAGAACTGTCCCATCCGCCGGCAGGTGATTCCGAGGGTCGAGGAGACCGAAACCGCCACCTGGGAAATGGCGGATCCTTGTGGGGAGGATGCGCACTCGCCCGTTCCTGGCCTGGTGCACCGTTATCCGGACCGTGTCCTGTTTCTCGTGACCGACCGATGCGCCTCGTATTGTCGCTATTGCACGCGTTCACGTCTGGTCAGCAATGCGGCGGGTTACGACTTTCATCCGGAGTTCGACCGGCAGATCCAATACATCAGGGACAACCCGCAGATCCGCGACGTGCTGCTCAGCGGGGGCGATCCGCTGTTGCTGAGCGATCAGAAACTGGAGCGTGTTCTGGGCGAGTTGCGGGCCATTCCGCACGTCGAATTTCTGCGGATCGGCTCCCGGATTCCGATTTTCATGCCGCAGCGAATCACGCCGGAGTTGTGCGATCTGCTGAAGCGGTTTCATCCGCTGTTTGTCAGCGTGCATGCCAATCACCCGCGCGAATTGACGACTGAAGTGCGCGATGGACTCGCGCGTCTGGCTGATGCGGGAATCCCGTTGGGGAACCAGTCGGTCCTGCTCCGGCACGTGAACGACGACGCCACCGTGATGAAGGCGTTGATCCAGAAGCTTCTGATGTGCCGGGTGAAGCCGTATTACCTCTACCAGTGCGATCTGATTGCCGGTTCGGCGCATCTGCGCACCAGCGTTCGCGAGGGCATCAAGCTGATGGAGGAGCTTCGCGGTCATACGACCGGCTACGCGATTCCCCAATACGTGATTGATGCGCCGGGCGGCGGCGGCAAGATCCCGATCAACCCGGAATACATCCTGCAGCGCAACGACGATCGTGTCGTGGTGCGCAACTTCGAGGGGAAGGTCTTCGAGTATCCGGAAGCCGCCGATGGGACGCCGTTGATGGACGCGCCCAGGGAGATCGAGGAGCCGGAGTTGGTCTGAGGAGAGGTGGGGCAGTGATTAG
The DNA here is from genome assembly GCA_038126035.1 of Verrucomicrobiales bacterium. Lineage (GTDB taxonomy): Bacteria > Verrucomicrobiota > Verrucomicrobiia > Limisphaerales > JAYPEY01 > JAYPEY01. The sequence goes on along the minus strand of JAYPEY010000077.1, from coordinate 8,659 downwards.
TAATCAGTAATCGGTAATCAGTGGGGGTGTTTTCCGATTCCGATTCTGACTTCTGAATACTGAATACCGATTACTGATTACCGATTGCTGCAACCCGCTTGCAATCCCTGCGAACGTCGCCCATCTTTTTCGCCATGGCAGTGGCCAATCCAATTCCGCGTCTGACCGAGGCTGAGTATCTTGAGATCGAACGCGCGGCTGAGCACAAGAGCGAGTTCTTCGACGGTGAGATGTTCGCCATGTCGGGCGGTTCGCCGATGCATAGTTTGATTTCGGTCAACCTTGCGACTGCGTTGAACCTGGGGTTGAAAGGCGGGAGTTGCCGCCCCTTCAACAGCGACCTGCGGATCAAGGTCGAGGAGACCGGACTGTTTGCCTATCCGGATGTCAGCGTGGTGTGTGGTCCATTGCAGACCATGGAGGGCGCAACCGATGTGCTGGTGAACCCGACGTTGATTGTGGAGGTCCTTTCCGACAGCACAGAGGCCTGCGACCGGGGGAAGAAGTTCGAAAACTACCGGAAGATTTCCTCGCTGCGGGAATACCTGCTGGTTTCGCAGAAGTGGCCGGTGTTGGAGCGGTTCACGAAACAGGAAGACGGGGACTGGCTGCTACACGAAGTTTCGGGCATGGAATCCTCCGTTGAACTGAATTCCTTGGACGTGACGCTGGCTCTTTCGGACATCTACGCGAATGTGGAGTTTGGCCGTCAGGTCTGATCCGGTCATGCCCCGCGAATCCCTGAAGAACAAGATGGCCCGGACGGCGTCGATCATTGCCGGGCTCAAACGCGCGTATCCGGACGCGCATTGCGAACTGAATTTCACCACGCCGCTGGAGTTGCTCGTCGCCACGATTCTATCCGCCCAATGCACCGACGTGCAGGTCAACATCGTCACGGAGAAGCTCTTCAAGAAATACCGGTCCGCTCGGGCGTTTGCCGAGGTCGATCTTGCCGGGCTTCAGAATGACATCCGGCGCATCGGGCTGTTCCGGAACAAGGCGAAGAACATCCAGGCCTGCTGCCGGAAGCTTGTGAAGTTTTACGGCGGCAAGGTTCCCCAAACGATGGAGGAACTGGTCGCATTGGACGGGGTGGGGCGCAAGACGGCGAACGTGGTTCTCGGCAACGCCTTCAATATCAACCACGGGGTGGTCGTGGACACGCATGTCGCGCGGTTGTCGAGCCTGCTGCGCCTCACCAACGCCAAGACGCCGGAGAAGATCGAGAAGGATCTGATGAAGCTCGTGCCGCAGGAGGAGTGGACGTTGTTCAGTCACTGGCTGATCTGGCACGGACGGCGGCGTTGTCCGGCGCGGCGACCGGATTGCGCAGTTTGCGAGATCCGGGAGCTGTGTCCTTCGGCCGCTTCCTGAGAATCGGCTTTCGTCATGGCCGAGCAATGGCAGTTCATGGACACCGGGGAGGGGGAGCCATCATGGAACATGGCCTTCGATGAAGCTCTGTTGGAACGTGTCACTCCGTCGGGAAGTCCGATATTGCGCTTCTATTCCTGGACTGTCCCCGCGGCGACTTTCGGCTATTTCCAGAAGTATGACGAGGTGGCGTCGCTGACCTCGTTGCGACCATTGATCCGAAGACCGACCGGGGGTGGGATCGTGCCCCACGAAAACGATTGGACCTACGCCCTCGCGATTCCGGCCGGAAATGCATGGCATCGAATCCGGGCCGCCGAAAGTTATCGCCGCCTGCACGAATGGGTGGCGGCGGCGCTTCGCATGGCCGGTGAAGACGCTGCTCTGGCGGAATGTTGCGAGCCGTCCGGGCCGGGGCGGTGCTTTGTTGGCGCGGAGAAACACGACGTGCTGGTGGCCGGACGAAAGGCGGCCGGGGCCGCTCAACGCAGAACAGCGAACGGACTCTTGATCCAGGGATCAATTCAGGCGGATGGGATGACTGCGACAAGGTCGGAATGGAAGAGCGCAATGCAGATGGCTGCGCTGCGGCAATTCGGTGTCTTGAATTGGGCGGATCTGCGGGAGCAGGGGATGGTTGAAGCGCGAGCGCGTGAATTGGAGGAGACGAAGTACATTCACGACGAATATAACCGCCGCCGTTGATGGCGGGTTTGAGACATTTTACGGGGTGTGGGACAGTCCCGAGGCAGTCGCTCAATAGCGTCCCGGCACTGGCGCGTCCGTTCCGCTGACAATGGCAATGCCGCTGGAGCAGCCGAGCCGCGTCGCGCCGGCGTCGATCATGGCCAGGGCCGTCCTGGCGTCGCGAATGCCGCCGGATGCCTTCACGCCCGCGGCCTGTCCCACGGCCTGACGCATGGCCGCGACATCCTCAACGGTGGCACCGCCGGAGCTGAATCCGGTGGAGGTCTTCACGAAGTGGGCTTCGGCCTTCATGGCCAGCGAACAGGCGCGGGCGATCTCGTCGCGGGTGAGCAGACAGGTTTCCAGGATCACCTTTACGATGCGGTCGTCGGCGGCTTCAACGATGTCACGGATTTCACGCACGATATAATCGTCGTCCCCGTCCTTGAAGCGGCCCACATTCAGGACCATGTCGATTTCATTGGCGCCCAGATCGACAGCAGTTTCGGTTTCGTAGCGTTTGGCGTCGGCGTCCACGGAGCCCAGCGGGAATCCCACCACGCTGCAGACCTGGACGTCTGAATCCTCCAAAAGGTGATGGGCGAGAGCGACGCGTGAGCTGTTGACGCAGACGCTGAAGAATTTGTGCTCGTCCGCCTCGGCGCAGAGTTTCTCGATGTCGGCGCGGGTGGCGTCGGGTTTTAGGTTGGTGTGGTCGATGTAGCGTGCGAGATCCTGCGACATGCGGGGGAGAGTGCATGGTTGCCGGCGCCGCCGCAATTCGGAAAGGGACGATGGGACGCTCATGCTTCGCGAATCCGCTTGCGTGAAACCTCCCCGCCGGAAACCCTGCCAGCATGACGACGGAAGAGTTCCGCGAAAAGCTGCAGGCCTGCCTTGGCGGTCCTTGGCCGGAGCCGTGTGACCTGAATGTCCGGCATCGGGAGACGATTCAGAAGGACGGGTATCGCATTGAGTCATTGTATTACCATGCCGAGCCGAACGATGCGGTTCCCGCGATGCTGTTGATCCCGGATGGCGTGACAGCGGAGAAACCGGCGCCAGCGATTGCAGTCTGGCATCAGCACGCGGGGCAGTGGCATCTGGGCAAAAGCGAGCCCGCGGGGCTTGCGGGCAATCCGATGCATCACACCGGCGCCGCTTTGGCGAAGGAGGGGTATGTTGTCCTGTGTCCGGATGCCTTGTGTTTCGAGGAGCGGGCGGACGAGAAGTTGAAGGGGCGCAATTTCGAACAGTTCGAGTTCCTGCGTTATGTCGTGGAGGGGAAATGCATGGCTTGGAAGAATATCCTGGATATGCGGCGGGCCGTGGATTTCCTCGTGAGCCGGCCGGAGGTCGACGCGGAGAAACTTGGTTGTTACGGGCATAGCATGGGATCCACCCACATGTGGCTGGTCGGGCCGTGGGAGGAACGATTGAAGTGCCTGGTCGGGAACTGTTGCCTGCCGACCTACAAGGGAATCCACCGGAAGAAACTGATCCACTGCTTTCCGAATTTCGTGCCGGGATTGCATGAGTTTGGAGACACGCCCGACATGGCCGCGTTGATCGCGCCGCGGGCGCTGCACATGAATTTTGGCGATCAGGACCGCGGCACGCCGATCGCCGATGTGAAATGGAGCGTGGATCGGATTGCGGCGGCGTACGGGAAGGCGGGGGCCGCCGAGAAGTTCACATGGTTCGTGGAGGAGGACACGGGGCATGTCCTGTCTGAGCAGATGTGGCGGCGGGTGAAGGGGTTTCTGGCGCGCAACCTGCGCGGATGACAAGCGGAGCCTGGGCGGGACCTCCCAATCTAGAAAGCGGACGCCGGGCTTGCCCGCTGACGTTCCTGAAATGCTCGTGGGCGCCCCTTGCTGAAGTCTGGATCTTGGGATTTGGAACATTTTTTCGAATTTTGTGCCTGCAACCAGCATGACGACATCGGGGCGGAAGGCTCCCCTCCTCATCCCGGGTTCAATCACGTGATCCCCATCGCGGGAAAAAGCCAAAAAAATCTGGCAAAGCCGATTCGCGGCACTACATTCCCCGGCCTATGTTTGACGAAGTTGAAATCCAGTTGAAGGAAGCCGCCGAGAAGATTGTGCATCTCCGGAGGTATCTTTGACGTCGACAGCGTCAAACAACGGCTGACGGAGCTGGACGCCCAGATGTCGGCGCCGGACTTCTGGGACAACCAGAAGAAGGCGCAGACCGTGGTCGATGAAGCCGCTTCGATGCGCCGGAAAATCGAGCCGCTGCTGAAGTCCGAGAAGCAGTTGGAGGATCTGCAGGTGATGGTTGAGCTTGGGCAGGCCGAGCCTGAGGATGCGCAGGCGGCCATTCTGGAGGACCTGAAGACGGAGTTTGCCGATTTTCGCCAGGCGTTGGAGGAGGGCGAACTGGCGGCGATGTTGACAGGGCCGCACGATCGTCAGGACTGCATCCTCAGCATCAACGCCGGCGCCGGCGGCACGGAGTCCTGCGACTGGGCCAGCATGATGCTGCGCATGTATCAACGCTGGGCGGAGTCACGCGGCTGGAAGGTGGAACTGACCGACCTGCTCCCCGGCGAGACCGCCGGCATCAAGAACGCCACCCTCGTGATCCGCGGCGAATACGCCTACGGCTACTGCAAGGCCGAGCGCGGCGTTCATCGCCTGGTGCGCATTTCCCCCTTTGATTCCAACAAGCGCCGGCACACCAGTTTCGCCAGCGTGGACGTGGTGGCCGAGATCGACGACATGATCGATGTCGATATCCCGGATGATGAGTTTGAGGCGACGACCTGTCGTTCGGGCGGCAAGGGCGGGCAGAATGTGAACAAGGTCGAGACCGCGGTGCGCATGACGCACATCCCGACAGGCATGACGGTGTTCTGCCGCAATGAGCGTTCGCAGCACCAGAATCGCGCGATCGCCAAGAAGATGCTCGTGTCGCGGATCATCGCCAAGCGCGAGGACGATGCGAAGGCGGAGATGGACCGGTTCTACGGGGAAAAGGGCGACATCGCCTGGGGAAACCAGATCCGCAGTTATGTCTTTCAGCCGTATCAAATGGTCAAGGACCTGCGTTCCGGCGTCCAGAGCGGGAACATCCAGACTGTCATGGATGGCGCCCTGGATCCCTTCGTCACCGGCTGGCTCCGCGCGGGCTGCCCCATGAAACGACAGGCCGGAGCGGCCGATGATGAGGAATAGTGACGTATCGCGTGAAACGTGCGGGACGTCGTTCAAGGCCTCGAAGAGAACTGTGCGATCCGCCTTCGCCTCGGAGCGACGGCATGACAGGCTTGCAACACGCAACACGAACAACGAACCGTGTCCATACTCGACACCATAGTTGAACAGAAGCGCCGGGAAGCAGCGTTGCTTCCCGAGCGGGAGATTACCGTCGATCTGCTGAAGGGCGCCATTGCGGCGCGCGGCGGACTTCGCGATTTTGTGGGGGCGCTGCGGTCGCCGCGCATCGGTTCAATCGGTTTGATTGCCGAGGTGAAGAAGGCGTCGCCTTCGGCGGGGATCATTCGTGAAGACTTTGAGCCGGTCGCCATTGCCAGGGAATATGAGGCGGGCGGCGCGGGGTGCCTGTCGGTGCTGACGGACGAGAAGTTCTTTCAGGGGTCGCTGGAATATCTTCGGGCGATCCGCGGGGCGGTGGAACTGCCGTTGTTGCGCAAGGATTTCATCATTGATGAACGGCAGATCCTGGAGGCCGTGGAGGCGGGCGCGGACGCCATCCTGCTGATTGTGGCGATCCTTGACGACGAACGATTGAAGAGGTTTCACGATCTTGCCTCCGGCGCCGGACTGGCCGTTCTGGTCGAGGCTCATGACGCCGAAGAGACGGATCGCGCGGTCGCGGCCGGGGCGACGCTTGTCGGCGTGAACAATCGCGACCTGAAGACCTTCACCGTGGATCTGGCGACCACGGAAGCGCTGGCCGGGCGGCTGGAATTGGAGCCTGCGGCTGACGGCGGCGACGCAAGACATCTGCTGGTCGCCGAGAGCGGCATTCATACCCGCGCCGATGTGGCGCGGTTGGAGCGTTGCGGTGCGAAGGCTATCCTTGTCGGCGAGTCGCTGATGAGACATGATTCCCTGGAAGCGAAGATCCGGGAACTGCTCGGAGCCGACGCCGACGCGGAATGAAGAAGAACCTGCGCACGCTGATCGTCGAAGATTCCGAATTCGACGCCATGATGTTGGTGAACCTCCTGCGCAAGGGAGGCTACAAGCCCGAGCACATCCGGGTTGAAACCGCCAGCGAGATGCAGGACGCGCTTCGCGAACGGGAGTGGGATCTGATTCTTGCCGACTACAATCTTCCCGAATTCAGCGCCCCGGAAGCGCTCAAACTGCTCCAGTGGACCGGTCGGGACATCCCCTTCATCATCATTTCCGGCGGCATCGGCGAGGACATTGCGGTGGAGGCGATGAAGGCCGGCGCGCACGATTATCTCATGAAGGGCGCGCTGGCGCGCCTGGCGCCCTGCGTGGAGCGCGAGTTGCGGGAGGCTGACGAACGGCGCGGCCGTCGCGAGGCCGAGGAGGCCATGCGCGAGAGCGAGCAGCGATACCGCGCCCTGTGGGAAACGGCGACCGACGCCGTGCTGCTCATGGACACGAACAGCGTGATCCAGTTCGCCAATCCGGCGGTGGAACAGGTCTTCGGCTACACGCCCAATGAGGTGATCGGTCAGAATCTGACCCTGTTGTTGCCCGAGCGCGTGCGTGAGGAGCAGAAACGCGATTTTCAGGAGCATCTGCTTTCCGGTGTGCGCGACCGTGATCGGCGCGTCCTGGAGACGGTCGGCGTCCACAAGGACAAGGACGAGGTGATGATCGAGATCGCCTACAACGACATGGAGTTGAAGGGGGAGAAACACTTTGTCGCCTTCATTCGCGACATCACTGAACGGAAGCGCGCGGAGAAGAAGCTTCGCGAGAACCAGGAGCAGTTCCGGGTTGCGAACGAGATCCAGAAGAGCCTGTTCCCCGAGGCCTCGCCGCAGCTTGCGGGTTTCGACATAGGCGGCGTGTCGCATCCGGCGGAGGCCGCCGGCGGCGATTACTACGACTATCTCGAAATGCCTGGCGGTGCCTGGGGCTTCGTGGTCGGCGACGTCTCGGGACATGGCGTGGGGCCGGCGTTGTTGATGGCGGAAACGCGGGCCTACCTGCGATTGCTGGCCCGCACGGGCGGAGAGGCGGGCGACATTCTGGCCCAGGCCAACCGGATGATCTCCGAGGATGTCGACGGGGAGCGCTACATCACGGCGGTCTATGTCGCGCTGGACGCCGAGTCGAGGACGATCCATTGCGCCAGCGCGGGGCACACTCCCGGGTTTGTCATCGATCGCGAGGGCGCGATCAAGGCGAAGCTGACCCGCACGGGCGTTCCTTTGGGCATGCGGGCGGACTCCGAATACCACACCGCCGCCCCCGTGGACCTGGAATCCGGCGATGTCATCCTGCTTGCGACGGACGGCATCGACGAGGCGGTCAACGCGGAGAGTGACTTCTTCGGGCTGGACGCGGCGATCCGGGTCGTGCATGAGAATCGCGATGCCCCGGCCTCGGAGATCGTCGAGAGGCTCTACGCGGCGGTGAAGGAATTTGCCGGCGGGGCGGCGATTGAGGACGACGTGACGGCGGTGGTGATCAAGGCTCTCTGATCCGCCCTTGGAAGACAGCGCGGTCCAATCCGATCGGAACCGGGCCGCTTACACGTCCTTTACGGGCCGCTCGATCAACAACGCGCAGTTCCAGGTGAGGAATTCCCGGAGGACCGGAAACCACAGGAGGAAGCCGAATTCTGAATAGTAGCGCGGGGCCGCGCGCGCGACCTTGAGATGCGGGTCGCGCCGGATATGCGCCAGAGTTTCGCCGATGTAGGTCGGGTAGAGGGTTTCGAATGGCGTATGGATGCGCTTGCGGCCCTTGTGCAATCGGTCCCAGACGCGATGGCCAAGCCTCGGCCCCAGGTAGTGCCAGGGCGAGAAATCGTGTCCGCCCCAGGGAGAGAGCCAGTTGGTCCAGCTGAGATAAAGGCGGCCTCCGGGCTTGAGCATCTTGTGGGCGTTCGTGAGAAACTCAAACGGCTTGGCCAGGTGCTCCAACACATTGGAGCAGACCACGAGATCGAACTGCTCCAGCCTCCCGACATCGTCGTTGTCGAGATCGATGGCGGTGAAGGGCGAATCCTTGAGGTCGTCGTAGAGTTGGTTCCTCTCGTCGGCAAAACTGACCTTGCAGCCGAGTTTCCGGAGTTCCGCGCCGAACACCCCGTGGCCGCATCCCAGATCCAGGGCCCTGGTTTCACTGCCCAAGGGCGTTCCGCTGCGTTCAATCCACCGGATGGCATCGCGCGCCTGAAGCAGATAAAAGTCTGCGTCGTCCTTGTGCTTCAGGTGTTGGAGGATGAGCTTGTGAATGATCATGACCCGCGGCGACGGAAGATGCGCGGCGCCGGGCGTGTTGGCAATGCCGTTCTCGTGGGCGTGGGAATGGCAGATGGCAGAACCGGGAACCGAGATCCGAGAACCGGGAGCCGAGAACTGAGAACTGAGAACCGAGAACCGAGAACCGAGAAC
>JAYPEY010000076.1:0-29827 GCA_038126035.1 Verrucomicrobiales bacterium | reverse complement strand
GACCACTGACCACGGACCACTGACTACTGACCACTGACTCCCTTCCGCGCGTCGAGGAGAAGTTCAAGATAGGGAAGATCCGCCGGCGCGGTCGCCTTCGGATTGGGCGCCGCCGATTCGACCAACGCCACCGGTTGGCCGATCAACTCGCAGGCGGCGGTGTCGTCGGTGATTGCGACGCCGCGTTTCTTCACCTCGTCCAATGCCCGTCGGATCACATCGATCCGAAAGGTCTGCGGCGTCTGCACGGCCCAAAGCCGCGAGCGCTCGGGATGTCCGGAAATCGTCGAACCGTCGTCGCTCTCCTTGATGGTGTCGGTCACGCGCTGAGCGGCCACCGCGGCTCCGGTCGATTCCGCCGCCGCCACCGTGGCCCGGATCAATTCTTCCGTCACACAGGGTCTCGCCGCGTCGTGAATGGCGACAATCCGGCAATCGCCCGAAACCGCCGCCAGACCATTGGCCACGGAATCCTGCCGCTCCGCGCCGCCCGGCACGCACCGCCAGGGCTTCGTCGCTCCAAATTCCGAGGTAATCTTCTCAAATTCCCCCTGCATGCCGTCGCGCACGACCACCACAATCTCGTCAACCGAGGCGGCCGCATCCAACCGGTGCCAGGTGTGTTCGACAATGGGCCGCCCCGCCACTTCGAGGAAGAGCTTGTCGATGTTGGCGCCCATGCGTGTGCCCTTGCCGGCCGCGACCATGACTACGGAAACCATGCGCCCAGTTTGGGGGGAGCCCCCGTCGCGGAGCAAGGGTTTTGCAGATGCGCTCCAACCTTCGACATTGATCGCTTCAGCCCGAAACCGTATAAGATCGGTCTGTTCCAAACGCCGTTCCGCACATGATCCGACTCCCACTCCATGGCGCCTTCGCCGCCGTACTGACAATTGCCTGCCTGACGTTGTCGTCCGCCCTCCCGACTGAGGCCGCCGAAAGACCCAACGTCGTGCTCATCCTCGTCGACGACCTCGGTTGGATGGATCTGAGCTGCCAGGGCAGCCAATACTACGAGACGCCCAACGTCGATCGCCTGGCCCGGGAGGGCATGCGCTTCACCGACGCCTACGCGGCCTGCGCGGTCTGTTCGCCGACCCGCGCCGCCGTCCTGACCGGCCGCTACCCCGCCCGCACCGGCATCACCGACTGGATCCGCGCGCGCTTTCAGGGCGGGAAGATTCCGGCCGACAAGAAGAACCCCACCCAATACGTCGGCAACCGGAAACTCCTCTGCCCGCCCAATCCTCTCTGGATGGAACACGAAGAGGTCACCATCGCTGAACTCCTCAAACCCGCCGGCTACACAACCTGCCACATTGGCAAGTGGCACCTGGGCCCCGACGAATGGTATCCCGAGCATCAGGGATTCGACTTCAACATCGGCGGCTGCGACTTTGGCCAACCGCCCAGCTACTTTGATCCCTACACCAAGCCGAAGCAGGGCCCCATCCCCACGCTCAAACCGCGCAGGGAAGGTGAATACCTGACCGACCGCGAAGGCGACGAGGCGGCGCGGTTCATCCGCAACCACGCCGGGAAACCATTCTTTCTCTACTACGCCCCCTACGCCGTCCACACCCCCATCCAGGCGCGCAAGGACCTGAAGGACCGTTACGAGACCAAGGAGAAGACCAACCAGAAGAACGCCGCCTACGCCGCCATGGTGCACAGCATGGACGCCGCGGTCGGTCGGATCCTCGACACCCTCGACGAACTCAAGCTGAGCAAGGACACCCTGGTCATTTTCACCTCGGACAACGGCGGCCTCGACAACAACAACAATCCCACGGACAACGCCCCGCTCCGCGCCGGCAAGGGGACGCCCTACGAGGGCGGCATCCGCGTCCCCTTCATTGTCCGCTGGCCCGGCAAGGTCACCCCCGGGGCGCTCAGCCGGCAACCCGTCATCAGCGTCGATTGCCTGCCGACCATCCTTGAGGCGACCGGCGTCCAACCGCCCAAGGACCGGGACCTCGACGGCATATCGCTGCTTTCGCATCTGCGCGGCAGCGGCAAGAGACGCATCGAACGGGACTCCCTCTTCTGGCACTTCCCCCATTATCGCGGACGCGACATCGTCCCCTACAGCATCATCCGGCGGGGTCCATGGAAACTGATCAAGCGCCACGACGGTTCCGGAGCCGAGTTGTTCCACCTCCTCCAGGACCGCGCCGAGGAAAACGACCTCTCCAACCAGATGCCGCAGATCGTCCGCGCCCTGAACAACGAACTCGACCACCACCTCAAACAGGTTGGCGCCCGCATGCCCAAGCCCAATCCCAATTTCAAGAAATGATCCGCCCCCGCCGCTTCCACGCATTCGCCCTGCTCACCCTGTTGGCAGCCCAGGCCGCCAACGCCGCAGATTCCGCATTCCAACTCGACTGGTCCAAGGAGGGCGTCCTCGTCCGCGAAGGCGACCAGAAGGTCTTCTTCTACCAGCGCGCGCCCAAATCGCTGGATGGCAGATACACCCGCGCCAACTACCTGCACCCCGTCTACGACCTCGACGGCAAGGTCATCACCGACGACTTCCCCAAGGACCATTTCCACCACCGCGGTATCTTCTGGGCCTGGCACTACTTCGAGCACAACGGCGAGAAGATCGGCGATCCCTGGAGTTGCAAGGATGTTTCCTGGGATGTCGTCAATGTGGAGCAGGCCCGCGGCAGGGACAGCAATTCCATCACCCTTCAGGCCGATGTGGTCTGGAAGTCCCGGAAGCGCGTTTCGGACGCCGCGGCATTCAATGCCGGCGACCAATTCATGCCCCTCGTCATGGAGACCACCTTCATCCGCGTCCACAAGGCCGAAGCCGATCATCGCAAGATCGACTTTGAGATCCGCCTGCGCGCATTGGTCGACAACCTCAAGCTTGGAGGCTCCGAGGACGACAAGGGCTACGGCGGTTTCTCCACCCGCATCAAGCTGCCGCAGGACCTGAAGTTCGTCGGCCGCGCCGGCGCCGTGGAGCCGCATCGCCTCGCGGTCAACGGCGGCCCCTGGCTGGACTTTTCCGGTTCGCTGAACGACACCGGCAAGACCACCGGCCTCGCCATTCTCCAACACCCCACCCTGCCCGGCTTCCCGCAGAAGTGGATTCTTCGTCGCAAGACCAGCATGCAGAATCCCCAATGGCCGGGAAACAAACCCGTCCTCCTGCCCTCCGACAAACCGGTCATCCTTCGCCACCGCATCGTCATCCATCGCGGCGACGCCAGGGCCGCCGGGATCGACCGCCTCCAACGCGAATACGAAAAGGAGCAAAGTCCGTTGGCCAGGATGCGCTTCGCCCAACCCGCCAAACCGACGCTGCCCGGAGCGCGGACCGAGATCTACAAGACCGTGGACGGGAACCAGCTCCCGATTCACATCTACGAACCCAAGGGGCACAAAGCCGGCGACAAGCGACCCGCCATTGTGTTCTTCTTCGGCGGCGGTTGGAAGAACGGCAGTCCGGGCCAGTTCGAACAACACTGCAGATACCTCGCCTCCCGCGGCATGGTCGCCATGACCGCCGAATACCGCGTCCTTTCCCGCCACGGCGTGCGGGCCATCGACTGCTTCATGGATGCCAAGTCCGCCATGCGCTGGGCGCGAATCAACGCCGAGCGTCTCGGAATTGATGGCTCCCGCCTTGCTGCCGGCGGCGGTTCTGCAGGCGGACATTTGGCGGGGGCTTTGGGAACGATTCACCACCTTGGCGACCGCGTCGGCGCGAAGTATGTCAGTTCCCTGCCCGACGCGCTTGTCATGTTCAATCCCGCACTGGTCGTGGCTGAGATCAAGGACAAGGACCTCCCCTTCGATCAGGAGAAACTCCTTGGCATGCCCTATCGCATGGGCGTCCCGGCCGCTCAGCTTTCCCCGTGGCACAACATCGGCAAGAACCAACCTCCCGCCATCATCTTCCACGGCAAGGCCGATCCGACCGTCAAATACGCCACCGCCGAATGGTTCACCGAGAAATACCAGGCCGCCGGAAATCAATGCCGCCTCGTCGGCTACGAGGGCGAGGTCCACGGCTTCTTCAACCATGGCAAGGGCGGCAACAGAATGTTCGCCGCCACCGTCGAGGAGATGGACAGATTCTTCATCGAACTGGGCTGGTTGAATGGCAAGCCGACCGTCGCTGCATTCCTCAAGTAGAGAGTCCCAACAGATTGCCCATGCGGCCGGCCTGGGATATGCTGTTGACCAATTCGCGAAACTGTTGTGCCCATGAAACGAATTCTCCCATTTCTCATCGCCGCCGCCGGAATCTCCACCGCGACCGCCACGCTCACCCTGCCGATCTCCGTGGCAGAGCACGCTGCAGACGCTGCGGCGATCTGCGTCGCGAAGGTCGAGCGCCTTCACTCCTATGAGGCCGCCGGAACCCGCCAGATCTTCACGACCGTCACCCTCCGGGTCGTCGAGCCGCTCAAGGGGACCTTTCCCGAACGGGTGACGTTGAAGCAACGCGGCGGCGTGGTCGGCGAACGCGGACAGTTCCAGAGCGACACGCCCAACCTGAAGCCGGGCGAACAGCGCCTCTTCTTTCTCGGCCGCCGCGACGACGGTTCACTCTACGCCCTCAACGGCTCATCCAGCGCGCAACGCCTGCCGGACAATGCGGACGCCGACGACTACGGCCCCTACTTCAACCGAATCGTCGCGACCATCCGCGCGAGCGCCAACGACGGCGACAACGTGACCGACCAGGCCGGCTCGGCCGTCGCGCCCCAGGGCATCGGTGGATTCCTCGACGACGCCGGCGCGCCCGGTCGTTTCCTGCGGCCCGATCTCGGACTTCCCATCCAGGTCATCACCGACATGAGCGTCCTGCCCTCCGGCATGACCACGCAGCAGGCGACCACCGCCTTGAACAACGCGCTCAACGCCTGGGCCAATGTCACGTCAATCCAGTTCAAGATCGAGGGCGACGAGGTCTTCGGCCAGGCCGCCAACGGCATCAACGCCGACGACGGCAAGCTGCGCATCCAGTTCCACGACAGCTTCGATGTCGTCCCCGCCGGCTCCACCCTGGGCATCGGCGGCCGCGGCGTCACCCTCTCCGCCGGCTCAGGAGGCAAGGTCGGTTCCCTCGACTTCTTCGTGGCCAATGAAGGCTATGTCGTGATGGACCACACCAAGACCTCCCTCGAGGATCCGGTCCTGTTCGAGGAGGTCCTGACCCACGAGATCGGCCACGCGCTCAGCCTCGCGCACAGCAGTGAATCCGACCCTGAAAACGACACCCTGCTCTTCCAGGCGATCATGTACAAGACCGCCAAGGACGACGGCCGCGGCGCCACACTAGGAACCCACGACATCACCGTCATCCGCCAGGCCTACCCCGAAAACAACACCCCCCCCGCCGGATTCGACCGCGTTATCCGCGGCATCACTTTCAGCGGGACACATCCTGTCCCCGTTCCAAACAGCGTTTCCATTTCCGGTTTCGACCTCCAGGGCGACAGCCTGACGGTCACGTCCGTCTCCACCATGACCGTCGGGTCCGGGACTATCGCGGTGAACGGAAATAGTGTCGAATACACGCCGGTCGGACTGTTTTCCGACAATGCCGGCAGTTCCAGTCCCAATGCCTTCTTCGAACAATTGAACTTCCGTTTGTCCGACGGAGTCAACCTCTCGCCGACAGTGAAGGTCCGCGTCATCTCCCTCCTCGGCGACACCTCCCCTGCCACACCGGACGGACTTCCCGACAGCTGGATGACAACCCACTTTGGAGACAAGTCACCCACACCGGGAACCTCCTCCACCGTTGATGATCCAGACAACGACGGCTACACCAACCTTCAGGAATACCTCGCCGGAACCGATCCGAACGACGTGAATTCTCACCCGAAGATCACAACCTTCTCCCCCACCCAGATCCAGTGGACCGGCCAGTTGTTCGACTACTACGAACTCCAGGCGTCAACGGATCTCAAGACCTGGAACACCGTCCGTCACGTCGTCATGGACGGCGCCACCGGAACCCTGACCGATTTCACCGACACCGCCTCCCCCATCCAGACCTTCCGCATGCGCCGCATGCAGTAGTCAGTAGTCAGCAGTCAGTAATCAGTAGTCAGTAGTCACCACGCACCACGCACCCATGCCCACCAAGACCATCATCAAACCCGCCAATTCCGCGCCGGCCGTCGGCCCTTACAACCACGCCGTCCGCATCGGCGACCTTCTGTTCTGCTCCGGCCAGATCCCCCTGGATCCGGCGACCGGTGAAATGGTCGAGGGCGACGCCGCCACCCAGGCCGAGCGCGTTCTGGAGAATGTGAAGGCCATCTTGGACGATCAGGGCCTGACCTTCGCCAACATCGTCAAGTCCACGCTGTTCCTGACCGACCTCAACGATTTCGCCGCAGTGAACGAGGTCTACGCCTCGCGCTTCACCGGCGATTTCCCGGCGCGTTCGACCATCCAGGTGGCGGCCCTGCCCAAGGGCGCGAACGTCGAGATCGAGATCGTCGCGCATTTCTGATCTGTCACGCCCCGTCCCCCCGCCGAACCCGCCGCCATGACGCCTGAACTCTACCTCCTGATCGGACTCCTGATCGGGGCGGCGTTTGGCGCGGGCATCGGCTGGCTGCTGGGGGCGCGCAAGGCAGCCGCCCAGCCAGTCGACGATCCCGCTCAGCAGGCGCTGATCGCCCAACACAAGGAACAGGCCGAACGCGCCGCGGGCGAAGCGAAGGGACTTCAAGCCAGACTCAGCGAGACCGAGAAGGAACTCGCCACCGCAGAGGCCAATCGCGCCGCGGCGGAGAAACTCCTCTCCGAGCAGAAGGAGATCCACGCCCGCGCGCTGGACGACGCACAACAGGCGAGGGAGAAGGCGCTTACGGAACTGAAGGACGCCTTCAAGGGACTCAGCGCCGAGGCTCTGGCGAAGTCCCACCCTGAGTTCCTGCGCCAGGCCAACGAGACCTTCGCCAAATTCCAGGAAACGGCCAAGGGCGACCTCAAGGCGCGCCAGGGCGAAATTGCCAACCTGCTGGAGCCGCTCAAGGAACAACTGCACGCCTACCAACGCCGCCTCGCCGAAACCGAGAACAACCAGCAGAACGCGCTCACCGAACTCAAGAAGCAGTTCGAAAACCTCTCCCGGCAAAGCCAGAGTCTTTCCACCGAGACGCTGCAACTCCGGCAGGTTCTCAACTCCAGCCAGGCCCGCGGCAGATGGGGCGAGGAGACCCTGCGCCGGGTCGTCGAGGCCGCCGGCATGAGCGCCCATTGCGACTTCACCGAGCAGACCGTCCAGGGCGACGCCAAACCCGATCTCATCGTCCGCCTCCCCGGCGACCGGATGATCATCGTCGACGCCAAGGCTCCCGAACTGGATTTTCTCAACGCCATCGAGGAATCCGACGCCGACAAGCGCGCCACCGACCTCAACGCCCACGCCCGCAAGCTGAAGGACACCATCAAGGCGCTGGCCGACCGCGACTACCCGAAGCAGTTCCCCAATGCGCTCGACTTCGTCGTTCTGTTCCTGCCGGCGGAATCACTCTTCAGCGCCGCGCTGGAGGGCGATCGCGATCTGATCGTCTGGGCCGCCAATCGCCGCATCCTGCTCGCGACGCCGGCCTCCCTCATCGCACTGCTCCGCTCCGTCAGCGTCAGTTGGCAACAACACGATCAGACCGAGAACGCCCGAGCCATCGCCGAAGCCGCAACCGAACTCTTCGGCCGCGTCGCCAAATTCACCGACCACTTCGAGAACATCCGCAAGGGACTCGACCGCGCCAACAGCGCCTACAACGACGCCGTCGGCAGTTACGAGCGCATGGTCCGCCCCTCCGGCGAACGCCTCATCAAACTCGGCGGCGCCGACGGCGGCAAGGAACTCAAGGACATCCGCCCCGCCGAAACCGTCCTCCGCCAACTGGCCCCGGAATCCGAGGAGGAGGAAGCATGAACACCGCCCCCTCGCCTGAATTGCAGCTCAACCTGGTCGTCCTCCGGTCCCATGACATCGATGGCTGCGCAAGGTTCTACGAAATCCTCGGCGCGGATTTCGAGCGACACAATCACGGCAATGGCCCTGTGCATCTCTCCGCGGAGATCAACGACCTGGTTCTTGAGATCTACCCCGCCCAAAACGACCACGAGGATGTCAGCATCCCGCGAATCGGCTTTTCTGTGATCAATGTCTCGAAAGCCATGACCGCGTTGGAAGAGGCAGGGGTTGCTGTTGTTTCGCCTCCGAAGAATTCACCTTGGGGTATTCGCGGCGTTGTTCGCGATTTCGATGGCAGAGTGGTGGAACTCATCCAACAACCGGATTGATGAAGTCTCCGGCCCACGCCAACCGCAAAGGAGCCACCCTCCGCGTCGCCGCGGTCCAGATGACGTTCGCTTCATCCATTGAAGCGAACCTCGCCAAGATCGAATCCTTCGCCAGGCGCGCCGCGCGCCGAAAGGCGGATGTCGTATTGTTTCCCGAGGCGGCCACCACCGGATACGCCTGCGATTTTGCCGGTTTGAAACCTGCGGCAATCCGGGAAGCGCTCCAGCAGGCCTCGGCGGTGGCCAGGGCAAACAGCATCCACCTGCTGATCGGCTCCCCTGTCTTCAAAGGCCGCCGCCTCGCCAATTGCCTGGTCCATTTCGATCGTGAAGGCCGCGCCCGCCACTGCTACGCCAAGTGCCAGTTGACACCCTCGGACCGCTCGGTCTTCACCCCCGGCAACGCCATCTCCCTGTTCGACATCGACGGCGTTCCGGTCACCTCGATCATCTGCCACGAACGTCGTTATCCGGAACTCGTCCGACTCGCCTGCATGGCGGGGGCGCGGATCGTCTTTCACCCCAACGCCGGCATGGATGCGCTTTCCGTTTCAAGGAAGAAGCGCGGGGGCAACGACGGCATTGCGACCCGGGCCTTCGAAAACGCCGTGTACTACGTCTTCGCCAACAGCGTGGGGCCGCAGGGCGGCGGCAGATGGTCGGCCGGCGATTCCAAGATCGTCGCGCCTGACATGCGCTTTCTCAAGCTGGCCGACAACCGGACCGAGGCGCTGATCCTCGCCAACCTCGACCTCTCCAAGGCCACCGGGAAATACGCCCGCGAAAGCATGGATCACCCCCGGTTCCTGTCCGCAACCTGGAAGAAGCTTATCCGCGAAATCCGCGCCGGCGCAAAGCGTTCGTGCAAGGGATTTGACCTGCCGGGGTGACCACAAAACGCCAGAGCGCCGAGCATTGCTCGGCAGTGGCTTGGAACTCCGCGTTCTGAGCCGAGCAATGCTCGGCGCTCCGAATCCCAAACGCTCCTTGCCGCCGGCCCCTACAGCCTCAATTTCGGCGCCGCTCCGATGGTCCCG
This sequence comes from Verrucomicrobiales bacterium, assembly GCA_038126035.1. Taxonomy (GTDB): domain Bacteria; phylum Verrucomicrobiota; class Verrucomicrobiia; order Limisphaerales; family JAYPEY01; genus JAYPEY01. Next base: position 20,492 of record JAYPEY010000076.1, on the reverse strand, counting down.
TTCAACCTGGCCGCATACCCCTCCGTGCGCATGTCGGCCAAGGTCTCACGTACGCTTTCCAACCGGGCATCGATGCCCAAACGGTCGGCCTCGGCCTTGTGAGTGTCCTTGTCCAGGAACTCGGCGAGGTAGGATTCGTGCCGCTCCCAGAGCGCGATGTCCTTGGACTGTCTTGCGGCCAGGCGTTTCGAATACCACTCCGACGCCAGCATGTTCTCCCGCGTGAACAGCTCCCGGATCTCCGGATGGTCCAGCCCCTTCCCTTCGAACTGCCCGTCGCGCATGATGTGCAACAACGCCTTCAATGGCGGGCACGCCAACTCCACGGCGCGGTCGGCAAAATAGAGCCCCGCCACCCGCTGCTGCGTCTCGACAATATTGGCCATGCCATCGACGTAGATCTCCATGTCCTGCAACTCCGGCTTCAGCATCTCTTCCGTGATCACCTTGTGCGGGTTGTGGAAGATGCGGCCGAAGTAGGTCCGCACGAACTTGCGCGTGATGCGGTAGCCGAGACGGCTCGCCAACACTGCCTGCCCCTTGTGTGCGACATCGACGCACTGTTCCAGAAAACCGCCCTCGATCATCTTCTGCGGATCCAGCTCATCGACGGTCATGCGGCACCACAATTCCGGGATCAGCATGCTGATATCGTGATCCACGCGCACATGCGGACCGACATAGCCCGCCGCGGTCACGAAGCCGGCGTGTCCGGTCAACAGGAAGGAAACCAGCGCCGAGTTCAGATCGTGGATCGGCAACAGCGCATTGAAGGGCCCCTTGGTCATCGCCCCCTCCGAACCCGCCCCTGTCGTGGAGGGCGACTTGCCGGTCATGCTGCAGATGAACTCCATGAACAACTCCGGCAGCTCCATGTAGTGGATCGGATTGTAGACCGCCAGGGGCCGGATGCCGGTGTCCGGCGGATTGTTGCGTCGGCCGGGCAACGTCGCGTTCACCGGGGTGTGCACCGGCGCGTCGGCCGGCATCCGGCGCTTCAGGCGCGTGGACATCTCCATCAGGTAGACCTCGCGCGGGGTCAACAGGTCCGGGCGCACCTGGAGATAACGCGGGTTCTTCGAGGGCTTGCCGTCCACGATCCGCGGATGCGACGTGGCCACGAAATAGGATGGCGCCCCCGCGTCGGCAATCTCCTGGATCAGGTTCCTCATCGGATCTGTGTATTCCACAAAGCCGATGGCGTCCTCGACAATCTCCTTCGCATCGGCCGGGGTCAGGGGCTGATAGTTCGACACAAAATTCCCGGGCTGCGCAAAGTCCCATTCCGTCTGCTTGTCATAACCGCGATGGATCGCATCGTCCGGCCGCTGGAAAAAACGATACTCGCAGTTCTTCACGAACTTCACCGACGGGGCCGAATAGTCCGGATTCAGGTGCTCCAACGCCTCGGCCGGCACGACCACCGACGCGGTGATGTCGTCCTCCTGCGATTGCTTCTCCGCGGCATGAAAATCCTTTCTCAGGCCGAACACCCGCCAGGAGCCGTCCAGCGCGAAACCCACCCTCAGGAAATTGGAAACCAGCGCGCGATCGTCCAGCTTCAGGGTGTTGCCCTGCGTGCCATCCACGACATCGACGCTGAAATGCGAACGCCAGTCCTCGCCCCACTCCGGAACATGGAAACGCTTGACCACAAACACCAGTTCCTTGATGTGGGCCGGGATCGTCTCCAACCAGGCGTTGTATTCGTCCGTGTAATCCACCGGCGCCGGCGTCAGCAGCTTCACCACCGAGCCCAACGAACGCTCCAGGCTGAGAATCCGACGCGAATCCCTCCCCTGCCTGGCCTGGTCCCGAAAACGGTCCGAATAGTCGCGCTCGATCAGTTTTTCGACCTCGTCGAAGTCCTTTTGAAAATCGGCGACAAACACCGGTCCCTGAATGATCGCGTCAGTGATCGGCTTGGAGATCTCGGATTTCCCGCCGCCGGACACCGTGCAGGGCTTGTGGCAGAGCGTCGGCTCCGCGCCCGAGCCAACCAGCCTCCAGGCCCGCTTCCCCGGCGGCTTCTCCATGCGCACCTTGTACCCGGAGGGCCTGACGTAGGTCTTGCCGGGAAGCAGCTTGATGCTTTGCTCGCCATCCTCCGTCGGCCAGCTCACCCGCAGCGCGTTGAGATCGAAGTGCACCTTTTCAGAGACGTAGAGGATGTCGCTGAACTGTTTGTCGATGCCGTAGCCCTCCGGCTGCAGGTCCATGAACCGTCCATACTTCTCCTTCACCTCCTCGAAATTGTGGCCTCGGTTCTGCACGTGACGGTCTCCATAGAAGGCCTCGCCAAGGTCGTAGCTCGGATAGACCAACGCGCCGCCGGCATGCTCCTCCTCGCCAAGCCCCGAGAGATTCGCCGCGTAACCGATCTGCGTCTTCACCTCCTTCTTGCAGTAGCCGAAGTAGTTGTCCGCAATGATGGTGACCATCACGCCCCGCTCGTCACGACAGGTGATCTTGAAGGCCAGCCCGTCATTGTAGATCTCGTCCTCCGATTTCCAGCAGACGCCGTCGCGACGCTGACGCTCCGTGGCGTCCTCCCACTTCGGCAGGCCCAGATCCTTCTTCTTCACCGTGACCAGATGCGGCGCCAGGATCACGCAGCCCGTGTGCCCCGTCCAATGCTCGACATCCAGTCCCGCGTCGTTCTCGGGAAGGTACGGATCCCCGGCGTTGCCGAAGATGCTCTCCACAAAATCGAGATTTCCGACCAGGTTGCCCGGCACAAAGAAACGGACCTCCATCGTCTTCTCCTCGGTGAAACCGGGAACCTCCGGACAAACGATCGGCCGCAGCAACAACGAGACGAACAGCTCAGCGTGCTCCTCCTGATCCGCAGTGATCGGCAGGCGCAGCAGTTCCTTGGGCGGATCCAGGGCGATCTTGAGCAATTCCGCAAACGCCTCGTTCGGAACCTCGATCTTGTCGTCGGGAATCGGCAGCCCCCCATCGGCGATATGAAAGCTCCCCTTGGTCGTGCGGCGGTCGCTCTTCGGATTGTGCAGCGCCCCCTGCTTGAGACGATACGACTCCACGATATCCGAACGAAAATAGTCGCTCTGCGCCGGCAGGGACAGTTCCCGGGCGATGCCGTGCCGATCGAGCGACAGCGTCTGCGAGGGAAGCTTCAGGTCCTCCGCCGCCTCGCCCAGATACTCCTCGAGAAATCGCTGGATGCGCCAATCCGCCGGCGGCAGGTAGTTGGCCAGCAGTCGCGCCGACTCGCGATGATGCGACAGGAGCCCCTCGATCATGGTCGACATGCTCGAGGCGTCGTCGTCCGACTTCACCACGGGCTGCCCGAGGGCCGCCAATTTCAGGTTGATATAGCGCAGCAGCTCACGACGACTTTCCGCCGTGTGCTCCGCGCCCAGTCCAAGACTTTTCTTCAAATCCATATCACTTTTCTTTTCCGAATCCGCGCAGCGTGACGTTAGGCGGCGAAGCGGTGCAACGCAAGTGGGACCGTGTCACGATTGGATGAATTCCGCTCATGGAGAAGCCCGATCCGGCGATCCGGGCAGCCCTGTCCGGGAAACCCGGGTCACCCCAGCCCGAGGTGATCGGTCCGCGAGTTGATCCCCCCGATGTTCCGGCCAAAGGCGCGGGCCAGTTGCATGCCGTCCTGCGTCACCGCCCAGGCCCGACGCAGCAACTCGTCCTCCTCGTCGCTCCACGGTTCGAAGGCCCTCGGATGCTGCCGCCGCGCGTCCTGCAGGTTTGGGTGCAGGCTGGCCGTCTTCTTCTTCAACGGCAGATCGGCGATCTGCCTGGAGATCACCGAGAGATCGACAACTGCAGCCCTGGGGCCTTTGGCCCCGGTCGCCTTCCGCCCGGCCGCAGCCTTCCGCCTTGCCGGCGCCGCGCCCGCTCCCCGAGGCGTCCGGCTTCGCCGCGGCTCCCGCCGTTCCCGGGTTCCCTCCTGCACAACCGGTACATCCCCCGTTTCCGGCGCCTCGTCCGCCGGAAAGCGATGCGACGCCTCGCCGCCGGCCCGCGAATGCTCTTCAATCCATGCGAGCAGTTTGGCGGGATACTTGAGCTTCAACCGCGCCCGGGTGATGGCGACATACAGTATGTTGAACTCCTCGTCGCGCTCGCGCCGGTCGAGGCCCTCCAGCAGTTTCCTGTCGGTCGGGTCGACAAAATCGTCGAGCAGACGCACACAGTCCCATTCCAACCCCTTGGCCCGATGCGCGGTGCTGAAGGTCAGACGCGCCTTCTCCGGGCCTTCGGACCGCCGCTGGAGCAACTCCAACAGGGCCGGGATGTCATCGCCGTGCTTCTTGACGAGCTGGGTCTGCAGGCCGAGTTCGACATCACGACCGTGCCCCTCCTCGCCCTCGCCGCGGGCATGCTCCTCGATTTCCGAAAAGGAGCGAAACTTCCTCATGTAGGGGTCCTTCACCCGCTCCGGCCGATCCCGCCAGAGGTGATAGGTGTCGAGGGTGATCTGAAACTTGTAGGGAATCCAGGGATCCCATGATTCCTCGCCCTCGGTCGCGGCAAAATGGATCGGCATCCCGGCCCGCGCCTTCTCGATGGCGGCCTCAATCAGGCTGGCATTGGCCCGCGCGAGAACTGCGTAGTCCGCCGCCCGGCGATCCGGCGAACCGCGGCCGACCAGTTGCACAGGATCGTTCTTGAGGTGGTTGAGCACGACATCGGCGTCCGCGGCGATCCCGGGAACGAAGCGGAAGCTCTCCGAGAGCGGCAGTCGGAAGTCGGCCCGATCGCGGACGCTCTCCATGGCGTTGATCGCGTGCCGCCACGCGTAGATGGCCTGATGCGTGTCGCCGACCAGTATCAACCCCGCCGCGCGACGCTCCACCTGATTGAGGACGAGCTTCAGCGTGACTGGATTGGTGTCCTGCGCCTCGTCGAGCAGGAGGATGTCGTAGTCCTCAATCTTCGGCTCCTCCAAGGCCCACAGCTTGAGGTAGCCGTCGTGGCTGATGGGCAGTTCCTCGTCCTTGGGATCGCGCATCCGGTCCCAGATCTTCTTCGCCACCTGGAGGACCATGGATCGGATGGACTTGGGCGTCCGCATCGGGATCTCAAGATGGCGCGAACCGAGTTCCTCATCGGCGGAATGAAGGTAGGCGTTCAGGGTGTTGATGGCGTAGACAGCGAGATGCGGGGCGGACAGGCCGAACAACTCCATGACCGTGCGCGGCCGCAACTGTCCGATCTTTGCGTGATGCCGGCCAACCGATCGCCAGGCCAAGGAGTGGACTGTTCGGCATTCACAATTCTTCGGAAAACTGCGACGCGCCTTCTCGGCATTGTCCCGGTTGAAGCAGAGGTAGAGGAAGCGGTGTCGCGGCCGCGCCTTGGCGACGAGCTCAAGCGTGGTCGTCTTGCCGGAACCTGCGTAGGCGTTGACCAGAAGAATCCCTCCCGGCCCCACCTGTCGGCTGACAACAGCTTTCTGTTGTTTTGTCGGATCCACAACGAAACACCGGTCCAAGGACCGGTCCAGGTTTCAAAATCATCAAGCTCCCAAGTTTAACGCCCGTCGAACGGGCGTGAGGCAAGCAGCCTGCACCATGTGGCGATTCGGCGCACGCGAAAAAGCGCCGCCCCGTCCCGCCGAAGCTGCGCGAAGAGGGAAGCTGCAAAGCGAGGGCGGACCGGGCCCGATCGATGCGGAGCGAGATCCTACCGGAACGCCATCCGCCCCGGCGTCAACAAACGGGATGAATCCCGTTCCACATCCGCGCGCCTCACTTCCCCAGTCGATCCAGCACGTTCCGCGTAATCTGGATCACCTTGGCATCGTTGCCGCGCAGACCATGCGACCAGTCCGTGCTGCCGCAGGTGAAGACCGTGCCGCCCTTCTCGTTGGTGTAGACGCCCATGACCGCATTGCCCGTGTGGTCCGGCCCCGGCCACTTCCCATACCAGAAAGAATCGCCGGGAGCCCAGCGCGCGGGACACGTGCCCAGGATGGTGAAGGTCTTCGGCGTGCCGTCCTTGAAGGTCGGAAACGGAAGACCATCACGCCACTCAATCTCACAGCCGTCGCACTCGTAGCCGACGATCGTATCCTTGCCCCCGAATTCATCGCCGCGCTTCAGATCCGTGCCCGCAAACACCCAGTGATCCGGCCGATGCACCTTATAGGCGCCCGAACCATCCATATACTGCCCATGACTCTTGTGATAACCGCCATGCAGAAACCCGACTCCGGTGAGCTGATTCTCAGGCCGTCCAATCAGGTGATGACTCCACAACGTGGAAAGCAGGGGCTGCTTGTCCAACTCGGGATAAATCGGATCCCAGTTGAACCACTGCTTCCAACAGGTCAGCGCGCGATCCTCCGCCTCCCAACGCACCTGCCAGCAGACCGAGTTGCCGCTGAAGAACGCCGCGTTGCCGCCGTCGGCAATGAACGACTCCAGGCTGTCACGCATCGGCGAGGACCAATACTCATCGTGCCCGACGCTGAGGACGAGGCGGTAGTTCTTCAGGATCTCCGGGCGCAACTCCAGGTCCATGTTGGACGCGTAGTCCAGCTTGTACCCCGCCTTCTCCGCCCATTGAACGAACTGCAGTTCCCACCGACCGAACAGACTGGACGACGGACGGTCGAAGGAAACGCGATTCCCCTGCAACTTGGCGCGACCGTGATAGGCATAGAGACTGGAGCCGCCCCAGTTGTTGTAGGCGTTGTAGGTGTTCACCGCGAGTTGGAGCAGGATCTTCGCGTCTTTGCCCGGCTCGGACGGACGCACCACGAAGTAGCAGCCGCTCTCAGCGGTGCGGCGATTGCGTTGGATGAATTTACCGCCGCCGTCCTGCACGCGAAAAAAGGCCTCGTAGTAGCCTGTCTTCCAGTCCGCCGGAATCTTGAGTTTGAACGATGGAGCCCACTTGCAGCCGTGCGACGAGGCGTTCTCCGGGATCGCTTGTTCGGCACCCGGGATGTTCCTCTTCGAATACACCACCTTTCGCTCCACGCCGTAGCGCACGATCTCGACCGAGAAATTCGCCGCGCTCGTGGACGTATGCAATGTCAACTCATCGCCCGGCGCATAGCTCAAGGCCCCGGCGTAACCCTCGATGTAAAGCGGCCGCGGCTCGTCGCTGCGTTGATCGGCTTGAGACATGAAGGCAGCCGAAAGAAGAATGAATGAAAGAAATGTTCGCAGGGTCATTTTGATTGATTCGATTCTGGGTTGAAATCTGGAGTCGCCGGCAAGACTATCAGTGATCCAATTGATGAAGAAAGCGCGAAAGACAACCTTGGGAAGAATGTTCATGTCATCACTCGCTGAGCACGAGATTACCCCACGGATGGCAAAGCCGACCCACGGATCTCTTTCTGCTCATCCGTGGGTCGGCTTTGCCATCCGTGGGGTTGTTTTCACAAGCAGCGCGCTCCTGTTCCTGACCGCTCCCGACACCCATGCCCGCGAAGGCTTTTCCTTCTTCGAATCCAAGATCCGCCCCCTGCTGATCGAGAAATGCTACGAATGCCACTCGGCCGAAAAGAAGATCAAGGGCGGCCTGCGGTTGGACAACATGGCCGGCTGGAAAACCGGCGGCGACACCGGCCCCGCCATCGTCCCGGGCAAGCCTGAGGAAAGTCTCCTGTTCCACTCCGTCAGCTACGAGGACAAGGACCTGCAGATGCCCCCAAAGGGCAAGCTGTCCCCGCTCGAGATCGAGGCCTTCAGGAAATGGATCGCCATGGGCGCGCCCGATCCACGGACCGAAGGCGAGGCCGTCGCTAAGTCTGAGATCGATCTGGAAAAGGGCCGCGAATTCTGGTCCTTCCAACCGCCAGCCGATCACAAGCTCCCGAAGGTCAGGAACACCGCCTGGCCGCGCACTGAAATCGACCGCTTCATCCTCGCCAGGCTCGAGGAGAAGCAACTCGCTCCTGCAGGCGACACCGACAAGCGCTCGCTCATCCGCCGCGCCCACTACGACCTGACCGGCCTGCCGCCCAAGCCCGCGGACATCGATGCCTTCCTCAAGGACGATTCTTCCAACGCCTTTGAAAAGGTCATCGACGACCTGCTCGCCTCGCCGCACTTCGGCGAACGCTGGGGGAGGCATTGGCTGGACGTCGCACGCTTCGCGGAATCCAGCGGCGGCGGCCGAGCGCTCATCATGCCCGACGCCTGGCGCTACAGGGACTACGTCGTGCGCTCCTTCAATCAGGACAAGCCCTACAATCAATTCATCCGCGAACAAGTCGCCGGCGATCTGATGGATTCCGACAACCGCGAGGAACGCGCCGACCAGATCACCGCCACCGGATACCTCCTGCTCGGTGCCATCAACTACGAACTCCAGGACAAGGAACTGCTCCGCATGGAGGTCGTCGACGAACAGATGAACGTCATCACCAGATCCATGCTCGGCATGAGCGTCGAATGCGCCCGCTGCCACGACCACAAGTTCGATCCGATCCCCATGCGCGATTACTACGCGCTGGCCGGCATCTTTCGCAGCACGGATTCCCTGGTCCCCGGAAACGTTTCGGGCTGGGAGACGCGTTTCCTGCCAATGGAGCCGGAGATTGAGAAACAATACGCCGTGATCGACGAAGCCGAGGAACAACTCGCCGCGCTCAACGAGGTCATCAAGCCGCTCGACGCCGTACTCAGGGAACTCAAGACCGCCACCTCCCCAAAGGGCGCGAAGGCTTCCTCCATCTCCGGCCACGAGGGCATCGTCATCGACAACAAGGATGCCGAACTCAAAGGCGAATGGACCACCTCCACTTCCGCGGGCAAATGGATCGGCGATGGCTACGTCCACGACGGCCAGCAGTTCCGCGGTCACAAGCACGTCCGCTTCCGGCCGAAGATCCCCGCGACCGGCATTTACGAAATCCGCGTCTCCTGGTCGCACCATGGCAACCGCGCTTCCAACGCGCAGATCAACATCGTTTCCGAAGACGGCGACAAAAGCGTCCAGGTCAATCAGCGGAAGGCTCCGGAGGTTGACGAACTCTGGCATTCGCTCGGTCATTTCACCCTCGCCAAGGGCGCGGACGGTTACGTCGAGATTTCGAACAAGGGAGCCGACGGCGTCGTGATCGCGGACGCCGCCCAATTCATTCCCCTTTCCGCGCAGGCTCCCGAGCCTCGCCCCAATGTCCTCGCCAACACCCACAAGCCCGGCGAGGTCGACAACGAGGACCTGGTCAAACACATCGTCGCCGATCCGGCGGAACTGCACGGCATTGTCATCGACGACACGGACGCCAAGGTCATCGGCCAGTGGCAGCAGTCCACTCACACCCCGCCCCATGTCGGCTACAGCTACCTGCACGACATGAAGGACGGCAAGGGCGAGAAGAAGATCATCTACGAGACCAAACTGCCCAGGTCCGGTCTCTGGGAGGTGCGCATGTCGCACTGTTCCAACATCCGCCGAGCCACCAACGCCCCGGTCGCCATCCGCCACGCTGACGGCGAAACCTCCGTCATCGTCAACGAGCAGGAACCCGCCGAACACGACAGGCTCTTCAAGACCCTCGGCCGCTTCCGCTTCGAGAAAGGGCAGACCGCCTCGGTCACGATTTCCAACGAGGGAACCGACGGCAAATACGTCATCGCCGACGCCGTGCAGTTCCTGAACGTGGAGGAATTGGAAGCCCGCGAGGTCCAACTCGCCAGGATCGCGGAGGTCCGCGAACTGCTCCTTGCCAAGCGGCGCGAACGCGACGAACTCGAATCCCATGTCAAACGCCTCAAGCGCGCCAAGCTGCCGGCCCGTCAGAAGGCGATGTCCGTCAAGGAGGCCGACGACGCCGGCGATTACTTCATGGCCGTGCGCGGCGATATCCACAAGCTGGGCGAGAAGGTTCCTCGCGGCTTCCTTCAGGTCGCCAGCCTCAAGGATGCCCCCCTGCCGAAGATCGCCAGGAAATCCAGCGGCCGACTCGAATTCGCCGACTGGCTCGGCAGTCGCGAGAACCCGCTGACGGCCCGCGTGATGGTCAATCGCATCTGGCGGCACCTGCTCGGCCGCGGCATCGTCGCCACCCCGGACAACTTCGGCACAACCGGCCAGACTCCCACCCATCCCGAACTGCTCGACTGGCTCGCCATCGACTTCATGGACAACAACTGGTCCGTCAAGCAGGCCATCAAGCGCATCATGCTCTCGCGCGTCTACCAGCTCTCCGGCGGGGATCAGTCGCGCGACGCCGACAACTTCTGGCTCAGCCACGCCAACCGCCGTCGCCTCGACGCCGAGGCCATCCGCGACGCCATGCTCTTCATCAGCGGCGAACTCGACATCAAACAGGGCGGCAAGACCATTCCCAAGGGCCTGCGCTCCGAATTTGACCACGAGTTCAAGGGAACCCGCCGCAGTCTCTACTCCCCCGTCTTCCGCAACAATCTGGAGGACATCTTCGAGGTGTTCGACTTCGCCAACCCCAACATGGTCGCCGGCAACCGTTCCGCCAGCGCCGTGCCCACGCAATCCCTCTACCTCATGAACAGCGGCTTCGTCCGCGACCGCTCCACCGCCCTGGCCAAACGCATCCTGCAGACCGAGACCGCCGCAAGCGCCGCGGACCGTGTAAGCCTCGCCTACGAACTCGCCCTGAACCGCCCGCCCACCAAGGAGGAACTGCGGTTGGCCACAGAATTCCTCGGCGACATCAACGACACCGATTCCCTCTCCAAACTCACCGACCTCTGCCAGTCGCTGTTTGCCTGCGTCGACTTCCGGTTTCTGAATTAGGGGGAGGCCGCAAAGAGGCGCAAAAGGCGCAAGACATAGGCCAGTAGCAGCGAACGTAAGTTCGCTCACTTCAGATCGTCCCGCGACAGCGGGAATCCCAACTCAACAGCGGTGGGGCAAACCTGGGGTTTGCCCATTTCTCAGCCTGCGAGCGCAGCGAAGCCCGGCGTGTTGCAGCGCTTGCAGCATACCACCCCGCCCGCATATTGAATTGCCCCAATCCGCGGCCGCCTCCACCCTTCTCCCCAATGTCCGAGGAGCCGTTTCGAGAACCAGGTCGCCATTACCCTGCAAAAGGAGTCCGCGTCACCCTACAGGGACCGAACTGGGTCTTTCTCACTATCAATACAACCGACCGGGAACGCTGGCTCGCGCAAGCCGCCGTTCAGAGATCCCTTTATTCCGTCTGGGAGCATGATGCCAAAGCCTGGCTCGTCAGCGACTACCTCCTGATGCCCGACCATCTGCATCTTTTCTGCGCGCCTCACGACACCCGGTTCTCCATCGAGCAATGGATCGGCTACTGGAAGGATCGGTTCGCGAAGATCTGCGAAGAGGCTGAGGGAACGTTTCAATCCTGCGGTCTGCATCACCGCCTGCGTCATTCTGAGAGTTACTCAGAAAAATGGACCTACGTGCGGGAGAATCCAGTCCGGGCGGGCTTGGTGGAGGCTCCTGAAGATTGGCCGTATCAGGGGCGTGTTCACGAGATTCGCTGGTCGGCGGATTAGACGCCCGCGCATCGCTACGCTCGCTCTGGCTGAGATTTGGGCAAACCCGCAGGTTTGCCCCACCTGTTCGACATTGGTGGGGCATTGCTGCTGCCATGCCCATTTCTCAGCCTGCGAGCGCAGCGAAGCCCGGCGTGTCGTAGCGCCCGCAGCATGCCACCGAAGCCTCCCCAATTTGATCGGGCTCGTCCGCCTTCGCAAGGCTACGGCGCGACAGGCGCCCGATTCTACGATGCGTGAGAACAAGCCGGTGTCCGCTACTTCGCCTTACGCCGTTCGCAGACTTTGAAGCGTTTCACTTCTTCGAACACCTTCCCGATCTGCTCTGCATTGATGGGTTTCAAAGTCGGCTCCTTCACACCTTTCCGAGCATCGAGCTCATTTCCACCCTTCACGCTAAACGTCGGAGGTGCCCCATGAACAACAGCCGGTAAGACCACCGCCATGAACATGCCTTCGTAGCAACGAAACAATCCCTCCGCGCATACTTCGAAAACTGTTCCTCGTATCCCGATGACGCCGCGCGGGGTTGCAATTTCGAATTTGGAGGCGGCGCCCAATCTGTCGACGCATCCCAAAATGCATCCACGCTCGACGTTCAATCTCACACTTCTCGCCCCCTCGATTCCGGAAACTTCGTCAATGCCTATCAATGAATCTGGCTTCACCGCAATGACCGGACCGCCACGATAGAGTTCAAGCACAACCACACCCTTTCCCCGCGTTTCGATGGAAGCCCCATTCCCTATCAGGCGACCGACGGCCTTTTCATTGATTGCAGTCTTCTTCCCTGTCTCGACCAACCGAGCCCGTCCCGACACTTCGAGAATTCTCACCGTCAACGATTGATCGTCCGAATTCGCAGCATCGGCAGCGCGTCCTGGAACCGTTAACGTTGCACAGGGCAAAGCGCCCCCAAGCGCAATCGCCAAAACACAAAAGCGTATCCTCCAGTTTCTCACCTTGATTTGCATGAAAGCACCATGCAGCCGCGCCTTCGACATTCCAACTTCAAACCAGCGCCACGTGAGCATCCAACGCTGCTGAGACGCCTGCGCATCGCGTTGCTCGCTCTGGCTGAAAAATGGGCAAACCCGCAGGTTTGCCCCACCATTGTAAAGAAGGTGGGGCATTGCTGCTGCAATGCCCATTTCTCAGCCTGCGAGCGTTAGCGAAGCCCGACGTGTCGAAGCGCTCACAGCATGCCACCGAAGCCCCCCGATTCTACCGGGTTTTGAGGCGGTAGCCGTCGGGTTTGTCCTCGATGAGCCAGCCCTGTTCCGCCAGCTTGTCGCGGAGTTCGTCGGACTTGGCGAAGTCCTTGTCTTTGCGGGCCTGCGCGCGTTCCTCCGCGAGCGCGACGATCTCCTGCGGCGGGCCGCCGGCCGCCTTCTCACCGACCCCGAAGACGGAATCGATGCGCTCCCAGGTCGCCAGGGCGCCTGCGGCCTGTTCCGAGGCAAGCGTCCCCTCGGCGGCGTGGCGATTCAGGTCCCGCACCCAGTCGAAGATCACGCCCCAAGCCTTGGAAACATTCAGGTCATCGTCCAGGGCCTCCTCGAACTGCTTCAATGTTTCCCCGTCGACTTCGCCCTGGGCTTCACCGGCGATTTCGCGCAGTTGAATCAGGCAGTTGTCGAGGCGATGAAGGGCCTCCATGGCGCTGCCCTTGAGCGCGTCCTCGGTGAAGTTGAAGGTGTCGCGATAATGCGCGGTCAGCAGGAGTTGGCGGATGGCGCGGGCGCTGTAGCCCTTGTCCAACAGGTCGCGCAGGGTGAAGAAGTTGCCCAGCTTCTTGGACATCTTCTCGCCATTCACAAACAGGTGCGCGCCGTGCATCCAGTATTTCACAAACGGCGCGCCCTCCTCCTGAACGCAGGCGCCCTCGCTTTGCGCGATCTCGTCCTCGTGGTGCGGAAACTTCAGGTCCTCGCCGCCGAGGTGAAGGTCGAAGCTCGGGCCCAGAATGTCCATGCTCATCGCGCTGCACTCAATATGCCACCCGGGCCGCCCCTCGCCCCACGGGCTGTCCCAGAACACCTCGCCATCCTCCTCCACACGCCCCTTCCACAGCGCAAAGTCGGCGAGCGACTCCTTTTCATACTCGTCGTCGCTGACCCGCTCGCCCGGACGCATCTCGTCCATGTTGAGCTTCTGCAGTTTTCCATAGGCGTGGCCGGCCTCGATGTATTTCGCGATACTGAAATAGACGGAGCCGTCATCGGCGCAGTAGGCGATGCCGCGCTCCACCAGCTTCTCAATCAGGGAAATGATCCCGGCAATGTGCTCCGTGGCGCGCGGGATGCGGGTGGGCTTCTCGCAGTTGAGCGTCTCCAGGTCCTTGAGGAAGGCGTCCTCATACTTCGCGGTGAACTCCGCGCGACTGAGGCCCGTCTCACGCACGTTCCGGATGATCTTGTCCTCCACGTCCGTGATGTTCATCACGTGCTCCACCTCGAACCCCTTGAACGCCAGATAGCGGCGGACCAGATCCACGAAGACGAAGGTGCGAAAATTCCCAATGTGCGCAAAATCGTAGACCGTCGGCCCGCAGGCATAGAGCCCGACCTTGCGGCCGGCCGGGTCCAGCGGAACGAACTCCTCTTTGGCGCGGGTAAGTGTGTTGTATATCTTCAAAGCCATGACGGAAACGCGCGCGAGCGTAGCGAGCAGGGCCGCAAATTCGAAGAAGAAAAGGAATGCCCCGCCTCATCCCGGTTTCAACCGCGCATCCCCGGAAAGGCCGCCCTCAGTTCTCTCTCGACCGAACCGGGAATTCCGGGAATCAATGGAGCATGTCCAACGAATCCGCCTCCACCTCTCCCATCATCAGCCGCCGCTCGATGCTGCAGTCCTCCGCCATCGCCGCCGGCGTCGCGGCAGCCTGGCAATCCATTCCTGCAGGCGCCCGCGCGGCCGCATCGAAGGTTTCTCTCAAGCGCAATGACGTCGTCCTGTTCCAGGGCGATTCCATCACCGACGCGCGACGCAACCGCAAGACCGCAGCCAACGCCAACGATCCATCGGGGCTCGGCGACGGTTATCCCGTCCTGATCGCCGGCGGTCTCCTGCGCGACCACCCCAAGAGCCAGCTCAGGATCTACAACCGCGGCATCAGCGGCAACAAGGTCCCCGATCTTCAGAAACGCTGGCAGGCTGACTGCCTCGATCTGAAACCCGCCGTGCTCAGCATCCTCATCGGCGTCAACGACATCTGGCACAAGCTCAACGGCCGCTACGACGGAACGGTGGAGGACTACCGGACAGGTTTCGCCGCGCTGCTCAAGCAGACCCGACAGGCCCTGCCCAAGACCGCCTTCGTCATCTGCGAGCCCTTCGTCCTGCGCTGCGGCGCGGTGAAGGAGTCCTGGTTTCCCGAATTCGACAAGCGCCGCGCCGCCGCCAGGGAAGTCGCGGACGAGGCCGGAACGCTCTGGGTCCCGTTTCAGACCATGTTCGACGAGGCTGTCGCCGCCGGAACCAAGCCCGAATACTGGGCCCGCGACGGCGTCCACCCCACCCTCGCAGGTCACACCCTCATGGCGGAAACCTGGAGAAAAGTCACGGGAATCTGAACGCCGCGCAATTGACATGACGTGTCAATTTCGCAATTCTATACGTCATGGCAAAACTCACACTTCACGTGCCGGACAATCTGGTGACGGCAGCCAAAGAGCAGGCGGCCGTCAGAGGGACATCGGTTTCCAAACTTGTCAGCGACTATTTCCGCGCCTTGGCGGCAGCCCCGTCCGACCAAAAGCCAGCCAGTCTTCCCCCGATCACCTCAAGATTGGTCGGCTGCATTCATGGGGCGAAAGACGACCGCGAGGCCTATATCGACCACCTTGAGCGCAAGCACTCGTGACTGCGCTGATCGACACCAACGTCATCCTCGACGTCCTGCTGGCCAGAGCCCCCCACCTGACCGATTCGGCTGCTGTCGTCGCCGCGGTGGAAACGGGACGTTGCCGGGGGCTGTTGTGCGCGACGACCGTCACCACCATCCACTACATCGCGCGTCGGCAACTTGGAAACGACGAGAGTCTTGAACGACTTGCCGATCTCCTGTCGATATTCGGAGTGGCCACAGTGAACGAGGCCGTGCTTCGAACGGCGATGAAATCGGGCATGCCCGGTTTCGAAGACGCTGTGCTGCACGAAGCCGCGCGTCAGGCCGGCGCCAACTGCATCATCACCCGCAATATCGATGACTTCATCGCGGCGGCAATCCCCGTTTATCTGCCCGCACAGTTTCTGACGTCACTGGAGTCGGGCGGGACATGATCGTCGCCAACACCAGCAGAACGATTCTTCGTCATTTCATCCCGTCCGATGCCGCGGCCATGACCACCCTTTTTGGCGATCCTGCGGTCATGCAGTTCGGCGACGGCCCGCAGGATGATGCCTGGGTGGGCGAATGGATCGCGCGGACCATCGCCGACTACGCGCATGACAACCTGGGACTCTGGGCTATCGTTCTCCATGGGACGGAATGCCCCATCGGCTATTGCGGGCTGACCCGGTTCACTGATGTCAATGGCGCTCCTGAAATCGAACTCGGCTACCGATTGGCGAAGGAACATTGGGGGCAAGGGATCGCCACCGAAGCCGCCGCCGCCATTCGCGATCTTGCATTCAGGCAATGGAACATCGGCCGACTCATTTCGTTGATCGATCCGGGAAACCACCGGTCCATTCGCGTGGCCGAGAAACTGGGAATGAGGCACACCGACGATGCCATGCTGCCGGGATACACTCATCCGGACCGGGTCTACTCGATCACACGCGACTTGAATCAATCATGAGATCCTCCACCATGCCCCTGATGTTCAACAAACGACACCCTGTTCTTCCCGCGTTGGCTCTGGCGACAGCCTGCTGCGCCGCCACCGCCGCCGCCAAGGACCTCAACGTCCTCTTCATCGGCAACAGCTACACCGCACGCCACAACCTGGCCCGGGTGGTCGAGGCCATGGCCGAGGCCGGCAACCCCGGCCTCGACTTCAAGCCCACCCAGGTCATCTACGGCGGCCGCACACTGCGCGACCATTGGCGCTTCGGCACGCAGAACTACGTGAAGCTCCACGAACTGACCATGGCCGAGGAGAAGGCCACCCTCGCCAGCCTTGAGGAGCAGGCGAAGGACCCTAAGGACAAATACGCGAAGAACGCCCTGGCCAAGCATCGAGGATTCATCAAGGAGTTCGAGAAACTCCGGACGAAGTGGGACGTCGTCGTGCTGCAATCCTATCGCGACGATCTCGGCGGCGACGATACACTCTACGCGCAATACGCGCCCAAATTCGCGGAACTGGCCCACGCCCAAGGCGCGAAGGTCATTCTTTACGTGACCACCCCCACCACCCAGAACGCCAAGCCATTGGCCGAGAAACCCGACGCCAGGCCGGTGATGGAGAAGTCCCGCGCGATCGCCCGGCTCGCCGACAAGATCGACGCCAATGCCGCCCCCATGGCTTTGATCGGCCACAAGTGCCAGACGGAACGCCCCGACCTCACGCTGCGCTTCATCAACGATGCGCACCTCAACAAGGTCATGGCCTATCTCTCCGCCTGCGCGATCTACGCCGCCATCTTCGAGAAAGATCCGCAAGGCCTGCCCATCAATTCGATCACCGACATCCGCTTCTGGCAGAACAAGCACAAGGACAGGGACCGCGACGGCAATCCCATCACAAGGAAGTTCTCAGACAAGGACCGCGCCGACCTCCAGCGCATCGCCTGGGAAGGATTCAAGGAGTTTCAGAAGTTGCGGCGGTGAATTTCGGCCAACCGAGATAAATCGCGGCAGGACGGCTCCAACTGTTCCGTAGCCGCGACCTTTAGGTTGCGCATCGTTCGACATGGCAAACCGGCGCGCGATTTGAAGAGCAACGCCCGTCGCAGCCTGAAGGCTGCGGCTACGAGACTTCTGAACACGCAAAAAGTTGAGCGTTTGACGTTCGTCTCCCCCCTCCTTGACCGGACCTTCTCATTGCATCCACCTCCCCGAGACCGCTAGTTTCCCGAGGCAGATGAAACAGCGCTTCCGCATTCCAGCCTTGGTTGCCCTCACGCTGACCGCCGCTCTCCCCTCCTCCGCGGCGGACTGGCCGATGTTTCGCGCCGACGCCCAACGCAGCGGCTTCACGGCCGAAGCGATCCCCAATCAACTTCAACTCCGCTGGACCTTTCGCTCCCCGCACGCGCCCCGCCCCGCCTGGACAACCTCGGAGCGCATTCATTTCGATCGCGCGTTCCAGCCCATCATCATGGGCGACCTGGTCTTGTTCGGCAGCTCTACGGACGACAAACTCCGCGCCATCGACGCCGCCACCGGAGAAGTCCGCTGGACGTTCTTCGCGGGCGGCCCGATCCGCCTGGCCCCGGCCGGCTGGAAAGACCGCGTCTTCGTGGCCAGCGACGACGGCTGGCTCTACGCGTTGAAACTGGAGGACGGCTCCCTGCTTTGGAGCAGGCGCGGCGGGCCGACCGACGACATGGTCATCGGCAACGAACGCCTGACCTCCAAGTGGCCGGCGCGCGGCGGCCCGGTCGTTCATGGCGACATCGTGTACTTTGCCGCCGGGATCTGGCCCAGCGACGGCGTCTACCTGCACGCCCTCGACGCGGCAACCGGAAAACCGCTGTGGACCAACGACGAAACCGGTCAACTCCTCATGAACCAGCCCCACGGCGGAGCCAAAGCCGAGAGCGGCGTTTCCGCCCAGGGCCACCTGGCCATCGCGGACAACGGCCTGATCGTTCCCACCGGACGCGCCGTGCCCGCCATGTTCGATCGCTCGAGCGGCAGGCTGCTCTACTACCACCTCCAGAAGAACCAGCATCGCGGCGGCTCACGCGCCATGGCCGCGGACCAATTCCTGTTCAACGACGGCTGCCTCTTCGATCTCAAGACCGGCAACCTTTCCTCTCAGATCGGCTCCGGCGCCCTGGTCGCCATCCCCAACGGCATCGTCCGCGCCAACGGTCGCTCGCTCGTGCGCTACGCCTGGTCCGATGTGACGAGCCTCGATCGCAAGGGAAAACCGGTGAAGACCCGCCAACTTGCCGAAAACCGCCTCGCCTCCATGGACCGGGAAATCCTCGAGTTCATCGTCGCGGACGGGGATGCGGTCTGCGGCGAAGACGGACGCGTAAGCGCCATCGACTTCGCCCGTCAGCGAACCATCTGGTGGTCACACGAGGTCGAAGGGAAGGTCCTCGGCCTCGCCGCCGCAAACGGCCGCGTCGTCGCCTCCACCGACATGGGCCTGATCTACTGCTTCGACGGAGCGCCGGACGGCCCTGCAACCCTCGCCTCCAAACCTGACAAAACGCGCGCTCCCAAGAAAACGCCTTCAATCAATTTCCCAAAGGCGGCCGACGAAATCCTGAAGAAGACTTCAATCCGCGAGGGCTTCTGCGTGGATCTCGGCGCCGGTTCAGGCGAGCTCGCGCTCGAACTCGCCCGACAATCCTCGCTGCACATCTGCGCGATCGAACCCGACGCCGCCAAGGTCCTCGCCGCACGCCGCCGGCTTTCCGAAGCCGGGCTCTATGGCATGCGTGTCTCGGTTCTCCAAGGAGATCCGGCCAAGACTCCCCTTCCCATGAACTTCGCCAACATCACCGTCTCCTCGCGCTCGCTCTCCGGAAGTCCGGCTCCGGCCATCCAAAGGGAGGCACAACGTCTCCAGCGGCCCTTCGGCGGACGAGTCTGCTTCGGAGCTCCCGGGGCAATGAAGGTGACAACCCGCGGCGAACTGGCCGGTTCGGGCAGCTGGACGCACCAGAATTCCAACCCCGCCAACACGCTCTGCTCCGACGACACCGTCCTCAAAGGGCCCCTTTCGATGTTTTGGTTCCGCGACGTCGAATTCGAGGTTCCCAACCGCCACGGCCAGGGCCCCGCGCCCTTGTACTCCAAGGGCTTCATGATCGTCGGCGGCGTGGACGGACTCTGCTGCATGGACGCCTACAACGGCCGCGTCATCTGGACACACGCGATCCCCGACCTCCTCAGGGACTACGACGGCATCCACCACGATGTCGGCGTCGGAGAAACCGGCGGCGCGTATTGCATCGGCGACGACGCTGTCTATGTCCGCGACAAGGACCGCTGCCTGCGCATCGATCTGGCGACCGGCAGACTTCTGAACGAACTCAAGACTCCCGTCGCAAAAGACGCAGCCAACCGCAACTGGGGCTTCCTCGCCTGGCATGACGGAATGCTCTTTGGCTCCGTCGTCAACCAGGCCCACCGCGTCAGCCCGCGCTACAAGCTCACCCAACTGCGCACCGAATCCGTCCTTCTCTTTGCGATGGACGCCGCGACCGGCAAAGTCCGGTGGACCCACAAACCAAATGGCTCTTTGCGACACAACGCGATCGCCATTGCGGGCGCCCGGGTCTACCTGATCGACCGGCCGCTGATCGCAACCGACAACGTCCCCAATCCCCGCCGCAACGGCAGACACGTCGCGAAACTGCCGGCGGATCAAATCCCCGGCGGGACCCTGTCGGCGCTCGACGCGCGGAGTGGAAAGCCGGTCTGGCGCAACGAGGACAAGATCTACGGAACGCAACTATCCGTCAGTGAGCGCCACTCCGTCCTGCTGATGAACTACCAGGCCGTGCGCCACAAGTTCTTCGCTCTTCCCTCCGAAACCGGCGGCCGCCTGGCCGGCTTCGACATCAACACCGGCAACCGCCTCTGGGATGTCGCCGCCGACTACCAGACCCGGCCCCTGATCAACGACGACACCGTCTACGCGCAGGGCGGCGCCTGGAATATCAAGACCGGTGACAAGATACCCTGGGAATTCAACCGCTCCTACGGCTGCGGCCAGATTTCCGCCAGCCGGCACATGATGCTCTTCCGCTCCGCGACACTCGGTTACCTGGACCTGACCCGAGGCTCGGGCACGGAGAACTATGGCGGCATCCGCCCCAGTTGCTGGATCAACGCCATTCCCGCAGGCGGCCTCGCCCTGATTCCCGACGGCTCCTCCAAGTGCCGCTGCAGCTACCAGA
>JAYPEY010000075.1:0-29919 GCA_038126035.1 Verrucomicrobiales bacterium | reverse complement strand
GTGCCACGCCGTAGAACGGGATTCATCCCGTTCGCAGCGCTCCTGTTCTTTCAGGCCCACGCGCGGCATTCCACAGCGCCGCCGACCAGCCCCGACCTTTCGTCCTTCGGCGCCGGGCAAACGGGATGAATCCCGTTCTACTCCGCTTCCCGCCAGTCCGTAGCGCAGCCGTCCCGCCTGCGCTACGACGCCCCCCAGAATCCATTTCCCGTTTCGCCTGATTCCCCTACACTGCGCGTGTGTCCGATGAATCGAGCGAACTCAGTGAGTTGAAGATCCGCTTTGCGCGGTTGAGCCAGCTGTATGGGGTCAGCAATGTCATCCATTCGTCGCTGGACCAGCAGACTGCGCTGAAGGTGATTCTGACCGAGGCGGTGGGGTTGACCCGCGCGTCCAGCGGATCGGTGGCGCTGGTGAATCCGACGACCCGGGAGTTGGAGATACTCGCGTCGCACGGACTGCCGGAATCGGCGCAGGGCATGAAGCTGCGCGTCGGCCGCGGCGTCACCGGCTGGGTCGCGCAGATCGGCAAACCTGCGCGGATCGCCGATGTCCGGCTCGACCCGCGTTACGTCAATCTCCGTGCGGAGGTCCGATCCGAGCTGGCTGTGCCGCTGCGCATCGACGAGGAGGTCTCCGGGGTCATCAACGTGGATTCCGAGGCCGCCGACGCCTTCAGCGAGGACGACGAGGAACTCCTGGGCGAGTTTGCGCTGCAGGCGGCCAAGGTCATTCACAATTCCTGGCTCTACGAGCAGTTCCGCTCCAAGGCCCGGCAATTTGAGACCCTGGCGGCCGTGGGACAGACGATCAACTCGGCGATGGATCTGAGCGAGGCACTCGATCGCATCACGAGCGAGGCCCGCCGGCTGATGCGCGCCCGCGTGTGCTCGCTGTTGTTGCTGGACGAAACCGGGGAGTGGCTGGAACTGCGCGCCAGTCAGGGCGCCGGCGAGGCCTACCTGGCCAAGCCGAGGGTTTCGGTCTCCGGCAGCCTCATCGGCCGGGCCATCGAGAAGCGGCAACCGGTGCAGGACGCCAACGTCCAGGATTCCAGCCGCTATGTCCACACCGACATCGCCGCCACGGAGGGCTTGGTCTCCCTGCTCAGCGCGCCCTTGATCTTCGAGGGCAAGGCGATCGGCGTCCTCAATGTCTACACGGACGCGCCGCACCGCTTCTCCAACGACGAGATCCAGCTCCTTACCGCGTTTGCCGACCTCTCGGCGCTGGCGATCGAGAAGACCCGCCTCTACGAGCGGTTGATGGATGTGGAGGAGCAGATGCGACAGAACGAGAAGCTCTCAGCCCTGGGGCTGCTCGCCGCGGAGGTCGCCCACGAGATCCGGAACCCACTGACGGTCATGAAGATGATGTATCATTCACTCGACCTGAAGTTCCCGGACGAGGATCCCCGGACCCAGGACGCCAAGATCCTGGGCGAGAAGATCGAGCACCTGAACAAGATCGTGGAGCAGATCCTCGGTTTCGCCCGCAACGCGGAGCCGAAGATGCGGGCGGTGGACGCCAACAAGATCATCGACGACCTTCGGCTCCTGGTCCGTCGCAAGTTCGCCCAGCAGGCAATCGATCTCCGGACGCGATTGTCGGCGGACCTGCCCCCGGTGCGCGGAGATGGAAGCCAGTTGAACCAGGCATTCCTGAACCTGGCGTTGAACGCCATGGAAGCGATGCCCGAAGGCGGCGCAATCACCGTCTACACCAAGGTGCTGCGCATCCCGCGCCGCCCCGAAGGAACCACGCACGTGGTCGTGAAGTTCCGGGACACGGGCGCCGGAATGACCGAGGACCAGCGCCTTCGCGCCTTCAATTCCCTTCTCAGCACGACAAAGTCAAAGGGTTCCGGGCTCGGGCTGGCCATCGTCGGCAAGATCGTCGATGCCCACGGCGGCCTGGTGAAGATCAAGTCAAAGCAAGGCGGCGGCACGACCATCAGCATCGTCCTGCCGGTGTTTGAGTCCCCGTAGAATCGAACGTGAGTTCGATCACATCAACCACGCCGCAGACAGCCCCCCCTGCCCGTCAAACTGAGCAGACTCACGTCCGCTGCTACAGGGGCTTTTGCCTACCGCCCCTCGTTGAAAAGGATATGCGTCCCGCTCTTGCCTGCGACGGCGATGTCCAGGCGCCCGTCGCCATTGAGGTCGGCGGTCCGGATCTGCAGGCCGATGCCGACGCGCCCCTCCTCGATCGTGTGGCGCGTGAACTTCGCGGCCTTTCGGTCCCATTCGTAGTAGTAGATGCAGGGCTGCTGCTTGCCGCCCGGGTCGCGGCCATTGTGCGCGTAGACCCGCTTGCCGGTGATGAGTTCGTCATCGCCGTCGCCATCCAGGTCCGCGAAGGCCAGCGCATGCGGCTGCGAGAAGGAGTCGTCAATCGTGTGCTGCTTGAACTTCAGCGTTCCGTCCTCGGCGGGCTTCAACTGCTCGTGCCAGTGCAGGCCGAAGGCGTGCCCCATGCCGACGACCACGTCATTGCGGCCGTCGCCGTTCATGTCGCGCACCAGGATGGGCACGCTGGCGTGGATGAACCATTGCTCGTGAAACTTCCAGGGCTGGGCGAAGGCGTCGCCCTTGGGCCGCTCATACCAGCCCGCCTCGAACAACACGTCCTCCAGGCCATCGCCGTTCAGGTCGCCAAAACCGAGTCCATGCCCGTTCTTCTCGCTCCCGATGAGCAACTGTTTCATCGAGGGGACCGTCTTCTTCACCTTGACCGTCTTCTGGCCGCGTTTCTCCTCGACCTCGCGCTCCTCGGTTGTGAGCTTCCAGGCGACCAGCGGTTGATCCTTGCCCCAGCTGTTCACAACCCACTCCGGCATGCCGTCGCCGTCGAGGTCGTGCATCAACTGACCTTCATTCCGCGAGAAGCCGGTGTCCTTCAACAGGTGTTTTGTCCAGGTCTTGCCCATGCGCAGCCCTTCGGCCTTGGGGTTCTCATACCAGTGCACCTCGGTGGGGATGAAGGAGCCGGCGATCACATCCATCCAGCCGTCGCCGTTGACGTCGTGGGCGTAGTCGCCATTGCTTTGGACGTAGCCGTTCCAGTCCTCGATTGTCCGCACGGGTCGCGCCACGAAATCCGGCGCCGCATACCAGTTGCGCCCGGCGATGACATCCAGCTTGCCGTCCTTGTTGAAGTCCGCGACGTCGATGCCCTCGTTGCCGTCAACGGTCAATGCCTTGACGGTCCATTTCAGGGAGGTCTGTTTGTCCGCGGCAATGGCGGAGATGGAATAGGAAACCGCCACTGCGGCGATCAGCGAAATGGGAAGAGTCTTGTGGATCATGATGGTCGTGGAATCACAATTGAGGGACGGAGCTTAGAAGACGCGGGAGCCCTTGTCATTCATGGAAATGCGTCCCCTCCAAACCCGTTTTCCTGCGCGGCAGAGTCCTCGCGGGGCGGTCTCATTCCATCAACGCGCCCATCCCCCCGCCCCCGGATTCCTTCGACAGGCTTTACGCCGCTTGAATTGCCGGAGCAATGCCAGCATAGTCCCCGGACACGATGCAGCACATACGGGACATTATCGCCGCCAAGCAGGCGGCCGGGAAACCGGCAATCTCATTCGAGTTTTTCCCCTTCAAGACAGAGAAGGGCGAGGACGCCTTTTTCAACCGGACCCTGCCGGCCCTGAAGGAACTGGAGCCTGACTACTGTTCGGTCACCTACGGGGCCGGCGGCACGACGCGGGACAAGACCCTGGAGATCGTCCAGCGCATCCAGGACGATTTCGGCATCCCGACCATGGCTCACCTCACCTGCGTCTGCTCCACCCGCGAGCAGATCGGGGCCGTGCTTGACGAGGCCAAGGCCCGCGGCATACGGAACATCCTGGCCCTCCGCGGCGATCCCCCGGACGGCGGCGAATGGACCGCGACGGACGGCGGCTTCGAATATTCCTACCAGTTGATCGAGTTCATCCGGGACAAGGGCGGCTTCAGCATCGGCTGCGCCGGATTCCCCGAGGGCCACATCGCCTGCGAGGACAAGCTCACCGACTGGAAACACCTGAAGGGCAAGTTCGACGCCGGCGCCGAATTCGCGCTGTCGCAGCTGTTCTTCGACAACGCCGACTTCTTCCGGTTTGCCGATCACCTGCGCGGCGAACTGGGCGCGACGCAGCCCATCGTGCCCGGCATCATCCCCATCCTCAACGGCGCGCAGATTCAACGTTTCACCGCCATGTGCGGCGCGCGGCTTCCCGAACCCGTCTTGGCGCGGCTTCAGGAACTGGGCGATGATGACGATGCAACCATGGAGTTCGGCATTGAGTATGCCGCCACCCAGTGCCGCGAACTGCTTGACCGCGGCGCGCCCGGGATCCATTTCTACACCCTGAACAAAGCGGCGCCGACCACGCGCATCCTCGAGAATCTCGGGATGGCCTGAAACGGACGCAGCCGCGGTCGTCGCCCCCCGCTCAATCGCCGTGGACCTTTTCACCAGTTTCCCAGAGCCGGATGAGGACCCGGAGGAGCGGTCTCGTCGAAAGCCTTCGGGCCCCGGGGTCAACTGGTTCATTCTCGTCGGCGTCTCCGGCTTTCTGGCGGTCTGCATCTACATCACCGTCTCCTGGCTGAAGGCCAACGCCAGCCCCGAATACCAGAACGTCAAAAAGGGGCTGGCGGAATGGCGCGTCCACGAGATGGAACTCGAGGCGCAGCGCGCCGAGGCCCGCGTCATCGAGGGACGCGACGCCATGAAACGCGACGAGGCCAAGGAGGTATATCAGGCGATTGTCGATGCGAGGGAGATGGCCGAGCGTTACCTGGATCGTTGGCCCGACCATGAATTCCGCCCGGGGATCACGGTCAAGTCCTGGTGGACCAGCCTCGAGGCCCGTTATCTCGGCGATGTCGCCAACTACTTCGACGAGGTCATCGAGCGCGTGAAGCGATCTGAATTCGACGTGCAGGCCGCCGAAACACTGACCCGGGATATTGCCTTTTATGGTTTCGACGAACCGAAGGAGCAATGGGCCTCACGGCACGAGGAGATCGCACTCGCCCGCGCCGACGCGGCCGCCAAGTGGGTGCGCGTGACCTTCTCGGGAAATTCGGACATCTTCAATCAGGCGATCCAGGCGGAGATCGAGAAGCGCTGGCAACAGCGCTATGGCTTCCGGCTCGTCTATGGCCCTCCGCTCGACAGCCGCGAGGAAAGCGCCACCTGGAAACACGTCGCGGTCCGCACGCACCTCACCCACGCGGAAAACCGGATCCTGGACTCGGTGGAGCAGGCCCGCAATGCGACCATGCCCCGGGTTCCCCAACGCGTTCAGGTCACCCTGGCGCTGGTCGGCACGCCGGAGATCCCCACCTCCTGGGACAAACTCCCGCCCTATCTCGCCGAAGTCGCGGTCCCGGCCTATGTCCGCCTCGACCCGTTGTTGAACCAGGGGTCGCGCGACGCCGAGTCCCTGATCGCCGAACGGCAGGCGGCCCTGACCGAACGCGTCCGGGACGCCCTGAAGACGCTCCCGGCCTTCGAACTGTTTCCGGGCGTCCCACCGGATACGCCGCTGATCGATGATGACGGACGCCTCCGACTCCCCGCCGCACAGGCGTTGATCTACGGCCGTCCCGAAACCGCCCTCGCCCGCTTCTCCGAACTCGCCGATGAGGGCAGCGGCTTTCTCAAGGAGGACATCTGCCGGGCCGCAATACTGGCCGGAGCCGACTATCTCGGAGGCCTCATCGCCCGTCTGCTCCCTGATCTCGACACGCTCAAGCAACGTCGGATCACCGGATTGCTGACGCACAACCCCGCCTTCGGGGACTACCAACCGGTTCTCTCGCTCCTGCTTCGTCCGAAGGAGGGCATTTTTCCCGAGGAGGCTGTCAACGCCCTCCGCCCGCATCTCCACGTCTCGAGGATCCGTGATCTGTTCATGAAGCTGATCAACGACCGGACCATGTTTCGCCGCTACAACTACGCGATCGCGTTGATCCAGGAGAGCGGGTTGCCGGAGGTTGAAATCCTAGCCCCGGCGTGGGTGGCCAACGAGGACGGGCGATTCGCATCCCGGATCTTCACCGCAGTGTCTGTAAAAGACCCCCCGCTGGCCCGCAGACTGGCAATGACGGTGTTCGACGACGTCTCCACTTCCGTGCAGCACGCCATGCTGAACTTCCTCCGCCTGAGTCTCGGTTCCGCGGACGACGAGGTCCTGCAGTTGTTCAAACGCAACGCCCTGCGGCAGGATTCATCCCTCATCGTCGACCTCGCCTACGAAAGCCTCGTCGGCATCGCCCGCACCCATCGCGGATGGAAACTCCTGCGCGAACTGGACGAGGTCGAGAGCAACCCCAACCGCCGCCAACTCATCAAGCGCGCGCTCATGAGCCACGTGGAATACCTCCACCCCGAAAGCGCAAGGGAGTTTCTCTTTGAACAACTGGCCGGCAATCCTCCCGACGCGCGTCATCACGCCATCGGACTGCTCCTCGACCGCGCTGACTCAACCGCCGAGACACTGGCCGCCGTGGCCGGCATTCTCCGCCGGGAACCCGACGACAAGGGGACCCTCCGGGCGACAATTCTCGGCCTGCATCAGAACATCGCCCGGTCCTCCGCCTGGGATCTCGAGGACAACCCGCAGCATCTCCTCGACATCATGTCCGGCGCGGTCCGCCACACCGACGCCCAGATCCGACAGTTTGCCTACAACATCATGTCCGTCGCCGCAGAATCAGGGAGCCCCAAGTTTCTCGAGACGCTACGCGCGGCGCAGCGACGCGAGGAGACTCCGATTCTCCGGGAACACATCGCTGAACTTCTGCAAAAGCTGGAAGCGGAATAGCGCCCGTCCTCGCGTTCAATTGAGCGAGAAGCGATACTGCCCGTTCTTGCCATGCTGGAGGCGCCGCCTCAACAGGCGGCGCCAGCCGACGTGAGTCCGCTCAAATCAACGAACCCGCTCCGAAGTGAGCCGCCTCAGTCCGGCATCTGTCAGGTTGTTGGACTTGGGAACAGGCTCGAAAGCGCCGTCCTACCGCCCGCCGGCGTCCAGAATCTCCCGCAAGGCGTCCACGCAGCGGCCGTTTTGTTCGGCGGTCCCCACGGAAATCCGCAACCTCTCCGGCAGACCGTAGCCTGCGACCGGTCGTGTGATGACGCCGCGGCTCTGCAGATCGCCAAAGACCTTCGCGGAATCCCCCACCCGGGCGAGGATGAAGTTGCCGTGGGACGGCACGAACTCGACGCCCAACTTCCGAAAGGCCGCGCCAAGAAACTCCAGCCCCGCACGGTTCACCGCCCGTGTCCGGGCCACATGCTCCTCGTCGTCCAGCGCCGCCAAGGCACCCGCCTGCGCCAGTGAGTTCACGTTGAAGGGCTCCCGCGTCTTTTCCAGACCGGCGATGAACTCCGGATGACCGACGCCATACCCGACACGCAGTCCGGCCAGTCCATGGATCTTCGAAAAGGTCCGCGTCACAAAGAGATTCGGGCGATCCCCGCGCCGGATCAGGGACAACAGGTCAACCGGGTCGTCCAAGTATTCCACGTAGGCCTCGTCCATCACCAGGGTCACATGCTCCGGCAGGCCGCTGACGAGTTCGATCACGTCCTCGCGCGACGCCAGCGTTCCCGTCGGATTATTGGGATTCGCCACAAAGACGATCCGCGTCCGCTCCGTCACCGCGTCCAGCATCGCGCGCAGGTCGTGTCCGTGATCCTTTGCCGGAACGGACACGACATCCGCCCCGAACAACCGCCCCACGATCGGATAGACCACGAAACAATACTGCGAGATCACGATCTCATCGCCGGGGCCCAGCAGCGCATGCCCCAGCAGCTCCAGAACCTCGTTGGAGCCGTTGCCAAAGATCAGATTGCCCGGCTCCAGCAGGAGTTTCGCCGCCAATCGCTCCCGCAGATGATGGCAGTTCCCGTCCGGGTAAAGATGCATGTCGACGGCCGCCTTCCGAACCGCTTCAACCGCGGCCGCCGAGGCTCCCAGCGGGTTTTCATTCGAGGCGAGCTTGTCGATGGAATCGAAGGGCAGCCCCAGTTCGCGGGCGACTTCGTCGATGGGGCGTCCCGGCTGATAGACCGGCAGGACTTCCAGTTCTGATTTCAGTTTGAATGGCAATGACATGTTGCTTGAGGTTTGCTCCGACGTTGAACCATCGTGATCAGGGGCGTTGCACCACGATCTCCATCCGCTTCCAATCACGACGCAGCGGATGATCGCTGATGTAATTCACCACCACGCCCCGGAAAAAATCCGCCGCGGCGACCGCGCGCTTGAAACTTTCCACGCCGGTGACCCGACGCCCGCCGATCCGCGTGACGATGTCCCCCGGCCCGAGAAACTCGGTGTCGTAAATCCCCTCCAGATCCGTCACCACCACCCCGGTCTCCAGCGGCGCGCGATACTCGGCCGCCAGTTCCTCCGTCAGGTCCATGATCGAGATCCCGCGCGCCGACGCCTCGGTCCTGCCGCCCGACCAGCGGCTGCGCGCGCGCCGGTAGACCCGTTCAGGAAAGGCCCCCGGCTCGATGCGCAGGCTCATCGGAGCCGGCTTTCCCTCATCGTTGATCCGGATGAAATCCACCGCGACCGCGTCGCCGACCCCGCGCTCGCGCACCGCAGCGATCAGTTCCCGGCGTGTTGTCACCTTCCGACCGGCGACGCGGGTGACAATATGGCCCGGCTCCAATGCGGATTCCGCGGCCGGTCCTCCGGGATGAATCGCAACCACGATCACCCCCTCCTTCACCCCGCCCGAAAAATCGCGCATGCGGGGAAACTCGCCAAAGTCGGTGACCTCGATCCCCACCCACGAACGAACATACCGCCCCTTCTCGATCAGTTCATCCGCGACCTTCATCGCGAAATTGATCGGGATGGCAAACCCGATCCCCGTGCCGATGCCGCGAATGATCGTGTTGATCCCCACCACCCGGCCTTCGATGTCCACCAGCGGTCCGCCGCTGTTCCCGGGATTGATGCTCGCGTCGGTCTGGATGAAATTCTGGTCCATCAATTCCGACGCGGAAACGATCTCCGAACGCCCCACCGCGCTCACGTGACCAAAGGTGGCGGTGTAGTCCAGTTCGAAGGGGGCTCCGATCGCAATGGCAAACTCCCCGACCCTGGTGGCGTCCGAATCCCCAATCCGCGCCGCCGGCAGCCCTTCCGCCTCAATCTTGATCACCGCCACCTCGGAGCGGCGGTCCATGCCCACGATCTCCGCCTTGAAACTGCGTCCATCCTTGAAGCGCGCGGTGATCTTTCCGGCTCCATCCACCACATGCGCGTTGGTGAGGATGTGCCCATCCTCCCGGATGACGATGCCCGAACCCCGGCCCTCCATCGGCGACTCCTCCAACTGCCGGCGCCACCACTCGCGAAAATCCTCCGGAAGATCCCGCGGCGCGCCCTCCGGGACATCGCGCGCCTCCGCCGCTTTCTGTTCCACCACGATCACCGCCACCGACGGGGCCGCTTTCTGCACGGCCTCGACGAACGCCTGATTCAGCAGACGGGCGTGCCGCAGCGCCTCCGAAACCGGCGCAAGATCCCCGCCCGCCGGCGCGCTCTGGGCGCGACATTCCGTCTGCGACCAGGCCATGATCGCCGCCAGCGCCATTGTTCGAAGAAATCGTGTCATCCGGAAAAGTGAACCGCGTTCATCGCCCCACGGCCCGCCGCCAACAATCTGCGCCCGAAAATCCAGACTGGCGATTGACTTGCCTTGACGGGGCCGATAGGTTTCCACACCCAATTTTCCAAGTCAACATGCTCGAAGTCATCGAAAAACTTATCATCCTTCAGGAACGCGACCAGAAGATCCATCAGACCAGGACGGAACTGGATTCCGTGGAGCCCCAGCGGGCCGCCATGCGCGCCAAGATGTCCAAGTGCGAGACCATTCTCGACAACGCCAAGACCCAGTCCAATCAGGTCGAATCCGAACGCAAGGACCTGGAAAACGAGGTCTCCTCCAAGAACGATCAGATCGCCAAGTATTCCCAGCAACAGCTGGAAACCAAGAAGAACGAGGAATACAAGGCGCTCGGCAATCAGATCCAGAACTGCAGGGACGCCATCCGCGAACTGGAGGACAAACAACTCGACCTCATGGAGAAGGCCGAAGAGGTCGCCGTCATCGTTGAAAACGCCAAGAAGGAGGCCGCCGAAATCAAGGCCGACATCGACGCCCAGATCGGCAAGATGGATGTCCGTGAGAAGGAACTCCAGGCCGAATACGACCAACTCAAGTCCAATCGCGGCGAACTCGCCGACGCCGTCGAGAACCGCACCCTGCGCCTCTACGAGCGGCTGCTCAAGGTGAAGAACGACCCCGTCGTATCCATCAACGGCGAGAACATGTGCGCCGGCTGCCACATGCAGGCCCCTGTCCAAACGACCGTCTCCTGCCGCCAGGAACAGGAACTCGTCACCTGCCCCAACTGCGGCCGCATCCTCTACTACTCCGAGGAAACCGACCTCGCGGAATCCTTCTGACCGGTTCTCGGTTCTGGGTTCTCGGTTCGTGGGCTATGCCATTTGCCATATGCAATTGGCCATCCGCCGCACCCCGCATCCCGTATCCCGTATCCCGACAACGCCCGTTGGCAAATCCATTCTTGCCTCGACTTCGCGCCTCCCTAAAATCGCCGAATTTGCAATCAACCAAACGAACACAACACCGCTATGAGCCAGAAGATCGGATTTGTCGGACTCGGACGCATGGGGGCCAACATGGCCCGCCGTCTGAATGATGAAGGATACAACGTCAGCGTCGTCTACGACATCCAGAAGAAGGTCGCCAACGCGCTGGCCAAGGAGATCGGAGCCACCGCCACCGCCAGCCTCCCCAAGGTCACCGAACTCGCCGACGTGATCATCACCGTCGTCACGGACGACAAGGCGATGGACCAGATCTTCTCCGACAAGGGCAAGAGCCTGCTCACCGGGGCCGAGGGCAAGACCTTCATCAATTGCGCCACCATCTCCCCGGCCACGCACATCAAGGTCGAGAAGCGGGCCAAAAAGGTCGGCGCGAGCACGCTTGAGGGCTGCATGGCCTCCAGCATCACCCAGGCCCGCCAAGGCACGCTCTACCTGATGCTCGGCGGCGACGAGGCGGTCTTCAAGAGCGTCCGCCCCATCCTCCGCAAACTCGCCAAGAAGATGATGTACGTCGGCGGCACGGGCGAGGCGGCCAAGGTCAAGGCCCTCGTGAACATGGTCATGAACATCAACACCGCCGGCCTCGCAGAAGGCCTCGGCCTCGCCGACGCACTCGGCCTCGACCTCAACATGGTCATGAAGGTCTTCAGCGAAACCGGCGCCAATTCCCGCGTGCTCGTCACCGACGGCGAGGACATGCGCGACCGGGATCATGACTGCTACTTCTCCGCCAACCACGCGGCAAAGGACTCCGGAATCGCCCTGAAACTCGGCCAGAAGGCCGGCATCAACCTGCCCCTCGCCGCCGCCACCAAGGGGCAATATGACCTGATGAAGAAGAAGGGCCTCGGCGAACTCGACAAGTCCGGCGTCGCCGAACTCACCTTCAAGGGCCGCGGCGGCAAGTAATCCCGCTCACCAGTCCAATCTCAAAAGCCGGTCTCGATTTCAGGACCGGCTTCTTCTATTGTGACATCATGTTTCGGAAACCGCTGCCACGGGACAAGAGAATCGAACTGATCAAGCGGATCTTGTTTCTGGAAGAACTGATCGCCGGACAAATCGCACACCAGGAGAATCCCGACTACCAGGTGTTGGAGAGTCTTTCAGAGCTCTACGCTGAATTGGGAATGAAACCAGAGTCCAGGCTGCTCAAGAATGAGAGCGCAAAGGCGGCGGCAGAAAACAATCGGATCGCCGAGGATTCAGGATACCACGATATGGAGTGGAATTCAGGAGCTCCGGGCCGCAACAAATGAACACCGTCGTCGCTGGAAAACACCTCCATGGAAGGGCGCTCGTGTTTCTTGGCGCGCTGCTCATTGCCGACCTTGCCGCTGGCGCCCCTTCCCGAGTCCAGGCCTGGTTGAACACCACCCAGCAATGGCGCCGCGACACCGATGGGCCGATTCTTTCGCTCGGGGAACCCGGCTCCTTTGACGACACCCACATCTTTGCGCCCATGGTCTCGATGGCGGACGGTCGCTATCAACTATGGCATTGTGGTTCGACGGGCATTGTCGCCGAGCGTGTCTTTCGCCTCGGGCTTTCAACCGGCAGTGACGGTCGGAGTTTCATCCGGCATCCGGGCGATCCGATCTACGAACTGGGCGACGGAGCTCGCTCCATCCTGACTCCGACGCTGCTGCGCGCGCCGAGCGGACTTCCCCTCCGTGAGAACGGCGGCCTGCGCATGTGGTTCTCCTCGACCTCCTTCACCGACAAGAGTGGGCTGCACACTCTCCACGAGGCCCGGAGCCATGACGGCATCGCCTGGTCGCCGGCCTCCCCTGCCCTGATGAAGAACGTCTACGCTCCGACCATCATCAAAACCGGCCGCCATTACCAGATGTGGCACACCGATGTGTCAACGACGCCCTGGACCATCCGCCATGCATCCAGCACGGATGGAAAGAAGTGGCGGCTCACGCCCTATCCCGTTCTCGAACTCGATCAGACCTGGGAAAAGGGCAACCTGTTCTATCCGACTGTGATCCAGAAAGACGGTGTCTACCTGATGTGGTACGGGGCCTACTGGAGCGGACGGCCAAACACCACGGCCCTCGGATTTGCGGCCAGTCTCGACGGCCTGCAATGGCACAAGCATCCGGGCAATCCCGTCTTCAGACCGGATCTGGCGCGCCCATGGGAATCCCACTACACCACCAGCCAGTCCATCATGCAGTTGCCCGATGGCTCGCTGCGGATGTGGTATGCCAGCCGGAAGAAACCGCCGTTCAAGAACAAGTATTTCGCCATCAATACCGCAGTCTGGAAGAATCCTGAGCCGAAGGCCGCACGTCGCGTGACCCCGCCCGTGGAGTCCTTTGCCGCCTTTCGCGCCTGGCAATCCGAAACCCGCGCAAAGCTCAGCAAGGCCCTGGGCATTCCGGACAAGCGCGTCCCGCTCAACGCCGAAAAGCGCGGCGAGATCGAACGCGACGGCGTCGTCATTGAGAAATGGGTCTTCACCAGCGAGCCGGGCTCCCGCATCCCAGCAGTCCTTTACCGCCCGGCGAAAAGGCCCGCCAATTCCAAGATGCCGGCTATTGTCCTCACCTTCGGGCATGGCGGCAGCAAGAGCCAATGGCAGTACAACTTCGCCGGCCAGCTCTATGCCCGCATGGGACTCGCCTGCCTGGCCATGGACCCCATCGGGGAAGAAGAGCGTCATGCCAAAGGTCGTCTCGGCACGCGCGCTCATGATCCCCAATCCGTCAGCGAGCGCGCGGAGCAAGCCGGCCGCCTGATCATGGGCAAGCTGGTCTTCGACACCATGCGGGGCATTGATTTCCTGGAGACGCGCGACGACATCGATCACGCCAAGATCGGGGTCGCAGGAAATTCGCTCGGGGGCGCGGTCGCCGGTTGGATGGCCGCCCTGGAGCCCAGGATCCAGATGACGTTGGTCTGCGGTTGGGCCTACCACGACATCTCCCTGCGCACCAAGTTCTGCACCATGTTGCCCAATCAGCGCATGCGCCAGTTGATCGGCTGGGGCGAATACGCCTCGCTGGCCGCCCCCGACTGCGCTGTTATGATCATGAACGGCGACGCCGACTGGGTGATTGACCGTGAGGACGACAAATCCGCCTGGACCGGCACGGATCTCGCGGTCCGGCAGGCAGCGAAGGTCTACCAGGCCCTCGATTCCCCGGCTGCCATTCGGACCTGGTATGAAGCCGACGGCGGACATCGCCCCTATTTCGCCTGCAAGGACGCCCTTGAGTGGATCCATCGCCATCTCGGCACGCCGGCCATGTCGTTGGAACAGGTCCGGAAACTGCCCACAGTGAACTCCGGTGAATACTGCGACCGGAACGGCATCCGTCTGGAGCGTCTCTATGGAACGCAGTTGCATCAACGCGGCGCCACGCTGCCTGACATCGGAATCCGCCCCATGACGCCCGAAGACATGGCCGTCCTCCGCCCGGGGGAACTTGGCGCCTCGACGTTTACGGTCGAAGGCTGGCTGAAGACGCTGAACGCCCCGGATACGCCGAATTGACGACTCCCGGCAGGAGCGCCAACTTGACTGACAACAATCCCCAACACCGAGACCGACCGGAAAATTGCGTTGGTTTTTTCCGCCCCATGTCTTAAGCATTCCCCCGCCATGCCAGAGAAGCAGACTACCGAAATCCCCCGCCCCCTGAGAGACCTTTACGAAAAGGGAAAGCAGGCGGTCGCGCGCGACAATCTCGACTACGCCCTGGACATCTTTCTGGACGTGCTCAACAAGGAGCCGGCCTTCCTGGAATGCCGCCAGGCGCTGCGCAAGGCGCAGGTGCAGAAGAGCGGCCAGAAGAAGGGGCTGTTCAGCAAGATCAAGAAGCCCAGCCCGTTCCTAGCCAAGGCGAAGATGGTCGTCGGCAAGAATCCCCGGGAGGCCATGTCCCTCTGCGAGAAGGCCCTGAACGCGGACGCCCAGAACTCAGGCGCCCATCGCTGCCTGGCCGAGGCTGCCCTGGCCGAGGACTTCATTGAAACCGCCATCCTCTCCCTCGAATTCGCCCGCGGCATCGAGCCCAACGACCGGGACGTCGCCGTCGAACTCGCCGAGGCCTACATCGCCGGCCGACAGGGCGACAAGGCGGACGCCGTGCTCAGCGAACAGTTGCGCAAGAACCCCAACGATCCGGAATTGCAGAAGAAATATCGCGACCTCTCGGCCAAACGCACATTGGGCGAGAAAGGCTATGAAAAACTGGCCGAAGGCGAAGGCAGCTTCCGCGACGCGCTGAAGGATCAGGACGAGGCGACCCGACTGGAACAGGAGGCCCGCGGCCACAAGGACGAGGAGACGCTCGAGAAGTTGGCGGAGGAGGCCTACGAAGCCCTGCAGGCGGAACCCTCCATCCAGACCGCGCGCAAGTATGCCGACGTCTGCTACGAGATGAAGGATTTCGCCACCGCCCTGAAATACTACAAGCAGATCCTGCAACAGCCGGGAGCCTCCGACCCGGCGCTCGACAAGCTCGTCTCCCAATGCCAGCTCAAGGCCTTCGAGAAGGAGAAACGCGACCTCGACCCCGAGGGCGAGGACTACATGGCCCGGCTCCAGGACATCGAGAAGAGGAAGGCCAACTTCCAGTTGGAGGACGCGAAGAAGCGCGTCGACCGATATCCGAATGAACTGGGGCTTCGCTACGACCTCGGCGTGTTGTTCTTCAAGACCGAGAAATACACCGAGGCCATCAAGGAGTTCCAGCGCTCGCAAAAGGACGGCAAGAGCCGCATCCGCTCCCTCTACTACCTCGGGCAATGCTTCGCCAAGAAGAAGATGTACGACATGGCCGCCAAGCAGCTCGAGACCGCCATTGAGGAGAAAAAGGTCCAGGACGAGGAGACCAAGGATCTGATCTACACCTATGGCTGCATCCTCGAGGAAATGGACAAACGGGAGCAGGCCATCGAACAGTTCAAGAAGATCTACGAGATGGACATCGGCTACCGCGATGTGGCCGACAAGGTCGACGCCTACTACAGCGGCTGATCCGATCCGGAAGGAGGCCGTTGCCGACCGTTCTCAGTTTCCCGGCGGATTCACATCAAACGCCTGCCGCTTCCCGCTTGGCGCGACGGATCTGCCCCAGGCGCTGTCCGCAGATGGCGTTCCATGCGTTCATCAATGCGTCGGATTTGTCCTGCGCCTCAATCAGGAATTCATGCGGCACGCGCACGGCCACCGTTTCCTCCTCCGCCCTGCCCTTGTCACCGTCCGGCGCCCCGATTTCGGAGACGATTCCGACCACGGACTCGGGTCGGAACTGGCCGCTTGATGAGACGGTCATCGGCGTTCCATCCGGCGGCTCGATGGTCACGGCTCCACTGAATATGGCGTAGGCCGATCCGTTCAGGTCCAGGACATCGCCCGGGCTCAATTTCTCGGTGACCGCCGGAATGCCGGCAAGGTCCTCCTTCAGATTGGTGGGCAGTTCCGGAAACAGGTGCTTGGAGGTCAATGCGTTCTCCAAAATGCGACGGCGAATGATCTCGTAGATGACATTGGCCACATCCGGATTGTTCTCGAGATACCCCCGGAAACGGTCGATATGGATCTCAAGAAACATGCCGTCGTCCATCGCCCGGACGCGGCCTGTGCGACTGATGTTCGGTATCCAGAGGGAGAATTCGCCGGTCATCTGCCCCTTCTTGATGGGGATGGGTTCGTCGTGGCCGTGAACATCGACGACCAGCGTTCCTGAAACCGGAAAGAAACAGCTCTTGGCGGGCTCCCCCTCCTCGCAGATGACCTCGCCCTCGGAGAACAGTCGTGGGTCCGAGTTCTCGATGACCTTGAACAGCAGGTCCGGCGGCATCTGGCTGAACAGGATGTGGGTCTGCGCGGGATAACTTGCCGTCGGCCGGACCTCCGAGCGGCCCAGCATGTGGCACAGCTCCTTGACCGGCTCCTCCGTCTTCAGATCCAGCAGGAACTTGGAGGAGGCCATGGCCGCAATGGGATCGCCCGAGCGCATGGCGTCCTGCACCAGGCAGGTGTAATCCTGGATCGTCTTACGCCACAACCCGGCGATGGACTGCCAGCGCTGATTCGCCGCCTCCGCATTGTTGAGTCGAAGGTCATGCCGGTTGGCGTTCATCACCTCGATCTCCGCGCCGTGCTTCACCGTGCGCGAGTAAGGCGTTCCAAACTCAAAACTGTCCTCCCGGTCCCCCTGGACATACGACTCGAAATACTGCTTTGAAACAAGGAGTTGGGATTTGCCCGAGATGGCCAGAATCCGACTGGCGATGTTGATGCCGACTCCCCAGACATTGCGGCCCCGCCCCAGATCCTCGCCGTCCGTCACCAGTCCCGCGTGGAGCCCCATGCGCAGATCAAGCCGTTTCCCGTTCTCCGGGATCCAGTCCGGGTGGGCGATCTTCTCCGCCAGCGTAAAGGCGACATCAATCGCCTTGCGGCAGGCCGCTGTGGTCCGAAAGGTCAGGTAGCCCCCGTCGCCGGCGGGGCTCCAGCAATAGACGTCGTCCTCCAGACTATGGTTGGCCAACGATTCGGCAATCCACCGGTAGATGTTCTGCACGGCGTCAATCTGCTCGCGCTCCGGCATCACCGAAAAAGCCACGATGTCCAACCCAAGGACCGCACTGGCCCCGTCAAATCCCATTTCCCTTGCGTCGCCACTCATACGCTTACCCATTACAGCTTTGTTCCAATCAGTTTACGCTTCGATCCCCATTCACTGGACATCTGCATCGCCAGAATTCGTCCGTGCGTGAATACGACGCGCCATGACAATATCTCTTCATGGTTTTTCATTCGATTGACCAAAAAAGACCAATTGATCTGCGCCGAAAGCCGCCGGAATAGGCCGTTGCGCCTATTTGAGCGAACTCTTTGCCAATCAAGCAAATCAGGCGCCAACCACTTTGAAACAAGACTCCCGGAAGGATGTGCGCCATCGGCGCTGTTGGCAGATTTCATGCCAAAACAAGCGTTGAGAATCAGAACTCCCGGTTTTGTAACATCTTGACCGGATCGGCGGCGGAACCGGTCACCCGCCAACCACCGGAGCCCATCCAAGCCGGTCCAATTTGCGGAAGGCTGCGAGAAGTTCCTCCAGGGCTGGCGCATCGTGCGAAGAGATGTGATCGCCTCCCCGGAGACGAAGGAGTTCCGCCGCAGTTTTGCGAAGATCGCCTTTGCCGTAGGCCTGGTCACGGCAGTGGTGCAGACACTTCATAACCCGGAAGGCGTTGAACCAGCCGAAGAAACGCCTCCGATAAGCCCCGATCTCCCGGGTTTCACGCCGCATCTTCTCCAACTCCCCTGCAAAACCCTGCTGATCGAGAAATGACTGAAAGACTTGGGGCAGTCCTTTCAGTTCCTCGGCCGTGTCCGCAGGAGTGGCGTCGCGAAATGTCGGCGAAAGCGCCAGGAAGCGCTTCAAATCAGAATAGGCCTGCAGCGCGTAGGTGGATTCGGGTTCTCCGGGGCGACCGAGCGAGTCCTGTACTGCGCGCCCCGTCCCGAAAGGCACACGATGCGATGGCCGCGGCGAGGGAATCACCCGGGTGGCGTTCAACTCCGTAAAACCTCCCAGCTCGATGATTCGTTGCAGAAAGTAGAAATCCTCCCCCGCCTGACGACAATTCATGCCGCCCTGCTTCTGATAGGCCCACGACCGCGCCGCCATGCTGGAACCCACAGTCTGGTATGCCCCGGGGAACCCGGCGAAACGCAACCCGTTGATGTAACATCGCAGGTGGAGTTCGTAGGCGGCAATCGCCTCCCGCTGCCCGGGCAGGCTTGCCTCATACAGAGGATGCTCGAAGCGGATCGCACAGCCCGGAGTGTCCGGATGCGCCTCAAAGTGTCGCTCCACTTCGACGAGATAGTCCCGATCGCAGGCGCAGTCCGCATCGAAACACACAATGACGCCCCGGTCGCCAAGCTCCGACCGGTCGAATCGTCGCACGGCTTCGTCCATCCCGATCTTCCGAGAAAGCCCGACCCCGGCCCGCTTGCGCGGTTGCTCGAAGGAGGTCAGCTCGTGCAATCGCAGCCATGATCCGGCATTTCGCTGACGCCACGCCTCCACCTGCTCCCGGGATCTCTGGTTGTTGGCCCGCACGTCGTCCGGGTCGGTCTCGGAATGATTGATCACGACAATGACCTCCACAGCCCTCCCCGGCGCGTCGCAGGCGGCCAAGGCGTCGAGGCTTCCAGTGACATCCGGTTCGTCGTGACACGGAATCACCACGACCAATCCCAGATTCCCCGGCGGCGGATCGACAATCCCGGCCGGCGCGAGGCTGAACTTCTTCAGATAGGCGTTTTCTTCGAGCGGGGGCGACATTCCGCAGCAAGCATTTGCCGATGTCCACCGTCGTGGCAAGCGCGACAGGCGGCCGGGCGCAGTTCAGTTTCAGTGCATCTCAAGACCAGACGCCTGCGCATCGCGTTGCTCGCTCTGGCTGAGAAATGGGCAAAGCGGCAGCTTTGCCCCACCTTGGTGGGGTATTGCTGCCGCAATACCCATTTTTCAGCGTGCGAGCGTAGCGAAGCCCCGCGTGTTCGGGGTTTCCTGTGTCGTATATTTCCTGACCTGCGCCCGAGGCGGCCTACCCCAGCAACTCGCGAACAATCCTCGCGGGCTTGAAACCGGTCAGTTTCCGATTCACACCCTGATAGGGATACACGAGCCGGCGATGATCGAACCCCAGCATTCGCAGCATCGTCGCATGAAAATCACGCAGATGAACGGGGTTCTCGGCCGCGGCATATCCCAGCGGATCGGTCTCCCCGAAGGTGAATCCCGGTCGGGCGCCGCCGCCCGCCATCCAGAGCGTGAAGGCATGGGGGTTGTGATCGCGCCCCACGTAGCGCATCCGGCCGCCGCCGCGGTTTTCACGCATGGGCGTGCGACCGAACTCCCCGGTCCAGACCACCAGGGTGTCATCGAGCAGCCCCCGTTGTTTCAGGTCCTTGAGCAGGGCCGCCATCGGCCGGTCGATCTGCCGGCACTTGTCGCGAAACCCGCGATCCAAGGCCTCGCCCTCCGCCGCGCCGTGGGAGTCCCATCCCCAGTCGAACAACTGGATGAACCGCACGCCGCGCTCGGCCAATCTCCTCGCCAGGAGGCAGTTGTTGGCGAAGGACTCCGCCCCGGGCGAGGCGCCATACAGTTTCAACGCGGACTCCGACTCATCGGCCATGTTCATCGCTTCCGGCGCGGCGATCTGCATCCGGAACGCGAGTTCATACTGCGCCATTCGCGTCAGGGTCTCCGGATCGCCGACCTCGCGATGCGCGCGCTCGTTCAGCGACCGCAACGCGTCCAGAGCCGCGCGCCGAGCGCCGGGCGTCACGCCGCGCGGATTGGCCAGATTCAGCACCGGATCGCCCTGGGATCGACATTGGACGCCTTGGTGGACGGAAGGAAGGAAACCTGCGCCCCACAAGGCGCTCCCGACCCTCGGCGGCAACCCTCCCGAGATCAGCGTGATGAACCCCGGGAGGTTCTCATTCTCCGAACCCATCCCCCAGGTCGACCACGCTCCAACCGAAGGCTGTCCCATTCGCGCATGGCCGGTGTGAACCATCAATTGCGCGGGGCCATGGTTGAACTGGTCGGTCTGCATCGTCTTGATGAAACAGACCTCGTCGGCGCATTGCGCAAAATGCGGCAGCCGGTCGGAAACCCACTGTCCGGATTGACCATGCCGTTGAAACGGAAACTGCGGCCCCAGCAATTGCGGCGTCCCCTGGATGAAGGCGAAACGGTTTCCTTCCAGAAACTCCTGCGGACAATCGCGCCCATCGTGTTTCTGCAGCTCCGGCTTGAAATCGAACAGGTCCAACTGGCTCGGCGCTCCGACCATGTGCATGAAGATCACGCGCTTGGCGGTGGCCGGCAGCGGCGCCGGTCTCGGAGCCAGTGGATTCACGGGCGCCCCGGCCGGCGCGGCGCCCCCCGATTGCATCGCGAACCACATTCCGCCCAACCCGGCCACGGAATCGCGCAGGAAATGACGCCGGGTCGACGCCAGCAGCCCTGCGCTTCGGAGCTCCGTTTGAACGTTCATCGCGTCAACGCCTCGTCGAGGTTCAACAACACCCCAGCAACGACAAACAACGCGGACAGGTCCACCGTCGCTTCCGGCCATTCCTCCGGCTCCAACGCCTCATACTCCGCGCTCGCCGCCGCGTGCAATCCGAGCAGGTCGCGAAGACTTTCGCGTTCGACATCCCGGCTCATCGCCGCGCGATATCCGAATGCAATCCGCTCTGTCGTCGTCCCCCCGCCCCGGCTCATTCGTCTTGCCAGGGCCGACGCGCATTCGACCAGCGCCGGATCGTTCAAAAGCGTC
This sequence comes from Verrucomicrobiales bacterium, assembly GCA_038126035.1. Classification (GTDB taxonomy): domain Bacteria; phylum Verrucomicrobiota; class Verrucomicrobiia; order Limisphaerales; family JAYPEY01; genus JAYPEY01. The sequence goes on along the minus strand of JAYPEY010000075.1, from coordinate 8,909 downwards.
AGCGCCTGCAGCGGAGTGTTGGATGTTTCCCGTTGCGCGACACAAAACTCGCGGGTTGTCCCGTCGAAGACCGCGGTTATCGGGTAAGGAACGGTGCGTTTCACATAGGTGTAAATGGATCGCCGATGACGGTCCGCGCCTGTTGCAACCTCCCACGGGTCCTCGGAGAATGGTCGCCAGGCCCCATCGGCGATCGGCGGTCGGACAGGCGGGCCGTGTAACTTCCGGTTCAACAGGCCGGCGGCCCGCAGCGCCTGGTCCCTGACCATCTCCGCGGTCAGTCTGCGACGCGGCGCCCGCGCCAGCCAGAGGTTGTCCGGATCCCTGGCCCGACTTTCAGAAGACGCGAATGCGCTTTGCCGATAGGTCGCCGAAAGCGTCAACTCCCGCAGCAGATTCTTGACGCTCCAACGCATCTCAATTCGAAAACGCCGCGCCAGGTAATCCAACAATTCAGGATGCGTGGGCCTCGCGCCCATGACGCCCATGTCGTCCAGGGTTGAAACCAGCCCGCGACTGAAGATCCGGGACCAATATCGATTCACTGTCACCCGGGCGGTCAATGGATTCTCAGGGCCGACAAGCCAATGGGCCAGGTCCAGGCGGTCAATGCCTGGTGTCAGAGGCTCTGTCGCCCCCTTACCCGGTCTCCGTGCCGTCGAAAACGCCTCCGGAATCCCGGGCGCGATCCTGCGCCCCTTCTCCAGATAATCGCCGCGCTCGAAAAGATGCGTCGGCCGCCGGAGCCAGGACGGCCGTTCGCGCATGACCGGCGTGGGAACGGATGGGATCGTCGCGCGAAGCGCCTGAAGTCCCTCGAGTTCGCTTTGCCATTCAACGCGCTCCGGGCTCCGCGCCAGACGCTCCCAACGCCCGTCATCCGAAACCGCAATCGAACCTCGGCGCACGACCAGGGTGTACGACGCGAGCAGGAACACCGAGTGATCCATCGACACCCGCAGCCTGCCCCCCGACGGAACCGGAACGGCCGACTCCGTCAGGAAAACGGCTTCGCGCGGGTGATTGATCCGGGTGTAGGCGGCAAATCCGAAGTTGCCGTTGCGCAGGCTCTCCGCGGGGTCGTAAATGGGATGCGGTTCATCCGCAAACACGCGTTTCAGCGGAATGACCTGCGCGCTGCCATCGGCCGAAATCAGCTCCGCCTTCATCCGCGTGACAATGAAGCCCCACTCGGAATCCTTCAGCGCGCGCTTCGGATCGCGCGGCTTCGCGGTGAGTCGCAGCGCGGTGATCCTCGGCGCCCCCTCGGGCAACGGAGCCTCAATCGAGAACGACGTCTTCTGCTTCACCTCGGCCGGCAGGACGAACTCATCCGCCTCCACCCCCTGCTCCACAACAATTCGTGTTCCATATCGAGATTCCGCCTTCAGGCCCCTCAGCGGCTTCCAGACTCCAGCCTCGCGACGCAGTTGATCCGCAGGAAGCCAGAGCTTTTTCCTGAGTTCGGCGATCCTTTGATCCAATTCGCGAGCCCGGTCGTAATCCCCCTTCGCCAACGGGACCTGGAGCAACGGATCGTCGTTGCCGCTGTCGCTGTCCGCCGTGTTGTTGAAGACGGCCATGATGCGATAATAGTCCTCCTGCGAAAACGGATCGTGCGGATGATCGTGGCATTGGGCGCAGGACAAGGTCGTCCCCTGCCATACCTGCCAGGTCGTGTTGACACGGTCGATCACCGCCTCGACACGGAACTGCTCGTCGTCCGTGCCTCCCTCGTCATTCGACTGGGTGTTCCGATGAAATCCGGTCGCGATCAGATCCTCCATCGTAGGATCCGGCAACAGGTCTCCCGCGAGTTGCCGTATCGTGAACTGATCGAAAGGCAGGTCCGCGTTGAAGGCGTCTATCACCCAGTCGCGATACTTCCAGATGGTCCGCCGGCCATCCCGCCCCAACCCCTTGGAATCCGCATGGCGCGCCAGGTCCAGCCAGTCGGTGGCCCAGCGCTCCCCAAACGCGTCGGAGGCGAGCAGGCGATCCACGGCGCGGGCGTAGGCGCGTTCCCCAAGCCGGCTTCGCTCATTCAGGAAACGGTCCAGTTCACCCACATCCGGCGGCAGACCGGTCAAGTCCAGCGAGGCGCGCCTCAGCCAGACTTCCGGACGCGCCTCCCCTGAGGGTTGCAACCCGGCCGCGGCCATCTTCGCCAACACGAAACGATCCAACGGGACTTTGGCCCAATCCGCGCGACCACCCTCCGGCGGCCCGGTCTCCGCCCCTTCAGCGTAGGCCCAATGAGTTTCCCACGATGCGCCGTCCGCGATCCAGCGGCGGACCGTGGCAACCTCGCCGTCACTCAGACCGCCGACAGTTCCGTCTTCGCCCGGAGGCATGCGGAAATCCGGATCCGTCGAACTGATCCGACGGAAAAACTCAGACTCAGCCGGGGAACCGGAAACCAGGATCGGCCTGCCCGACTCTCCGCTGCTCCCGGGCGCCACCTCCGAGACGAAGGAAATCCCACCCGCCTGCCTGATGCCGCCGTGGCACCTCACGCAATGCCGGAGCAGAAGCGGGCGGATCGTCCTGTTGAACTCATCGCCCCTCGTCTTGAAAGCGAGCAAGGAGAGGATCTGCAACGCCACAAGCCACACCACCGCCATCCGCGCGAGGCGACAACATTCAAACTGGCTGGCTTCGTGTATCATGATCCAAGGAATGGACGCGCAACGTTTTCTGGAATTCGCGTCCAACGCAAGAATTCCAAAGGTGGCGCGCTGCTGCGAAGAATGTCCCAAAAGGCGGTGGCAGCGGACGTGAGTCCACTCAAATCTACGCAGTCGCTTTGAAATGAGCCGACTCACGTCGGCATCCACCAAGATATTGGATTTTGAGACAGCCTCGGCGGCATCGCGCCACCTTGGTGGGGTATTGCTGCCGCAATACCCATTTCTCAGCGTGCGAGCGCAGCGAAGCCCCGCGTGTTCGACGTTTCCTGTGTCGCCTGTTTTCTGACCTGCGCCCGCGGCGATGAAAAGCGACTTTGGCGCTTGGAAGTCATTTGCTGCCTGTGTCTATAATCCGCCGTGTTCCTCGACGTCAAACCGTTGCACCAGAAGCCGCCGCGCAACCCCGCGTGGATTGCCGCGGTCATTCTGATCGTCCTGTCGGTCGGCGTCCTGGCGTTTTTCAAGCTCCGCGCCGGCAGGTCGACGCAGGAACCGGCCCCGGTCGAGGAGGTCAAAGAGGAACCCTTTCCTCCCGACATCGCCGGCTCCCCTGTCGACGTCGGTTCCGCCGAAGACGCGGCCACCTTCAACCTCTCCCCGGTTGTTGCCGTGGAAGACGCCGCCGCGGGCTCTGTCGTCAGCCCCGGCGCCCGGACAAACCGGAGCTCAGCCGGCGGGCCGCCCCGAATCGATCTGCCCACGATGCGCTCCAGCGCCACTGCCGGCATGACCGCCGCGCCCGGGGCCGCGGAAACCGCTGCTCAACCGCCCGCTGCTTCCTCGTCGCCGCCCCCAATCGTTTCGACGATCATGTCGGCTCCGCGTGTCCCAGGCCTGCTGACCGCGCGCATGTCCGGCCAGGGCGCCGAAGCCACGCCCACTCTTGCAACCTCCATCTCGACCGGCGCCCCCCCCGGCGCAACGTCTTCGGCCCCGCCCCCTGAGACCGGCGCGCCAACCGGCGTCGCTTCAACGACCCTTGAGACAGCCCGCGCCGCCGTCCGGCTTCCCCGTCGACCGGTGCGCGACGCCTTCGAGGCCCAGTTGGCGCTGGATCAACAGGGCATCTCCGCCGGCTCCATCGACGGCGTCTACGGCAATCAGACCAGACAGGCCCTGCTCGCCTTCCAGCAAAAGGAACGCATCTCCATGACCGGCCGCCTTGACGATCAAACCAGGTCGCGACTCAGCGTCGCGGGCGAGACCTATCGCCATCACATCGTGACCGACGCGGAACTCAAGGGCCTCGCGCCCGTTCCCGAGTCCTGGACCGAGCGCTCCAAACGCCCGCAACTCGGCTTCGAATCCATCCTCGAACTGGTCTCCGAAAAGAGCCACTCCAGCCCGAATTACATCCACCGGTTGAATCCGGGCTTCGACTGGGGTTCCGTCTCCGCCGGCTCCCGGATCCGCGTTCCCAACGCCGTCCGTGAAACGCCTCGCGAACGCGCCGCCTTCCTCCGCATCCGCCTCGGCGACCGCACGGTGCAGGCCTTTGACCAGGAAAACCGCCTCCTCGCGCATTACCCCTGCAGCATTGCGGCCAACTTCGCCAATCGTCCCCAGGGCGAACTCAAGGTCACCGTGCTCGTCGAAGGCCCCAACTACACCTTCGACCCCAAACGCTTCCCCAACACGCCCGAAGCCCGCTTCATGGTCACCAAGCTGATCCTCCCCCCCGGCCCGAACAACCCAGTTGGCACCGCCTGGATCGGCCTCGATTCCCCCGGCTACGGCATCCACGGAACACCCGATCCCGAAAAGATCGGAAAGACCGGCTCCCTCGGCTGCTTTCGCCTCGCCAACTGGAACGCACAACACCTCGTCAAAATGTCCTGGGTCGGCATGCCCGTCGTCGTCGTGCGCTGAAAGAAATCGTCCTCGCCCTCGGACCCGCGCGTTGGATGCCGCTGACGACGCCGGGCTGAAATTTGAAATCTGGAGCTTGGGGCTTGGGATTTTCCTCCCTTCCCCTTACAAACGTGCCTTTTTCGCACCCTGAACATGAGCGCGCTTTACAGCTTTCAGTTGCAGAGCGGCGAAGGGCGTCTCACCCTGCCGCCAAAGCTTGTGTTGCATCGACGCGCGGACGAATCCGAGGATGTCATCCTTCTCAAGATCTTGGGCTACCTGCTGCTCTATCGGGATCGACTCCAGGTGGAGCCTCGATTGCATGACAAGGACATTCATCTCGTGCCGCACCTGTTGCAGATGGATTTTGAGCTTCATCCGGCGCTCTGGGCCGAATGCGGGGAATGCGACGCCCGGAGGTTGAAGAAGATCGCCGTCAAGGTCCCCGACGCCGAGATCTGGGTCCTGCGCGAATCGCCCGACGCCGCCGCCGAGGTTGTCCGTCTCCTGGAGAAGCAGAAGCTCCGACGCGACCGCTATGACATTATCGGATTCGAGCCGGACATGTTCGAGGAGCTCCGCGCCCATCTCAGACCGCGCAATGAGGTCTTCTGGGTCGGGGCCGGATTCGATCCGCCGAGCCTGTCCTTCGACTTCAACGGCCTTTGGTTCGAGGCCCCGTTCACACACTTGAAATTCTGAACTCCGTCGACAAGCCTCCCCCCTCGCGGGCAGACAAGCCTTCCCCCATGGAAACAGAACAAGCCATCCAGCAGATCAAGGACGCCTGCGACGCCATGTCGCGCAACCTGATGAAGATCAACCCCGCCATCGGCCACCTCGGCGACAAGGACACCCAGGATCGCATGTTTGAAACCGTCTACCGGATGACGACCGACGTCGAAACCATGAAGAAGGCCATGCTCAAGCTCCGGAAACGAGACGACAGCGCGGAGTTGTGAGGGAACGCGGCGCCGGTCAGGCATTGAGCGGCGAAAAGGCGACGGCCTCGATCTCCACGAGCAGATCCGGGCGACAGACATCGGCATGCAGGTAGATCGCCGGGACATCGGGCAGCTTTTCCTCCACGATATTACGGCACTTCTCGTAGTCCTCCGCGTGCTTCACATAGACCCGGAGCTTGGCGACATCGGTCAACGCGGCGCCCACGCCGGGCATGTTGTGGCGCGCAAAGTTCTCCGCAGCGATGAGGCGTTCGATGTTGTCGATCGTCTGCTCGGTCTGCCGCTCAACATCGTCGGGATGGACGGTCTTTGCCTCGACGATGCTGGCCGTGCCGGAAACGAATGTGCTGACGAAATGCCCCTGGACCACGGCCATGGCGCGCGAGAACTTGGGCGTCTTCGGGGAGTAGCTTGAATTGTAATCGAAGTCGGAGGTCTGCCGCGGGTTTTCCAGCGGGATGAAGAACACATCGTCCCTCTCTGTATCCAACGCCATGGCGCAGAGCGCAATTCCGGTTCCCTGCGTTCCGATCCCGGTGCTGGCGGGGTAGATCTTTTCCGGGGCCCAGGCGACGCGGTTTCGGCTGCACAGCTTGACGCTGTCGAAGTAATCCGTGCGCGCGCGGTTCAACTCCTGGTAACGCTGGCGACCGTCGGGCCCCTCGGTGATCTGATTGACATAGATCCAGGTGCGCAGGACGTGCCCGAAGTCGATGCCCGCGAGCCCCAGTTGCTCGTCCAGATGCTGAAACGCCGTCGCGGCCTCGTCATAGGCGCCCTCCGCGCCATTCAGATCGCCGCTGACATCCCCGCAGTGCACCCAGCGGATGCCGTCGGACTCCACGGAGATGGTATGAGCGCCATATCGCCGGATCTCTACGTCCCTCCCTCCCGCGGCCCACAATTCCACACCGAGTTCGGCCCCGGAACAAGGAGGCTGCGCCACATACGTCGTCACCGGGGCCTCGTCGCCGAATACCGCGGCAATGACACGGCGGCACCTGTCCTTGTTCGCCGCGTCCCGCAGGAACACCATCATGGCGGTCGGCGTCAACCCGGTCTCGCGGCAACAGACAATGCAGGACAACTGGGCGAACAGCTCCGCGGCCTGTTCGCTGAAGGTCCCCCGGCCGGCCGCCTCGATCATGATCGCAAAACGGGCCAGGCGACCGAGTTCGAGCATGGAGTGCCGCTCCGGCCCCAGCTTCAGCGTGCAGGCGCGTCCGCAGGGCGACGGCAGGCTGTCTATGTCCGGGTGATCCAGATGGAAACTGTGCGCGATGTCCATGGGCGAGACCGCGCCCATCCTGCCGGTGATGTCTTCTGGGGATTTCATCGATGTGTGTTCAGCGGACTTCCTCCGCACGGGTTTCAGCGACCTTGCGGAAGTAGAATTTGTCCGAGAGCAGACCTGCCTCGAACAGACGATCGAGTTGACGCACCTGGCTCTGCGCCTGTCCCTTGGACAAGGTCGGCGGCTTAATGCCGCGCTTCATCCGGGCCTCGGTCATGATCCGGGCAGCCTCCGCCTGGCTGAGCCGGGCCACCCGGGTCTTCGGCGGCTTGTAGGATGGATTATAGACATGAATCCGGAAATCGTCGGCGGGAACCAGGTGTCGCCAGAGAAAGGCCTGCATCCGGTCCTCCGCCGGCACGGCGACCTTTCGCACAGGGATCCTCCCGCCGACGCGCGCGCTGCCCACCACGGTCGGCGTGGCCGAGACCGGCTGATTCAGATTCCGCCAGTCCGCCTTGATCGTCACGGTGGCGAATTCCTGGGTGGCGACCAATATGGCCGGGCTCGCCGTCAGGCCGCGCGGCAACTCGGGCATGTTGACCGTGATCGGATTGGCGAAGCCATCCTTGCGAAAGGCGTGCACCTTGACCTGGGCGCTGCCGCGATTGCGCAGACTGATGCTCGAGGGCACCACCCTAAGATCAAATTCCGGCTGCGGCGCGCTGACGCGCAACCGGTAACCGTAACTGGAACCTCCGTCCTGCGTGATGTCCTGCACCTGGATGAAGTATCTCCCGTCACGGGGGAGCATCGCCCGGATGTAGGAGTCGGCATGATGCGTGTTCAACCCGCCGTTGCAGGGCCCCTCATGATCGTCGTTGAAGGCCAGAGCCTTGCCCGAGGCGTCATAGAGCCGCACCATCGAATCGAGCGGGGAGTCGAGCCGCCGCGCCATCACCTCCAGCACGACAAACTGCGCGGCCCGGCCGCTGAATTCAAACCAGTCCGCGTCGCCTGGTCGGTCGATGACCCCGTTCACGATGAGCGGCGGCTTCAATTTCTCCGCTTCCCGCATCGAATCGTTCGGCTCCCGGGAGAGGAAATCCGGCAACCGATCGACCGCGACCGGGATTGGATTGATTGCCCGCCCATCCTGCGCGCGGTCGATGATGTGGATCCCGGCTCCCAACCCGCGGGACGGCGTCTTCAGTTCGACGCCGCGCAGATTCACGCCCTCGACCTTGAGCCCTGGTTCATGGCCGAACTGCCAGCCCCGCGGCGAGACGCCGGTCACAAAGGGCAATTCGCCGGCGGAGATCCGGTACACAAAATCCTCGCGCCCACGGTAGATGCCATCGCGGATGGCAAAGACATACTCCCCGTCGCGGGGAACCTCAAAGACGATGACCGGGTCGGGCTTGAAGCGAAAATCGTCGGCGTAGGCGACCTCCCTCCCCTCGCTGTCGTGGATCTCCTGAATCGGCTGAAACCAGCCGGGGACGGCGTCGGCGATGTAGGGCACAAGCTGTCGCGCCAGGGTGGACAAGACGAGCTTCTGCCCCTGGCGTGCCGCAAACCGATAACGGTCCACCTCGCCCGGGGAAATCTGGCCGTTCACCGTGCAGGGAAGCTGGATCCGGGTCACGGATTCCTCCGGTGGACGACGACGAAGCGCGCGTTCCTCCTTGCCCAGCACCTGCACCTCGCAGGTGCCCAAGGGCGGACGCGACACCTCGGGCAGATCGCCAATGTGAAAGGACATGGGATTGGAGACGGCGTTCAGGGTGACGAGACGCAACTCGCGCTCGCCCGGCGCCGCGCGCCGATCGACAGTGACTTCCAGCACGGCCACGTTGGCGATGGACCCACAGGCAGGTTGATTCACCGTGGCGGACAGCCGCTCCTGAATCCGCTTCAACAGCCCGTTGGCGCCCTTGACCTCATCCTCGGACGGGCCCTTCTGGTCTTTGCCTCCCTTCTTCTTCTGCGGGCGGGTGATCTTGCGCAGTTCGGTCATCTGCTCCCTCAGGATGCGCGTGTCCTGGTTGCTGAGAAAGCGTCGGTATTCGACGAGGCGCGCCGTGCCCCCCCTTGCCCGTGATCTGGGCGCCGGCCAATCCGTCAAGTCGCTGCCCGCCGACGTGCACCCGGAAGGTCGTGTTGGTC
>JAYPEY010000074.1:30188-30320 GCA_038126035.1 Verrucomicrobiales bacterium | reverse complement strand
CAAACTACCCCATACCGTCCACCTGCCGCAAGCGTCCTCGGTTCTCGGTTCTCGGCTCTCGGTTCTCGATTCAGGGTTCTGGGTTCTGGGTTCTGGGTTCTGGGTTCTGGGTTCTGGGTGCTGGGTTCTGGG
>JAYPEY010000074.1:20799-30088 GCA_038126035.1 Verrucomicrobiales bacterium | reverse complement strand
TGCTGGGTGCTGGGTGCTGGGTGCTGGGTGCTGGGTGCTGGGTGCTGGGTGCTGGGTGCTGGATACGAGGTTCGTAATCGAGAACGGCAAACCGGGAACTCTCTGCCATCTGCCATCTGCCATTTACCATCTGCCATTTGCCATTTGCCATGGCTCCCGCCTCCCCCCAACATGGCTCCGACATGAACGCCGCAGTCAAATCGCCCGCCGCCAAGGCCGCCGACATCAACGCCCGCCGCGAACACTACGGCACGCTTGCCGAGATCGGCGCCGGGCAGGAGGTCGCCCGCTGGCTCTTCCGTGTCGGCGGAGCCTCGCGTTCCGTCGCCAAGTCCATGTCCGCCTACGACATGACCATGAGTGACGCCATCTACGGCAAGGCAGAGCGCTACGTCAGCCGCGGCCGGCTCGTCGACATGCTCGACCATGAATGGGACCTGCTGATCGAACGCCTCGGCCCGTCACAGTGGGAAACCACCCAGTTCTTCGCCTTCGCCAACACCGTCGCCGCCAAGAGCAAGGGCGTGAAGGGCGATAACCACGGCTGGATGGGCATCCGCTTCCTCCACGAACCCAAGGCCGCGCCAAGCGAAATTCTCGTGCACATCCGCCTCCTCGACGAACACAATGTCGAACAACAGGAGGCCCTCGGCATCGCCGGCATCAACCTCATCCATGGCGCCTACCACCTTCATCACGACCCCATCGCCCTGCTCCGCTCCCTGCTGGATTCGCTCGCCCGAAGACGCATCGAGTTCGACATGATCAAGTTCGACGGCGCCATCTTCGCCAACACTGACAACCGCCTCATGGCGCTCAAGCTCGTCGAACACGGCCTCGCCGACGCCACCATGTTCCTGGCCGACGGCGAAGTCGTCCAACCCGGCGAGGTCCTCTGGGACAAGCCCATCCTCGTCGAGCGCGGAACCTTCCGACCGGTCACCAGGACCACGCTCGAAATGCTCGAATGCGCCCGCGCCCAGTTCGTCCAGGAACCCGGCGTCCGCGGCAAGTCGGTCTCCGCCCTCATGGAGATGACCCTCAAGTCCCTCACCGATGGCGACACGATCGATCACAAGGACTTCCTCGAACGCGTCGACCTTCTCAGCGCCCTCGGACAAAACGTCCTGATCTCAAACTACGTCGAATTCCACCGCGTCGCCGCCTACCTCTTTCGTTACACCCGCGAAAAGGTCGGCATCGTCATGGGCATCCCCACTCTTGAGGAGGTCTTCCAGGAAAAATATTACACCGATCTCGACGGCGGGATCCTCGAGTCCTTCGGCCGCCTCTTCAAGAACGACCTCAAGCTCTACGTGCTCCCCTACAAGGACGCCGCCAACAACTCGATCATCAACGCCCGCAACCTCATGGTCGCGGAACACCTCCGCCACCTCTACTCCCACCTCCTCGAAAACAACTTCATCGAACCCCTCCGCGGCTTCGACGAGGCCAACCTCTCCATCTTCACCAAGGACGTCCTCGACAAGATCCGCGCCGACGAAGACGATTGGGATGAACTCGTCCCGCCCAAGGTCGCGGAATTGATCCGGGAGCGAGGGCTGTTCGGCTGCGCCGCAAAGACCTGAAACTGCCTTGCATCAGGAACCTCGCTGATGAAGCAATCGTTCCCGCGATGAATCACCTGGATCTCGCCGATTGCCGGACGATTCATTTTGTGGCGCATTCGATGGGGGGACTCCTTGTTCGCAGCCATCTCGTTCATCACTCAAATGCGCGAATTGGAAAGATCGTCATGCTTGGACCGCCGAATCAGGGATCTGAACTGGTGGACATACTGAACAGTTGCCCACTGGCCCGAATCGTTCTTGGCCCGGCAGGCGTCGAACTTGGAACGGACAGACGCGCCACCCCGTCAATTCTCGGCCCCATCGATCGCGCCTCCCTTGTCATCGCCGGCGATCGTTCCGTCAATTGGATCAACAGTTTGATGATTCCAGGAAAGGACGACGGAAAGGTCTCCGTCAAGCGCACCAGGCTGAAGGGCGCGGAGTTTCATCGGGTCGTTCATTCGCCCCATCCGTTTCTTCCGGGCAACCGGAACGCAATTGCGCTCACTCTGAATTTTCTGAAGACGCCCCCCCGCCTCTTTGGCTTTCAAGACAGCCGTTTGCCTCCGACCACTGGCTCTGAATCTCTTCAACAACGCCGGCAACGCGCCGGCTCCGGTCATCCGTCGCCGATTCCTGTTCCCGGGCAACCGCTTTCAGGGCCCACCGTCCAGTCTCCCCCATCGCCGCCAGGATCCGCCGCAGGTCCAAAAAGGCCGGGCTGATCAAATCCCCTTCCGAGCGGGCCAGATCCGTCATCTCCCGGAGAATGTAGGGAATGGCGATTGGGCCGACATCGGACAGTTCCCGGATCCACTCTGGATGCAGTTTGTCGAAGCGCTTGCGGACAACCTTGTCGACGAGGGTGACGATCTGGGCGACGCCCATCCTCCGACTGCCGCAGACCTGGCATCGGTCCGCCTTCCAGAAGTGTCGCTCCAGCGAGCAATGTCGCGTTTTTCCGCAGGAAGCGCAGACGCCGCCTTTCCATCGATGCCAGCCCAGGGAGCAGATCATGATCCTGCCCTGTTCAATCGATCACGCCACGCTGCCGCAACATGGCGTCCATGGCTTTTTCCATCATCAAATCGGCGAGCGGCAGGGTCGCCTCATCCAACTGGCCGACCGCAGCCTTCAATTTCTGCGCGTCGCCGACTCCGTCCTCGCCGGCAACCTCGTCGAGAACCGTTTTCACAGCCGCCAGGGCCGCCTCGATCCGCGTGCGATCCTCGGCGTCCAATTCCGAGCCCATGTCCGCGAGTCCGGATTCCGTCGCCCGGACCGTCTCTTCCGCGCGCAGTTTCGCCTCGATCCATTGCCTCGCGGCAAGGTCGTCGAAGGCGTGTTCCACAGATTCCTCGACCATCCGGGTCACGTCGGCGTCATCCACATCCACGGCGGACTGCATGTCCACGACCTTCTCCCTGCCGGTGAGGGTGTCTCTCGCCAGCACATGGAGGATGCCGTTGGCGTCGATCTCAAACTGCACGCCGACGCGGGCCACACCCTTGGGGGCCTTCTCGAATTCGATGGCAAAACGGCCCAGGCTCCAGTTGTCGGCCGCCCTCTCACGTTCGCCCTGCAACACATGGATCAGCATGCTGGCCTGGTTGTCCATGGCGGTGGTGAACATCTCACCGGCCTTTACGGGAATCGTGGAGTTGCGCGGAATGATCACGTTCATCAGGCCTCCGAAGGTCTCCAAGCCCAGCGAAAGCGGCGTGACATCCAGCAGCAGCATGTCCTTGAAGCCGCCCATCAGGATCTCGGCCTGGATGGCCGCGCCGCGGGCGACCGCCTCATCCGGATCCTGCGAGGTGTTCAGCGCGGGCCCGGCGGCCTTGTGATAATCCTCCCCCAGCCGGACATCACCGCGGGTCTCATCAAATTCCGCGCATTCAAACCATTTTGCCGCCAGGCGTCGCACCAGCGGCATCCGGGTCTGGCCGCCGACGAGGATCACCTGGTCAAGTTCCTGCGGCTTCAGACCGGCGTCGGCCAACGACCGCAGGCAATGCTCGCGAGTCCGCTCCACCACCGGCCTTGCCAGGCGCTCCAACTCCTCCCGCGTCAGCGTTTCGGAAAAACTGAATCCGCCGCTCAGGAACGGGAGGGAAACCGCCGCCGAATCCTCCGAGGACAACGCAATCTTGCAGCGCTCCGCCTCCTCGCGGAGACGGGCCATCGCCAACGGCTCCCCCGAAACATCCGGCCCGCCTGCCTGCGCAATCCTCCCGACCAAATGCTCGACCAATCTCCGATCGATATCATCCCCGCCCAGGCGCGTGTTGCCATTCGTCGACAAAACCTGGAAAACGCCCTCCTTCAGTTCCAGAATCGAGAGATCGAAGGTCCCGCCGCCAAGATCGTAGACTGCGATCTTCGAATGCTCCTTCAGCTTGTCGGCGCCATAGGCCAACGCAGCAGCCGTCGGCTCATTCACGATGCGCTCCACCTTCAGACCGGCGAGTTCGCCCGCCCGTTTCGTGGCCGTCCGTTGCGCATCATTGAAATAGGCCGGCACGGTGATGACCGCTCCGGAAATATCCGCTTCGAGAGCCGCTTCAGCGACCGCCCTCAGCCGTTTCAACACCTCCGCCGAAACAGACTCGGGTTCCAGCTTTCTGTCGCCAATCGACAATTCCACGCCATCACCGTTTCCGGCGGCGATCCCCCATTCCACGTCTTTCTCCTCCTCCCCCAATTCGGAATACCTGCGTCCCATGAAGCGCTTCACCGAGGACACCGTCTCCGCCGGATGCAGCGCGCGCCCCCTCACCGCCGCGGTCCCCACCTCGGGATCGGCGCCATCCGCCGGAAAGCGAACGACCGACGGCGTGATCCGCCGCCCCTCCGAATCCGCGAGAACAATCGGAATCCCTGAATCCACCGCCGCCACCAGCGAATTGGTGGTTCCCAGATCGATGCCGACGACTTTGCTCATGGAACTGAAAAAAAAGAAACGCCGCCCACAGGGGACGGCGGATGAAAACGCCTCGGGGCTCCAGGCCGCGAGATCAGGTCACTCGGTGACGCTCCCGGCGGCGCCGCCGAAGTTCATCGCGTCCTTCCACTTCTTGTTGAGCTGCCGGATGCGCGCGGAAAAGGTCCGGCAGATCGCGATCAGCAGCGGCGGGGCCAGTTCGGGAGCCTCGTTCAAGAGAGCCTCGAGCGACTCCGCGCTGATCTTGATCAAGGTGCAGTCCGAGTTCGCGACGATGTCAGCCGAACGGGGAGCGTGGTCGAACAGGGTCATCTCGCCAAAAAATTCGCCGGCGGGCAGCGTGGCGAGAATCTTCTCCTTGGTGCCCATCATCATGCGCACCCGGACCTCGCCCTCCAGGACCAGGAACATGGAGTCGCCGTGATCGCCGGTCTTCACGACCTCGGAAAACTGGCGAACCTGTTTGACCTCCATGAACTTCAGAAAGCGTCCGAGCTGGGTGTCGTCAAATTCGGAAAGGATCTTCACCCGCCGAAGATGGCCGGGTTTGATGCCCGCGATGAGCGGAGCCGCCTCCTTCGGGCCGCCGCCGCCTCCAGGGGTGCGCTTGCGGAAAAACATCCCGAAATCCGGAATCTTGCCCGCCTGCTGCCATTTGCCCTCGTGTTCGATGTAGATCCAGGTGTCCGCCTCCACGCGCTCCTCCTGAATCCACTCCACCAACTGGGGCAGTTCCACCGGACCGTACACCACGTCATCTGCGGCCCATATCCGATATCCTGGAATGTCATCGTCGCTCACGTTGATGATTGATCAAGAATTGTGGACAAATTTAAAGAAAAAAAACGCCCATCCAGACGCTCTCGCCCCCGAAGGCAGGCGAAGAAGACTTGCAATTTCCGCCGACGGCATTCCACTTGGAGCCTATGAGAAACGCGCAATCGCCGCGAACGCCGTAATGACGCCCGCATTGGCATGGGCGGGCATGGCCTGTTTTGCCGCGACGGGCTTCTTCTTCGCGCTCGCGGAGGCGGCCCTCCTTTCGCTCGGGCAATGGCGCGCGCGCCAGCTCGCATCCGCGGATCCGGGACGCGCAGCCCGCGTCGCCGAGCTGCTCACCCGCCCCCAGGATCTGCTCGCGACGCTCGCGCTCGGCGGAGCCCTCGCGCACGGGGGGCTGCTGGCCGTCGGCGCCTGGATGGCGCTTTCCGGTATCTGGCCCTTCTGGAAAACGCTGGCCGGCCTGATCCTCGTGATCCTGTTCCTCATGGAGGTTCTCCCCAAGACCCTTGCCGTCCGGCGCGCGGCACAGTGGTCGCTCAGGATCGCTGGCCCGCTGCAGTTCCTCGTCGCCGTCCTCGGCCCCGTCCGCGGAATCGCTCAACGTGGCGTCGATGCCATTCTCCGCCTCTCCCTGCGCGGCCGCCCGCCCGCGAACAGGGGCCTCAGTGACGCCGAATATGAGGAACTCCTCGACATGGCCACCCAGGAGGGAACCCTCGACAAGTCTGAAAAGGACCTCATCCTCGAGATCATCAAGCTCGACACCCGCACGGCCCGGGAGGCCATGACGCCCCGCTCGCAGGTGGCCTCGGTGCCCGACGACATGCCCGTCGCCGATATGATCCAGGAAGCCCGGAAACACCGGCATCGCCGCCTGCCGGTCTACGACGAAACGCCCGACGACATCGTCGGAACCCTGGACACCCGCAAGCTCCTGCTGAATCCCGACTCCGAACTGGAGGCGGTGCTCGACTCCCCGGCCTTCGTGCCCGAAACCATGAACCTGCTGCAGCTTCTCACCCGGCTCCAGAACGACCGTCACGGCATGGCCATCGTCCTCGATGAATTCGGAGGCGCCGACGGCATCATCACCGTGGAGGACATCCTGGAGGAGATCGTCGGGGAAATCCGCAGCGAAGGCGAGGTGGAGGAGGAAGAGGCGCAGCGACTGGGCCGCGGACGCTGGAGGGTCAAGGGCTCCATGCGGCTGGACGACTTCCGGGAGCGCGAATTCCCCCAACTGGAGGACGTGCCTGACATCGAAACAATGGGGGGGTTGTTGACCAGCCTGCTGGAGATCGTGCCCACGCCGGGGCAGTCCGTCCAGTTCAACGGGCTGGAATTCACCGCGCTCGCCTGCGATGAACGTCGCGTCCTTGAGTTGCAGGTGGCGAAGAAACGGAAAGGCTCCAGGATATGACCGGCGACGCCCTGCTCACCCTCATGTCGCTGGCCGCCGTGCTGGCGCTGTCATTCATCCTCTCCGGGATGGAGTCCGGGGTCTTCTCGCTCAACCGACTCCGCATCCGGCAGCAGCGTCGAGCCGGAAAGAAATCGGCCGACGTCCTCCATGCCTTCCTTGAGGATTCCGAAGATTTCCTCTGGACCATATTGGTCGGCAACACCCTGGCCAACGCCATGGCGTTGAGCATCATGCTGGTCGCCCTGTTCAACCGGCTCCGCGACACGCCCGCCGGGTTCGCCGCGGCCTCCATCGCCATGTTCCTTGTCTTCTACGGCCTGTTCGAACTGCTGCCCAAGACGCTGTTCCGCCTCTACCCCAACCGCCTCTGCATGGCCATGGCCGGCCCCTTCCGCTTCATCCGCCTGATCCTACGTCCCTTCGTCTGGGTCGTCGGACTCTTCGCCGACGCCCTTCTCGCCGTCACCGGCGACAAGGAATACACGGGCCACCTCTTCGGCAGCCGCAGCGAGTTGAGGCAGGTGATGAACGAGAGCGCCGAGGGGCTCACCTCCGCCGAACGCGGCATGATCAACAAGGTCATGGACATGCCGAACAAGACCGTCCGCCAGGCCTCCACCCCGATCGGACTCGCCCGCTGCCTCACCCTCCAAAGCAGCATGAAGGAGGCCCTCGAACTGGCCCGTGAACACAAGCTCACCCGGTTCCCTGTCTGGAACCAGCGCGCCGAGCCCCGCCGCATCGTCGGCATGCTCAATCTCAAGCGACTGCTCTACGAGGGAGCCATCGACGAGCGCAAATCCGTGGCCCATTACGTCCGCTCGGGAATCTATCTCGACGAGAACCTCCCGCTGGACCGGGCCATGCGGCGGATGCAGAACCAGGGGCAGCGCCTCGCGATCGTTCTGGACCGCAACCGGCGCGAAATCGGCGTGATCAGCCTGCAGGACATTCTGCGCGCCGTGTTCGGCAAGGTCAGTCTCTGACGCCATGACCGGGGACTACGTCATCGATTTTGCCATCGGCCTCGTCCTGGTCCTGGGGCTCGTCCTGCTCAACGGGTTCTTCGTCGCCGCCGAGTTCGCCATCGTCAAGATCCGCGACACGCAGCTGGTCGCCCTGATCCATCAGGGCAACCGTCACGCCAAGGTGGGACTCAAGCTCATCCAGAATCTTGACGCGGCGCTCAGCGCGACCCAGCTCGGCATCACGCTGGCGAGCCTGGGACTGGGCTGGTTCGCCGAACCCGTGTTCGCCCATCTGCTCGAGCCGGTCATGGACCGCGCCGGCGTCGCCTCCGAGGAGCTCAAGCATTCCATCTCCTTTGCCATCGGATTCTCCGTGATCACCTTTCTGCACATCGTGGCCGGAGAACTCGCGCCCAAGTCCCTGGCCATCCAGAAGCCGTTGCCGACGACGCTCTGGGTGGCGAAACCCCTCTTGTGGTTCTACAAGATGTCCTACCCCTTCATCTGGGCCCTCAACCACACCGCCCTGTGGTTGTTGAGCCGATTCGGCATCGAGGCCGCCAGCGAGGCCGAAATGCACCACTCCGAGGAGGAACTCCGGCTGCTCTTCGCCGCCAGCCATGAACGACACGAGGATTCCACCCCGCTGGGCCGGGACATCGTCATGAACGCCATGGACCTCCGGAACCGCATCGTCCGCGATGTCATGACGCCCCGCCCGGAGATCGTCGCCCTCGACACCGAGGACAGCATCGAAGAATGCCTCGAGGTCGCCGGTTCGACCGGTTTTTCCCGACTGCCCCTGTGCGAGGAGGACAACATCGACAGGACCCTCGGCGTCGTCCATTTCAAGGACCTCTTCCGACGCCGCCTGCTGGCCCGAAAAGGCCATGATCTCCGGGACGTCATGCGCGAACTCGTCTACGTGCCCGAACAGTGTCGCCTCGAAACGCTCCTCAAGATCCTGCTCGACCGAAAACTTCACTTCGCCATCGTTGTCGATGAATATGGCGGCACCGTGGGAATGGTCACCCTGGAGGATATTCTCGAGGAGTTGGTCGGCCAGATCCAGGATGAGTTCGACCAGGAATCCCCGGAAATCGCCCAGGTCGGCAAACGTCGCTGGATTCTCAACGGCTCCTGTCCCCTCCACGACCTCTCCGAAATCGTCGGTGAAGAGCTGCAGGAAGAGGGCATCACCACCACCAACGGCTGGATCACCCACCGTCTCGGCGGCTTCGCCAAGGTCGGCGACGAGGTCCGCATCGGGGAATTCAGTCTCCGCGTCGAGTCCATGGACGAACATACGGTCGCCCGCTTGAAATTGACGCAGGTCCGAAGCGAGCCTAGCTTGTCGCCGGAATCCGACCAAGAGTAGCGACCAACGCCCGATCCTCCACCGGAAATGATGTTGCCCTCCCGCAAAGCGGACCGTCGATCGCCCGTCAGGACGCGTCTTGTCCGCCTGGCTGCCCTGTTCGCGTCGCTCGCCGTCGGCCTGAACGGTCTCGCCGCCGCGCCGGCCAACGACCACTTCGACATGGCAACCGCGCTTTCGGGAACCGCCGCCTCAGACTCCGCGTCCAACTCAGGGGCGGGC
>JAYPEY010000074.1:4764-20699 GCA_038126035.1 Verrucomicrobiales bacterium | reverse complement strand
AACCGCGCTTTCGGGAACCGCCGCCTCAGACTCCGCGTCCAACTCAGGGGCGGGCTGTCCCTCTGGTGGCGGTGGACCGCGCCGGCTGACGGCCTCCTTTCCATTTCCACCGAGGGAAGTCTGACCCAGTTCAGCTTCCCGCTGGACACCGTCCTCGCCCTCTACACAGGTTCCAGCGTGGACGGACTCACTGAGATTGTCTCCAACGACGAGGATACGACCGGCTTGGGGACGAGCCGCATTCTGGCCTTTGTCACCTCGGGCACGACCTACCGCATTGCGGTGGACAGCTCGGCCGCCTTTGTGGATCCCGCCGTCGGGACCGTCTCGCTTTCCCTCTCCCTCGATGTTGACGGAGCCAACGACAACCTGGGCAACCGCAAGGTTCTGGGCGGCGAGCACGGTTCCTTTCTCTGGACCAACCGGGACGCCACCTCGGAAGCCGGGGAGGCCACCCACGGCGCCGCCGGCGGCGCCTCAGTCTGGTGGGAATGGACCTCGCCGTTCGACGGCCCCGTCACCTTCACAACGGAAACCTCCGACATCAACCTCCCGGAGGGCGGCCAACTCGACACCCTGATCGCCGTCTATCAAGGCGACGGCTCTTCCCACGCCTCCCTGACCCTTGTCGCCAACGACGACGACACCGGCAGCAACCTCAGCAGCCTGGTGATCCTGACCGCCGAGGCCGGAACAAAATACTTCATCGCGGTGGACGGAAAGAACGGCGTCACCGGCGAATTCCATTTCTGCTTCTCCCGGGGGCTGCCCGCCCAGATCGACGCCATCGAGCGCCTCGGCGACGGCTCGACCCGCCTGACCATCACGACCGCCGCCGCCTGCCGCCTCCGCATCGAGGCCAACACCGACCTCTCCAATCCCGCCGGCTGGACCCGCGTCCCCAACGGACGCCTCAACGACCCCGTCGGAACATTCCAGTTCACCGACGCCTCCTCCATCGGCAAGGACCTCATCTTCTACCGGGTCTCCAACCCCTGAGCCCGCCGCGCCGCCCCCGAATCAATGCGGGATCGAAAACCACGGGCCGATCCGTGAACCCGCCGCTTTTCGACTTTGAAGACGCCGCCGTGAAACCTATAACATCCACATGTTAACCAACTCGCTCGAACTGCTGAAAAACGGCGGCCCGATGATGTGGGTCCTGCTGTTGACCAGTTCCGTCGCGCTCGTGGTCTTCATCCAACGCCTGCTCCACTACCATCGGGAGCAGATCAACTCCACCGAGTTTCTCATCGGGGTCCGGAACGTGCTCAAGCGGGACAACGTCGTCGAGGCGATCTCCATCTGCGACGCCACCCCCGGCCCCGTTGCCCGCATGGTGAAGATCGCCATCCTCAGCCGGGATCGCGGGCGCGACGGCATCCGCGAAGCCTTGGAGGAGGCCGGCCTCATGGAGGTGCCCCGCCTGGAGGAGCGTTTGAACGTCCTGGCCACCGTGGCACAGATCGCCCCGCTCATGGGCCTCTTCGGCACCTGCCTGGGATTCATCAAGCTGTTCGGCGAACTGGAACGCTCGGGCCAGTTTGCCGCCATCGGCGACCTCGCCGGCGGCATCTGGCAGGCACTGCTCTGCACCGCCACCGGACTCGCCGTGGCCATCTTCGCCTACGCCGGATACAACTACCTCGTCGGACGCGTCAACTCCATCGTCCTCGACATGGAAAAATCCTCGGCGGAGATCCAGAACCTCGTGTCCGACATCGCCCCGGACAACAGCGCGGCATGAGACTGCCCCGCAACGTCCGGATCTTCCGGGGACAACTCGACGCCGCTCCCTTTGTCGGCGTCTTCTTTATTCTCCTGATGTTCATCCTGCTGCACACCTCGCTCGTGTCCCACCCGGGCGTGGAGATCCAGCTCCCGTTCAGCGGCGAACTTCCCGGCCCCGACGGCCCCACCCTCGTGGTCGCCATCGACGAGAATGGGGAACTCTTCTTTGAAAACCGCGTCCTTCGCCGCGCGGAACTCGAGGCCCGGCTTGCCGATCGTGTCCGCGTTCTGGAGGATCCCCCCACCCTGGTCGTCCAGGCGGACGAATCCGTGTCCCAACGCCGCCTGGTGCAACTCGCCGAACTGGCCCGCCGCGCCGGCGTGCCGCGCGCCGTCCTTGCCACAAGGACAGGCTCGCCGGCGGCTCGGCCGCGAGTCGATACCGCGCCGTGAACGCCGTCGACAGTCAGCCCAAGGCGTGGACACGCGGTCGCTGGTTTGCCGCCATCGCCGTGGTCTTCGCCGCGCACATTGGTTTCATCTGCGCCTTCTCAGCCCCCCGGAATGAACCGCGCCGACCGGATGCCGGCGCCCTCGAATTCTCCCTGCTGCTCGACACCGGGGACAATTCACGTTGGCTCCAAGCCACCGAAATCCAGGATCCGACCACCCTCGCCCTGGCTCATCCGCGCGGATTTTCCGGCAAGGCATGGGACGCCTCCGCGAAGTCCGGCGTCGAACCGCTGCGATGGGTCGATTCACCCGATTTCCTGGCCCCCGCCTACGAGACCTTCGGGCTCGCCTTCTCGGACGCGGCCGCCCCCCGGACCGATCCGGATGACTTCTCGTCGCAACGTCGCGTGCCGCCGATTCGTTCGGGTTGGTCGACGGTCACGCGCGGAATCGCCGTCGAAACCCGGCTAGCGCTGCCATCTTCGCTGCGCCGTCGTGGATTGCGCAGCCTGCCGCCCCCTCCTCTGCTCGCCGCCGGACAATCGCTTCCCGACACCGTGATCGAGATCGAGATCGGCCGCGACGGCGCCGTCTTCACTGCCCGTGTCTCCGGGCTGGGTCGTCGTGAACCGGGCGGCGAATTTCGGCTGCAGGCCGAACGTCAGGCCCTGCGGCACGCCCGGACACTCCGGTTCCAACCGTTGCCCGCAGCCGCCGACCCGCAAAAGCTGAACGACGCAGCCCTGACCGCCGGCAGGCTCGTCTACCAATGGGGCTACGCCCGCCCGCCCCAACCCGCCAAGGACTCTTCCAGATGAAGTTTCCTCCGGAGACCCTGCTGTTCGTCTACCTGACGACCCTGCTCGCCGGCGTCTTCGCGGTCGCCGTCTACTCTGAACGACGCCGCAAGACCTTCGAACCCACCCCCAGCAAGGACCACATCTTTCGCTGCGGCAAATGCGCCTTCGTCTATACCGACGATCCCGACATCGATCGCTCCCGCTGTCCCCAGTGCGGGACCATGAACGAGATCATCGAGTTCTAGAACCCGGTCAGTTCCAATCCCGCCCGTTTCCTGGTCCCTCCGTTGCCCGCCATTGACACGCGGCCCCCATCCAAGAACACTGCGCGCCATGCTCAACCGGACAATGCCACGCATCGCGGCGATCTTCGCCGCTTCGATCTCCATCGCGACCGCGCAGAATGCGGCCCCGCCCAAGCTCCCCGAACTCCCTCCCATCGACAAGGCGGCCCTCGCCAGGATGAAAGTGGAGGACCTCTACAAGAATCTCTGCGCCACCTGCCACGGCGCCGACCTCAACGGCGGGCTCGCCCCCTCATTCATCGACGGTGTCTGGAAACACGGATCCACCGACGCCGAAATCGCCCGGACCATCCTGAAGGGGAACATCTCCCTCGGCATGACGCCTTGGGAAGGCATTCTCACCGGGGACCAGATCCGCTCCCTGATCATCTTCATCCGTGAAAAGGAAAAGGAGGCCAGGGTCAAGGGCATCACCTACCCCAAGCCCGAACCCGGCAAAGTCACCCGGACCCAACTCGCCGACTACACGATCGAAACCGTCGCCCAGGGCCTTGAGATCCCGTGGTCGATCGCCTTTCTCCCCGACGGCCGCAAACTCGTCTCCGAACGCCCCGGCCGCCTTCGCATCATCTCCAAGGACGGCCAACTCCTCCCTGATCCGGTCGCCAACACCCCCAAGGTCGTCGTCCACGGACAGGGCGGTCTGCTCGACGTCGTCCTCCATCCGAAGTTCAAGCGCAACGGCTGGATCTACCTCGCGGTCGCCGACGGCACGAAAAAGACCGTCCCCGGCAAAAAGAAGCCCGAGGTAAAGGCGCTCACCGCCATCGTGCGCGGACGTCTCAAGGGCGACCGTTGGACGGACACCCAATGGATCTGGAAGGGCGAACCGAAGTTCTACGACGGTTCAGGCGCCCACTTCGGCTCGCGCATTGTCTTCGACCAGAAGGGCTTCCTCTACTTTGTCGTCGGCGAACGCGGCGCGCTGATGGAGGTTCAGGATCTTGCCAACCCCAAGGGCAAGATCTTCCGGCTCCACGACGACGGCCGCGTCCCCGCGGACAATCCCCGGTTCGCCGGGACCGACGCCGTCCCGGGCGTCTACTCCTACGGACACCGGAACCCTCAGGGGCTGGCGAGGCATCCCAAGACCGGCGAGATCTACAGCACCGAACACGGCCCCCGCGGCGGCGATGAGCTCAATCTTATCCGGGCCGGACGCAACTACGGCTGGCCCGTGATCACCTGGGGAATGAACTACGACGGCACCCCGCTCGGAAAAACGCATCAGGACGGCATGGAACAGCCCAGTCATTTCTGGGTGCCCTCCATCGCCACCTGCGGCCTCGACTTCTATGACGGCCGACAATTCCGCAAATGGAAAAACGACCTCTTCGTCGGCGCCCTGAAACAGGAGGAGATCCGTCGCCTCCGACTCAAGGATGACAAGGTCGTCGAGGAAGAGGTCATCCTCAAGGGACTCGGCCGCGTCCGCGATGTCAAATCGGGGCCCGACGGTTTCCTCTACGTCGTCCTCAACAAACCTGACAGCGTCATTCGACTCGTCCCGGCGAAGTAGAACCGCGGCTCAGCCGCGCCCGATCGCCTCGATCGTCCGCGTCGTGGACTTGTCCGGCACGAAGGCGACCAACTCGATCCGACCGCCCGCGGACTCGACCGTCCGACGTTCGTCCTGGTCCAGGGTTTCGAGCGAATAATCGCCGCCCTTGACGTAGACATCCGGTTCAGCCTCGGCGAGAAAGGCCGTCGCCCGCACGTCGGGGAAGATGGTCACCGCGGTCACGGACTCCAGGGCCGCGAGCACGATCGCCCGGTCCCGCTCGGAATTGATCGGACGCCCCTCGCCCTTGAGAGCCTTCACGGACTCGTCCCCGTTCAGCCCGACCACCAGCGCGTCCGCAAAGCTGCGGGCCGTTTCGAGATAGCTCACATGCCCGGCGTGCAACAGATCGAAACAGCCGTTGGTGGCCGCCAGTTTGCGCCCGTTCGCGCGCAGGCCTTCCCGCCACTCCGCCAGGTTCTCAAAGGGGATAATCTTGTCCTTCAGGCTCATTTCACGGGCATCATGCGGCGCCCAAAACGCCCCTGACAATTCACAACTTGTGTTTTGCCCCGGCCGCCCCCTACACTCGACGCCTATGAAAGATGTCGTCCCCGTTGCCATACGCGGAATCCTGCCGGCCAACAGCGGCTGCGCGATTTTTGTGGGCAATGACGACAAGGTGTTCGTGATCCACGTGGAGAAACAGATCGGCGCCGTGATCGGCATGTTTCTGCGCAACCACCCCAAGGAACGCCCCCTCACCCATGACCTGATGCTGCAGATTTTTCGCGGCCTGGGCATCAGCGTCGAACGGGTCGTGATCACCGAACTCCGCGAATCCACCTACTTCGCCCGCCTGCTCCTCAAGCAGGAGAACGACCTCGGCCAGAACGTGCTCGAGGTCGACGCCCGCCCCAGCGACTGTCTCGCCCTGGCTTCGGCGGCCAAGAAACCCATTTTCGTCGCCCGGACCCTGTTCGACAGCGTCGAGGACATGTCCGAGATCCTCGAACAGATGAACGAAAGCGGCCCCGACCTCGAGGAGGACGAAGACTGACAATGGCCGGTCCTCGCGCCATCCCCACCGAACCCCTGATTCTCCTCTGCGGCGACGACGACCTCGCCGTCAAGCAGCGCGCCGCCCATATCTACGAGAAGCTCTGCGGCGACATCGGCGGAATGGATCACGAAATCGTCGAGGCCTCCGGGCTCACCGTCGCCGACGCGCTGAAAACCCTCGCCCGCCTGCGCGAAGCCCTTCAGACCCTGCCCTTCTTCGGCGGCGGCAAGGTCGTCTGGTTCAAGAACTGCGACTTCCTCGGCGACGGCCGCACCGCCACCAGCAAGACCGTCACCGAGGAACTCGCCGATCTAGCCGGCATGTTGAAGAACTTCGACTGGGGCGATGTGCGCCTCCTGATCAGCGCCGACAAGGTCGACAAACGGAAGTCGTTCTACAAGACGCTCAACAAGATCGGCGCGGTGGAAACCTTCGCCGGCTGGAGCGAAAACGACCGCGACTGGGCCGGCCAGGCCGAAAGCTGGGCCCGACAACAACTGCGCGCCCAGCAGAAGGAGATCTCCGAGGACGCCGTCGCCCAACTCGTCGCCTACACCGGCCCCAACGCCCGCCAACTCAACAATGAGGTCGAAAAACTCATCGTCTTTGTCGGCGAAAAACGGCGCATCGACCTGAAGGACGTCGAATCCATCTCCACACGCAACAAGCAGGCCCGCGCCTTCGCGCTGGGCGACGCCCTCGGCGACCGCAATCTCACCGCCCTGCTCCGCGCCCTCGACGAGGAATTGTGGGCGATGAAAACCGACAACAAGAAATCCGAGATCGGCATGCTCTATGGCCTGATCTCCAAGGTGCGCGTGATGATCTTCCTCAAGGAAATGGTCGCGGCCCGATGGCTGCGAGCGGGGGGGAATTATCAGGGCTTCAAGTCGCAGCTCGACCGGGTCCCGCCCGACGCCTTCCCCGAAGACCGCCGGATCAACCCGCTTTCCATGAACCCCTACGTGCTTTTCAAGGCCCTCCCCCAGGCCGCGCGCTATTCGCGTTCCGAACTGATCCGGGCCATGGACCTGCTCCTCCAATGCAATCGCAACATGGTCTCCTCCGGCTCCGACAGCGCCCTGATGCTCCAAAAAACACTCACCGAAATCGTCCGACGCGACGAAAACCAGGCCCAACCCGCCCGCCGGCGCGCCGCTTGATTCAAATTCAGGATTGAACGCCCGGCGCAAAACCCGAATGTTCAACGTGTCGATGCATTAAGAACGCAGTCATGAGCGCCAATGCCAATGAGATGTCAGTCGCCGTCGTGAACGGCCATGCCTGCGTGCGCATCTGCGGCCGCGCCAACTTCGCCGCCAGCGTCGATTTCCGCCGCCTGATCGAAGGCCTGCGCGAACAGGGAAACAGCAGCTTCCGCCTCGATCTCTGCGACTGCCTCATCATGGACAGCACCTTCCTCGGCGTGCTCGCCCGCCTGGCGCTCGACGCCAAAGACATCGACGGCGCCGACGCTCCCAAGGCCTTCGAACTCATCAGCCCCAGCGATCGCGTCGCCGGCCTGCTGGACAACCTCGGCGTGCTCGAACTCTTCAACGTGACCGAGGGCGAGGGTTTCGGGGAACATCAACTCAAATCCGTGGAAGAAGGCCCCAAACCATCGAAGGAGGAGGCCTCCCTCAATTCCATCGCCGCCCACGAGACCCTCATCGAGGTCAACCCCGACAACGAGGCCAAGTTCAAGGACGTCATCAAGTTCCTCGCCGAGGACCTGAAGAAGTCGGAGTAGGGCTTCGCCGCGAAAAGGCTCAAAAGGCGCACAACAAAGATTCCGTTCTTGCGCCTTTTGAGCCTCTTTGCGGCAAAGAAGCCGCTGTCCGACCGGTGTTTGACCCGGATATCCACAGCTGCATCCCGCTTCTCCTTGCCTCCCCACCCAGCCCCGGTAAACTTCGCGGCTCATGTCGCATCTGGGGTCGCTCAATCCACAGCAGAGGGAAGCCGTCATCACCACGGAAGGCCCTGTACTGATCCTTGCCGGGGCCGGCACGGGCAAGACCCGGGTCATCACCTCCCGCATCGCCTACATGATCTCCCGCGGCGTCGCGCCCTCCAATGTGCTCGGCGTCACCTTCACCAACAAGGCCGCCCGCGAAATGCAGGAGCGTGTCCGCTCTCTCATCCCCAGAAAGAAGCGCAAAACCAACGACGAACCGCCGGAGAAACCGACCATCTGCACCTTTCACTCGCTTTGCGCACGCATCCTTCGACGCCACATTGAGAAGCTCGGCTACAAGCGCAACTTCGTCATCTACACCGAGTCCGAACAACTCGGCGCCATCCGCAAGATCCTGAGCCACGTTTCCGCGAAGGGCGAAAAGACCGATCCACGCCATGTCCTCAGTCTTGTCAGCAAGGTCAAGAACGCCCCGTCGGGCAAGGTCCAATTCAGCGACCCCAATGCCGCCGTCCTCATCGACCTCGTCCTCAAGCGTTACCAATCCGCGCTCAAAGCCAGCAATGCCGTCGATTTTGACGACCTCATCGGCCTGACCCTGCAGTTGTTCGAGGAGCACCCCTCGTCGCTCGACGCCTGCCGCGCGCTCTATCGCTACGTCATGGTGGACGAATACCAGGACACCAACGGCGCGCAGTTCAAACTCGTCAAGATGCTCACCGAGCAGCACCGCAATCTCTGCGTGGTCGGCGACGACGACCAGAGCATCTACGGCTGGCGCGGCGCCGAGATCTCCAACCTCCTTGATCTGGAGAAGCACTTCCCCGAGGTGAAGGTCGTCAAACTCGAGCAGAACTACCGCTCGACCAACACCATCCTCAACGCGGCCAACGCGGTCATCAGGAACAACCCCAAGCGCCGCCCCAAGAGCCTCTGGTCCGAGCAGGGCCTCGGCAGCCCCATCCTGCTCCAGACCTACACCTCCGACGAGGAGGAGGCGCAGGGCGTCGTGGATGAGATCGAGTTCAACCGCATGTCCAGGAAGATCCCCTGGGGCGAGCATGCGGTCCTCCTGCGGACCAACATCCAGGCCCGCGCCCTGGAGACGGCCCTCCGCAAGGAGAAGGTGCGCTACCGCCTCGTCGGCGGACAAAGCTGGTTCGACCGCCGCGAGATCAAGGACTTCCTCGCCTTTATGCGGACACTGCAGAACCCGCACGACGAAGTCAGCCTGTTGCGCATCGCCAATGTCCCCGCCCGCGGGCTCAGCGACGTCACCATGGAGCGCATCCTCGCAGCCAGTCAGGAACGCAGTTGTTCGGTTTACGCCGCCATGCAGCACACCGACGTGCTGGACTCCTTCCTCGCCCGCGCCCGGGAGGCCATCGGGGACTTCGTCGAACTCATCGAAGCCCACCGCACCAAGCTTGAGGTCGAACCCGACCTGCTGCTCAGCGAATGGGCCGAATCGTTCATGAACGAAATCGGCTATTACGATGAGCTGCGCCGCCTCGAGAAGAACGAGGAGACCGCCGAGAACCGCATCCGCAGCCTGAAGGACCTCATTCAGACGCTCGACGAATACGCCCCCGGCAAACCCGACCTCGGCCGCCGCCTTCAGGCCTTTCTCGAGGAGATCACCCTCGACAGCGAGCGCGAGTCCGACAAGGAGGACAAGGCCGACCAGGTGACGTTGATCACCATGCACAGCTGCAAGGGACTGGAATATCCGCATGTCTTCATCGTCGGGATGGAGGACGGACTCCTTCCTCACACCCGTTCCAAGGAGGAAGGGACCATGGACGAGGAGCGCCGTCTTTTCTACGTGGCCATCACCCGCGCCAAGAAGACGCTTTCCATCAGCCACTGCCAGACCCGGCGCAAGTATGGCCAGTCCATGCCCTGCCATCCTTCCCGTTTTCTCAAGGAACTGCCCGAGGATCTGGTCGAACGCGCCGAAGACCGCATGAGCGAACCCACCGAACAGGAAGAGGGCCGGAACCTCTTCGAAGCCATGCGCGCCTCATTGCAATAGCGGCCCCCGGAAAAACGAGAAAAGGCGGGCCGATTGCTCGGCCCGCCGGTCAACACCTCGAAGAAGATAACCGCCAGGCTCAGGGAAGCCGGACGGGCGTGGGATGGGGGTGGGAACTGCGCCGCTGCAAGGAAGACAGCAAACGGGAGGATGCAACTATTCGTTTCATAGCTGTCTTCCCCTTAGCAACCCCGGTGCCAATCCGCTTACGCCCGAAATTTCGACGGTTTTGGAGCCCGAGCGACACAAACCATGCGCCGGATGGACGTTTCTGACCAGACCCCGCGGTCAATTCTGAGC
This sequence comes from Verrucomicrobiales bacterium, assembly GCA_038126035.1. Classification (GTDB taxonomy): domain Bacteria; phylum Verrucomicrobiota; class Verrucomicrobiia; order Limisphaerales; family JAYPEY01; genus JAYPEY01. The sequence continues at coordinate 10,593 of JAYPEY010000074.1, read as the reverse complement.
AGTCTGGACGCCCCTCCCCAGATTCAGACCAACGAAACAGGCTCCCCGGATTCGATCGACCGCTCCTCCGCCTCGCAGATCTCCAATGCCGTCAATCCGTCCTGCGGCGAAACCAATGTCGGCGCCCGCCCCGATTCGATCGCGGCCAGCAGATGTTCGATCTCGCCGACAAAACCGTCCCTGCCTTCCAGCTTCAACGTCTGAGGCTCCTTGTCCAATTCAAACAACCTCAACGCGTCTTCGCCGCGCGACATGTCGTAATCCAGGGTCGCGCGTTCGAAATTCACCGTGTAGGCCATGTTGAATCCGAAGCCCGGCGTCATGTGCCAACCGCCCTCGGCGCTCACCGTCGCGCCGGATCCAAAGCGATACTGGCTCATCACGTAATCGTAGGCGCCGCTCACCTTGGCGTAACCCGTGGAATACACACTGCTCGGCCGACCGAAACAATGATTCACAAAATCGACGTCGTGTATGTGCAGGTCCAACAAGGCCCCGCCCGATTTCGATCCGTCGAGAAAGAACTTCTGCCCCCAGGCCGGCGGCTCCCCGACGCGCCGAAACCTCGCCGCCTCGACCATCCCATGGCGACCGTCGTCGATCGCGTCCTTCACCAGTTTCCATTCCGGCCAGAAGCGAAGACACATCGCAGGCATCAAATGCCCTTCCGACGCTTCGGCCGCTTCAATCATCTGTCGGGCCTCGTCGGAATTCCGAGCCATCGGCTTCTCGCAAAGCACATGCTTTCCTGCCTTCAACGCCGCGATCGCAAAAGGCGCGTGGAATGCCGTCGGCGTGCAGATGTCGATCATCTGGATCTCCGGATCCGCAAGCATCTCCTCAAACTCCCGGAACGCCTTGATCTGACCCATGTCCAACCGGATTGGATCATCGTCGCCAAGATTGCCCGCGACGTCGGAAAAATCCCCGTCGAGATGACGCCCGCTGGGATTGCACAGGGCCGCAATGCGAATGCCCTCAACCTCGCGGTATGCCTTCAGGTGCGTTACGGCCATGAAACCGAGCCCGACAATGCCGACGTTGATCATGATCAATCCTTACTTTCCTCGTCCTCCGACGCAGTGTTCTCCTTCTTCGCCGACTCGACCGGCGCTTCCGCGCGCTTCTTGGGCCAGCGTCGCAGGCCGTGTTGAAACAACAGCCGCCACACCATCCAGATCGCCTCCCAGACGATGTGACCCGACATCTTGGAATGCCCGTGCTCCCGGTCCGCAAAGACAATCGGAACCTCCGCGATCCGCATCCCCTGCCGCCAGATCTTGTGGGTGAGCTCTATCTGGAAGCTGTAGCCGTTGGACTTGATCGCGTGGATGTCCAACGACTCCAACGCCCCGCGGCGAAAACATTTGTAACCGCCCGTCGGATCCGAAATCGGCAGCCCGGTGATCGTCCGCACATACATTCCGGCCCCCATGCTGAGAATCAGCCGCGACAGCGGCCAGTTGATCACGCGGATGCCATTCTTGTAACGCGTGCCCAAAACAAGATCCGCGTCCCCGGCCGCCTCAAGAAAACGCGGAACGTCATCCGGGTTGTGCGAAAAGTCCCCGTCCATCTCCATGATGAACTCGTAGTCCCGCTCCAGGGCCCAGAGAAAACCGTCGCAATAGGCGCGCCCGAGTCCGTTCTTCACCTTGCGGTGCATGACGTGAATCTCCGGATGCTTCGCCCTCAACTCGTCCGCCAACTGCCCCGTCCCGTCCGGCGAATTGTCGTCCACAATCAACATGTCCACCTTCACCGGCAGCGACAGGACGCGCTTCACCAGTTCAGGAAGATTCTCCTTCTCGTTGTAGGTGGGCGTGATGACAAGGGCGTCGTGCGGCATGATCAACGGGAGTTGCGCGGGCAAATAATCAGTTCACCGGGCAAATGGCAAGGTCCCGGTTCTGGATACTGGGTTTCGGGTTCTGGGTTCTGGGTTATCAATCTTTTGGTGGAGGGCTGTGCCATCTGCCATTTGCCATTTGCCATTTCTGACTCCGCAACCGTGAACAGGGAACGGAGAACAAAGAAAGACAAACCGAGAACTCATCGGCAATTCGACCGCCCGCCGCTCGGCAGGTTCAATCTTTCGGCAGCAACGGTTGCAATGGGCAGGTCTCGCAGCGGGGATTCCTTGGCCGGCAATGGTCCTTGCCCACCATCACCAACTGCGCGTGATAGTCCCGCCAGTAGTCGAGTTGCGCCGCCACGCTTTTCTGGCTCAACGCGCTCACGCACAACGCCTGCAATTCGTGATAGTCCGCCGCTTCACCGCACCAGCCATGACGTGAGAAGATCCGCTTCGTGTAGGCGTCGATGACGAAGCTGTGATGTTCCGAGGCGTAGAGCAGCATGCTGTCGGCGGTTTCCGGGCCAATGCCGTTGATGGCCAAAAGACGTTCGCGCACCCGCGTCGTCTCCCCGTCCATCAACCGGGACAGCCTCCCGCCGCATTCCTCGACGATGACCTTGAGAAACGCCCGCAACCGTCGCGCCTTCACATTGAAGTAGCCCGCCGGGCGGATCAGTTCCGCCAACTCCGCCTCCGGCAGCTCATACATCCTGCGCGGAGACAAAACCCTCGCCCGCTTCAGATTCGCGATGGCCTTCTCGACATTCGTCCAGGCGGTGTTCTGCGTCAGCATGGCGCCCACGCAGACCTCAAACGGCGTGTCTCCCGGCCACCAGCCCTGATGCCCGAACCGGCGCCGCATCAGATCATACGCCGTCCGCAAGTCTTTGGTCTTCATGAAAGGAATGGCGGAGAGGGTGCGAATCGAACACACCTTCCGACGTTACATCGGATCAACGGTTTTGAAGACCGCGGGAGCCACCAGGCATCCATCACTCTCCATAATCCAAACCTCCCTCCGGCGTTTGTGACGCGCCGCTACTTCAGTCCGCGCACCTGCTGCACCACGGCGTCGAAATCGGGAAACTCGCCGGTCGCCTTCTTGGAGTAGATCAACCTCCCGCCAGCCACGACCTCGAACACGCCGCCTGATGAGGGAATCAATCGCACGCCGCCGATCTCCTGTTTGAACTTGAGCAGTCTCTCCGTCAGACCGACGGCTTTGGGCTCGTAGTTTCAGGCAGCGCAATACTCGATGCTGATTTCAATCGCCATGCGCGGAAGCTACTCAACCCTCCGTCCCGGGTCAAGGTGAGGTGAAATCACATCTGAATGTCTTCCGGCCGCACCTCGAGACACTCATCCTGATCCTCCCAGATCACGGCCGGATAAAACTCCAACAACTGCGGCGCCAGGGTCGCGCCCACATAGCCCAGCATCCGCTCGGCCTCCTGCGCCGCGTCTTCAAAACGGCGATCGTAATCCCCCGTGCTCATGCGCTGATGATCCTCCCAGTGCGCCACCTGATGCACCGGATCATATTCCATGGCCCACTTGCGAATCTTGGCCTGATAGGGCTCCGGAATCTCCTCCAACGACACCGCCGTGTCCGAGCAATGCTGGCAGACCAGACCGGAATCGAGAACATCGCGCGTCAGCAACGGCAACAGCGGTGCCCGGCAGCATCCCGAGGTCGTGTAGCCCCCCGGCGCATTCACCAGACGCTTCGGCCAGATCTGCCGCTCGTGCGCGATCATCGCCGCCAGACGATACGCCCCGACCAGCGGATGAGACAACCGCCAGGAACGCCCCTCCAACTGCCCCAGGGTCTGCGCCATCCAGCGGGCCAGTGAGTGGTCGTCAAAATCCCGGAAGACCACGGAGTATTCACTCCACAGCCGGTCGAGAGCCGATTCATATGCATCGTCCATTCGCCGCAGAGTAAGTCCTGGCAAAGCCTTTGGCAATGGCGTTGGATGGGGCGCACGCAGGCGGCGGGCATTCGGACGTCCCATCTTCAACACAGAGAACACAGAGGGAAGGAGAACCACAGAGAAAGGCATTCCCCTCTGTGGTCCTCGGTGAACTCCGTGTTCTCTGTGTTAAATCTGGACCGTGGGAACACCCGCCGCGTCCAGCATGCCTCGGACTGCAGGCCGGACCGCGCAAAGCCGAGGCCTTCGTCTCCAACTCAATCCCCTGCCCGGATTGTCGACATGCCCTTTTGCGGTTCGTTCGGGCGGTCCACGTGCAAGCCCAACGTCTCCCGGGGCAGACGGGATTCGACATGCCCATCAACAAACAAGTAGTTCCACCGTTCGCCACGGCCATGCGCGCCTCCGTCAAACTTCATGCCACGCTTGTAGCGGGTCGCTCTACGGTTTCGCGGAAACAAACCCCATTGCCGATCCGGTCCATCGATGACCGTCTAATATCTTGTCGCATTGCCGGCGTATTGTTCGTCATCGATGCGCTCCACCACCAGCAGGGTCTGATCTGGATCGAGAACAACGTCTTTGGAAATGGCCCGCTGTCGACCGGGAGGCGATTCCCCGGATTCCCAATCCACCGGCCGCCAACCCGGACTGGGCCGCCCCGTTCCATCCAGGAAGATCCCGACGCCCGTATCCGCGCCCGACGACCAATAGTCCACCGACGAATCCGGGTTCCGTCCGTTGATGACGTGCGCGCCCATGTAGTTCCTCGGCATCGCGTAGCTGCGGCGAACAACCTCCTTGTTGCGTCGATTGACCTTGTCATTCGGGCATTCGAACGCGTCGAAACGATACTTCATTCCGTTGGTGAGAATCGTGGCGGATCGTCGTTGTTCCCAAGTTCGCGGACCTCCCAGATACGGATGCAGATAGTCGTCCCATGAGTATTCCGCCATTCTTGAGGATTCAGAATACCGCAACCCCGCATACGGCAATTTCCCCCGGTTGTCCTCAAGGTACATGGCCATCGAGTTGCCTATGTCCCTTAGGCGGTTCAAGCATGCGATTTGCTTCCTGTCCCGGTGAGGTTGGCCCGCCAACGGGGGTAGCATGACTGCCGCGAGAATCGCAATAATCCCGATGATCACCAACACCTCCAAACAAGTCAGTCCCGCCTTCGTTGCCCTTCCCCGTTCGCTCAACATCCTCATCGTTCCACAAACTACGTCCGGTTCCCGACACATCCAGTGAGCCGTTTGGGTGATTTGCGCGATCAGGCCGCGCGCATTCACAGGGCTCAGCCTCATCACAGAGAACACAGAGGGACGGAGAGCCACAGAGAAAGGCATTTCCCCTCTGTGGTTCTCGGTGAACTCCGTGTCCTCTGTGTTAAAACAGGACCGCCGGAATACGCGCCGCAACCAGCAGACATCGGGCTGAAGGCCCGACCGCGCAAAGCCGCGGTCTTCAGGCATCCTTCTGGGTAGGACAGGCATCTTTGCCTGTCCCCGGCATGGCACAGCGTCCACTTCTCCGCCGCGGATACCCGGAACCAGCCCGGCTTGGAACCCTCCCGCGCGACCATACCCATCGTCATTCTTGTTCGCCGGCCCGTCGCCATGCTCGGGACAGGCAGGGATGCCTGTCCTACGGGATTGCCCGCCAACTCAATCATCCTCCCCCAACATGAGGTAAAGCGACTCCACCTTCTTGCGCGCCCAGGGCGTCTTGCGCAGAAACTTCAGGCTGGATTTCACCGACGGGTCGAAATTGAAGCAGCGGATCTCAATCAGCCGCCCCAGTTCCTCCCAGCCGTAATGCTCGACCAGACGAGTCACGATCCGCTCCAGGGTGACGCCGTGCAGGGGATCTTTGGATTGTTGGTCACTCATGGGAATCCGCCTCCCCCGCGAATCTCAGGCTTCACGTTGATGACCGCAACAACAGGTGGGGGGGGGGGGCCGCCGGGGGCCGCGGGGGGGCGTGGGCCACCACCCCCCCCCGTTGGGGAGGGGCGGGGGCCGCGGGGCCTGGCCC
>JAYPEY010000074.1:0-4754 GCA_038126035.1 Verrucomicrobiales bacterium | reverse complement strand
ACGGGGGGGGGGCTCGCGCCGGGTGGGGGGGGCGGTCTACTTGCCCCGCCCCCCCCGGGTTTGGCCCCGGCGCGGGCCCCGGGCCCCACCCCCCCCACCGGCACGGAATTCGGCCACAAGATCTCTCGAAATCTCTAACACAACCTTGTCTCGACTCATTTCTCACCCAACAATCTTCTCAATCACCTTGCCGCCCACATCAGTGAGGCGGAACCGGCGGCCGTTGTACATGTAGGTCAGCTTCAGGTGATCCATGCCGAGGAGGTGGAGAATCGTGGCGTGAAGGTCGTTGACGTGCACCTTGTCGACGGCGGCCTTATGGCCGACTTCGTCGGTCTCGCCGTAGGAGACGCCGCCCTTGACGCCGCCGCCGGCCAGCCAGGTCGTGAAGGCGTGGGGATTGTGATCGCGCCCCGGCTGCTTGCCCTTTTGCGCAACGGGCAGTCGCCCGAATTCCCCGCTCCAGATGACCAGGGTTTCATCCAACAGGCCGCGTTGCTCGAGATCGGTGAGCAGGCCTGAGATCGGCGTGTCGGTCTCGCCCGCGAACTGCGAGTGGTTGCCCTTGATGTCCTTGTGCCCGTCCCACGACCGTTGATTCTCCATGCCCCCGGAATAAATCTGCACGAAGCGCACCCCCCGCTCCACCAACCGACGCGCGGTCAGGCATTGCCGGGCAAAATGGTCGCAACGCTTCTCACCCACGCCGTAGAGCTGCTTGATGTGTTCGGGCTCGGCGTCGATGTCGATGGCCTCGGGCGCGGCCGACTGCATGCGATAGGCAAGCTCGAAGCTTTCGATGCGGGCCGACAATTCCGCCTCCTCGGGGCGGGCGCCGAGATGACGCCGATTCATCCGCGCCAGCAGGTCCAGTTGTCGCCGCTGCTGCGCATCGTTCATGTGGCCGGGACGGTAAAGGTTGTCGATGGCGTCGCCCTTCGGCTTCAGCCAGGTCCCCTGAAAGACGCTGGGCAGGAAGCCCGCGCCCCAGTTCGCCGCGTGGCCCTTGGGCAGGCCGCGATCCAGCGGGTCGGACATGACGCAGAACGCCGGCAGGTTCCGGCTTTCCGAGCCGAGGCCGTAGGTCGCCCAGGATCCGACGCAAGGCAGCCCCATCCGTGGCTGTCCGCAGTTCATCATGAACAGCGCAGGGCTGTGATTGTTCGATTCCGTGTGCCCCGAATGCACGAAGGCCATCTTGTCCACGTGCCGCGACAGGCCCGGAAACAGGCTGCTCACGTGCTTTCCGCATTGGCCGTATTGCTGGAACTCAAACGGCGACTTCATCAACGGCCCCACCGAGTTGGCGAAGAAACCGGTGAAGCGATCGAAGCCCTCCAACTCCTTGCCGTCGGCCTTCTCCAGTTCCGGTTTGTAATCGAAGGTATCGACGTGGCTGGGGCCGCCGTTGATGAAGAGCCAGATCACCGACTTCGCCCCGCCGCCGAAATGCGAGGCCCGCGGCGCCAGCGGGTCGCCCGAGACGGCCGCGCCGGCATTGGGAACGAGCAGACCTTCGTCGTCCAACAACGAGGCGAGCCCCAGCAGGCCAAGCCCGCCACCGGCGCGCTTGAGGGCTTCGCGGCGGCTGAAGGAATCAATCCGTGGGAGATGTGCATCCATGGTCAGCGTTCGACTTGATTCAATAGATTCGAATGAACAAAGGGCGCCTCCAACCGCGCGCACGCGCCGATCCGGAGCGCCGAGCATTGCTCGGCATGAAACGCGCGAACGCCAGCCCATGCCGGGCAATGCCCGGCGCCCCAATCCGGCTGCACTGCCTCCCGCTCACTCAACATAGGCAAACTCATTCAGGCTCATCAGGATCTGGCAGAAGTCGGCCAGGGCGGCCTTGCGGGCGTTCTTCACTCCGGCCCTTTCGTATGACTGCATCTGCTCTTCAACGAAGGTCACATTCTCCGACAATTCCGCCTTCCCCGGCAAACGCGACAAGGCGATCTGAAATCCTTCCCTCACCGCTTCGGGAATATCGCCGTCCCCCAATCTTCCAGCCATGCCTTCCGCATAGCCGCGCACCTGCGGGCTGTTCATGAAGGTCAGGGCCTGCGGCGCGATGGTCGTGCTCGGTCTGCTGCCCTGGCTCACCAGCGGCTCGGGCGCGTCGAAGACCTGCATCATCGGGACCAGCTTGCTGCGCTTGATCATGAAGTAGACGCTGCGGCGCTTGTGGTTCGGATCCAGCGTCCCGGGGCCGAACATCCGCTTGTCCAGAACACCGCCGACCGCCAGCAGGCTGTCCCTCAGCGCTTCCGCCTCCAACCGCCGCGGCGTCCGCCGCCAAAGCAGACGGTTCTCCGGATCGATCGTCGCCTTTGCCGGATCGAATCCCCCGCCACGCCGATACACGGCGCTGAGCATGATCTTCTTGTGCAGGTCCTTGAGTCGCCAGCCATTGGCAATCAGTTCCTGAGCCAGATATTCCAACAAGTCGGGATGCGTCGGCCGCTCGCCCTGAAAACCAAAATCATTCGGCGTCGACACGATGCCGCGGCCGAAGTGGTGATGCCAAAGCCGGTTGACTGCGACCCGCGCCAGCAACGCCCCGGCGCCGCTCTCGGTGTCGACCATCCAGTTTGCGAGTGAGCGCCGGCGATAACTCGTCCGCCAATCCTTTGGCGCCGTCTCCTGCCATCGCTTCTCATTCACGCCGTCGCGCATCAGCGCCTGCAGGAACCCCTGCGACACCTCGTCCTTCTTCTGGTTCACGTCACCACGATTGAGAAAGTAGGTCTTCTCGTAAAAATGCGGAAAGCCGCGACCGTCGGCGTGGTGTTTGGTCGGCTTGAATCCCTCGCTGGTGACCTGGGCCTTGACCAGCTGGGGCTGCGGCTTGGCGGCAAGGCTCTTCTGAACCCTTGCGTTCAGCTTCAACCAACCGGCATTCCGGGGCTTGTAGAATTCCAGCAATGCCGCGCGCTTGTCGGAACCCAGGGCCTGCAGACCTCCCGCTTCCCTCAACGCGGCAATCAACGCCGCCCCCTCATCCGGTTTCGCATCCCCCGCCAACGGCGCCGGAGCCTTCTCCCGCGTCACCGAAAATCTCGGCCGGCCGATGGTGTGACTCGTGTTCACAAAGAAATCCAGTTCCACAACCAGGGTCTCGCCGGCGCCGAACTCAACCGGCCCGGCAAATTCGAACACCGCCGCCTGATCCTTGCCGATGCCACCGAAGTCCACCGCCCAGCCGGACTTCCTTTTGTCCGCGTCGAGCGAACTCGCGACCGAGAGACCGCCCTTGTTCTGCTCATGCGTGGCGCGGGGATTCACCAGCTTGAGGCGTTCTCGCCCGCCGCCTTGCGCTGACTCCCGGAAAACCCGGATGTCGCTCAGCGCGAAGTTCCCGTTGCTGGCGCGCCCCGGTCCCTTGCGTCGCATCGACTCGTGCGTCAGCGCCTCGACTCGCAGCGCGGTCAATGCTCCCGAAGGCGGCTTGAAACGCGCCACCCACTCATCGTCCTTGGGGTTCCTTCCGCCCGCCAGGAACGAGCCATCGCCCTGCGCCGAAAAAGTCGCCCCGCGTCTGGATTCCACTTCGATGCCCTCCGGCAGAATCCAGACACTCGCCGATGCCGCGCCCTCCGGCGGATTCTCCGCCCACTTCGCAAACGCGCCAGGCAATGTCTCCTTCTCAAACGCCGTCAATGCCGCGACCGCCGTCGCATGCCTCCCCTCCCATTCCGCCAACCGCCGCGCATTCCCATCCGCATCCAGTTCCAGATCGATCTCGCTGCGAATGGTCGTCGCGAAGGTCGAGACCAGCCGGTAGTAGTCGCGCATCGGGATCGGGTCGAACTTGTGATCGTGGCAGCGGGCGCATCCGATCGAAAGCCCGAGCATCGCGGCCCCCATCGTGGAAACCATATCGTCCAGTTCGTCGTAGCGCGCCGACTCGAATTCCTTTTCAGTCAACTGGGTGGGAAACACGCCCGCCCCCAGAAAGCCGGTCGCCATCATGGCCAGCGGTTCGTCCGGCGCCAATTCATCGCCCGCCAACTGCCACTTCACGAACTGGTCGTAGGGCATGTCGGCATTCAGCGCCTTGATGACAAAGTCGCGGTAGTGGTAGGCGTGCTTGCGATCGTAGTCCTGCTCAAATCCGTGACTCTCGGCAAAACGCGCTGCGTCCAGCCAATGCCGCGCCCAGCGCTCGCCATGGCGCGGGTCCTTCAACAGGCGATCGATCAATTCCGCGTAGGCGTCCGGTCGATTGTCGCCCAGAAAGACCTCGGCCTCCCCGGGCGTCGGCGGCATGCCAACCAGATCGAAATAGGCGCGCCGCATCAGGGTCCGCCGATCCGCCTCCCCGTTCGCGCCAATCCCCTCGGCCGCCAGTTTCGCCGCGACAAAGCGATCGATGGGATTGCGAATCTGCGCGCCCCGCGGCGACGCGGGCAACTCGACCGGTTGAAGCGGCCTGAACGACCAGAACTCCCGGTCCTTGTCCGACACCGTCAACGGCCCCTTCCCGCCCCCGTCGTGCGACTTGTCGATCAACGGCTGGTCATAAGGCGCGCCAAGGTCCACCCATTCGGCGATCTGCTCGACCAGGGCATCCGGAAGCTTGTCCCGCTTGTGCGGCATCGCCGGCTCCTCCTCATGACGGATCAACCTGAGCAGGAGGCTTCCTTTCGCGGCTCCGGGCACGATGGCCGCCCCGTCGGTAAAGCCGCGCAGCAGGGCCTCCCGCGATGACAGATCAAAATCTGCGCGCGTCTTGTCGCCGCCGTGGCAAT
>JAYPEY010000073.1:0-30504 GCA_038126035.1 Verrucomicrobiales bacterium | reverse complement strand
GGTGATGTCGGAGGTGAAGTAGAGGTTGAGGCTGTCCTCGTTCCCCACGTTGTCGCCGTCGATGCCGCCGGTGAAGGTTCCGCCGACGCCGGTAAGTGTGTGGGTCGGGTCGCCGGCGCCGATGAGACGGAGTTCGCCGGTGTAGGTCTGGTTGCCGTTGCCGCCGCCGGTCGTGTCGGTGGTGACGTCGCCGGCGATGTCGGTCGTGCCGCTCACGGTGAGTTGGCCCAATGCCTTGGAGTCGCCAACGCCCGCGTTGAAGACGGCGGCGCCCATGACGCTGAGTTCCTCGTCTCCCGCGACATCCGCATCAAGGGCGCTGTTGAAAGTGACGGTCGAACCGGTCAGGACCGTGTCGGTTTTCAGCGTCGTGGTGTCGGTTGACGCGTCATCGCCGTAGGTCTGGGTTCCCGTGGTGAAGACATCGCCCCCATCAATGGTCGTGTTTCCGGTCACGCTGAGGAACTGGAGGGTGACCAAGACGGTTCCAACATCATCGGTCGCGTCGCCGTTGCCGAAGACCGCGTTGCCGTTGATGGTCAGGGACTCCGTCCCGTCCGTCGTTCCAGTGATATCCCGTCGGAACGTGACCGTCCCGTCGTTCACACTTGTGATGGTGGTGTCCACACCGAGATTGACGGTTGTCTGCCCAAAGTTCGCATCGCCGTCCACCTTGAAGAGCCCCGAGGTGACCATGTCCAGGTTGACCGTGCCATCCGGGTTGGCGGTGTAGGACGCGAGCGGATCGGTGGAACCGACGTCGTTCTGGAAGAAGGTGGCGCCGGCGCCGTCAGTGTCTGTCAACAACGCCCATGCGGTCATCATGCCGTCACTGTCGACCTTGCCGCCGAAGGTGATGTTGCCACCGAAACCGCCGGTGACATCCACATCCGCTGTCAGGACCACGTCATCACCGAAACTCACACCGCCGGTGTTGACGCGGACGTCGCCGCCGAGGCGGGTGGAGCCACCAGCGTCGGTGGTGAGGGTCTTGAGGCGGTTGCCGGTGGCAGAGATACCGGAATCGAAGGTGGTGACGCCGTCGGTCGTGACCGACAGGCCATCCATGTCGTCATCCGCAGCGGCGGTGACTGTTCCATTGAAAGTGATGTCCTTCTCCCCGCTGGAATCGAGGGTGATGGCCGCGCCATTGACAACGACGTCGTCGTTGTAGGTCTGGGTTCCCGAGGTGGTGATATTGCCGTCGAGGGTGACGTTGCCGCCCTCGGCGGTGTTCTGGCCGACGGTCAGGTTGTTGACGCCGACGACTCCGGCCATTCCCGGAAGGGTGATATCGGAGGTGAAGTGGAGGTTGAGGCTGTCGGCCCCCATGACATTATCGCCGTCGATTCCGGCGGCGAAGGTGGCGCCGGCGCCGGTCAGGGTATGGTCGGGATCGGTCGCGCCGCCAAGGATCAACTGGTCGTTGTAATCCTGGTCTCCGGTGGTGGTGACATCGCCGTCGATCACGGTTGTGCCGCCGGCGTCCGTGGTCAGACTGGTAAGATTGACCGTCGTTCCGACATTGCCGCTGAAGGTGGTTGTTCCGCTGGTGTTGACGGAGAGATCAACGCCGCCATCGACCGTGTCATTGAAACTCACGTTGGCGGTCGCCCCGCCGCCGGTGATGGTGGTCGCGCCGCCGCCGGCAAGTGTGACCGGCCCGTCATAAGTGTGATTGCCGTTGACGGCTGCGGTTCCGGTATAGGTCGTGCCATTCAAGCGGATGTCCGTGCCCTTGATCAGGATGGCCGCCCCGGAAGCCGAAGCCATGATGTTCTCCACATCCACCTGGGCGCCGTCAAGATTCACGGTATCGATGATGGCCCCAACGCCGATGTCGCCCCGGAGATCGATGTTGGCCGTGCTTCCGCCGCCGTCGTTGGCATCGATGGTAATGCCGTCCACACCGCCATTGCCATCAATGGCGCCGGTGACCGTGACAGCCCCTGCGTTTGAGCTGTTGCCGTTGGTGGTGTCGATGGTGCGACCGCCATCCACGATAAGGCGATCGTTGATATCGACGGAGCCGCCGGCGGTGGTGATGTTGGCGGAGAGGGTTGTGCTGGTTCCGGTGCCATTGATGGTGATGTCCGCGACATCCGGCCCTCCCGCAAGCGTGTTTAGGTTGCCGGAAACAGCGACGCTGCCGCCGGCGCCGTCGGCGTTCAAGATCAGATCGTCGGCGAAGGTGGCGCCGGACGCATGGACGGTGATGGGCAGCGTTCCGCCGGTCGCGCCAATGCTGATGGAGGCAAAGCCGTTCATGAGGTCGGCGATGTCGGGATCCGTGATGTTCAGCGAACCGGCTCCTCCGGTTCCACCGACGGTGATTGAAGTCGTGTTGGCGCCGGGCTCAAAAGCGATTGAGCCGGATCCGGTGATGGAATTGGCCGCTCCGTTCAGGGCAAGCGTGTCGGCGACGAAGGTGATGTCATTGGCGCCGCCAGCCAGAGAGGTGTCAATTCGAACCGTGGCGCCGGTCAACGTGGTCGAGGTGGTGGCGGTGACAGCGCCGGTGAACTGGACAGTCCCGCCGGGCATGGCGGTGTCGGAGCTGTAATTGGCTCCGTTGAGGTCGATGGCCGTGCCGTTTGCGACAACGGAGCCGCCACCGGCCGCGGCGACGGTGACACTGGCGAGATCAATCTGTCCGCCAACCGCCTGGAAGTCCTCGATATCCTGGGCCCCGGCCGTCGTCCCGCCGCCAACCGCAGACTGGACGTCAATCGCGCCGTCGTCCCCGCCTCCGACCATGCCCTGGGCGGAGTTGAGGATCAACTGATCGAAACCGCCCGCGTTGGCGCCGTCAATTGTGCCGGTGATTGTCACGACGCCCCCATCCGTGGCGCCATTGGCGGAATCAATGAGTCGGGAGCCATCGACGAGGATGGAGTCATTGATTGTGATATCGGCTCCGTCCGTAAGAACGTGGGCAGCTAGAGTCGTGGTGGCGCCATTGCCGTTGATGGTGATGGTGGGGGAGGCTCCGCCCGTGCTGGCCAGGGTGTCCAACTGGCCATTGATGGCGACCGTGCCGCCCATGCCGTCGGCATTCAGGATAAGGGCGTCGGCGAAGCTCGTCGCGCCGACGATGGCCAGATCGGCGGTCGAACCGGATGTGCCGATCGCGATGGAAGTAAAGCCCTCGGCCAGCGCGGCGAGGTCCGTTGCGTTGATCTCCAGGGAATTGGCGACCGTGCCGTCGGCGCCGGCATTGACATCGATGCGGGTCGAAGTTCCGTCGGCGTTGACGCCGATCAAGAGGGTGGAAGAGCCCGAGACCGAGCCAGCGCCGCCGCTGAAGACAACCTCGTCAGCGAGGATGGCAAGCGGGTTGGCGGTGTTGGCGGTGTTGGCGAGGGTGATTTCCGCGCCGGTGAGGGTGGAGCTGCCGGTGACGGTGATGGGGTCATTGTAGGTCTGGTCGCCTGAAGTGGTGACGCTGCCGGCGAGGGAGGTCGTGCCGGCCATGTCGGTGGTGACGGTGTCCAGCGGGGTCGTGCCGCCGACGGCGCCGCCGAAGGTGGTGGTGCCCGGGCTGTTGACCGTGAGGTCCCAAGGGCCGTTTCCATCGCCGTCAACCGCGCCGGTCAAGGTGACGTTGCCTGCGGTGGTGGCCGTGAGGATGGTGTCGCCAGTGAGGGTGATCTTGTCGCCCGAGGCGTCGCCGAAGGTCTGGTTGCCGGTTCCGCCGCCGACCTGCTCGGTGGTGACGTCGCCCCCGAGCGTGGCGTCGCCGGTGACGGTGACATATTCGAGCCGGACCGTGTCGCCAACCGTGGAGCCGAAGACGGCGTTGCCGGTGGTGCTGAGCCCTTCCATGCCGTGGGTCGTGCCGTTGACCGTTGAGCTGAAGGTGACGGTCCCGGAGGTCGTGTTGAAATCGACGTCGTCGGTCAGGGTGACCGCGGTCGGGGTCATGGACGTGCCGTAGGTCTGGTCGCCGGTCGTGTTGATGTTGTCGCCGATGCTGACCGCGCCGTTCTTGGTGGTGACTGAGCTGGGGCGGCCGGAGCCGCCGACCACGCCGCCGAAGGAGATGGACGAGGAGGTGTCGGCCGTGAAGGCGTGATTGCCGGCGGAACTGTTGACGGTGTTGGCGATGGTGATGACGCCGCCGCCCGTGCTGGTCAGGGTGGTGTCGCCGGTGAGGGTGATGGCGTCGCTGTAGGTCTGAAGCCCGGAGGTGGTGACGCTGCCGCCGAGGGTGGTGGTGCCGCCAACCGTGAGTGAGGCGAGAGACTGCATGGAACCGACGGGGTTGTTGAACACCGCGCCGGTGCCGATGGCGATCCCTTCAGCTCCGGTGGCGGCATCGAGCGTGGCGTTGGCGCCGAAGATGGCGACCGGAGCGACCAGATTGACGGAGGCGCCCAGGGTGACGGGGTTGAAGAAGGTGATGTCGGTGCCGGACTGGATGTCGGCGTTGAGGACGATGCCGCCCGAGCCGTCGTTCTGGAAATCCATGGAGCCGGTGAGGCCGCTGCCGATGGCGGCGTTGACGGTGAGGGTGGCGGTTCCGTCATTCAGTCCGCCGGTGTCGGAGGCGCTGAAGGTGATGTTCGCGCCCAGGGTTTCCACGCCGGCATTGATGGTGATGTTGCGACCGGCGCGGAAGTTGACCTCTTCACCGGCGGTCTGATTGGCGAAGATGAGGGCGGCGTCAATTGAGAGGTCTTGATCGACGTCGAAGTTGACATTGCCGGTAAGGGCGGTGAGGGCGCCGGCGGAGATGGTGACATCCGTGACGGTGTCCGGTTCACTGAAGTTGATGGTGGAGTCGGCGAGGAGCGCGTCATCGGCGCCGACGGCGACAACCGAACCGTCCTGCGGATCGAGAAGGATTGTTCCGCTGACGCCGGAAGCGGCGCTGACATCGACGGCGCCGGTGAAGTTCAGGAAGGCCTTGCCGGAGACCTCGACGGAGCCGCCCTGCCCCGAGCCGGCGCCGGCGGAGGAGATGGTTCCGTGGTAGCGGGTCACCTCGTCGGCCCAGACGACGACCGAGCCGCCGTCGCCGCCGGTCGTGGCCGAGGCGTCGATGGTGACGGCGGGCCCGACATAGGTCCGCATCGCGTTTTCGAAATTGGAGTCGGCGCCCTGGAAGCCGCCGCCGATGTTGATCGTCCCGCCGCCGGTAGCACCGGAGGCGTCGACGACCGCGGAACCCGCCATGCCGACCTGACCGCCCTCGACGGAAATGGAGCCGCCCTTGCCGTTGTCGTTGGAGGCGTCAAGGGTTCCGATGTTCACGACCGTGCCGCCCTCGGACTTGATGACGAGGCGGCCATTTTCGAAGACGAGTTTCGGTTCGGCGCGGACCTCGCCGCCGTTGTTGATGGCGACGGCGTAGATGTTTCCGCCGGCGGCCTTGATCTCCGCGGCGGCGGCCTTCACGACGCCCTGGTTGTCGACGCCGATTTCGCTCTGCTCGCCGGCCGGATTTTCGATGATGACGCCGATGCGTTCGTTGCCCGCCTGACGGAGTTCAATCTTGTTGCCGGCGGCGAGTCCGACGGTCCCGTTTTCGGCGGTGATTTTCCCGCTGTTTTTGACGGTGTGAGCGAAGAGGAAAATATCGCCTCCGAGGGCGTCGATTTGACCGAGGTTTTCGATGCCTGCTTTGGAGTCGCCGGCGAAGGTCAGATCCGCGCGTCCGAGGAAGCTCTCATCGGTGATGTCCAGGGTGGATGCGATGAAGGTCTGGGCGCTGATGGAGCCTTGCGGTCCGACAATGACTCCATTGGGGTTAACCAGGTACACGTGTCCATTGGCCTGCAGCGAGCCAAGGAGCTGTGACGGGTTCCCGCCTGTGACACGATTCAACGCGGCGGCATTGGCTCCGGGTTGGACGAAGCGGGTGAGCTCGCCCAACTGGATGGAGAAGTCCTGCCAGTTGATGACAGCGCTGTCAGCGAACTGATTGATGGTGAGTGTTCCGGCTCCATTGTCGCTGATGGTGGCGACACTGTTTCCGCCCACGACGACACCGCCCTGAGGATTCGCGATCGCACGTTCGATGTGCGACCCCACAAACAAAGACGCGACTGCGAGAGCCGCAAGGATCTTACGTTTCATATGATTGAACCGCTGAATTTTCCCGTTACTACTTACCCGGTATTGCTGCAACAACAGCGGGGGAATATGCGGAGAGGGGTTGAAAGTCAATGTTTTATGACACTGACACCAACCCCGAAACCGTCCACGATCCGCTGGCGTCGCGCGATTCGGAGGAAGCATCCGCCCGTCTGAATCAGGATTGCCGCATCGCGCCAAAACCCTCCGGATTGCGGCCATTTTCGACAAAGCCGCCAGCGCCTCGACTGCCAAGAATTAATACAGTCGCCCCGGAAGCAACAGCAACAACCCAGCTCCCGTCCCTGATTTTCCAAATTTTTTTTCTATTTGCCCGGGACCGGTTCACCGCCCGGCGATGAAGCGGCCGACCAAGGCCGCGAAACTCATCGCCTCCCCTTCCCGGCGGACGTTCGCAGCGTTCCGCCGGCGGGGCGAATTGTCACGCGAGAGAACATCGACGACGCGCGCCCCAAATTCTGCCGCCGACATCCACACGCGTTTCCCGAGCCGGCTGAAGACACCGGGATCGAAGCGCGTCGAATTCCACAAACCGCCACCGAGCGTCACCAGATCGCCCACCACCGAGTGAGCCCCTGCCGCCTTCCCGGCGCCGCCTCGCGACCGACTGACTCCCCGCCGGCAGATCATCCGTCGCGCGGACCGTCCCACCAATTGAACCTTCGCGGGCGACGCAGCCGCCGGTCGGCCTGCAGGTCTTGGGCCCATCGTCACAAACGGCTTCCATGTTCCACCCCCCAAAAAAAATTCCGGCGCGCAAATCTTCGGGAGCCCCGGCCCCGAGCACACGAAAAGCGACCCCGAAAAGCGAGCTCGAACACACCTGGAAACCGACTCAAAACCGAGCCGCAAAACCGCCCTCGATCCGCCTCCGATTTCCGCTTCAAAAACACCCCCGAAAAACACCCTGCATCGGGGGCGCTTTTCCGATCGGATTCCCATCCGGTTTGCCGCCTTGATTCCGGCGTCCGAAAACACCGGGCGCAAGCCTCTGAGGAGCGCGGTTCGAGGGCGTTTCTTTTTGCGACAAAACGCAGGCCTTTCACCTCGACGAAAACAAGGTTTGGAAACCGGGAAACCGAAGCCTCAAGTCGACGCCATCCAGGCTCCGGACCGGACCTCCACCGCGATGGAGAAGCCGCCTTCGGAGCCTTCACTCAGAGCAGGACTTTGGCGACGCCGCGCCTCGGAGTCGGACGCACGCCTTCGCCAAAACCGACCCTGAGAATGAGCTGCGGAAAACCGTCCCGCCCCAGAGCCTCGGCGACCCGCGACCGGGTCTGCGCAACCTCGATCGGTTGATTCAAAAACGACACGCTGAGCCCCGACGCGTGGGCGCGCAGAAGGACATGCTCCAGCGCCTGCCCGACACGCAGCCAATCGACCGGTTCGTCGCCGTGGGATCCGACGACCAACAGCGCGGGGGAGTAGACAGCAAGGTCATGATCACGGGCCGCCTGACCGTCCGCCAACTCGAAGGTTCGGACAGCCATGGGACCGGTGAACGAAAGAAGATCCGTCTGCCCCTGCGCGTACTCCGGCAGGCCGTCGGATGAGCCGGGAGCGCGCCTCACCCAGACGGCAAACTCCAACCGGAAACGTTTGTCCGACCACTGGATCTGATCCGCCTCGGCAATCAGGTCACCGAGCCTTGATTTCGTTTCGTTGTCCGTGACGACCTGCAACCAGCCCCCCTCGGATTCCGCCGCGCGACGAAGCCCCTCAAGCGTTTCATCCGCCACGTGATCGTCCTGGAACAGGCGTCGAAAAGTGCGCCGTTCCGGGATGGCCTGAAACAGCTCCATCTCGTCCCGTGTCGCCTCCGCGCGATCGCCGAATCGAACGCGAGCGAGGAGGTCCGGATGACTGCTGTCCGGCAGCAGTCTGACGCCGCCCAGTCGACCGAAATGTCGCATGGCCGAGCGCAGGTTGAAGAGCGCCGCGCCGCAACTGATCGTCAGTTCCCGGTCATGGGGATCGGAGATCCGGCAGGCCCGCGAACGGTCTGCGTAGTGCTCGACATCCTCTTCGTGAATCCTGAACAACCACGGTTGGGAATTGCGGTTGGAAGGGGCCATCACGGCGTAGTGCAACAGGAACCGCCACTGCCGCCCGGGCGTCGCATCCTCGGGAAAATCCGCGGCGGAAACGTTCCAGACCTCGGTGTGATCACTCATCCCGGACAGTCTGGATCAAGGCGTCGGGTTTCGCTTTGCGCCTATTGCCCAAAACCCCTCACCCAAGCGGACTCCACCCCGGGGATCCGGGGCTCACAACAGGGTTTCCAGCACGGATCGTCGCGGGGTCGCCTTTGCCTCGGGGCCGAATCCCATGCGCAGAATCAACTGGGGATGCCCGTCCCGACGGATGATTCGGGAGACTTCCGGCCGCAGGGCGGCGACCTGGAGAGGCTGGTCCAGGAAGGAGACGCGCAGGTCCTCGACGGTGGCGCGCAACCAGAGGCGCTGCAGCCCACGACCGGCCGCCAGCCAGTCTCTCGGTGAGTCGCCATCCACGCCGAGGACGGCCAATGTGGGCGAATGCAGGGTCAATTCCCGATCCTTCGCCGCGCGTCCCTTCCCCAGATCGAAGGTGCGCACCGCCAACGGCCCCACGTGTGAAAGGATGTCGCCGACGCCTCCGGCATACCCCGGCAAGCCGTCGCGGCTGTCAGTCTTGTTCGGGTGCATCCAGGCCGCGAGTTCCAGCCGGTAGGATTTGTCCGCCCACTGGTCGCGATCCGCGGTCGCGATCAGGTCCGCCAGATCGAACCGCTCATCCTCCGAATGAACGACATGCAGCCAGGCTCCCGCCTCGTGCGCCTCCACCTCCAACGCATTCAGCAGGGCCGGCGGGACCGGATCGGGCTCAAAGGGCCTGCGAACGGTCCGTCGGCGGGAGATCGCGCTGAACAGCAGATTATCCTCCAGGGAAGCGCTGCAGCCGCCGACCAGCCGGATCCGGGCCAGCAGGTCGAAATCCCCCGCGTCGGGAAAGGTCACAATTTCCGCCGCATGCTCGAAATTCCGGGCGGCCACCTCGAGATTCTCCAATGCCGCGCCGCAACTGATGGTGAGTTCGCGGTCACTGGGATCCGTGACGCGGCAACCGCGGGTTCGATCGGCGTACAATTCGCACTGGTCGTCATGGATACGGAACAACCAGGGCTGGGAGTTGTGGCTCGAAGGCGCCATGATCGCATGGCGGATCAGGTAGCTGAATTTCTCCGCCGGCTCCCCCTCCCGCGGAAACTCCGACGCGGGCAACGCCCCCATTTCAATGTTTTCACTCATGTCGCCCCGTGCTTGTTCGCGCTTCAGATTCCGTCGATTTCGGCGACGCCAGACAGATCCGTCACCCCGGTGACACGACTCCGGCCGCTCCGACCGCATTGTCGCCCCGACCTGGCGGATCGAACCAGCCCGAAATTGCCGGCGGATGGGCGGTTGCTGCCTCCCGCGCGCCGCTCAGGCCCCAGGCGGGAAGAGGTTTGCCAGAATTGTGGCAGGTTCAGCCAGTTCTGGCTCGCCTCATACGGAATTCACGCCGATGATGAGCGTATAAGCAACAGAAACCTCGCGAACGCCGCGAAATGGGCCTTTGCCGCGCTGATTGCGGCCCTAAGCGCTTCCTGCGCCTCGGACGATGCGAATTCACCCACCGTCGTCAGGTTCTCCTCCACTGAGATGCACGCCGCACACAGCGAGGAGTTGCTGCCCGTGATGCACGAACTGACGCGCCTGGCCGTCGTCGAGACAGACAACCTCGGCAACGCGAAGGAATCCGAAGGAGGGCAGCGACGCAAGGCCCGCGGCATCCTCAACCGGATCGCCGCCACGGCGGAGGACATCCCGGACCACCTGAAGACGACAAACATGCCCGTGGAGCACCAGGCGCTCTTCCGACACATGGCCGCGGAGCTGAACGGAGCCGCCAAGGCGCTCCGCGACGACATCAGGTCCATTCCGCTCGCGGAGATCAAACCCCGTTTCACGGAACTGCAGCACAAGTGCGACGCCTGCCACCGAAAGTTCCGGATCGCCCCCTTCCCGGTCTCCGGCGGCGTTCCGTTCGATTGAGCCGATTCCAGCGCGCTCCGAGGGAGGCGTCGGAGGGAGTCGCCGGGACGTTGAAGACATGGCGCACAACGAAATGAAGATCAACGTCGCCAAGGAAGCGAACCCGGAGGAACGCCGCTGCGCGCTGGATCCCGACGCCGTTCGCCGGCTCGTCAAATTGGGCGCGGAGGTGACGATTGAATCCGGCGCAGGGCTCGACACGGGAACAACCGACGCCGCCTTTACCGAAGCCGGAGCCAGAATCGACGCCGATCACAACCGCCTGATCGAAACCGCCGCCGTCCTGTTGCGCGTCGGACGGCCATCCAAAGAGGAAATCCAGCTGTTGACACCTGGGACCACTTACGCGGCATTTATGGACCCCTTTAACGATACCGAAACACTTCAATCGCTGAATAATCGCAGGATTTCAGTAATCAGCATGCAATTCATTCCCAGGACGACGCGAGCCCAGAAGATGGATGCGTTGAGTTCGCAGGCCAATCTGGCGGGCTATGCGGCGGTGACTCTGGCCGCGTCCCACCTGCCCCGAATATTTCCGATGTTGATGACGGCGGCGGGCACGCTATCGCCGGCCAGGGTGTTTGTCATAGGCGCGGGCGTGGCCGGCCTTCAGGCAATCGCCACGGCCCGTCGATTGGGGGCGGTGGTGGAGGCCTTCGACACCCGCCCCGCCGCGACAGAGGAGATCAAGTCCCTGGGAGCGAAGCCGCTGCGCGTGGATCTCGGCGAAACCGGCCAGACAGAGAATGGCTACGCCAAGGCGCTCAGCGAGGACCAGATGGCGAAACAGCGCGAGGCGATGAAGCGCGCCTGCGCAAACGCCGATGTCGTGATCACCGCGGCGCAGGTGTTTGGAAGGCGGGCGCCGATCATCGTCACAGCGGATATACTCGACGCCATGAAGCCGGGCAGCGTGGTTGTTGATCTGGCGGTGGACAACGGCGGCAATGTGGAAGGCGTGGCGCCTGGGGAAATCCTGGATCGCGGCGGCGTCAGGATCATCGGCCATCGGAATCTACCCGGTCGATGCGCGGCGCACGCCACCCAGGTCTACGCGAGCAATCTGACGCATTTCATCGAGGAGTTCTGGGATGAGGAAACCAGGGGCCTGAAGCTGGATCTGGAGGATGAGATCATCGATTCGGCGCTGATCGCCCACAACGGTGAGATCCGGAACGGGAAACTGAAGGAACTGGTATGAGCGCGGAAACTGCAGTCCTGCTGACGTTCATCTTCATGCTGGCGGTGGTCGCCGGTTTCGAACTGATTTCGAAGGTGCCCTCGACGCTGCACACGCCGCTGATGTCGGGCTCCAACGCCATTTCCGGCATCACCATCGTCGGGGCCCTGTTGGCGGCCGGTTCGGCGGGGGACGACACCTTGGCCATCGTCCTGGGCACATCGGCGGTGGCGCTGGCCGCCATCAACGTCGTGGGAGGTTATCTGGTCACCGTCCGCATGCTGGAGATGTTCAAGAAGAAGAAGGGCCGAAAGGAGGACTCATGAGCGGGCCGCTGCAGTTCGTCTACATCCTCTGCGCGTTTTTTTTCATCCTGGGATTGAAGCTGCTCAGTTCGCCGGCGACCGCGCGCCGAGGCAACCAGCTTTCCTCGCTCGGCATGCTGCTGGCCGTGGTGGTGACGCTAGCCGGCACGAGATGTTGAGCATTCAATGGATCGCAATCGGGCTCATCGTCGGGGCCGTTATCGGCGCCCTCGCCGCGCGGCTGGTCGCGATGACGGCCATGCCGGAACTGGTGGCGTTGTTCAACGGATTTGGCGGACTGGCCAGCCTGCTGGTCGCGTGGTTTGAATACCGGAGCCGCCCCGATCTGATCACCTTCACCGCAGCGACGGTGTTTGTCTCGGTGTTGATCGGCGGCGTGACCTTCACCGGCAGCCTGATTGCCTGGGGCAAGCTGAGCGAGCGCCTCAGCGGCAGGCCGGTTCAGTTTCCCGGGCAGCATCTGGTCAACATCCTGACCGTGGCGGCGCTGTTGGCTGGCGGAGTGATTTTCGCCGCGAATCCGGCGGCCAACGAACCGCTTTTCCTTGGAATCCTCGCATTGACGGCGCTCTTGGGCGCGTTGTTGGTCATTCCCATCGGCGGCGCGGACATGCCAGTGGTGATCTCACTGTTGAACAGCTACTCAGGCCTCGCCGCCTGCGCGACGGGATTCGTCATCCAGAACACGGTTTTGATTGTCACCGGATCGTTGGTCGGCGCGAGCGGCGTCATCCTCACGCGGATCATGTGCAAGGCGATGAACCGATCGCTGGCCAATGTCCTGTTCAGCGGATTCGGGTCGGCCGCGTCCGCCGGCAAGGGCGGCACGGAAACGCGCGAAGCGAAGTCCGTCTCGGCCAGCGAAGCCTATGTCATGCTGGAAGCGGCAAGATCGGTGGTTTTCGTGCCGGGATACGGACTGGCTGTCGCGCAGGCGCAACATGCGGCCCGCGAACTGGGCGATCTCCTGGAACTGAACGGCGCGGAGGTGCGCTATGGCATCCACCCTGTCGCCGGCCGCATGCCGGGGCACATGAACGTCCTGCTCGCCGAGGCCAACGTGCCCTACGACCAACTCGCTGAAATGGACGCCGTCAATCCCGTGATGGACACGGTGGATGTCTGCGTCGTGATCGGAGCCAACGATGTGGTGAACCCCGCGGCCCTGACCGACGAAGCGAGCCCCATTTTCGGCATGCCGATCATCGAGGCGCATCGGGCCCGGATCGTCATCATCATGAAGCGCTCCCTGGGCGTCGGCTTTGCCGGCATCGGCAACGACCTCTTCTATAAAGACAACTCCCGCATGCTCTTCGGCGACGCCAAGGCCTCGCTGCAGGCCTTGGTCGCGGAGTTCAAGGAGACTTAGTTTCCGTTCCCGGTTCGCTGTTCGCGGATTCAGTCGAACTTCAGCAGGGTCTGACCTTCGGAAGGCATGCGATCCATGGCTTTCTGCAAAATGCCGCGCAGGGTCTTCGATTCCCCCCCGGGGATTGGATGTTTCTCGAGAACATCGTTTTTCACATCGAACAAGCGGCCGTCGCCGTAGAGCTTCCAGCGACGGTTGCGGACGAAGCGAGTCGGTTCGCCCTTCTCCGGCCGCGGCCAGTAGTAGATGAAGATCGAATCGCGGGGACTTCCTTTGCGCCCGTGCAACGCGGGCAGGAAGCTGACGCCGTCCGTCGGTGAGAGCGGTCTGGCTCCGGTCGCCTCGGCGATGGTGGGCGCAAAATCGGAAAACTCGATCAATGCGTCGCTGACGGTTCCCGCAGGCACCGTCCCGGGCTGGTAGCCGAACAACGCCACGTGCGTGCCGGCGTCGGTCGGGCTCCCCTTCCCTCCCACGATCAGCCGGTCGCCCATGTAGGACTTCAGCGACTTGTGCGTGCCGTTGTCGCCGGTGACCAGGATCAGGGTCTTTTCGGCAATGCCGAGCGACTCGGTCTTCCTCACGATGCGACCGATCAACTTGTCCATGTAGGCGACCATGTCGGCAAAGTTTTGCTGACGGTTCCTGCTCTTCCGATCGGCGCTGTCCGGGGTGGGCACGAAGGGGCTGTGCACCAGGACCATCGGGTAGTAGAGGAAAAACGGCTCATCTTTGTACTCCTCCAGGCGGTCGAGCAGAAACTGGCAGTAGACGTCCGGGCCGTAGATCTCGTTGGGAAACTGTTTGATCTCGCCGTCGATGGTCACCTTCGGGCCCCAGAAGCGCTCGCCGAGCTTGTCGACCTGCCAGAGGCAATGCCGCTCAAAGCCGGCGGCCTTGGGCCGGGTTCCAGCGCCCTTGATCGGAGCCTTGTAATGTTCAGCGCCCAACAACTGCCACTTGCCGGCGATTGCGGTCCGGTAGCCCGCCTCCAACATCATGTGGCCGAAGGTGCGCTCCGACTTCTTCAGGGTGGAGAACGAGGCGTAATTCCGCACGTTGCTCAGGCCGGTCATGATCTTGACCCGGCTCGGCGTGCAGAGGGGCTGCGAATAGACATGATCGAAGCGCATCCCCTGTTTCGCCAGGCGGTCGAGAACCGGCGTCTTGTAGGACGTGCCGCCGTAGGCTCCGTAACATTCGTAGCCGATGTCGTCGGCCATGATCAGGATGACGTTGGTCTTGTCCGCGGCGAGAGATTGCTGTGCGATCAGGCAGGCCATTGCGCCGAGGAGCAGGGAAAACTGAATTCCATGTTTCATGGTCGAAACCCTACGACGCCCGGAACCAATGACGCCATGCGAATCTTCTCCAACACCTGCCTGAGAATTCGTCATCCGTGGGTCGGCTTTGCCATCCGTGGGGAACATTCCGATCCGAGTCGCTGTTCGCGGAAGCTCATTCGGCTTTCACCGCGCCGCCAATGCTGTTTACATCGGGGCCATGCGATTCCGCGTGTTTCTGACATTGGCAGCGTTGGCCGCGTCCTCCATTTGCCGGGCGGGATCGCCGCCCAATCTCCTCCTTTTCCTCGCGGACGACATGACCTGGACGGATCTGGGCTGCTACGGGAACCCGGATGTCAAGACGCCGAACATTGACCGCCTCGCGAGCGAGGGTCTGCGGTTCACCCGCTGCTACAACGCCGCCCCGACCTGCTCACCGCTTCGCCAAAGCCTCTACACCGGGCTCTATCCCGTCCGCAACGGCGCGCACCCGAACCACAGTCGCGTCCACGAGGGCGTGAAGTCCCTCCCCCATCACCTCGGGCCGCTGGGCTATCGCACGGCCATCGTGGGCAAGCGACATGAAGCGCCGGCCGAGGCATTTCCCTTCGAATACCTCGGCGGCAGTCACGGCGACATGGGCAGGACACCCGATGGCGCGGATCTGCCGCTGGATAAGGCTCGCGATTTCATGGCGCGGGACGCCGATCAACCCTGGTGCCTGGTCGTCGCATCCAACCAACCGCACACGCCTTGGAATCGCGGCGACGCCTCGGCCTATCCGCCGGCCGGACTCACCGTGCCCCCCTTTCTCGTGGACACGCCGGAACTGCGCGAAGGCCTGTCAAAATACTACGCGGAGATCACCTACATGGACGGCCAGGTCGGACAGGTGATGCGGCATCTCAAGGAATCAAGTGCGGAAGACAACACCGTCGTCCTCTGGCTCAGCGAACAGGGCTCCCAACTGCCCTTCGGCAAATGGACCTGTTACGACATGGGCGTCCACGCGGCGGCCGTGCTCCGTTGGCCCGGCGTTGTCCGCGAAGGCGCGACCTCCGATGCGCTGCTCAGCTATGTCGATGTCGTCCCGACCTTTGTCGAACTGGCGGGCGGCGATCCAACCCGACTGGATCTGGACGGGAGGTCCTTTGCGCCGTTGCTGAAGGGCGAAACGGCGAAACACAACGATGTCGTGTTCAGCATGAACACGACCCGCGGCATCTACCATGGCTCCGAGGCCTACGGCATTCGCTCCGCGACCGATGGGGGCTGGCTCTACATCCGGAACCTGCATTCGGGGTCGAAGTTCCAGAATTCCGTCACGCAGCGGGGGGCCATCTTTGGTTCCTGGCGCAAGGTCGGGTCCAGTTTCGCCCGCGCCCGGGTGAAAGCCTACCAGGTTCGGCCGGCTGAGGAATTGTTCGACCTGACCAACGACCCCTGGTGCATGAACAATCTCGCCGGAGCCCGATCAACCGCAAGGCAACAGACCGCGCTCTCCCGCAGAATGGACGCCTGGATGCGCCAACAGGGCGATGAAGGCGACGCCACCGAACGCGGGGCCGGACAACGCCAACCGAAGAACAGACCATGGACAAAGAACGGGGAATACGCCCGGCAGGCGCAATGAACAAGCCGATGCTCGTAACGCGGCCGTCCCGGCTGCAGATTCCTGCGGCGTCCCGCCCGCGCCACGTGCGATCCTGCGGCGCGCCGATTCGGATGGCGTGCCTGCTGCTGATCCTGACCAACACTGTATTGAACGCCGCCCGCTGGAGCCAGTTCCGCGGGCCGCACGGTTCCGGCGTCGCGAACGAATTTCGTCCGCCGATCCGCATTGATCCGGCCAATCCGACCTGGAAGACCGCCGTCCCTCCGAGCCATTCCTCGCCGATCCTCTGGGGCGACCGCCTGTTCGCCACCGGCGTCGATGGCGACCGGTTGGTCCTCGTGGCTCTGAACGCGAACGACGGCAGACTTCTTTGGAAGACGGCCGCGCCGAAGGTTCCCCTGGCCAAGGCCCACAAGGCAGGCGGCAACGCAGCCTCCTCCCCTTGCGCCGATGCCGGACGCGTCTATGCCTACTTCGGCTCCTACGGACTGATATGCTGCGACCACGACGGAAAGGTCCTGTGGAAACGCCCGATTCCGACGCCGAAAAGCCTGTATGGCATGTCCACCTCCCCGATTCTGCACGACGGAAGACTGATCCTTGTGTTGGACAACGATCTGAACATCGAAGGCGGCAAGCTGAGCCGCTCGAAGATCGTCGCCTTCGACAGCAGGACCGGCGAAACGGTCTGGGAGACCGCACGCCCCTACAACCGCAGCGGCTGGTCCACGCCGACAATCTGGCGCCACGAACACGGCGTGGAGATCGCAGTGTTGGGCAGCGGAAGGGCCTTTGGCTACGACGCTGAGACCGGCGCGGAGAAGTGGTTCGTCAACGGCTTTTCCCGCGAGACCATCGCCACGCCCGTCATCGGCGACGGAAAACTGTTTCTTTCCGCATCGCGTCTGGGCGGCTCCGGCGACGCGCAGGTGGACCCCGAGCCCTTCTGGAAAGCGGCGCTGCATTTCGACCGGAACCGCGACGGGCAGGTGGGCTTCGACGAGATCACGAAGGACTTCACCATTCCACTGCGCCCTGAACTGCCGCCCGGGCATCCCGGCTTCGGACTTCCCCTGCCGGCCGACCCGGACAAGCGACTCCAGCGGCAGCGCGGCTTCTTTGCCTGGCGCGACGCCAACAAGGACGGTTTCTGGACTCACGACGAATTCGTGAAGGACATGCTGGTCGGCCGCGGCCGGCCGAACCTGAGCGCCATCAAGCCCGGCGGCCGCGGCGACATCACGGAGTCGCACGCCGAATGGACCCTTCGCAGCGGCATCCCGGAGATCCCCTCGCCCATCTATCACGACGGTCGGCTCTATCTCGTCCGCGCCGGCGGCATGTTGAGCTGCGTGAACACCGACGACGGGAAGACGGTCTACCGGGAACGATTGGGCGCCGGCGGTCAATACAGCGCCTCGCCCGTCATCGCGAACGACCGTCTTTATCTGGTGTCGGACCGCGGGATCTTTTCCATTGTCAAGACGGGCGACACCTTCGGGCTCGAACGCCAGGCGGATCTGGGAGTGGCGGCGCCGGCAACGCCGGCGTTGGATGCGCGAACGATCTACCTCCGCACAAGCGACGCGATCATCGCCTTTCGGTGAACAAGGACCAAAGGACCGGCGAAGACCATTTCCCCACGGATGGCAAAGCCGACCCACGGATGAAGCAATCCCCTCCGTGGGGCCATCCAGGTCGTTGGCTCGGGCTCTCGTCCCCGCCCGGCAACAGCGTCCTTGCTCATTCTCGCGCGGCGCTACTTCGACACCTTCTCCATCAATCGCCGCACAGCGAAACCGATGCGATCCTCGACATCATCGCCCCAGCGATTGGCGGGCATTCCGTAGACGGCCATCGAGGTGTTGCCCTCGTAGCCCCAGCGGCTTGAGGCGCGCGGCGGGATGTCCTCGATCAACACACGCCGCGAGGGAATATAGGCCATGACGTCATTGCAATAGCCGGCCACCCAGGTCTGCGGCCCGTATTCGCCCTTGAAGCGCAGCGAATAATCGACCACGACCTCGCCTCCCATGGTGATCCACTTCTGCCCGCCCACGCTCCAGGCCTGCAACGGATAATCGTATTCACGGATGAACGGCTCGCCCGCGTCGAGCTGCTTCAACAGTCTCGCCGCCCAACGTCCGCGATAGTTGTTGGACTTGGCGGTGGATTCCAGTTCCTCCCGCGTCAGCGGCTCGCCCAGCTTGAGCGCCGCGAACTCGAAGGCCGTGCGCAGTTCCGGGTCCAGTTCCCGCGGATCGGAGAGCAGCGTCTCCTCCACCGCCGAGGCCAGCATGTTTCCGTAACGCTGCGCAAGTTCCACGGTCCGCCGGGGGATGGGATTCTGATCCGCGCCGCAACCGGCGAAGAACATGGCCTGCGCGCCCGGGTGGTGCTTCTCCAGCGCAATCTGGGCAAAGCCCGCGTAGTCGCCGCACCAGTTGTAGAAACTCAGCGTCGTATTGTGGCAGGCGTAACCGAAGACCAGCGCCTTCAGTTCGTGCTCCAACGAACGCACGGCCAGCACGGGGACCGAATGATCGACCGGGCCCTTCAGTCCGCCCTCCCGCCTCAGGCGGGGAACGTCGCCCTCGATGTTGTTGCGGCGGTTCACCGCGAAGCGGGTCACGCCCTGCCCCGCATACAGACGGGCCGGCTCGCGCGATTCCAGGGCCTTGCCGACAACCTCCACAATCCTGCGCTCCAACTTCTCCGAGTAGGCGTTGATCCGTTTCAACTGCTCGTCATCGAGCGGGTAGATGTCGAGCAGCGCGCCGCGAAGCACGGGCCCGCAGTGGGTGTGCGAGGCGTGCAGCATGATCTGCGAGCGGTCCAGGCCGTGCTTCTCCTTCAGGGCCGCGCAGGTCTTCTCGTAGATCGTCTTGGGAATGCCCAGGGTGTCGCTCGAGAGCACGACGCCGATGTGGCCGGAGGCGTCCTCGATCGCCAGCGCCTTGATCCACAACGGATGCAGCGTCCCCTCGGCGGGGTTCTTCCGCCCGCCGTAGCCCGCCATCCACAGGGGCTTCTCAGGTGTGATCAATTCGGAGGCGACGCCGGCCTTCCAGGTTGGTTCGGCCGCGCACAGGGCTCCGGCGACAGTGAACAAGAAGATGCGAAGAATCGTTTTCATGGAATGAACCGGACCTTAGCCATCCGCGCGATCTCCCCCAAGAACTCATTTTCCCGGACGCTGCGGGATTGCCGCAGCCGATCCGCCCCTCTATGTTTCGAACCATGTTAAAGCGCGTCCACCTGCCTGTCGCTCGGAGCCTTGCGGCCATTCTCCTTCCCGCCTTCGTCATCCCGCTGACAGCCGCCGACCAGAAGTCGGACGCCAAGCCGGATCCCAACCACCCCGGCTACAAGCAACTGCCGCAGAAGTCCCGCGACGGGATCGGCAAGGAATACATGGGGCGCGAGATCTCCTTTGTCATGGGGCACCGCGGCGCAGGCTGGCTGGAGCGCAAGTCCCGCGAGGAGGAGGAAAAGCCGGCGCTGCTGATCAGGTCTCTCAAGTTGAAGCCCGGCGACAACGTGGCCGACATCGGCTGCGGATCCGGCTACTTCACCCGCCGCCTCGCCAAGGAGATCGGCCCCAAGGGAACGGTCTACGCGGTCGACATCCAGCCCGAGATGCTGACCATCCTGAAGGCCAAGATGGCCGAGGCCGGACAGGACAATTACAAACCCGTCCTCGGCACGATCGAGGACCCGAATCTTCCGGAAAACACGATCGACCTCGTCCTCTTCGTCGATGTCTACCACGAGTTCTCCCACCCCTATGAGATGATCCAGAACATCAGCAAGGGCGTGAAAAAGGGCGGCCGCATCGTCTGGGTGGAATACCGCAAGGAGGACCCCAAGGTGAAGATCCTGCCGCTGCACAAGATGTCCGTGGAACAGGTGAAGAAGGAGGCCGCCGTGCATCCGCTGGAATACGTGGAGACCATCGATGTCCTGCCGCAGCAACACATCATCATCTTCAGAAAGAAGTGAGATCGAACATGAAACGGGCCAAAGCAGCTTCAATCGGAGCGCCGAGCATTGCTCGGCGGGGAATGACATCGGGCAACGTCATGCCGGGCAATGCTCGGCGCTCCGTTGGGACGGGCTTCTGCGCCCTTCTGCTTCTATGCCTCCCCCTGGCGTCCTCAGCCGCCCAACTCCTCGCGGGCGTCGCCAAGGTCGACATCTCACGTTATCAGCCCGCCAACCCCGCCGAGACGCTCTACGCCAAGGCCCTGGTCCTCAGGTCCGGCGAAACCACCGCCGTGATCGTGGCCATCGACGCGGTGGCCATCGACAAGATCGGCTCCATCCGCGCGCCGTTCCTGGCCAACATCCGCGCCGCGCTGAAGAGCGATCCCGGCATCGAGCCGGCCCACGTCCTTGTCAATGTCAGCCATTGCCACGGCGTGGTGCACAAGGATGTCGAGGCGCGGACAATCCAGGCTGTGCGCGCCGCGGCGAGGAATCTCGTTCCGGTCAGGGTCGGCGCGGGCGTGGGCCACGAGGACCGCGTCATGGAAAACCGCCGCATCCTCCTCAAGAACGGCCGCGAGGCGGATGTCCGGCACGCCTATTCCATGCCGCATGACGACGAGGTCGCGGGCATCGGCCCCATCGATCCCGAGATCGGCATCCTGCGCCTGGACAAGGCCGACGGCGACACGCTGGCCCTCGTCTACAACTTCGCGATGCACCCCATCCAGGGGACGCCCGCGCGCGGCGGCGACACAGCCGACGTGATCGGGTTCGCCTCGCAGACCATCGAGGAGAACCTCGCCCCCGGCGCCATGGCGTTCTTCATCCAGGGCTGCGGCGGCGACATCAACCCCGTTCAATACAAGGACGTCAACAATCCCCGTGACGCCGAACCGCTTGGCCAGATGCTCGGCCTCAGCGCCCTGCGCGCCGCTCGGCGGATCAGGACCGAAGCCGCCAGTCCGCTCACCATGGTCAACCAGACCATCCACGTCCCCCGCGCCGATCTGGAGAAGCGGATAGAAGAGATGATGCAGGAGGAGGAGAAACTGATCGCCTCCCTTCGCGGCACGACCCTGAACTTCAAGTCCTTCCTTCCGCTCTACATGAAATACAGCGTCTCGGGCGGGGAATTTCCCTCCTATGACTCGCACCGCTACAAGCACGACGAACTCATCGGCCGCGAGGACCTGAAGAAGATGGACGAGCGCAACCGGGCCGACATGGAGAAGTATGTGCGCAACATCCGCGCCATGGAGAAGCTCACCATCCTGCGCACAAATCTCCGTCTGCTCGACAAGCGGCAACAGGACAACCTGGCCGCCGGAATGAAGCCGATTCCGGTGGAGGTGGTCGGGTTGCGTGTGGGCGATTTCCGGCTGGTCACCTTTCCCGGCGAGGTCACGGTGCAGATTGGTTTGAACCTGAAGAAGCAGTCCCCGCACGAACTGACCTTCGTCGCCGGTTACTCCAACGGCTATATCTACTACTGCCCCACGGCGACGCAGTTGAAGAACCGCGGCGGCGCGCAGGAGGACAGCGACTGCCTCGTCGCCCCGGAATGGCAGGCGATGTTTGAAACGAAGGCGTTGGAGATTCTGAAAGGGTTGTGAGCATGGAATTGTTTGGCCATTCCGATATCGTGAGGCATTCGACAATTGAGCGTCGGAGCGCCGAGCATTGCTCGGCTTTGGCCCTGATCGCGCGCGAATGCCGAGCAATGCTCGGCGCTCCGTTCTGCAGGTTCAAAACCGCGGTCCTGTGCGCTGGGGCCTTGCTCCTCACATCCTGTGCGACGCCGGAACCAGACCGAACACCGCCGCCGCCCGCAATCCCGCCGCCCAGTTTCTCCGCGGTCGAACAGGCGCTCAACTCCGCCATCGAAGACCGCGCTTTTCCCGGTTGCGCCGTAGCCGTGGGAACCTCGGATGGTATCCTCTGGCAGCAGGCTTTTGGGCACTTCACCTACGCGAAGAAAAACCCGGTCACGGTGAACACGATCTACGACCTCGCCTCGCTGACCAAGGTGACGGGCACGACCGCCCTGCTCATGAAACTGACCGGCGACAAAAAGGTCCTCGAAAGCGACCCGCTGGCGAAGCACATTCCGGAATTCCTGTCCGCGGCCAAGGATGCCAAGGATCGCGCGCGGCGCGAGAAGGTCACCCTGGAACACGTGATGACGCACTCGTCCGGGCTGGTTTCCTGGAAGCCCTTCTACAAGACCTGCGACTCCTATCCGAAGCTGTTGCAGGCCGTCCTCGCCACGCCGCTCGAAGCCGACCCCGGCGAACGCTACAAATACAGCGACCTCGGCTTCATCCTGCTGGGCGAGGTCGCCTCCCGCGCCGGCGGCGCCCCGGCTTCCCAACTCGAACGGCAACTGCTGGCCCATCAACTCGGCATGAAGGACACCATGCGCAACCCGCAATCGGCCTGGCGCATGCGCATTGCGCCAACCGAACGGCGCCCCGACGCCACCGGATTCATCCACGGCGAGGTGCACGACGAAAACTGCCGCTTCGCCGGCGGCGGAACCGGGCACGCCGGACTGTTCTCCACGGTCGGCGACCTTTCGAAATACGCCATCGAATTGCTCCGATCCCGCCAGGGCAAAGGGCGGGTTTTCCAACAGAACGTCGTGCGCGAGTTCACGCGGCGGCAGGGCGTTGAAGGCTCCAATCGCGGACAGGGTTGGCAGAAGCCCTCCGGCACGAATTCGGCGGGCGCGGTCCTGTCGAAGACCTCCTTCGGCCACACCGGCTTCACCGGCACGTCGATCTGGATCGATCCCGAACGGGACCTGTTCGTGATCCTGCTGACCAACCGCGTTCATCCGACGAGGGAGAATTCCAAGATCTCGCCCGTGCGCAGGGCAGTCGCCGATGAAGCGGCGAAGGCGGTGGATGGTTGGCAGGGGAAGGGTGTTTGAGGCGAAGCCAACTGGTGGCGATTGAATCGCGGTTAATGCAATTCAGGTTTCGGAACGCCCCTGCCGGGGCGCGGCGCTGTTCTGGTCAGGTATCCGGTGGTTCCGGTCGCGGCGCTCCCTTCACCGACCGGCTACCATCGGGACGCCCCTTCGGGGCTGGCGCATTGTCAATCCGGGTGAACCCACCCCGATCCGCTCCTCGACGCTACGCGGTCGGAGCAGATTTCCCCTCCACGGGAGGGGACCTTCCTTCGGGCATGCCGCGACGCCAAGCAATTCCCCCGTCCCATTCCTTGAGCCTTGCGCCCGTTCCGCCTAACAATGGCGCGTGGCCACGCGTTTTCTTCTCGGACCCGCCGGCAGCGGCAAGACCTTCCGCTGCCTGGAGGAGATCCGTTCGGAACTCGCCGTATCGCCGGACGGCCCGCCGTTGCTCTTCATCGCGCCCAAGCAGGCGACCTTTCAGATCGAACGCCAACTGCTCGCCGACGAATCCGTGATCGGCTACACGCGCCTGGAAATTCTCTCCTTTGAACGGCTGGCTCTGCACGTCCTCGAGCGCCTCGGCGCGCCGGTTCCCTCGCTGCTGGATGAGGAGGGGCGGCTCATGGTTCTGCGGGCTCTGCTGGCGAAGCGGCAGTCCGAGCTCAAGGTCTTTCACGCGAACGCACGCATGACCGGCTTTGCCCGGCAGGCCAGCCTGATCCTGCGGGAATTTCAACAGCACGATGTCGATGTCGCCCAACTGCGCCACTTCTCCGAACGCTTCGGCTCCGACACCACCCTGGGCCGCAAACTGCACGATCTTGCCATCGCGCTGGAGGCCTACCTGGGCTGGCTGGAGGAACACAGACTCAACGACGCCGACAACCTCTTCGACGCAGCCATCGAGGCGGTCAACCGACCTTCACCCCAGGCCAGAGCGCTCCACTTCGGCGGCGTCTGGATGGACGGTTTCGGCGAACTGCCGCCGAAGCAGCTCCGCCTTCTCGCGGCGCTCTTGTCCCGGTCCGACAAGGCGACCCTGGCGTTCTGCCTCGACGCTCCCGGGGAGGAACAACGTCCCTGGCATTCCCCCTGGTCGCCGATCCAACACGCCTTCCAACGATGCAGTGAAGAGCTGGAGGCCGCCGGCTGCGAACCTCCGGCCGTCGAGTCGCTCCGACGCCGCGCCGAGGGCGGCCGCTTCGATCAAAGCCCGGCGCTGCGGCGCCTGGAGTCCGCCTGGTCCGCGCCCATGCTTCCAGCATCGGAAGGCGATGAGGAATCAGCGCGCCCGGAAGACGCCGTTCCGCCCGGGGACTCCCTGCGCATCGTCCGCTGCGCGACGCCCGAGGCCGAGGCCGTCTTTGCCGCCCGCGCCATCCGGGCCTTCGTGCGCGAGAACGACGCGCGCTTCCGCGACTGCGCGGTGATCGTCCGTTCGCTGGAGGATTACCGCCACACTGTCCGCCGCGTCTTCCAACGCTTCGAGATTCCCTGTTTCATCGATCGACGCGAACCGGTCGGCCATCATCCCCTGGCTGAACTCACCCGCGCCGCAATCCGGATGGCCGCCTTTGGCTGGAAGCACGAGGACTGGTTCTGCGCCCTGAAGAGCGGGCTTGTATCGAAGGACGAGTTTGCCATCGATCGCCTGGAGAACGAGGCCCTGGCGCGCGGTTGGGAAGGCGGCTTCTGGCGCGGGCCGATCACGATTCGCAATGACGAGGAGCTGTCGCAACGTCTGGAGGACCTCCGCTGCAGCGCGGCGCCCGGATTTGAGAAATTCGTCGATGCATTTGCGAACGACAGCGAGGCCGGGCCGACCGGACCGCAGTTGGCCGCCGCCCTGGAGAAACTCTGGAAGGCGCTGGATATCGAATCGCGGCTGGAGGATTGGAACGCCGATGCGGCGACGCCGATCCACGGAACGGTCTGGAATGAGATGCAGAAATGGCTCGGCAATGTGGAGCGCGCCTTTCCGGAAGAGGCGATACCCCTGCGCGAGTGGCTGCCGATTCTCGAGGCGGGACTGTCGGGCCTGAGCGTGGGCGCCATTCCGCCGGCGATCGACCAGGTTCTCATCGGCGCGATTGACCGATCGCGCAATCCGGATATCCGACTCACGGTCATTCTCGGCGCCAATGAGGGAGTTTTCCCCGCCGCTCCGAAACCGGCGGGACTCATTTCCGAACACGACCGCGAGAAGCTGGCCGGCCTGGGCGCGCGACTGGGGCCGGACCGTTTCCGGCTGATCGGGTTGGAGCGCTACTACGGCTATATCGCCTGCACCCGGGCTCGCGAGCGGCTGACCGTCACCTTCGCCCAACGCAGTCTCGAGGATGCCGAATTGAACCCCTCGCCTTTTGTCCACCGCATCCGCCGCCTGTTTCCAAGCCTCGAAATCGAGTCGCCGGACCTGCCGCCCGACTGGCGCGCCAGCGAACATGTCGCCGAACTGGCAGCGCCGTTGATGCGGGCGCAGGACGCCGGACTATCCGGCGGGCTCGACCGGATCGCCGAACTGCCTGTCGTCCGGGACCTGCGCAAACGCGCGGCTCCGGCCGAAGAGCCGGACCCCGCCGAGAATCTTGAGCCGGCGTTGGCTTCCCTGCTCTACGGCCCCACGCTGCGCTCCTCGGTCAGCCGGATTGAACGCTTTGCCGCCTGCCCTTTCCGCTTTTTCGCCGACTCGGGGATGCGGGCCGAGGAGCGCCGCGTCTTCCAGATCGACGCCCGCGAACGCGGCAACTTCCAACACGAGATCCTGGAGCGGTTTCATCACGAGTTGCGCAAGGAGGGCAAACGCTGGCGCGACCTGACCCCGCAGGAGGCGTCCGGGCGGGTGCGGAAACTGGCCGACGATTTCGCCGAAGAATATCGCGAGGGCTTGTTCCGCGCGTCGGACAAGAACCTGTTCGTCGTCAGGAGCCTGGCCGACGATCTCTGCCGCTTCATCGAGACGGTCGTGGGCTGGATGACCGACTACGGCTTCGACCCGATTGAGGTGGAGCTGGATTTCGGCGGCGAGGGCGGGTCCATGCCCGCGTGGGAGTTCGATCTGGGCGAAGGACACAAGATGGCCTTCAACGGCAAGATCGACCGGGTGGATCTCGTCATCGATCCCGGGACCGGCCGCGCCGACTGCGTGGTCATCGATTACAAGTCCAGCGGGCGCGCGGTCGACATGACGCTGTTGCGCAACGGCGTCCAGATCCAGCTGCCGGCCTACCTTGCCGCGTTGTGGCGCACGCCGGATCCTGCCGCGCTGTTCCCGGAGCGCCGGGTCGGCGAGATCAATCCGCTTGGCGCGTTCTACGTCAACCTGCGCGGACGGTTCAGTTCCGCATCCGCCCGGGACGAGGCCCTGGGAGACATGGACGCCGATCGTCGACAGGCCTACCAACACGCGGGCCGCTACAGTCTGGAGGCCCTGGACGAACTGGATCGCCGCCGCGCCCGCGAGGGCAAACCCAGCGGGCAGTTCGCGTATCGTCTCAAACAGGACGGAACCCCCTACAAGAATTCGAACACGGTCATGGAACCGGGAGCCTTTCGCGAGATGTTGATCGTCGTGGAAACGCGCCTCCGCGAAATGGGCCAGGCCATCTTTCGCGGCGAGGCCGGGGTGGATCCTTATCAACATGGAAAAAAGACCGCCTGCGACTACTGCGAGTTTGGGGCTGTCTGCCGCGTCGATCCCTGGACGCACGAGTTCCGGGCGCTGAAGGAGGATGAGACGTGAGCGCCCCCACCCCGGACCAACAACGCGCCATCGACGCGACCGGCGACACCTTGGTCGTGGCCGGTGCCGGCGCGGGCAAGACCCGGACGCTGGTCGACCGCGCTTTGGCCCTGACATTGCGCAGGGAGAGCCCCATTCCCATCGACCGCCTGTTGATGGTGACCTTCACCGAAGCCGCCGCGGCCGAAATGCGCGGTCGCATCCGGGAACGGATGGAGGAACAGCTGATCAGGACGGCCGACGCCGCGGTGGAGAAGCAGTTGGCCCTGTTGGAATCCGCGCCGATCGGAACCCTGCACGGTTTCTGCCTGCAGTTGATCCGCGAACGCTTTCACGAACTGAAGCTGGATCCGCTGGTGATCGTGATGGACGAGGCGGATTCGCGCCTGCTCGCCGCCGAGACTCTGGACGATCTTCTCGACCGCCGGTACGCGGGACGGACGCCGGACGCAGAGGAGGTTCGCTCCCTGATCCAGGACCTCGCGCGCGGCGACGACCGCCCCATTCGCTCCCTCATTCTCGAACTCCACGCGCACGCCCAATCACTGCCCGACCCCGACGCCTGGCTGCAGTCGCAACGTCGCGCCTTCGAGTGCGAATCGGCCGACCGCTGGCTGTCGCTGCTGGCCGAGGGGTTCACCGAATGGCGCGCCCATTGGGAGGAGGTTCTCGAACAACATTGCGATGAGAATCCGAACGCCGCCCAATGCCTCGCAGCGCTGCATGAAAGCGGCGACGCCCCTGCCCGCGAGGCGATCGCAGTCGCAACCGCGCGCATCCTGGAGATCGACCTGGAATGGCCGGCGCGAAAGAAGACCCGCCTCCGCGAGCCCATCAAAAAGATCTTCGACGAGGCGAAGTTTCTCCAATCCGTCGCCGGATCCGCCGACGCCTTGAACGAGGACTGGGATTGGTCCCGTCGGCGGATGGCGGCCCTGGTGGATCTGGCGCGCGATTTTGAATCCTCATTCAGCCGCGCGAAACGCGAACAGGCCGCCGTCGATTTCTCCGACCTGGAGCAGTTTGCCCTGCGACTGCTCTGGGACAACGAAAACGACAGGCCGACCGCGACGGCGCAGGAATGGCGGGAGCGGATCGACGCCGTGTTCGTGGACGAATACCAGGACATCAACGCGGCGCAGGACCGGATCATCCGCGCCCTGTCCCGCGAGGGCGCCGAAGCCAACCGGTTCCTGGTCGGCGACGTCAAGCAGAGCATCTACCGCTTCCGCCAGGCCAACCCACGCATCTTCCAACGTCGCTCCGACGACTGGCGACAGGCCGACGCCGAGGGACAGACCCTGCCCCTCGCCGACAACTTTCGCAGCCACGAGGGAATCCTGAACTTTGTGAACGGGCTGTTCGCCGGCCTGATGCGGCGCGAGATCGGCGGCGTGGCGTTTGGAGACGATTCCCGCATCCGGTTTGGAGCCGCCGAAAAGCGACCCCATTTTGCGGCGGGGGCGGAATCGCCGCCCCGCGTTGAACTATGCGTGCAGATCACCGGCGGCGGCGAATCTGAGGAAAGCGACAACGACGATTCAGAGGCCGGTCGCGAGATCGCGGACCTTTCCCGCATGGAGAAAGAGGCCCGCCTGGTCGGGCAGCGGCTGCGCGACCTGCACGATACGGGATTCAATGTCTGGGACGACTCGCTCGGAGAATTTCGCGCCGCGCGATGGAACGACATGGTCGTGCTGCTCCGATCGCCCGGTGCCAAGGCCGAGAGCTACGCCAAAGAGTTCGCCCGGCTTGGCATTCCGATCGAGGCCGCGCGCGGCGGCTTCTACGAGGCCGGCGAGGTCAGCGATTTCCTCTCGTTGTTGATGATACTGGACAACCCGTTGCAGGACATCCCGTTGTTGGCCGTCCTTCGCTCGCCGCTGGTCGGCTTGAGCCTGAACGAACTCGCGTCGATCCGCCTCACGCGACGCAAGGGATCGCTCTGGTCGGCGCTGCGCCAGTTTCATCGTCTGGAAGGCGCATCTTTCGCCGGCTCGGATGCGGACCATGTCCCTGAATCAAGCGACCGGAGCGCCGGGCATCGCCTGGTCTTGGATGACGAATCACGCCCGGGCCGGGCAATGCCCGGCGCTCCGAATTCAGCGAAGGAGCCCGGCAAGGCGCTGCGCTCGGCGGCCCGTTCAATGAAACCCAAGGTCGCCCGTTTCATGGACGCCTACGCCCGGTGGCGCCGACTGGCCCGCGAAGGTTCGCTCTCACTGTGCCTGGAAGCGGCGTTGGACGAGACGCACTACGAGGATTGGCTGCTCGCCCATGATCGCGGGGAACAACGCAGCGCGAACCTGAATCGCTTTCTCGCGCAGGCCAGGCGGTTCGACCAGTTTCAACGGCAGGGCCTGTTCCGGTTTCTCCGTCACGTCGAGGCGCAGCGCGAACACGACGTCGAACCGGACCCGGCCGGCGCCGATCCGGGCAACGCCGTCCGGCTCATCAGCGTTCATCGCAGCAAGGGCTTGGAGTTTCCCATCGTCGCGTTGGCCGAATTGGGCAGCCCGTTCAATCTCGCCGATCTGCGCGGAGCCATCGTGCTGGATGACGACCTTGGGCTTTGTCCTCGAGTTCTTCCACCCGGCGGCCATCGCGGATATCCAAGCCTGCCCTATTGGCTGGCCGTCCGGCGCCAGCGCGCGGAGGTTCTCGGTGAGGAGATGCGTCTGCTCTACGTGGCGACCACCCGGGCCAAGGACCTTTTGATCCTCGGCGGCTCCGCTTCCAGGAAGACCATCGAGGAGAAATGGTCGCGCGATCCGGCCTCCTTTCCAACGACGTCCGAACTCCTGAAGGCGAATCGCTTTCTCGACTGGCTCGGACCGGCCGGCGGCGCCCTGACGGGAGATCCTGACTGGAATCAGCGGTCGACCGGGGAGGGAGCCCTGATGTCGTGGCGCTTCGTGGCAGGCGATGAACTTTCGTTGACCGACTGCGACAAGCAGGAGCCCGAAACCGTGCAATCGGAGACGAGCGCCGCCTGCGCGCCCGACGAACTTGAGGCCCTGGTCCAACGCATCGAATGGCGTTACCCGCACGCGGCCGCCGCACGCGAGGCCGCGAAGGCCTCCGTCACCGCCATCCGCCGCCGGATGAATGAGGAACCCGACGACGACGCGTTGCCCCTGTTCCGCTTTCCGGTCTGGACGATGGCGCGCGACGCCGCGGATTCGATTGCCGTCGCCCACAGCGCAAAACTGAGCGCCGCCGAGATCGGCAACGCGCATCATGCCTTCCAGCAACACGTGGCGATCGATCAGACCGCGGCTGAAGACAACCTGCGCGCCGAGGCCGAGCGTATGACGGAAACCGGCCTGCTGACCCAGGAAGAGGCAGACGCGCTCAATTTCGACGCATTGAGCAACTTCTGGACGTCAGGACTCGGAGCCGGCATCCGCGACCAGGCCGACCTCGTCCGGCGAGAACTCCCCTTCACCGCGCGCTTCAACCGATCTGAAATCAGCTCGGCCGGAATTGAACCGGACACTGAGTTTGAGACCGACGACTTCGTGGTGGTTCAGGGGGCCGTCGATCTGGCGATCCTCGGAGACGACGGCATCGAGATCATCGACTTCAAGACAGACCGGATGCGGGAACAGGAACTCCCGGCCAAGCGGAAGATCTACGAGCCGCAGATCCGGCTCTACGCGGCGGCGATGGAACGGATCTATCGGAAACCGGTCACCCGGGCGGCGCTGTATTTCCTGGCCCTGGGCCGGACCGTCGATGTCATCGAACCGCGGGAGGAGAGACCGGCCGGGCCCGATCCACGGCAGTTGGAGCTTTCGTTGCGGATCGGGTGAAGCTTTGCGCACAATGGCCATGCTCATCTGCCCGGCCCGATTCGATGCCCCACGGATGGCAAAGCCGACCCACGGATTTGAAA
>JAYPEY010000072.1:0-30811 GCA_038126035.1 Verrucomicrobiales bacterium | reverse complement strand
GCCAAAAAATGGCGCCCCCGGGAAGAATCGAACTTCCGACACGCGGTTTAGGAAACCGCTGCTCTATCCACTGAGCTACGAGGGCGGCCGGGCGGAGACGTTGGCACAGGGCGGGAGCGAAATCAATGACGGGGTTGCGGGCAGGGATTACCGATTGCCGCGGTTTTGCAACCACTCCGGCTTCTGGTTGACGGTGATGAAGGCTCGGGAGGGATCGTGATGGGGATTGGGGGCGGTCGGGCCGACGTCGAGATCGCGCATCCATTGGTGAAGTTGACGGCGGAGTTGATCCGCCCTGCGGGGATCGGAGTCCGCGAGGTTGCGGGTTTCGCCGATGTCGTCACGCAGGTTGTAGAGTTCGATGCGGCGCCCGGACAGGTATTGATTTCGCGCATTGAAGCGGTCGCCAAAGAAATCAATCAGTTTGAAGTCGCCGCGGCGGATGGAGGCGCAGGGGGTGAGTCCCCAGTTGAGATCGTAGAAGGGCATGTATTGGTGGATGGGTCGGTCTGCCAGCAAGGCCGGGCCCTTTCCTTGAAGCAGCGGGACGAGGTTGACGCCGTCGAGGATGAGGGATTCAGGGGGCGACGCGCCGGCTGCGTCGAAGAAGGTTGGGGCGAGGTCGATACCGTGGACCGGGGTTGTGATGACGGTTCCGGCGTTCACCCGGCCGGGCCAGCGAACGATCATCGGAACACGCACGCCGCCTTCGTAGACGGAGCCCTTGCCGGCGCGCAAGGGCGCATTGTCGTATTCCCGCAGGTTGACCGGCAGCGTGGGCGCGTCGGGATGGGGGAGCGCCATGGAGCGGTGTTCGAGTCGTTCATCGATCCCGCCATTGTCACTGAGGAACACAACCAATGTCTTCTTCGCCTGGTCCAGTTCCTCGAGTTTCGCCATGAGTCGTCCGATGGAACGATCCATGTGCTCCAGCGCCGCGAGATAGACGGCCTTGTTGTAGCCGTCCTCTCCATGGCCGAGGTTGCGATACTTTTGCGTGAGTTCATTCGGAGCGACGACGACGCCATGGATCGTGTGGTGTGAAAGGTAGCAGAACCAGGGTTTGTCACGGTTCCCGGAGATGAATTCGATGGCCTGATCAGTGAGTTTGTCGACGCCGCGGTCATTGCCTTCCCGGAATTCGGAGCGGGGCAGGATCGGCGGGGCGTGGTCGAATCCGTAGTGATGCGCGGCTTCAGGTTTAAGGCCCATGTAGTGGCCGTCCTCGTTCGTGGTCAGGTGCCACTTCCCCATGATGCCGGTCGTGTAACCGGCGGCCTTGAGCCCCTTGGCGATCGTGAAGGCGTCGCGGGGCAGGTTCTCGACAAAGGGGCGCTCCGCCATCGGCGCCCAGGGCAGGCCATACCAGCCAACCACGTGCCACATGCGGTTTCGCGCCGTATACTGCCCGGTGAGGATCGTGGCGCGCGTCGGCGTGCATTGGGATGTGACATAGGCGTCGGTGAAGCGGGCGCCCTCGGCGGCGAGTTGGTCGAGGTGGGGAGTGGGGACGGTCTTGCCGCCATAGCAACCCAGGGTCGGCCAGCCTTGGTCGTCGGTGAGGATGAGGAGGATGTTGGGTTGCGAGGCTGTCGCCTGGGCTGCGGCGATGAAAGCGAGCAACGCAAGCGTTATCAGGTTGGGAATTCGATTGGGCATGAACAAGGTGGGCTGCCTTCGATCTATTTCCCGTGCGGGGCGGTTGTCACGATGGCGTAGAAGGCGTCGGGGGGGAACTTGAAGCGGCCGTCGATCACGGCCCGTGAACCGACGGTGTAGCCGTTGACGTCGAGGATCCTGGCGCTTTGGAAGCGCTTGTTCCTG
Organism: Verrucomicrobiales bacterium; assembly: GCA_038126035.1. Classification (GTDB taxonomy): domain Bacteria; phylum Verrucomicrobiota; class Verrucomicrobiia; order Limisphaerales; family JAYPEY01; genus JAYPEY01. The sequence goes on along the minus strand of JAYPEY010000072.1, from coordinate 28,987 downwards.
AAGTGGATTTCCGTCCTGGCCCTGGCGATGCGGAAGGGGGGCTTTCCGATGCGGACGATCTGTTCGCCCCGGACCTCGTAGGCGCGTTCGCCCTTGCCGAGTTTGAAGGTCGCATCCTTTGTCTGCCAGCCGGTGAGGCGGTTGACGGTGACAACCTGGACGAGGACCTTCCCCGACTCGGCGATGGGTCGGTCGTCCAAGGGCACGATATTGATCGTCGCGTAGTTGTTGTCGCTCAGGATGATGGCGTCGCCGAATTCGAAGCGGCCGCCGGCGCGTTTCAGGAAGCCGGTCACGCCCTGCGCCTTGGGGGCGTTCATGGTCGCGAATTCCCTGCGGTAGTTCCAGAGCAGTTCGCCGGTTGAGCTGCGGATCGTTCCTTTGGCGGGATCGAAGTGTTTTGCGATGTCGCCGACATGGGAATCCTTGGGATTGCCGCCGGTTTTGGTCATGACGGGGCCGATCTGATAGGCGGCGCGGTTGATCTGGTCGCCGTCGGGTTTCCAGCCGGGGTTCAGGTCGGGGAGATTTCGCTGGTCGCCGTAGGCCTCGTTGTCGTCGATGCGGGGATGCTCGCGGTTGAAGATGGATTCGAGGGCGCGCACGTCGCGGACGATGGGCTCGGCCTGACTGAGGTAGCCCATGCGGAAAAGCAGCGCATTGGCGGGAAAGGCGGCCATCATCCCCGGATAGCAGTGGTTCCACTTGTGGGTGGACATCTGGTCGCCCGTTCGCCAGAAGGGCTTGCGTGGATCGGTTTCGTAGCCGGGGGTCTGGCAGCTGAACCACATGACGCCATCAAGTCCGTTCAGGCTTTGGTAGGCGGCGACGAGGAAGGGGCCTTCGCTTTGGTAGCGGTTGGGGTTCTTCCATGCGGTTTCGGTGAGAATGAAGGGATGGCCCTCCTCCTGGCGCCAGTTGGTGCACATCTCGAAGGGTTTGCCGAGGACGGATTCGTTGACGAGGTAATGTCCGGGATCGATGCGGTAGCCGTCATTGGGCCCGTCGTGTTGGTAGTCGGAGCCGACATATTCATTCTCCGCGTCGATATCGAGCGCATGGTAGCTGAAGCGTTCGAGGGCCTTGAGTTTGGAGTCGTTGGCGGTGCGCCAATTGGTGGCGTTGAGCAGTTGCCTGCAGCCGAGTTCGTCGCGGAGGTATCGTCCCATGCGGGCGTAGAAGTCATGCTGAAATTCGGCGAGGAACTGCGCGGTGTCGCGCAGGCGGGCGGCGTAGGCGGGGGATTCGGGCTCCAAGGTGAGATCGTAGACCGGGAGGCAGCCGATCATGCCATTGGCGGGATCGTCGAATTTGTGGCGCCCCTTGGATCCGGAGCCCCAGGCGTTCCAGGCCTTTTCGGTCGAGCCGTGTTTTTTCGTCAGCCATTCGGAGAAATGAAGGGAGAGCTTCCGGCGCTGCGGATCGGTGAGACGTTGGGACGTCCAGAACAGGAGGGAGTCCTCGTTCTGGATCTGCAGGACGGCGACGGTGGGGTCGTCCCTGATGGCGAGGCCGGTGTGCGGATTGATGCGGGTGTAGAATTCCCGCGTCCAGTGGCGGTAGGCGTTCTGCACCTTCTCATCGATGAAGAGCAGCCCCTCGGCTTCGGAGCCGCCGCCCTCGATCCCCCAGCTCCCGGGCAGGGTGAAGTGGGGGTAGTAAGGGGAGATGAGGACGTAGATTCCATTGTCCTTGGCCGCCTTGATAAAACGGTGCGCGCCTGCGATCACGTCGTCGCGCACATCCATGATTGAGGAGCCCTCCTTCGGGTTGCAGACAGTGAGATGCAGTCGGGTGAGGTTGACGCCGAGTTTGGCGAGCCAGCGGGCGTGGTGGTCCATGTCTTCGGGGCTGAACCTCGCGGCGTCCGTGCCGACGGCCCAGAAGCGGATGGGGCGGCCGTCGCCGCGAACGAAGTCATTGCCGTCCGGGCTCAGGCGGACAAAGCCGCTCTGGCCGGACCGTGTTTCATTGAGATGACGCAGGTCCAGCAGGGCGTCGTTGGAGAACGGGTCCGGGGGGGCGTTGAGCGGCCAGGAGTTGGATTCGTCAAGGCGTGTTTCGGCGGCGGGAATCGACGCGGCGAGGCAGACAGCAAGAAGGGCGGCGGGGGATCTCGTGAGGCGGGGCATGGATGGAAAAGTTGTGAACATTGGGGTGTGTTCGCAATCAAATAGTGGACGGGGTTTGATTGGAACTGGCATTTGGGACCGATCCGGATAGGCTGGCTTCATGAGTCTGGAAGATCATGCGGGCGATGTCGTGTTCAAGGCGCGGAGGGCCGGGGGGATTTCATTGGAAGAGGTCGCCGGAGTCGGGGGCGTTTCGGTGGAGGCCTTGGAGGAGTTTGAGGAAAATGGCGGGCTTCCCGAGGGGTTTCAACTGGATGCGGCGGCCGCCCATCTGGGATTGAATGCGGTCAAGCTGCGCGGCGTGGCCGAGGGATGGGAACCGGCGCCGGTCGATCTCTCCCGCTGGCGCGAACTGCGGATGATCACGACGGATCAGGGAATGGCGGTGAACTGCTTTGTCGCCTGGGATCCGGAGACGAAGGAGGCGGCGCTCTTCGACACGGGCTGGGAGGCCGAGCCGATCCTGGCCCTGGCGGAGGAACAGGGCCTGACGCTTCAACATCTCTTCATCACGCATTCCCACGGGGATCACATCGCGGCGATCGGGGCGGTCCGCGAACGGTGGCCTGAGATCCGGCTGCATTCCGCGATCGAATCCGCGCCGACGGAACAAAGGGTGGATCCGGCGGAGGCGATTTCGGTGGGCGGATTGAAGGTGTCCGCGCGACTCACCCCGGGGCATGCGGAGGACGGCGTTACCTACGTCGTGGAAGGGTTTCCCGACGGGGCTCCGGCCGTGGCCGTGGTGGGCGACGCGATATTCGCGGGGTCGATGGGGGGGCATCACCTGGCGCCCGAACTGGCGAGGGCGAAGGTCAGGGAGGAGATTCTGTCGTTGCCGGGTAACACAGTGGTTTGTCCAGGACACGGGCCGTTGAGCACGGTCCGGGAAGCGAACGACTGGATCCCGTTCTTCTGACCGGAGGTCAGACCTCGCGGACATCGACCAATGCTGAAAGGCGTTTGACCAGATCCCGGTCCAATCGCGCGGGGAGGAGGTCCTGCAGGTTCATCGCGGCGGCGCCCATGCCGGTCTGGAATGCTGCGATCATCGGGCCGCCGACAGAGATTTCCAGGGCGAGGCCAGCCGCGAAACAATCTCCGCATCCGATCGGATTGACCACATCGACGTCCGGCACGGGGGAGAAACTGAGAAACGAATCTCCATCTGTGGCGTGGGCGGCCTGATCCCCGTCTGTGACCACACACCATTCAGCGCCGAGTCGGATCGTTTCCAACATGGCTTCCTTCAGGTCCGAAAGGCCGGCAAGCTCACGGTCCAGCGTGCGGGCAAGTTCCTCGCGATTGGGTTTGACCAGGAAGGGATTTTCCTTGAGGGCGTGGAGCAGCGGCGGGCCGGAAATGTCGAGGATGAACCGCGCTTGCGGATTTCCGACAGACTGCATCAGCCGGGCATGAAAATCCGGCGGGGCGCCTTGAGGCAGCGATCCGCTGAGGACGACGACATCCGCATTGCCGGACGCCTCCTTGAATGCGGCCAGAAACGTCTCGAGTTCGCTCTCGGAAACGGGGGCGGAATTCTCAACCAGCTCCGTGGCGACTCCGGTTGACTCGTCGAGAAGGGTCGTGCAGACGCGGGTCGGCGAATCAGTGTCAATCCAGCGGGACGGAACGCCCTTGGCGGCGAATTCGTCCTTGATTGCCGCGCCGGCGGCGCCGCCGATGAATGACAAGGTCATGGACGGGGCTCGCAAGGAATGGAGGGCCAGTCCGACATTGATGACCTTCCCGGACGCGGTGGCCGTGAATTCGCGCGCGCGATTGACCTGGCCGATGGAGAGGGCGTCCAGCGTTGCAATCTGCTGCCAGGCGGGGGTGAGTCCGGCGGCGAGAATCATGGGCGCGGAGGGGGCGGGAACAGAAAGGAGCCCGGAGAACGCTCTCCGGGCTCCCGTGAATTCGGGGTCGGCCGGCGTCAGCTCTTGACGGCCTCGACGGAATCGACCTTCTTGTGCTCGCTGATGACCTTGACCTTCTTGCCGATGAGGGCCTTCAGGCTGCGCGCTCCCTTGGTCTTGGGGGTGATGGTCAGCTTGCTCTTGGCGCCGACGACGGTGATCTGCTTGGTTTCGGCGTCATAGGATTTGAGAACGCCGGTGTCGGTGACCTTCTTGCCGCAACCGGCGTGGCTGAGGCCGGCCATGAGGCAGAGGGCGGTAAGAATTCCGAGTATCTTTTTCATATCGTCTGTCTGTTTCCGGATTGTGGGTCAAATAACGCTCATGGGACGCGCCCGGGCGCTTCAAGATTCACACCAAACGCCTTTTGGCGCGGGCGGGCAAGCCTATTTGAAGAAAACGGGCGGACCGACGTCAGGCTTGTTAGCCGGGAGATCGCGGCTTTATGATCCCTCCAACGTTCGAATGAAGCGCCGAATTTTCAGACAGGCTTTTGCCGTGGTGGTTGCTCCGTGGCTTCTCTGCGTCGCGCAGGGGGCCATGGGACACAAGGAGTTTGAATCCGCGCCGCACAACTACTGGACCCGGGAGTTGAAGGATCCGGTGAGTCTGTTGAAGCCGGATCTTGAATCGGGGAAGCTGGCGCTGGATCGCAGCGGGGACCTGACCTTCCTGCGCGGGCTTCTGAAGGAATTGGACATCCCGGTGGAGTCGCAGATGCTGTTGTTCTCCACGACGAGCCTGCAGTTGCGCTTCATCAATCCGCGAAATCCAAGGGCCCTGTTCTTCAACGAGGACGTCTACCTGGGCTACATCCCGGGCGGGAAGATCGAGATTGTGTCGGTTGATCCCGAGGCGGGCGGCGTGTTCTACATCTTCGACATCCCGCGCGGGGACGCGCCCTTCCGGGTGGAGCGTTCCGATCGTTGCATGAACTGTCATGCCGCGCGTGAGATCGGTCGCATTCCCGGACTGCTCGTGCAGTCGGTGATTCCCGGGCCGAGCGGGGGCAGCCTGGAATCGTTCCGGCAGGAGGAGACCGGACATGGGATTCCCTTTTCGGACCGGTATGGCGGTTGGTATGTGACGGGCGACGCCGGGATCACCAACCATTGGGGGAACACCATCGGGCGCTTCGTAAACGGGAAGATCCAGCGCAGTCCGGCGCCGCCCGGAGCGTTGTTCCGCTTTGACAAGTATCCGGTTGCGCACAGCGACATTCTCACGCAGATGGTTCATGAGCATCAGGTGGGGTTTGTGAACCGGACGATCGGCGCCGCCTACGAGGCCCGCAAGATCCGGCACGAAGCGGGCGGGTTGATCGGGGCGGAGGCTTCGGCGCAGCTGGATTCACTGGCGGCGGAACTGACGCGTTACATCCTGTTTGCCGACGAGGAACCGTTGCCGGCCCCGGTCATGGGCGAGGCGGGATTCAAACGGGCCTTTGCGAGCAATCGAAAGGCCGACGACCGGGGACGCTCCCTGAAGGATTTTGATCTGCGGACGCGGATGTTTCAGCGTCGCTGCAGCTACATGATCTACAGCCGCGTCTTTCAGGGGCTGCCGGCGTTCTTCAAACAGCGGGTCTACCGGGCGCTGGGGATTGCCCTGAACACCGGCGCGCCGAGGCCGGAGTATGCGTATCTGCCCGACGCCGAGAAACGCGAGATCCGGGAGATCCTGAAGGCGACGCTGCCGGGACTGCCGAGCGGGTTCTAGATCGTCTTCCGCGTGAAGTCCGTCCTTTCCAAGATTCTTTCCGACTACAGCATGCTGATCGTGCTCGTCGGCCTGTGCGCCCTGTTCAGCGCCTTGTCGTATTCGGAGCAGAAGCCGGTGGGCGGGGCCGCCGCCGATCAGGTCGCCAAAGAGTTGATGGAGCGGGGCGGGGCGGTGTCGGCGCTGATCGTCGGGCGAGGCGAGGGGGAGGATGTGGCGTTCGTCGATCGGTTGGAAGTTCTGTTGCGCGAAGGCGGCGTGGATGTCGCGGGCGCCGTGAAAGGCGAGCCCCGCGATGCGCGCGCTGCGATTCGTCGGATTGCGGAGGCGGGCGGGAAGCTGGATGTCATCGCCGGGAGTTCCGCGACCTCGACCTGGCTGACCTTCGACGGCCTGGAACAGGACTTTCCGGGGTTGGGTAATCCGGAGCTCATTCGTCCAAAGCCCTACATGTGGCCGAATTTCCTGAAGGCCGACAACCTGTTGAACATTGCGAACCAGATATCGATCATCGCGATTGTGGCGATCGGGATGACCTTCGTGATCATCACGGGCGGCATCGATCTTTCGGTGGGGAGCCTGATCGCCTTTTCGGCGGTGCTGGCGACCTGGATGATCCGGGAATGGGGAGGAGCGCAGGAGGCCTCGGCCGCGGTCATGGTCGTCTTTTGCTGCGTGGCGATCGCGGCGGGCGGCGCGGTGGGCGCGGCGACCGGCGCGAGTGTCACGCTTTTCGGCATGCCGCCCTTCATTGTGACCCTGGCCATGATGCTGATCTGGCGTGGCGCGGCCTATATCGTGGCCGACGGGCAGTCGGTATACGAGGTGCCCAAGTCGTTTGTCTGGTTGGGGCGGGGGACGACGTTGTTCGGGATTCCCAATGCCGTTGTGCTGATGTTGCTGCTTTATGGCGTCGCTCATGTGACCATGTCACGCAGCGTGCTGGGCCGGCATGTCTATGCGATCGGCGGCAATCGCGAGGCGGCGCGGTTGAGCGGCGTTGCGGTGCGGCGGACGCTGATGTTTGTCTACATTGTCTCCGGAGCCCTGGCCGGATTGGGCGGCGTGATCATGGCGTCGCAGCTGAAGAGCGGATCGCCGACCTATGGGCCGATGTATGAGCTCTACGTGATCGCCGCGGTGGTCATCGGAGGGACCAGCATCTTCGGCGGGGAGGGGCGGATGTTGGGCACCTTGATCGGGGCCTTTGTGATCGCGGTGATCCAGAACGGGTTGAATCTGCTGGGCGTGGAGCCCTACACCCAGACCGTCGTTCTCGGCGCGATCATTTTCGGAGCCGTGATGTTCGACACCCTGAAGAAACGCGGCTGGAAAATGGCGGAGAATTGAAGGCGGCCCTCCGGTGGCGAAGTGAGCGCCGCTTGAATCGCCGCCGGTCACGTTCCCCGGGGGGGGCTCTGCCCTCACGCAATCTCCGCGACGACGTCAGACGCATTGCGCACGCGGGCGAACTTCTTTTCCCAGATGTTGAAGCAGGCCTCGTGGAGATCGGGCCAGGGAGAGGCGCAGGCGTCGCGGACGGCGGTCACGAGGTAGTTGCGGGTGGAGGCGGCGATCAGCGTGCTGTTGACGCAGACATCGGTGGTCACGCCGGTCAGGACCAGATACTCGATTCCGCGAGCGCGCAGCGCCAGATCCAGGGGCGTGTCGAAGAACTTGTCGTAGGTGTGGCTCTGCACCACGAGTTCCCCGGGAAGGGGAGCCAGTTCCTCGATGGTGGCCGCGGATTCCGGGCCCTCGCCGGCATTCGGGCCAATCAGGCAGTTTGCCGAGGGAAAGCCAAAGCCGGTTTCCGCGCGGTCATTGACCGGCAGATGCTCGACGCCAAAGGGATCGCCCCGCAGACAAGGTACGGCGGCGCTGTAGATGAACTCGGTGAAAATGACCGGGGCCTCGCGCTGGCGGAAGGCGTCGATCAACCGGCGGACGTTGGGGATGATGTCGCGCGCGGCGGCGACCTCCAGCGAGGCTCCTTCGCGGATGAAACCGCATTGCATGTCGATGACCAGCAGCGCGGTCCGGTCGGGGGCGCAGGCGTGAAGTTGGTCGATCCGGCGTTGGCGCGCTTGGAGGATGGCGTCGAGATCAGGCATGCGGGGAGGATGCCGGAAGCTGCCGCGTTTTCAAGGCGCGCCGTTCAGGGCCTCGAGAAACTGTTCATGCCAGCGCGCTTCGGTGGGATGCTCCTGCTTCTTGTAGATGGCGTAGAGATTGCCGCACATTCGCGTGAGGATTTCGGCGTCCGAGCGCGGCTCCAGCCAGGCGGCGGCGACGGCGTGTCCGGACGAACGGATCTTCTGCTCGCAGGATCTGCGCGAGAGGAGTTCGCCGCCGTTGAACGGATCGATGAAGAGTTCGCCGGTGTCCGTTTCGGCGCGGCAGAGGAAATGTCCCGGCATGCCGATCCCGACGACGGGCAGTCTCAATCGCCGCGCCACCAGGAGATAGATCGTGGAGAGGGTGATGGGGATGCCGGTCCGGCGCTCCAGGACGCGGTTCAGGTAGCTGTTGTCGGGTTCGTAGTAATGGTCCTTGTTGCCCTTGAAGCCGAGTTCGTCGAAGAGGTAGTCGTTGATCTGGTTGAGCCAGACGAGCATGCCGGAGTTGGCCTTCATCCGGCGGCTCAGCTCGACCGAGTACAGGTTGATCTCCATCCTGCCCTCCTCGATGTCGATGGAGGGATGGCGGGTTCGGGCGAGCAGCCAGGCGCCTTCCTCCAGATCGATACGGTCGTGCGGGAGGCGGCAGTATTCCAGGAAGCGCTCGTGGTCGCTGAAATCGAGGGGGGCGATCATGCGCCGGGGGGGCGATTATTCCTCGAACAGGGCCCGGGCAAAGGCGGCGGCGTCAAACGGCTGGAGATCGTCCGCCTGTTCGCCGAGGCCGATGAATTTCACGGGCAGCCCGAGTTCCTTCTGGATTGCGACGACCATGCCGCCCTTGGCCGTTCCGTCCAGTTTGGTGATGACGAGGCCGGTCAGGGGGACGGCCTTGTTGAATTCGCGCGCCTGGGTCAGCGCGTTCATGCCGGTGGAGCCGTCCAGCACGAGGAGGGTCTCGTGCGGCGCGCCGGGCAATTGCTTGTCCATGACGCGGTGAACCTTGGAGAGTTCCTGCATGAGGTTGTGCTTGGTGTGCAGGCGGCCGGCCGTGTCGATGAAGAGGTAGTCGGCGTTCCGCGAGAGGGCGGCGGAAACGGCGTCATGGGCCACCGCGGCGGGATCGGCTCCGTAGGCGCCGGCGATCACGTCGATTTCCAGGCGTTCCCCCCAGAGTTTCAACTGGTCGATGGCCGCAGCGCGGAAGGTGTCGCAGGCCGCCAGGAGGGCGGAGCCGCCGCCGGACCGGATCGAGTGGGCGAGTTTGGCCGAGGTGGTGGTCTTTCCCGTGCCGTTGACGCCGACCATGGACACGACGGTCGGGCCGGAGGCCTGTTTCTTCAGGGCGGTGTCCGCGGAGGCCAGCTCCTTCTCCACCTCCCTGGCCGCGACGCCGAACACATCGAGCCCCTCGCGGCCCTGGGTCTCGTAGGCGCGGCGGACGGCGTCCACAATCTGCAGTGACATCTGGGCGCCGAAGTCGCCGCTGAGCAGGAGCATCTCGAGTTCCTCCTCCATCTCGTCGGTGAATTTCGGCGAGATGGTGACAATGCGCTTGAACCCATGGACGAGGTTGTCGTGGGTTTTCTTGAGCCGCTCTTTGAATTTGTCGAATAGTCCCATGGCAATGCGCCGGGGACCGCGCGCAGCGGCGGTTTCGGCGAGGCGCAGAGGTGTAGGCCATGAGCCGACAGGGGGCAAGCAATGAATGCGGGCCCGGAATTGCGTTTGACAGGGGCTCCACTTTCTTCAAGACTGCTCCCCTCCAAACGAGAATCCTATAAACCAACCCGTTCAGTCCATTATGAAGAAACTCATTGTTTTTCTGACTTTCGCAGCGTCGGTGCTGCTTTTCGCCGGATGCCAGCAGCAGGAAGGCACCGCGCCGGCCGCCGGGCAACCGCAGGGAGCCTCAGCATCCGAGGAAGACGCCGCCGCGGCTGAAGAAGCGGCAGGTGAAGAGGAAGACGCGACCGCCGGCGAAGAGATGGCCGAGTAAGGCGCGCCATTGCACGATTGCGAGAGACCGGCTCGGGGGCTTCCTGAGCCGGTCTTTTTATTGAGGGCCGGTTGAAGACGCAAGAAATGCGGTTACGTTGAACGGCCTATTGTTGCGCGCGGGCGCAATTTCTAGCATTTTGGTCCCGGTTCCATCCGGGAATTTGCGACATGCGAACGTTGTCAGACATCCGATTCTGGGTTGCCGTCGCCGTGTGCGTCACGGTGATCTGCGTTGTCGCGGTGGTGACGAGTCCGTCGAGGGAGGAGGCTTCCGCGTCCATTGCCGAGCCGCCGCCGTCCGCGGGCGGGGCTGCGCCGGCCAAGCCGATGTCGCGTTCCCAGATTGCGGACATGGTCAAGGCGGCGGAGCTGGACGAGGCGAAGCAGAAGCAGATCTGGGATGCGGAGCACATCACCTTCCTGGTGGAGGCGCATCTCTGCAAACCGTTCCACACCCAGTTGAAGGAGAAGAGGTGGGAGGATTTCGGAAAGTGGTGCCGCGAGGATTTTCAGGGCGAGGTGTTCGATGTCGAACCGGGCGATGAGCGGCGGCAGGGGATCGTCAGCGAGCGATCCATCAAACCGGGCTCCCGGTTGAGGAAGGTGGACGCCGCCGGGTTGGAGGCGTACCTGCTCGCGGGAATTGGAGACTTCGCCAAGGTGGATCGCGCCCGGTTGCGCATTCTCCACATCCACAGTGAGGGGGAGGGGGACACCGTCTGGGATACCGAGATGCTGTTGGCCGTCGTGGGGGAGACCTCCGAAGGCTCGCCGATCCAGCGGGTTTCGACGCACGATGTGCAGTTCATCGTCAAGGACAAGGAGGCGTTCAAGGAGGAGATCCAGAACGCCCCCACCATCCGCCGCTGGGTGACGACCTCGGCCAAGGTGCGGCGCAGCGAGTCCCGGTTCCTTGAGGAGATCACCTCGGCGGTCGGGCTCGACCGGCTCCCGATCAACGACAACTGGAAGCTCCCCAAGGAGGAGGCCCAGCAGTATCGCTTCAAGATGGCGGTCGCGGACTTCGACCGGGACGGTTTTCTCGACATCGCCGCCGCTCCCGATTCGCTGGAACCGGTGCTGCTGCGCTCCATCGAGGGAAAGAAATTTGAGTTTGTCGCGGACCGCATGGGGTTGGAGCCGTTCGATTACGATGAAACGGGTTTCATGAGTCTGTTGGCGGCTTGGATTGATTATGACAACGACGGTTATCCCGACCTCATCATGGGCAACCGCCTCTATCACAATGAGGCAGGCAAACGATTCACGGATGTGACCGCGAAGTCGGGGCTGAGGATTCTGCGCGATCCCAACGGCTGTGTGGTGGCCGATTACGACTGCGACGGGCATCTCGACCTCTACGTGTTGAACCAGGTTCCCAAGCAGGAAAACCTGGGAGCCAACATGCCGTGGGTCGGCGACACCGAACATGGCGCGGAGAACCAGCTCTGGCGGAACCGCGGCGACGGCGTGTTTGAGGACGTCACCGGGAAGGCCGGGGTCGGCGGGGGCAAGCGCGAGAGTTTTGCGGCCGCCTGGCTGTTCCATGACGCGGACCGGTTTCCCGATCTCTACGTGGCGAACGACTTCGGGGAGAATGTCCTGTTCCGCAACCGGGGCGACGGGACGTTTGAGGACATCACCAAGGATTCCGGCGCCGGCGATTATGCCACCAGCATGGGGGTGACCTCCGGTGACCTGAACAACGACGGCCGCCCGGAAATCTATGTCGCCAACATGTATTCGAAGATGGGGCGTCGAATCATCGCCTACGTGAACGAATCGGATTATCCGGAAGGCATCTACGAGCAGATCAAGGGATCCTGCGCCGGCAACCGGCTCTACATGGCCGGGGGCGAGGGAGAGCGGTATGTGGAGGAGGGCGAGGGCATGGGCGTCGATGCCGTGGGCTGGGCCTACGCGCCGGCGATGGTGGACCTCGACAACGACGGCTGGCTCGACCTCTACGCCACCACCGGTTTCATGAGCTTCGAACGCCACAAGCCCGACGGCTGAACGTGCCTCTGGCGGGCTGTCGTGACACAGCCTCTCGATCGGGCATGCACGCTCCCGGAGTTGGGGAACGTGGATCGCGAGAACGGCGAATTCTGGGTGGGCAATCCGTTCATGATCCCCAAAATGGGGGAGAACCTCAGCGCCTACGAACGCAACTGCCTCTTTCTCAACATCGGCGGCGGTGATTTCATCAACGCCTCCTTCGCCTCGAATGCGGATCTCGACTCGGACTCGCGCGCGGCGATTCCGGCCGACTTCGATCGCGACGGCGCCGTGGACCTGCTGGTGGGGTCGGTGGGCGGCGGCTCAATGCGGTTGTTTCGCAATCGTTTCCCGACCGGCATGAAATCCATCCGCCTCCAGTTGGAGGGGACCAGGAGCAACCGGACCGGGATCGGATCCCGGGTGACGCTGACCGTGGGCGGCCGGAAGATCGTGCGGGATCTGTTTCCGGCGGACGGTTTCAGCGGTCAGGCGCCGGCGGAACTGACGATCGGCATCGGGGAGGCGGATCGGGTGGACAAAGTGGAGATCCGCTGGCCCAGCGGCGTGACGGGTACGTTGGAGAACCTCCCGGCGGGATCCGAGGTTGTCGTCATCCGGGAGGACGCTTCGCGTTGACGACGACGGAGCCGCCGTCGTCACTCATCACCTTCCCAAGAGATCTTCCACCTTCGCCTTCACGGCTTCATTCATTCGAATCAGCGGCGGCCATTCGCGTTTGAATCCTTCGCCCGGCAGTTTTCGGGTGGCGTCGATGCCAAGCTTGGAGCCGATGGCAATCTCGCTGGTCGCGTGATCGAGCACATCGGCGGGGCCCTTGGTGAAGATGCTGTCGCGCTGGGGATCGGTGTTGGCGCAGAGGCGGAACAGGACTTCGCTGGTGTTGTGGACGTTCACGTCGTCGTCCACGACGACGATGTACTTGGTGAACATCATCTGTCCCATGCCCCAGAGCCCGTGCATGATCTTGAATGCCTGCATGGGATAGGTCTTCCTGATGCTGACAAAGACGAGGTTGTGAAACACGCCTTCCGCCGGCAGCGCGATGTCCGCAATCTCCGGGAAGTTCATTTTGAAGATTGGCAGGAAGAGCTTCACGCTGGCGGATCCCATGTAGAAGTCCTCCATCGGGGGGATGCCGACGATGGTTCCCGGGTAGATCGCGTCCTTGCGATGCGTGATGGCGGTGATGTGAAACACCGGATAGGGCTCGGGGAGCGTGTAGAAACCGGTGTGATCCCCGAACGGTCCCTCGTCGCGCAGCGGTTCCTTCGGATCGATGTAGCCCTCGATGACGAAATCGGCGTTGGCCGGGACCTTGAGGTCGGAGGTCTCACAACTGACCAGTTCGATGCGCTTGCGACGGAGGTAGCCGGCGAGGAGAAACTCGTCGAGTCCGTCGGGCAGGGGGGCCGTGGCGGAGAAGGGGAAAACCGGGTCTCCGCCGAGAAACACCGCCACCGGCATGCGTTCGCCTGTCTCATAGGCGCGCCGGCCATGGCGGGCGGCGACCTTCTGCAACTGCCAGTGCATTCCGGTGGATTGTCCGTCATAGACCTGCATGCGGTACATGCCGACGTTGCGCTCCCCGGTGTCGGGATCCTCGGTCACCACGCAGGGCAGGGTGATGAAACGTCCGCCGTCCAACGGCCAGCATTGCTGGATGGGAAGGTTGAGCAGGGTGGCGGGATTGGGATGGAGCGCTGCGGGGGCGCCGTCACCCGAGGCGTCGGAAATCTTCGGCGCGGGCGGCCAGGATTCCGTGCGGCTGGCTGGAGCGTCGAAGCGATGGATCACCTCCTTGCAGGGGCCGGATCCGACTTCTTTCGGACGCGCGTGCCTGAGTTCCAGTCCCGAGCCCAGGAGTTTCAAGGCCTCCTTCATCGAAGTCGGCGGCTTGGCTTTCACCAGCGAACCCAGTTCTTCGGCGACGGCATCGACCGAATCCGCCCCCAAAGCCATGGCCATGCGCCTTTCGGAGCCCAGGCAGTTGATCGCCATGGGGAAGGGCGATTCCTCGCCGTTAATCGTGGGCTTCTCGAACAACAGGGCTTTGCCGCCGCCGGGTTTCTTCATTTCCCGGTCGGCGATCTCGGTGATCTCCAGCTCTGTGGCGACCGGGGCGGAGATGCGGATCAGTTCGCCGCCGGCGTCGAGCGCCTGGATGAATTCTCGGTAGGATTCGAAAGCCATTGCGCAGGGGAAGCTAACCGAATCCCGCGCGACTGCAAAGAGGCGCGATGCGGCGAGAGCGGCAAATTCCGCGATCCAAAATTCAGCAAAGGGCGACCACGAGCATTTCAGGAGCGTCAGCGATCAAGCCGGGAGCCCGCTTTTGAGATTTGGAACTGCCCCCGTCGTCGCCGTTTGATCAAGATGCGCCTTGATTGGCAGAGCAGACCGGGGTATTTGTCCTTCGAACCGGGGCCGGCGTTTGCGGTCCAACGACAGTCCTCAACACACACACAGACTGAAGGAGAAAACATGTCCTATTACGACGAATACGCACAGAATGTTCCCTTGCAGGGGGTCCGCCAAGGCGCGAGGGCGGAGTTCATCACCAAGACCTACTCCCACCTTGCCGGGGCGATGGGGCTTTTTGTCGCCATTGAAGTGGCTATCTTCAAGTCCGGCCTCGCGGAACGGCTGGCCCCGGCGTTGGCGAAGTCGTGGTTGCTTGTGCTGGGCGCGTTCATGGTCGTGAGCTGGATGGCGAGCGGTCTGGCGCATCGGGCCAAGTCGAAGGCGACGCAATATGCGGCCTTGGGCGGGTATGTGTTGGCGGAAGCCATCATCTTTGTGCCGCTGCTCTGGGTCGCCAACGAGTTTGCACCGGGCGCGATTTCCAGCGCCGCCGCGATCTCGCTGTTTGGGTTTGCCGCCCTGACCATCATCGCCTTCATGACGCGGAAGGATTTTTCATTCCTGCGGGGATTCCTGATGTGGGCGGGCTTCGGGGCGTTGGCGCTGATCGTCGGCGGACTGGTGTTCGGCTTCGGGCTTGGTCTGTATTTCAGCGTGGGCATGATTGTCTTCGCCGGCGCCGCAATCCTCTACAACACCTCCAACGTCATTCACCATTACGACGAGGAGAGCTATGTGGCTGCGGCGCTCGAGCTGTTTGCGGCGTTCGCGCTGCTGCTCTGGTATGTCCTGAGAATCGTGATCTCATTCACCTCGAGCGACTGAGCGGCGGAGTTCCCAATTCACCAAGGCGGCGGGCTTCCCGCCGCCTTTTTTCGTGTTTGGACAGGAATCGCTTGAACCGGGGGCGGCGGGCTGCGCACTGTGTCGCGCGTGAACGGCCGCACGGTACGCCAATATCTCGACAAACTCCCCGGAAGAACCCGGGCGGTGTCGTTGATTTGCGCTTTCGGTCTGGCGGCGGGATTGGCTGCGGTCGCCTTTCACCTGGCCATCCACTTCGTCTTTGAGCAGACCTTTGTCCGTTTCCAGGAGATGTCGCACGAGGCGGGGAGCGCCACGCCGTTCCTGATCGGTAGCTTCGTCACCATCATGCTGACCTCCGGGCTGGTGGGCTGGTTGTTGAATTCCTTTTGTACGGAAGCCAAGGGCAGCGGCATTCCGCAGTTGAAACTGGCCTTTTGGAAGGATTTCGGCTTCATCCCGTGGCGGGTGGCGTGGGTCAAGTTTGTTGCGGGTGTGCTGAGTGTGGGCGGCGGTTGCAGTCTTGGTCGGGAAGGCCCCAGCGTTCACATCGCCGGGGGCCTTGCCTCGAATCTCGCGGGCGCCCTGGGGGAGGCGAAACAGAGCCGGCGCGACGCCTCCGCGGCGGGCGCGGCCGCCGGGCTGGCCGCGGCCTTCAACACGCCGTTGGCGGCCGTCACCTTCGTGCTGGAGGAGATCGTCGGCGACTTGAACAGCCGCTTCCTGGGAAGCGTCCTGCTGGCCTCGGTCATCGGGGCGCTGGTGGTCCATGGCGTCCTGGGCGAGGAGCAGGCGCTGACGATCGGCAGCGTGGCGGACCTGAACTGGCGGGTCTATCTGCTGATACCGTTGATTTCCGCGGTGGCGGCGGTGGTCGGGGTGTTGTTTCAGAAATGGACCCTGAAGCTGCGGCGACGTCGGAAGACCTTTCAGCGGGTGCCGACCTGGGCGCGGCCGGCGGTCGGCGGCTTCATCACCTGGGCCATCGGTTGCGCGGTGTTCGTCAATACGGGCAGGCTTGGAGTGTTCGGGCTGGGCTACCTGGATCTGACGGAGGGACTGACCGACCCGGCAAACCTGGGCTGGAGAATCGCCGGGGTGTTGCTGGTCGCCAAGTTCATCGCGACCTATGTCTGCTACGGTTTCGGCGGCTGCGGCGGCATCTTTTCCCCGACCCTGTTCTTTGGCGGCATGACCGGGGTGTTTCTCTCCGGGCTCTGCGGGGAGTTGCTGCATCTGGGGCAGGCCGATCACGTCATGCTGGCGGTGGTTGGCATGAGCGCCTGCCTGGGCGCTGTCGTGCACGCGCCGGTCACCTGCATTCTGATTGTATTTGAGCTGACGCACGAATTCGCGCTGGTTCCGGCCTTGATGCTCGGGATACTCGTCAGTCAGGCCATCGCGCGCCGGATGTCGGACGGAAACTTCTACGAAGGCATAATCAAACAGGACGGCCACAAGCTGGAGCACCTGATTCCGCCGCGGGATCTCCGCAGTTGGCGGCAGCTGCCCGTTTCCACGATCGCAACCTTCGAGCCGGTCGTCCTGCGCAGTCTGGACGCACAGGAGATCTGCCAGACATTGGAGGATTATCCCTACCATTATTTTCCGGTTGTGCGGGAGGGCAGGCTGGAAGGCGTCCTGAGCCGCCAGAAGGCGGAAACCGCCGTCCGGGAGAAAAGCGATCCCATCCTGCAGCCCGCGATCGCGTGCGTTCCTGCGGAATCGATCGGCGACCTGCAATACAAGCTCATCGAGTCGCCGACGGGCGTGGTGGTGCTCTGGGACAAGCCCGACGGGAACGTCATCGGCATCATCACCCTGCACGATCTGCTGCGGCGCGAGGTGGCAGCGTCGGAAAACTCGGCGTGAGGGCCGCATAGTTGCAAACGCGGCCACCTGCGTAGCCGCCGTCGCAAGACGGTGGGGCCGCCCTGACTGCTCAAGCGCCCGGCCACGTTTTTACAAACGCGGCTACGGGGCGCGGGTCCCCAACAGTGGATTCAGTTCGCGGGCGTCTCCTTGCGGTTGGCGAGGAATTCGATGAGGTCGCGCAGTTCGCGTTTGCTCAGGATCTGGCCCATGCCGGGCGGCATGCCGGAGAGGGAACTGGTCTGCCGGAGGAGGATGTCCGGTTTGGCGATCTTGGCGACGCTTCCGTCGGCGAGGTTGAGCTGCAGTTCCTTCGCAGTCTCCTTTTTTACGGTGCCGGAGAATTCGTCGCCGTTCTTCAGTTCGACCGAGACGCTGGCAAAGCCCTCGGCGATCGCGCGGCTGGGCGTCACGATCGATTCGAGGAGATATTCGCGGGGATGTCGCGCGCCGATTCCGTCGATGCTGGGGCCGACATCGCCGCCGCGGCCGTTGAGGCGGTGGCAGCGTTGGCAGGAGACCTCGATCTTCTCCTGAAAGATCCGCAGGCCCTCCTCCTCGTTCCCGCCGTGGAGAGCCGCCTGGAAGGGGGCGAGTTCGTCATTCTTCGGCAGGGCGCTCTGATGGGCTCCCAGCTTCTTCAGGACATCGGGTTCCTTGCGCGCTTCGGCAGCTTCGAGGATTTCGAGATGCATCGATACGGAGACCTTGCCGGCCATGAGTCGATCCAACCATTCACGGATGAGATCGGCCGCATCGGAGCCCGGAGTTTTCGCCAACACGCCGAAGGCGCTCTTCTTCTCGGCGTCGGTGGCGCCCTGGAGAATCGATTTCACGGCCGCCATGGTCTTGTCCGGGGGGAGAACGCCGAGATGCCTGATGGCGTTTCGGCGAAGCTCGATCGAGGCGTCGCGTATCGCGGCGGGGAGGATCGAGGCGAGCCGGGCGGGATCCAGGGAGCGCAGGACATCGAGGCTGGCGGCGCGGATCTCATGGGGCAGGGCGCGATCGGAGGCCAGCGACGAGATTCGCGCCGAGGCGGACTTGATTTCCAGTGAACCCGCTGCGGCGATGGCGGCCAGCTTCACCGGGCGGGACGGTGACTTGAACAGCGCCGGCAGCGCCTTCTCCAACGCCGCGGCCGC
The DNA here is from genome assembly GCA_038126035.1 of Verrucomicrobiales bacterium. Lineage (GTDB taxonomy): Bacteria > Verrucomicrobiota > Verrucomicrobiia > Limisphaerales > JAYPEY01 > JAYPEY01. The sequence continues at coordinate 10,892 of JAYPEY010000072.1, read as the reverse complement.
GACGGAGGCGTCACGCTTCGGCAGGGGGCGATAGACGCCCATGATCCGGTCCCGGGCGGGCGGACTCCCCCAGGAAGCGAGCGCCTGAAGCGCTTCGGTGCGGCCTTTTTCACTGGCGGCGGCATTCGCGGCGAGCCCGGCGAGTCGTTCGGCCGATGCCGCGTCGCCCAGCCGGAAGTTGGCGTTGACGGCGCGAATGGAAAGCAGCGTGGGAATGTCCACGTCGATGCCTTCGACGGACCGCAAGGCGGCGATCCTGGCGCCATCGGCGGCCAGTTCGGCGAGTTGGGGAAATGCCTTGGGTATTGGGACGTCGTTGATTGCCCGAGCCGCCTCCAGGATGAGGAGAGGTTCCGCGTCGTTGAGGAAGCGGGCCACGGACGGGGACTTCAACCGACGATACGCCAGCAGCGCGGCGCGGCGCAGGGCGACATTCTCGTCGGCTGCCGCGGAGCCCAGGGCTTCGGTGTCATTCAACCGTGCGAGGGCGACGACGCCGGCGTGGCGGAGGTAGACGTCCTCGTCGAAGTTGTCGGCCAGCATTTCGAGAATGGCCGCGGTCGCTTTGGGATCTCCCAGCTTGCCGAGACTCTGGGCCGCGAAGAAGCGGACGCGCGCGCTCGGGTCGGAGAGTCGTTCGATCAAGGCCTTTGCGGCGCGCTTGTAACCGGCGTCGCCCAGGACTTTTGCGGCCTGGGCGCGAACCTCGGAATCGGGGTCCTTGAGCAGGTTGACCAGGGGCTTTGCCGCATCGGAATGACGCGCTGCGATCTGTCCCACGCCCCAGATTCCGTGGAGGCGGGCAAACCGGTCGGCCCGGCCCCGGGCCGCCTTCAGCAACCGGCCCAGCGCGGAGCCGGCGGGTTTCGATTCGTTTTCAAGGGCCTTGTCGACCAAGGCGAACTGCGCCTCCTGCCGCACGCGTCGATCCTCATGCGCGAGGAGGTCGGCCAGTTCGCCGGGCGAACGCCGGGCGAATCCCTCGGCGAAGAGTTCGCGAACCTCTCGAACGGGGGCGAGTTGCACGGCCTGCGGGTCGTAGACGCGATAGATCCGCCCTCGGCTGGATTTGGGCCAGTCATGGTGCCAGTCCGTGAAGTACATGCTGCCGTCGTAGCCGAAATCGACGTCCGTGGGCAGGCAGTTCCAGATGAACTTGTCCTGCTTCGTCATCTCAAAGGAGGCCCCTTTCGGCGCGAGCCTGATGGCGCTGATGCCGCTGATCGAGGCCTGCCCCTTGAAATGCGTCAGGAAGAAGTGGCCGGCGTATTGTTGAGGGAAGCCTGTTCCCGGATTGTAGGTGAGACCGGAAGGGCCGTCGAAGAGGTTGGCGATGGGCGGGAGGAGGTAGGCCGCCTGACCGGGGAAACGCGGTTTCCAAAGATCCTCGCTCATCCATTGGCCGGCCCTGCCCAGAGGCGCGTGCTGGTAGCCGACGCGCCACCCGCTTTCGCCGCCTTCCACCACGTGGACCCAACGCTCGCTGTCGCCGTTGTCGCAGTCGTTGTCGCCGGTGAACAGGTTTCCGAAATCGTCGAAGGCCAGTTCCTGGGGGTTGCGCAGACCGCTGTGGACGACCTCCATGTTCGAACCGTCGAGGTCGCAACGAAAGACCGCGCCTTCATCGGGGAACTGCAGTTGGGCCCCCTCGAGTGTCCGCACATTCGCGCCGCGGTCGCCGAAGCTGAAGTAGAGTTTGCCGTCGGGGCCGATGGCAAGGCCATGCATGTCGTGGCCGGTGTAGCTGAAGCGGACGCCGTAGCCGTAGCTCAGCGACTTGCGCAGTTCCGCGCGGCCGTCCTTGTCGAGATCGCGCAGTTCCCAGAGGTGGGGAATGTTGGTGAAGTAGACCCTGTCCTTGCGCGCCAGGACGCCGGACGCGATGCCGTCCAGAACCGTGCTGAAACGATCCGCGTAGACGGTGGACTTGTCCGCCTTGTGGTCTCCGTCGGTGTCTTCGACCAGTCGGACCAGTTCGCTTTCCACGGCTAGGTCGTCCGCCGCGTCGCCGAAGTGTTTCCTCGTCATTGCGATGCGCTCCTCGACCGAGCGCAGGGCGAGGTCGTCCTCCAGCATGAACATGTAATGCCGGATGTCCAACACGCTGGAACGATAGCGGTGCGTCTCGGAGATGAAGAAGCGGTTGTTCCAGTCGATGCAGAAGGCGACCGGATTGGCGAGCATCGGTTCGGCGGCGACAAGCTCCACCTTGAAGCCGGGCGGGACCTGGAAGGTCTTCATGTTCTCCGTCGCCTCGTCGGAGGCATCGGCGACGACGGGTTCCGGAACGCGCAGGGTGGGGCGCGGAGAACGGGGCCCGATCTCCGCGCCGAATGACTGGGAGACAAACGTCGCGCCGAGGATGGCGACGCCGAGAATGGCGGATGAGTTCTTTGACATGGGAGGAAAACCGTACCGCCGCCTCGCGCGAATGCAAGACGTAGAAAAGGGAGGGGACGGGGAGGTCCGAGAAGCTGCGGCACAGGAAACGCCGGAAGTGGAGATGTCAACACGAGTCCGATTTTTGCGTGTCGTGCCGGCGGCTCTGTGGTCGAATCCACCTCCGATTATGAACCTGAACCATTTCCGACCGGTCTTCCTGGCGCGAGTGGCGGCGTTGGCCGCAGCAGTCATGGCTGAAAACGCCGCAGCGCAGGAGAAGCCCCAGCTGCGGGTGACCACCGATTTTCCGGGCGGTTCCGCCCGCGTGTTGACCATCGACCAGACCCATCGCGTGGTGCATCTGAATCCGGAGCCGTATCCGGACAAGGGGTGGGACTGTTGGTGGTATTTCCGACTGGATGGCGTCGTTCCCGGGGAAACGATTGAACTCAATGTCGGCAAGTCGGTGTGGGCCACTCCCGATCGGGCGATGTTCAGCGCCGACAACAAGACCTGGAAACACACAGGGCCCGGCGAGCGGAACCGGACGCGGATTGTCTATCGACAAAGGGTGGACGCTCCGCGCGCATGGTTTGCCTGGGGGCCGCCTTTCGTTCTGGAACACGCGAGGAAGACAGCGCTCGCCGCCGCAGAAAGGTCCGAGTGGGCGCAGGTCCAGACTCCTTGGAAGTCCCGGGGGGGAGCCGCGACGCCGGCGATTCTTTTTGCCAAGCCGTCGGACCGATTGAAACCGGTTGTCCATGTTCAGGCGAGGCAACACGCGTGGGAGAGCGGCTCCAGTTGGGTCGCAAGAGGCCTGATCGAATGGCTGGTTTCCGACGATCCCAGAGTGGCGGCGTTGCTCGACAAGACCGACGTCCGGGTCGTGCCCATCATGGACACTGACAGTGTGCAGATGGGAGCCGGAGGCAAGAACCAGAAACCGCAGGATCACAATCGTGACTGGAGCGCGGATCCGCACTGGCCCGAGGTTCGCGCCGCCCAGAAGGCCATCAGGGCGGCCGACGAACAGGGGCGTTTCGACCTGTTCATCGATCTGCACAATCCGGGGCCGCGCGATCGAAACCCTTATTTCTACGTGCCGCCCAAGGAACTGCTTTCAGAGAAAGGAAGACAGAACCTTGCCCGGTTTGTGGAATGCGCGAAGGCTGAGATTGTCGGCCCCTTGCGGTTTCACGGAAAGACCATTGCCTCCGGGAGGAGCTACGATCCGAATTGGGACAAGATCTCGAAGAACTGGGTGGCAGTGAACACAGCCGAGCACGTTGTCGCCGTCACCTTGGAAACCGCTTGGAACACGCCCGACAGCCATCCTGAAGGCTACATGACGGTGGGGCGACAGTTGGGCATGGCCATGGAGCGGTATCTCCGCGAGCCGGTTCGGTGATGCGCCTGCGCCCTATGGCGCGTCCGCCTGCTTCACCTGGTCCAGCAGTTTGTTCAGGCGTTCGACGATTTCGGGGTGGGCGTCCCAGCGGTTGGTGGTTTCGGAGGGGTCGCTGTAGAGGTGAAAGAGCTGGCCTGCGGGGCCGCCGGCTTTGGCGACGTCGATCGTCCTAGGAAAGGTGAATCCTCCGGAGCCCCGGTGAGGGATGTATTTCCATGGGCCCTGTCGGACGGCAAAGACGCCCCAGAGCGAGTGATGGACGGCGAAGTCGCGCACGGGGGGCGAGGGGGACAGGCCTCGAAGCAGGGGGAGGATGTTGCGGCTGTCGGGGCCGGCCCCTTTGGGGAGGTTCACGTTGAGTATCCCGGCGCAGGTTGCCAGGAGGTCGGTCAGTTCGATGAGTTCGTTGCAGGTCGATCCGGCGGGCGTGACTCCGGGCCAGCGGACGACGAAGGGGACCCGATGCCCGCCCTCCCAGATATCGGCCTTCGTCCCGCGGAGGTGAGCGTTGCCCTGATGACCGCGGTCCTTCACGTATTGGGCTCGTTTGCTGACGCGGTAGTTCTTCAGGTCATCGGCTTCTTTCGGTTCCCACCAGTGGTAGAGGCCTCCATTGTCGGAGGTGAAGACGATGAGGGTGTTGTCCGCGGCGCCGGTTCGTTCAAGCGCTTCGAGGACGGCGCCGACAAAGGCGTCGGTTTCGGCCACGAAGTCGCCGTATTCACCGGCTTCGCTGCGTCCGCGGTATTCCTCGTTCTGGACGACAGGCAGATGAGGCGAGGTGAGCGGCGCGTAGAGGAAGAAGGGCTCGTTCGAAGCGGCCTGGCGTTCGATGTAGCGGACGGCCTCGCCGGCGAGGCGGGGCAGGACGCCGCGGATGACGAAGTCGGGCGAGCGCACGCCTTCATCCACGGTGATGAAATCGGTCCGCACGCGGGGATGATGAATCGAGGGGGCAATGTGGGGGCGGTCATTTTCGATGTAGCAGAAGGGCGACATGTTCAGGGAGGCGGAGATCCCGAAATACCAGTCGAAGCCCCGGTCGGTCGGGCCTCCCTGGATGGTTCGGGAGTAATCGACTTCATGGCCGGGGGGCGGCGGTGTCTTTCGGTCGATGGATACGGCCGGCATGGGGTTGCCCTGCTTGTCGAACCAGGTCATGCCAAGGTGCCATTTTCCGACGCAGCCGGTGTGGTAACCATTGGCCTTGAGAAAGGAGGCGACCGTCATCCGGTCATGCTCAATCAGGGGCGGATCGAAGCCATCCAGCACGCGATACTTCAGTCGCGTGCGCCAGGCATAGCGGCCGGTGAGAATGCCATAGCGGGTCGGCGTGCAGACCGCGGACGGCGTGTGCGCGTCGGTGAAACGGATCCCTTCCCGGGCGAGTTGATCCACGTGCGGCGTCTGGATCTTCGATTGAGGGTTGTAGCAACTGACGTCGCCATAGCCGAGGTCGTCGGCAAGCATATAGACGATGTTGGGGCGCGGCGTCGCTCCCTGCAGCAGGGTGGACCCGGAGAGCGACAGGAAGAGGAGCAGACAGAGGGCGGAACGATCGATTCGCATGGAACCGACCATAGCCGGCCGGTGGCGGGAAAGGAAAGCGCGGGTTCGCAGCGCGGCTGTGTCGAGAGACCAGCCGCAGCAACGTGGTTGGCGATCGGGGCGAAGCGTGGGAGGACTGGCGTGCGGAGACTGCTGCGGCTGGTCCCGAGGACGGGACACAGCCGCGCTCCGGATCACCGCGTCGGATTCTCGAACCAGATGACGCCGAGGTTGGTGGATTCCTCGCAGGTGATGGCGTCGAGGTCGCCGTCGCCGTCGAGATCGATCAGGGGGATGAGGTCGTGTTTCACGCCCTTGGGGCCGCTGATGTCGTGGGCATTCCAAGCGGCGTCTTCAGGCGACCTGGCGTATTCCAGCCACATGACACCGGACAGCGGCGACTTGGCCCGTTCGCAGGAGAAGACGAGATCGGGTTGGCCGTCGAGATTGATGTCTCCGGCGCTGACGCATTTGGAGTCGCCGGCAGATTTGGGGATGGTCTGGTAGTGGGGTTCCCAATTCCTGCCCGACACGTCGAGTCGTTTGAAGAAGGTGATCTCGCGCGGTCGGACGGAGCTGAGGACGTCCTGTAGTCCATCGCCGTCGAGGTCGAACAGGGCCAGGAACATCATCTCCTTTCCGCGGCCTCCGATGTGATGCGACGTCCATGGCTGACGCAGCTTGCCGCTGAGACCGGGGTTCTCCAGCCAGAAGGCCTCGCTGTCCCTGCCTTTGCGGTCGGTCGCGACGACGTCCTCATCGCCGTCGCCGTCCATGTCCGTCTTGATGAGCGACATGATCCAGCCGGACCTGCGGAGGGTGTGGTATTTCCAGGCGGCGAGATTGCGCGGATCCTTGGGAGCCTCGAACCAGCCGATCTCCGCGCCGCCGCCCTTGGCGCTGCCGACGATATCGACGCCGTTCCGGCCGTCGATATCGAGGGGCAGGGCGAACATCCACATCATCTTGCCGATGGAGGCGGGCAGCGGCTCGGTCTTCCACTTTTTCGGGTTCAGGTAGTCGGCTTTCTTCCGGGGCGCCCAATGGACGAACATGGTTCTCGTCTTTCCCTCGCAGCTTGAGACCACGTCCACGGCGCCGTCGTTGTCGAGGTCCACGAAAACGGCGTCCTCGACATTGGGCGTCCGGCCGACGGTGACAGCGGGCCATTTTGCGCTGGATTTGTCGGGACCGGGGTTGAGGTAGACGCGGGTGACGCCGCCCTGTTCCCAGCCGGTGGCGATGTCGGGCAGGCCGTCGCCATTGACGTCGGCGAGGCGCGTGCCGTCGGCGCCGCGTGATGAGTCATCGATGATATGGCGTTTCCAGGGGGCGGCCAGGGAGCAGGCGGGCGAGCCTGCCGAGAGCGCGAGAAGGAAAGCCAGGACGAGGCGTGATTTCATGGCGGCATGTTCTCCGGAAAGTAGGGCAGGGGCAACCAGATCCTCACGGGCGGAGGCCCGTGGGGATCAGTGGTTGCGATCTGGGGGGGCTGGCTCTCGAAAGTGAGGTTGCATCGGATCTGTCCCAATGACGAAAGCGCCAAGAATCCAGCCGTTCCCTTGTCGCGCCGAAGCTGCGCGAAGGCCCTTGTTTCGCATCTTGACACCAGGGGTGTCGGCTCGAAGGATGCTCGACAGAGTCATGCCGTCCATACTTGAAACTCCAGCGGTGCGTGAGGCCGCCATGCCGGTCGCGGTCGACCAGGAAGGACGACCTGTTTGAGTGATGGAGACGGCGTTTCATCTGTTTCAGAATAAGACCCATGAGAATTGTTCAAACCACGTTTGTTGCCTTGTTGTTCGCTGCGTCGACTTTTGCGCAGGAAACCCTGCCGGACGGTCCGTTGGCGGGGCATTCGTATCACGGCGAGGCCTTCAATGAAGGCCCCCGCCAGGCGGCCTACCTGATGTCGGGGACGGGGCGGGTGACGTTTCCGGTCACATCCGACTCCCGCAAGGCGCAGAAGTTCTTTGAGCAGGGAGTGGGGCAGTTGCATGGCTTCTGGTATCTGGAGGCCGAGCGTTCCTTCCGGCAGTCGGCGGCGATCGATCCGGACTGCGCGATGAATTATTGGGGCATGGCGATGGCGAACCTGGGCGGCAAGGGGCGCGAGCGGGCGCAGGGTTTCATCGAGGAGGCGGTCAAGCGCAAGAAGGGCGTCACGAAGAAGGAGGCCATGTGGATCGACGCCTTTGCAGCCTTTCTATCGGACGAGAACAAGAAGAGCGACAAGGACAAGCGCGGCGATCTGGTGAAGGCCCTGGAGTCGCTGGTCAGGGAATACCCGGACGACCTGGAGCCCAAGGCATTCCTGGCGGTGCAGTATTGGTCGAACCGCAGCAAGGGATGGCCGATCAAGGATTACGCGAAGGTGGACGGCATCCTGAATGAGATCCTGGCCGAGGAGCCCTACCACCCGTGCCATCATTACCGGATTCACCTCTGGGACTACAAGGACGCGGCCACGGCCTTGCCGGATGCGGCGACCTGTGGGCAGTCCGCGCCGGACATCGCCCACATGTGGCACATGCCGGGACACATTTATTCGCGGCTGAAACGCTACCCCGACGCCATCTGGCAGCAGGAGGCCTCCGCGCGGGTCGATCACGCCCACATGATGCGCGACCAGGTCATGCCGGATGAAATACACAACTTCGCGCACAACAACGAATGGATGATCCGCAACCTCAATTTTGTCGGCCGGGCCCACGACGCCATCGCCCTGGCGAAGAACATGACCGAGCTTCCACGTCATCCGAAATACAACACCATCAGCAAGCGCGGCAGCACGTTCTATGGCCGCAACCGGCTGATGGACACGCTGGTGAATTTTGAACTCTGGGGCGAACTGGCCCGGTTGATAACCGACACCGTCTACCTCGACGAACTGGACAATGACGACTACCGGATCAAGCGGCTGCACCTGCTGGGCGTGGCCTTGTTTCAAGAGGGGCGTTTTGATGAGGCTCGCGCGCAGATCAAGCCGCTGGAAGGCCTGTTGGCCAGGCTTGGCAAATCCACGGAGAAGACCGTGAAGGAGGCGGTCGCAAAGGCGGAGAAGGCCAAAAAGAGCAAGAAGGACATCGACAAGGCCCGCAGCAAGGCGAAGGGGGACGCGCGCCGCAAACTACAGCCCATTGAGAATGCGCTGGCGGAGCTTCGCATTCACGACGCGCTCTCGCGCGGCGACAAGGAAGCGGCGAAGAAGCTGGTTTCGAAGATCGGGCGGCTTCCGCAGATCCGCCAGGCGCGTCTTCAATTGGCGCTGGGCAATGTGGACAAGGCGGCTGGACTCGCGATCAAATCGACCGAGAAGACGGAGAACCAGGTCCTGCCCCTGGCAAATTGCGCGCATATCCTCTATTCCAACGGTCGGTTTGAGGAGGCCTATTCGAAGTTCATGGCCTTGCGAAAGATTTCGGCGCACATCGATCTCGAAATGGATGTGTTTCAGCGGTTGCGTCCAATCGCGGACGACCTGGGGCTGGATGGCGACTGGCGGGCCAGACCGGCGAAGGCGAAGGACGTCGGCCGACGTCCGCGACTGGCCAGCCTGGGGCCGGTTCATTGGGAGCCCTCGCCGGCGGTTTCGTGGACGCTGCCGGATTCGGACGGCAAGGAGTATTCGTTGAAGGATTATGCCGGGCGGCCGGTGTTGGTGATCTTTTATCTGGGCGATGGCTGCCTGCATTGCATCGAGCAGTTGAAGGCCTTCGCGCCCGTAACGAAGGACTTCGAGGCGGCGGGCATCTCCCTCGTCGCGATCAGTCTCGACGGGCCTGAAGGTCTGAAGAAGTCGCTGTCCACATCGGGCATCGAGGGCGGCTACCCATTCCCGTTGCTTTCGGACACCTCGATGAAGCTCTTCAAGAAGTATCGCGCCTTCGATGACTTTGAAGACATTCCGCTGCATGGGACCTTCCTGATCGATGGCGACGGAATGATCCGCTGGCAGGACATCAGCTACGAGCCGTTCGAGGAGACTGAGTTTCTGTTGAAGGAGTCGAAACGCCTGTTGAATCAGACGAGGGCTCCCATCCTGGCAAAGGAGAAAACAGGGCGGAGGTTTTTGTCCGGGCGGTGAGGGATCGCGTAGCGCGGCCGTCCCGGCTGCGGGTTGTTGCGGCGTCTCGCCGCCTGATGCCAACGACCGGGCGAGGACGCCCGGTGAACCCGCAGGCGGGACGCCTACGCCACACGCTTGTCATGGCTCATTGAGCGGTTGCAGACGGCATCCATCCGGAGGTCGAGGCGGAATGAATTCCGCGCTCCGATTTGGAGTTCCGGCTGTCGAAGATCATCGCCTTGTTTCGAACGGAAGCCGCACGATATCCGGCCTGTCTTCCCGCGGTTTGCGGAGATCGACTTCGAAGGGTTGCTTGAGATTGTTGCCGGCGAGGTCTTCGAGGAGGGCGCCGATGACGAGTTCGTGGGGGCCGGGCTTCCATGCATCGTCCGGGGTGAAATGCCATTCCGTCTCCTGGTTTCGCGTGGTGATCGAGCCGGGTAGGAGTCTGCCGTCTTCTTCGACATGGATCCGGCTGCACAGGAGAGCCCAATCCATGGGGGTGGGGAATTGAACGCGCAGGGCGGCTGTGGAACCGGTCTTCGGCGCGATAATCTTCCAGTCTCCAGAATGGACGCGTTTCCGGATGGCCGGACTTGCGGCAAAGCGTTTTTTTACATCCCTGTCCAGCGGCGCGCCGTGGATGGACTGCCATTTCCCCGACACGATCAAGGTGTAGCGATGCCCCGCCTGCAATACCGGGCCGATGTCCTCGTTGAGATTCACCCCGGTCTTCTGTCGACCGGGGTGAATCCAGAGGGTGAAACGCCTGCCGTCCTCTGACCAGAGTTCGACCTTGCGGAAGGGCTCGGGGACCTCCTTGCCGGTTGTTTCGTCGATGAGTCTCAGATGTTTGAAGGCGACGCCTTGTTCCATCGGTTGCGAAAAGAGCAGGTAGAACTTCAACTGGTTCTTCGGCGTCATGTCGGCGGAAGGATAGATGTTCGTCAGTTCGGCGGGCTGGGGTTTTGACCGGCGCGGGGCGCGGGTCCCGACAGTCATCCGGGTGTTGCTCGTTCCGTGGCTGTGGGTCAGTTGCGAGGTGAATTCGATTTCATAGTCCGCGCCGGCGGTGAGGGGGAAAGCGGGCACGAAGAGCAGGCGGTCGCGTTCGAGGCGATGCTCGCCGAGGATGCTATTGGGCGATGGATCGCCGGTCTGCTCATCCACAATGCGGACCTTGATCGACGCGACGGGCGCGGGGAGGGAATCGGCCTTTCGGACGGCTTTCCAGAACTCCGGCGGGCCGCCGGACAGGATGACGACGGAGCCTTCGGAATGTTGCGGGGCGGAGGCGAATCGGAGTCGGTATTTGGTGGCGGAACGTGAGTCGCGCTTTTGGGGCGCCGAACAGCCGATGAGTGACAACGTGAGAATGGCGACGGACACAATTGAGAGAGCCGGTTGAAGGCCGCCGGCAAATGTCTGTCGTGTGCGAAGCCCGCTTGCCGCCTGCCGGGACCGGGCGAAAGGAGCGCCGAGCAT
>JAYPEY010000071.1:0-31102 GCA_038126035.1 Verrucomicrobiales bacterium | reverse complement strand
CTGGGGTGAAGCGTTTCATTTGACGTCAACCGGCATCCGCGCGTCGATCTCGCGCAGCCAGGCTGTCAGTTTCTCGTTCATGCGGGCGGCGAGATCGGGGGACTTGGCGGCGAGGTTCATTCTCTCACCGATGTCGCTCTTCAGATTGTAGAGTTCCAGCGTCCCGTCCCCATAGCGTTTGATCAGCTTGTAATCCCCTTCGCGAATGACCCCGCCGAGTTTGTTCCGCTTGTGGAAGGCCCAGTTGGGATAATGAAAGTAAATGGCGTCGCGCTCGAAGCGACCTGATTGCGTGAGCAGCGGCAGGAGGCTCAAACCGTCAACCGTTTGATCCGGAGTCGGTTTCAGTCCCGCGACTTCAAGCAACGTCGGATAACAGTCCATGCTGATCACGGGCGTGTTGCAGGTCGTCCCCGATTCGACCTTGCCGGGCCATCGGACGATCCATGGAATGCGGATGCCTCCCTCCAACAACATGCCCTTGAAGCCGCGCAGCGGGCGGTTGTCGCCGTTGTAGCCGCCGTTGTCCGACTTGAAGATCACCAGGGTGTTGTCGCGCAGGCCGTCATCGTCGAGCGCCTTCAGAAAACGTCCGATCTCCGTGTCCATGCCCTCGATCATCGCGGCATAGACCGGATCTTTGATGCCAGGTCCCTTGCGTTTGCGGTATTTCGCGATCAGCGACTCCCGCGCCTGCATGGGATAGTGAACGGAATACGGCCACCAACTCAGGAAGAAGCGGCGATCCTTGTTCTTTCGCACGTAGGCGATGGCCTCGTCCGCCAATCGCTCGGGCAGGTATTCGCCTTCCTTTCCGTCGGGCAGCGCGGGGATGCGATAAGGCGCGAAGTAGCTCGGCGGTCCGCCGCGGAAGCAACCGCCAATATTGACGTCGAAGCCCTGATGCTCGGGGCGAAGGTCCGGCTCCTGCGGAGCCGATTTCTGATTTCGTGGCACGTAGGAGAGATGCCACTTGCCGATATGCGCCGTGGTGTAGCCGGCCTCGGAAAGGCGTTCGGCGATGGTGATGTAGGACAATGCGAGATTTCTTTCGGTCAAGGGTTCCCGCAGACCGGAGCCTTCGCGGGAGAACCCGTCCTTGTTGCCGGGCGCGTGATTGGTGAGGCCGAGCCGCCCTGGAGCCTGGCCGGTCATCATGGCGGCCCGCGTCGGCGAGCAGACCGGGGCGGCGGCGTAGGCGTCCGTAAAGCGCATGCCCTCCGCCGCCAATTGATCCAACGCCGGCGTGTCCAATCGCTCATTGCCCTGGCAGTGCAGGTCCATCCAACCCAGGTCGTCGGCCATGATGACCACGATGTTGGGGCGGGGCGCGGCGGCCATGGTTGGGCGACCGGCCAGAAACGCAAGGACGGCAATGAGGAGGATGGGCTTCTTCATGGGAATGGAAAACCGGGAGAGGTTCAGGTCAGACGCAATGTGAGCGGAGTTTCATCGGATTCAATCGTCTGCGACCAATTTCAGGAAACTCCCGGCGTACAGGCGGCCGTGCCGGTCCTGCGTCTCCCTGTCGAAGTGGACGCCGTCGCCGATCGATCTGGCGAAGTCGCGGCTGTCGATGCAGGCCGTTCGGGAAACGCGGTTGGGCAGGTCGAGAAGCAGCCGGTTGATGTCCTTGCGGGCGGCGGCGTTGCGATCGGTCATTTCGCCGATCGTGCAGGCGACGAAGGGCAGGTCCGGCAGTCCGAGATCCTTGCGGAGGTCGGCGATCACGCGATCGAGAGCCCCGGCGTAGGCGGCGACGCGTTCGGGCGATCCTGAATCGGCCTCGCCCTGCAGCCAGAGAGCGCCGACGATGCGGGCTTTGCCGGCGGGCACCTTGTCCAAGGCCAGTTTCGCCCGCCGGATCGTCTCCTCGTAAAGGCGCTGTCCCTTCCGCCACTTGGCGACGGCCGTGCCGCCGACGGCGCAGGGGATGAGCAGGATTCTCGATTCGGGCCGGGCCTCGGAAATGGCCTGCGCGAAAGCCAGCCCCGGACCGACCCCGGCATTGTCCGCCCCGGAAAAGTCCTTCGGATCGCCGGTCAGGTGCAGCGGATGCCGCGCGAGGTAGAAACCGTCCGTCCGTCGGTGCATCATGACGATCCGGGGATCGCGCGACGCCTCCGTTGGCATGACGCCGCGCCCCTTCATGTTCGACTGCCCCATGAGCAGGAAGATCTCCAGCCGTTTCGTGGAAGCGGGAAAGGCTCCAAGGTCCGCGGGAACGAGCGGCGTCCTGACCAGATCCTTGGGCGCGGGTTTCCGTTTGTTCTTCGCGGCGTTAGCCTTCGCCTTCGCCCGCGCCCTTGGGGCGGCGTCGGCCGGCGCGGATTGAACGAGGGTAGCGGAAAGGAGGGAGGCTGCAAGAAAGCAGGCGGTTAATTTGCGGGACATGCCGCATGTGTGCCAATTCCCGCGCCGGCGTTCAAGCCTGATGCGCGGCGACGACGGGCCTATGCTCAACGAGCCTCCTCCCGCCATTTTCGAAACGCGTCCAGGTAGGACCAGCGAAAGTCCTTTTTCTTGCGGTAGCCGTAATCGCGATTGGCGAGTTGTTCGGCCACATAGGCCTCCAGGTTGGCGGGATCGGCGAAAGGGTCGCGGGTCCGGTGTTGATGCTCCTCCAAGGCTCCGATCAGGCCCGCCTTGACCTGGGCGTGTTTCGGGTCGCCGGAGAGATCGGTCCACTCGTGCGGGTCGTTGCGCAGGTCGTAGAGTTCGTAGCGCGGCGGCCGCTCCCAGCGGCGGAAGGCGGCCTCAACCTTCGCGGAAACGGTCCTGCGCTCCTCCGGTCGCACGCCGGAAATGACGAAGTGCGGGTGCTTCTCATCCAGATAGGAACCCGCGATCAGATTCTCCGTTCCCGGTCGCGGATTGGAGATCAATTTGTAGCGTTCGTCGCGGATGGAATGTTGGACGTAACAGTTGCGGGTGAAGGAACCGGTCGTCAGGCCGAAGACGTATTGGCGCCAGGTCTGCGGTTTGCCGGCGGACAACAGCGGTTGCAGCCGGAGGCCGGACAGTCCGGGCGGGGCGTCCACGCCGGCTGCTGCCAGCGCCGTCGGCAGGATATCAAGCGTGGACACGAGTTCCTCGCGAACGAGCCCCGGTTGACAACGGCCGGGCCAGCGGACGATGAACGGCACGCGAAGCGCCGCCTCGTAGACGCTGCCCTTGCCCCGGGGAAACTGCGCGCCGTGGTCGCCGATATAGACGACCATCGTGTCGTCCGCGGCCCCTGACCCATCCAGCGCCGCCAGCAGCAGACCGACCCAGTCGTCCAGCCGTGCCATGCAGTTGTAGTAGTCCGCCATCACCTCGCGGAGTCGTTCAGAGTCCGCGCCCACCCACGGCAACATCGTCACGTCCGCGCCGGTCTGCGGCTTTGCGGGTCGTCCGCCGGAGCGGCGCAGAAACGGCAGGTGCGCGTCCGGAAAATTCACGGACAGGAACCAGAGCTTCGCGCCGGCCTGCTTCCAGAATGACCGGGCCGCGTCCCGGTATTCCTCCGCCTTGATCTTGCGATTGAAGTTCGCGCCGGGAATCGCCTTGAAATCGAAGGGGAAGGCCGACGCCGGATTGACGTGCAGCTTGCCGATGATGCCGGTGTGGTAGCCGGCCGGCTTCAGAAGGGTGACCGCGTTCGGGGTGTCCGCGTCGTAGAGCGCGAACTTGTGCGTCGCCAGTCCAATGTGCCCGTTCTCGTGCGAATGGAGGCCGGTCAGGAAACAGGCGCGCGAGGGCGAGCAGACGGAGTAAGGAACAAAGGCATTCTCAAAGCGGACGCCCTGCGATGCAAGGCGGTCGAGATTCGGCGTGCGGGCGAAACGGTCCCCGTAGCAGCCGAGTTCGGGGCCGTTGTCCTCAGAGACGATCAACAGGATGTTCGGCGAGGCCTCCGCGACAATCAATCCCAGCCAAACCGACAGAAGTTGAAGCAAGCGTGTTCTCACGCGATGAAGCTACGCGCTTCCGGGGGACGCCGGAAGCGGAAAGACCGCCGGCTGCCGTCCGAAAAGCGGGGCGGAAGCGATCTTCAAGAACGGCCCTGCTGACGCTGAGATCTTCTCCTTCTCCTCGCGGCCAGGCCGACTGCGCATAGACCCATCGAAAAGAGAGCGTATGTGCTCGGTTCCGGGACCTGCGAGACGAGAAGTGAAACGCCCCCCCGATTGTCTGAAAGTTGGTTGTCTGTGAACGTAAAACCGAGGGTCGTGGGCTGGGAAAGGATGAGGCTTCTGGTAAACGCCCCGCTCGTCGTGTTGTCGAAAGCCTCCTGGGCAGAGTCGGCATTTGGCGCGCTGCCGCCGGTCAGGAAAATGGCATTGTCATCATAGGCGCGCCACACGGTGTTCCATGTGTCGGCGTTGCCAAACGAGAAAGACCAGGCCGTAAAGGAAGGCGACTGTCCAGTGACAGGTTGGTCAATTCGACTGAGTATTCACCCGCGGGGAAATCAACGAGCAATGGATTGGCGTTGAGCGTGGGCAGACCGTGGATCTTCGCGTTGAAATTGATGACTTCAGTCCCGTCGGAAAAATCGAGAGTCGCCGCGGAGCATCGGGATTGATCGACGGTGATCCCAGCGAGAAGGACAGGGATGAGACAAATGCGGAAGAAACGAGGCATATCGCCGGACTCTACGGTTCGCCGAGCTTTCGTCAACCCGAACCAACTCTCATCCCGCTCTTCGTTGGCCTGGCCACGATCTCAGAAGAACCGGGATTCAGCGCTGGAAGATATCCGGACTGGGCCAGCGGTCCCTGAGTCCGTCAATCTGCTCCTCCTTGGGTGGCTTGATCTTGGGCCAGTTGTTGGGGCGGACGCGGACAATGCGGCCGGGGCGAAAGCCTTCCAACACGAGGTTCATGGAAAACCGGATCTGAATGCCGCTGCTGCCGAAGGGCGGTTCGCCCTCGGCTTTCTCAACCGACTCGATCTGACCTTCCATGCCGTCGTGGTTCTGCCAGTAGGTCCGGAGCGTGTTTTCGGCGGCGCACATCTGCCCGCCAATGCCGGGTTTAAAATCCGCGTAGAGCGATTCGTCCATGCCGCCGAACAAGGTCGCCGTCACGGTGGCGTCGCCGAATTTGCCATGCTCCACCGAATCGACCCAGGCCGGCAGCCAACGGTGACGAATGTGGCGGATGTGGATCTGGCGTTGGCGCTCCGCGGCGACCTTCATCGCGGCTTCATCCAGCCAGATGTCGGCGGCGTGGAACTGTTGGTAGAGGTAACGGTCATGCCAGGTGAGGCCGACGTGAATGGGCAAGTCGGCGAAGGTCTTCTTCCCGGAGGCGGGCCAGGTCTTGTCGGCGACAAGGTCGTCGAGTCCGAGCAGTTCGCGTCCGCGCCAGATTCGGGTGGAGCCGTCGATGGTGATTTTGTGTTCGCCGCCGAGCCCTTCGCCGCCATCCTTCCGTTCGAGGCTGGCAATCACGCGCCCGTTGTCGCCGTTGATCTCCACCGCCTTCAACTTCCATGTCTTGCCTTCGCGCAGGCAGAGGCTGGGCCCGTCCTCGAGCAGGATGGCGTGATTCTCACGAGGCGCGCCGAGCTTGGCGGTCTTGATGACAGGCACGGCCGATGTCTTCGGATCGGGCGGCAGGTAGAAGCGTCCATAAAGAACCGTGCCGATCGGGATGTCGCGCAGTTCCGCCGGCGCGCCCCGGTAATAGATCTGCCCATAGGGCAACATGGCGAACGGATGCGGCGGCATCTCACGGAAGAAGTCATCCACGTGCAGGCGCAGTCCGCCGCGCCGATTGACGTGGTCCACGAAGACAAGCTCGCCCCGATGGGAGACGGCCTCGGCGATGGGCGGGAATTTGCCGGGTTGGGGGCGGAAAGGCTCGTCGGCGGCGATGGTGGAGTTGGGGGTCAGGAGGGATGCGGCGAGCCCGAAAACGAACGTCAAACGTCCAACTCTCAACGTTAAACGTCCAAGGTAGGAATCCGCGCGCAGCGCGCAAACACCAGTTTGAAGTTGAGCCGCCTTCGCAAAGCTTCGGCGCGCCAGGCCGTTTAAAGTTGAACGTTTCACGTTCGCCTTCTCCCCGCTCCCTGTTCCCATGGCTCTCTTCACCGCCGAACACTTCATCCCAGATCCAGGCTTCGATTGCTGTCGCCGAACTGATCGGTCTCGACTCCCATCTTCTGCGCCATCGTGAGCAGGAGGTTGCTCATGTGGGCCTCGGAGTTCGCCGGGCGGCTGCACAGGGTGTAGTGCCCGCGGTGGTCGTCGAGGTTATAGCCGTTGAAGTGACCTTGGTTGAGGTCAAGGTGTTGGCCGTGCCTGATGCCCAGGCCGGCGCCGCCCCCGAGGACGAGCGGGAGGTTGGCATTGCCGTGGCTGTGGCCGTAGGCCATGCCGCTGCCGAACAACGCCATGGTCGTGTCGAGCAGCGGCCTGCCATTGAGGTCCTTTGTCTCCGCCAAACGACTGAGGAAATAGCTGTATTGCTCGACGGCGAAGGTGTCGCTTTGCGTGAGCTTCTCCATGTGGCCGGGGTCGCCATTGTGATGGCTGAGCGCGTGGCGCGTCTGGGTGATGCCCAGTTCGGGAATGGGAATTCCCTGGCCTTCCAAACCGCTGCTGAAGGTGGCGACGCGCGTGGCGTCGATCTGGAAGGCCAGCACGATCAGGTCGTACATCGTGCGGAAGTAATCGCCCGCCTGCGTCTGCGGGACGTCCGTGTCCGTGCGTCTGCGATCGGCGGCGGCGATCTCGGGACGTGGGACATCCAACCAGGCGTCGGCGCGCTCGGTGCGGATCTCGGTTTCGCGGACGGAGGTCAGGTATTGCTCCAGGCGTCCCTTGTCCTCCGAACCGAGTTTCTTCTCCAGGCTGCGCACCTCGGAAAGATTGGCGTCGAGGACGCTGGCCTTGCGGCGAAGCGCGCGTCGCTGGGCGGCTGTGCCATTCTTGGGCTCCTCGAACAGGTGGGCAAAAATCTGCCGGCAGCGGCTCATGCCGGGCAGGCGGATGCCGTCGGCGGTCCAGGAGAGCGATTCGCCCTTGTTGGAGACCTCCAATGAATGAAAGCGCGTTTGCGGCGAGGTGACCTCGGCCATGCGTTGATCGACCGAGATGGTGTTGCGATCCGAGGGCCCGAGCTTGCCGCCGGTCAGCCAGATCTTCTGGCAGTTGTGATGGTGTCCGAGACCGCCCGGGTGGTGCAGGCCGCTGATCGGCGTGACGGCATCACGATGCTTCTCCAGCGGCTTGAGCGTGCGGGAGAAGGCGAAGTCCGCGCCCGGCGTGGTGATCTGGTAGTCCAGTGTGTTGACGCCGTTGGGAATGTAGATGAAGGCGCTGCGCTTGGGCGTGACGGGCTCGGCCGCGCGCAAGGGCTTCATACAGTCGAGCAGCGGCAGGGCAATGAAGCTGCCCAGCGCCTTCAGCGCGTGGCGACGGTCGATGAGCCAGGATTGGGATTGGATGTTGCTCATGGGAGGGGGAGGGAGAATGGAGCGGATGCAGTCTAACGTTTCCGGATCAGGTCCGACAGGGCGACGGCGCGGACGATGTCTCTCAGTTTGTAGTCCTTTTGCTTCGCCTCGTCCACGATGGACTGGATGTCCTCGCGGTCGTCCACGGTGATCACACGTCGCAGGGCATAGGTGGTCAGGTGCTCCACGAAGGCGCGGAGGAACTGCTCCCGGTCGTCGAGCAGCAGTTGCTTGAACTGTTTCGCGTCCGCGAAGGCGCGGCCGTCCGGCATTGCGCCGCTCGGATTGACAGGCGGATTGTCGCCCGTCCCTTTCTCAACGCGCTCGTGTGTGCGCCATTGGCCGATGGCGTCGTATTGATCGAAGGCCAGGCCGAGCGGATCGATGTTGCGGTGGCAGGCCGCGCAGTTCGGGTCGTGATTGTGCGCCTCCAGCTTTTGCCGGATCGTCGACTTCGGACTGTCCGGCGGATTGGGTTCGATGGGATCGACATTGGCCGGGGGGGGCGGCGGCGGCTTGCCGAAGATGGCCTCGCTGATCCAGACGCCGCGATGAACCGGGCGGTGTCGTGTGCCGTCAGAGGTCAGTCCCAGAATCGCGCCCATGGTCAGCAGTCCGCCGCGATGATCATCGGGCCGCAATGCCACCCGCTGAAAGGCGGAGGTCTTCGGCTCGGGCAGGCCGTAGAATTCACAGAGCCGGGAATTGGCCACGGTCCAGTCGGATTTGAGGAACGTGTCGATTGGAAGATTGTCCGCAAAAACCTCCCGGAAGAATCCGACCACCTCCTCGCGCATGCTGGCCTCCAGCCAGACCTCGTAGTCCGGGTAGAGCTTGATGTCCGGCGGAAACATGCCGAGGCGGTGCAGTTGCAGCCATTGCCGCGGGAAGTCGTCGATGAAGCGGTCAATCTTCGGATCGGCGAGCAGGCGGTCGATCTGCGCCGGAAGGTCTGCGTTGTCGCCGGTCAATTTGCCTTCCCGGGCTGCGTTCAGAAGGGCTTCGTCCGGCATGGAGCTCCAGAGGAAAAAAGAAAGGCGGGAAGCGAGTTCCCAGTCGTTGAGCCGGGGCCGGGGCCGGGCCTCGCCTTCGACGAGATAGGTGAAGTGACGCGAGGTCAGGACGCCGAGAAGGGCGGCCTGGAAAGCGGCGTTCACGCCTTCGCCCGCTTCGCGCTCGGCGGCAAAGGCGGCGAGGTAGGGCGCGAGTTCGGTCGGCGCGACAGGTCGCCGCCAGGCGCGTTCGGCAAAGCGCTTCAGATGCTTCGCGACAACTTCCTGTGTCGCGTCATCGGGAGGCAGCAGGCCTTCGCGCGTGGCGCGTTCGGCGTCGCTTTCCAGCGGCCCCTCCCACTCGATCCAATCCAGCAGCACGGTGGAGAAGATCCCATTGCCCTCCTCGTCGAACATCTTCGGCGCGACCGGATTGAGCAGTTGGGTTTCGCCGCTGTGGGTGAAGATGTATTCCGGCTTGGAAAGCGCGTTGCGATAGTGCGCGCCTTTGCGCCGGTCGATAAGGTCGGAAACCACGACCCGGAATTCCAGCCGGGTCGGCATCTCCAGAAACACCTCAAACTCGACAATCTCCGGTTCGTCCTCCGGCGCGAGGATGTCGACTTCGATCAAACCCTCGTTCGAATCCTCCGCCAGACGCTTGCCGATGCGCAGGTGGGCGACCTGACCGCCCGGAGGCCGGATGCCGCTGACCTGCATCCGGCAACGGTAAAGGCCGCTGTGCTCCGGGCCTGTCCGGCCAAACCAGTTGTCGCGAAAGGCCTGCTGCAGTCGGCCCGGGAAGAGCAGCATCCGCAATGGCCGTTTGATCCCAAAGCGGTCGAGGTACTCCTGCTGCATCTTACCGCCGCCGTAGCGCAGATCGGCCGCCGTCTTGCGGACCTTGCGGGCCTCGACCGGTTTTTCTGGAACAGCGCGGGAAAGCACGATCTCCGCGGCGCGGTAGTAGCGCTCCACATGCGATGGGGAAAGCGACAACTGTGAACCGATGCGTTCGTAGCCGTGCCAGAGCGTGTCGGCGTTCAGTTCGCCCGGCTTGGCGGCGTCGTAGCGCACGCCCAGGAGGTCGTAGACGGTGTTCTGGTATTCCTGTCGGCTGAGCCGGTAATGGGCGACCGGCGGTCGCGCCGCCATCCGCGCCGCGCGGCCTTCCCGGATCAGCGAATTAAGCTGCGTGATGGTCTGCTCGATCTCGCGCTCGGTCGGTTGAGGCTCATCCTCCGGCGGCATTTCCCCCGAGTTGATCCGCTCCACGATCTCCGCCCAGAGATGCCCATCCACCCCCGCCTTGAAATCGCGGGACAACGTGTCGATGCGCAGGTCCCGCTTCACCTTCTCCGGCCCATGGCAGCGGATGCAGTGTTTCTCCATGAACGCCTCAAAGGGCTCGGCGGCCGGGGCGGTCAAAGCCGCGGCGAAGAGGAAGGTCAGGATGAGGAGGGGGCGGGGCATGGACGCGTGGTTTCCGATCTGGGATGAATGGTCAGGCGGATTCCAATTGAAGCGTGACAGTAATGCCATCTCAAAACAGCGTAAAGTCCGCGACGGCCTTGGTGTGTTCCGCCCCTTCAGGGCTTTGAAGTGGGACCTTTCGGCGAAAGGTCCCTGCCAACCCGAGGTAGGGACGCCTCGCCGCAGGCGTCCCACTTCAAGTCCCGGAGGGACGAAACCTTGCGCGCTCAATCTCCTCATCGCGCGCCTTTCGCTCCCGTCTCCGGCATCCAAACCCACGGCCAGTTTTCCGCCTTGTCCGTCAGCCCCGCACGCAAGGGATTGTTGAGAATGTAGTCCGTCTTTTCCCGAAGTCCCTCCTCGGCGCGCAGGCGGTGGTCGAACCAGTCGTGCTGCCATTCGACGCCGCTTTGGCGACTCGTCCATTTCTTCCAGTCCCTGATGATCTCCGCGAACCTTTTATCCGGCGGGAACGACAAGAGCGCGTGAACGTGATCCGGCATCAGGAGGAACAGACGCGCCCACCAGATGCCGGTTCGATTCCGATGCTCGATGGACTCGAACATCTGCCGGGCGATCAGCTTGTTGCACAGCGAGTTGGCGCCGCGTCGCCGACAGTTCACGGTGATGAAATAGACTTCGCGCGAGGGATCAATCCACAATGGGGGATCGTGCGGGAGAGATTTCCGACCTGCCATGGCGAGGCGGATTCTGGCCCGGAGGAAGGCGCATGCAAAGTCTGGAGATCTGCTTGACGCCCTTTCAGGGCTTTGAAGTGGGACGCCTGCGGCGAGGCGTCCCTACCGCCCATACCTTCTATCCTTCGGATTCCCCCCGGACATGAGGTAGGCGACGAGGTCGCGGACCTCTTCCTGGTTGAGGACATTCAACAATCCGGGCGGCATCTGGGAGACGGGCGACTGCGCGATGCTCTTGATGTCCTTGCGGGCGATGATCGTGGGCTCGGCCTTGGCGTCGGGCGGGTAGAGCTTGATCTTGTCGCCGCCCTCGATGACGAGGCCGGTCTCGGTTGCGCCGCTCTTCAGCGTGACGACGGAGGAGCCGTATTGATCGGAGATGTCCTTGCTCGGGTTCACGATGGCCTCGACCAGGTAACGTTCGTCGAACTTGTGTGGGATGCTGGTCAGGTCCGGGCCGATGGCGCCGCCAAGGCCGGAGAGGCGATGGCAGGCGCCGCAACCGACGGCGAAGTAGAGGCTGCGGCCTTTCTCGAAGTCCGGCTTGCCGCGCGCGGCGCGCAGGGCGGTGTCGAGGGTCCACTCCTTGCCGGGGCCTGCGGGCGGATGGATCTCAAAGTCGGGAACGGGATTAAAATTCTCGCCGGTGATGTCGGCGATGGCGGCGCGTTCGGCGTCCGTGCAATTGGCGAGGGCCTCCTCGCGGATGTTGGTCAGGAAGCCGGGGAAGCTGTTGCCGCCGGCGGTCTTGGCGACGGTGTTGAGGAAGGCGAAGTAATCGCGGCGCTGCTTCATGGTCCATCCGGACTTCAGGTTGCGCAGCATGAAGGCCCAGTTCAGTTCACGACTGGGCGGGTGGTTGTCGAGCATGCGCATGACGCTGCCGCCGTAGCCCTGGTTGCGGCTGGCCAGTTCCGCCCAATCGGGCAACTCGGGTTTGCCGCGGGAGGCGATAAGCTTCATGGCCTTGCCGATGACGTTGGGCGCGCGCAGGAAGGTGAGGACGCGGATCAACTCGGTGTTCACGTCGGCGCTCCTCGCGGGAAGATGCGGATCGAGTTGGGCGATGACGTGGTCGCGCTCCTTTTCGGACGGTTTGCCGAGTCGGATGAAGCTGAGCGCATAGGCCCGGAGCAGACCGAGGAACTGCCCCTCATTCAGTTTGCCGGGGTCCAGTTCCAGCAGCGAGCGGATGGCCGCCGCGCGATGACGTTCACTGCCCATGCGGGTCAGTGCGACAATCGCGGTGATGCGGGTCTGTGGATTGGGATCGAGCACGGCCTTCTCCGCCCATTGCTCCACGGGCTGGGATTCGATCGCCACCCGCGCGGCGTTGCGGATGAAGCGATCCGCGCTGGCCAGATGCGGCCAGGCTTCCTCGATGGCGGCGGGATCTTTCCTTCCGTGAAAGCGCTCCAGGCCGCGGCGCAGCTTGCGGGCGGCGACAGCCTTCGGATCGTCGCCGCCGCTTGCCGGGGCGGTGGACTCGTTGCCGACATACCGCACGCGGAACATCGCTGAATTCGCCCCGCGTCCGCCGACGAGGAAGTAAAGCAGCCCGTCCTTGCCGATGGTTGCGTCCGTGACCGGCAAAGGTGTTCCGAAGACGAAGTCCTCGCGCTCACCGCTGTAGCTGGCGCCCTTGGGGGTGAGGTGGATCGCGTGGATGGTGCCATAGGTCCAATCAAGCGCGTAGACGGCGTCCTGATACTTTGCCGGGAATTTCGCGCCCTTGCCGGAGACGACGCCGGTCGGCGAGCCGGGGCCGATGTCCAGGACCGGCGGCAGGCTGTCCTCGTAATAGGCCGGCCACTTGCCGGAACCGCTGCGCCAGCCGTAGTCCGAGCCGCTGACGACGTGGTTGATGCGGGTGGGGCGATACCAGGGCGATCCCATGTCCCACTCCATGTCGGCGTCGTAGGTGAATATTTCACCGGCGCGGTTCAGGGTGATGTCGTATTGGTTCCGATAGCCGATGGAAACGAGATGCTGCTTGAGCGTCTTCGGGTCCAGGCGCGTCACCCAGCCGCCGGGCGCGAGTCGTCCACGCGCGTGGCCGTTGGCGTCCCACATGCGGGGGAGCAGCAGGTCCTCCTGCCAGGTCTGGACGGCCGACGACGCAACCGGGGCGAGGTTGGCATGATTGCCGCCGTCCATGTAGATCGCCTTGCCGTCCTCGGTGAGGATCAGTCCGTGGTTGCCGTGTTCGCCGCCGCCTCGTTCGCTGGGGATGGCCTCGGACTTGTCGAGTTGGTCGTCATTGTTCGTGTCCGTCAGCCGGTAGAGGTGGTCGCCGCTGCGGTGGAACCAAAGCGCATCAAAGGCCCACAACAGACCCTGCGCTCCGGAGATCCGCGAGTTGCGGTCCGGCAGGTTGACCTTCACGTCCTCGACCTGGCCCTTGCCGTCCTTGCCGACGGTGATGCGGAACAGGCCCTTGCCGCTCTGGTCGCTGGCGTAGAAGCGCCCCTTGGGATCGGTCGTCAACGAAACCCAGCTTCCCTGTTCGTTCTTGGGCACGGTGTAGACGTGTTCCACAACAAAGCCGGGCGCGGAGGAGATGTTTTTGGGATCGAAAGGATCGGCCTTGCCGGGGCCGTCCTGTTGTCGCTGGCTGGTGTAATTCGGAATGCCCCAGGGAGCCTTTCCGATGGGGCCGCGACCGGCGACCCTGGTCGTCCATGCGGCGTCGTCAAAGCCCGGCTGCTCCCAGCCCTTGGGCGCCTTTTCGGCCATCTTCCAGGAAGTGTCGCTGACGACCTTGATTGTCTTGCTGTCGCTGGTGGCGATCGAAAGATTCAGGACCATGGCCGCGACGCCGCCGTCGTTCTGTCCTTCGACAGCGATCGTGTTGGTGCCGCTCTTCAACAATGCCGTCACGTCCTTCTCCACCGGATAGGGCCAATCGCGGCTGTCGCCGACGTGTTTGCCGTTGATCCAGAGCTTCAACTTGTTGTCGCAGGTCGCGTAGACCTTGGCCGACTTGGGAGCCCCCTTCAGATCGAAGGATTTGCGGAACCAGAGTTTCTGGCCGTTGCCGGACT
Source organism: Verrucomicrobiales bacterium (assembly GCA_038126035.1). Taxonomy (GTDB): domain Bacteria; phylum Verrucomicrobiota; class Verrucomicrobiia; order Limisphaerales; family JAYPEY01; genus JAYPEY01. The sequence goes on along the minus strand of JAYPEY010000071.1, from coordinate 17,443 downwards.
GCTCCGTCCAGATCCACTGCGGCGTTGGTTTGCCTTCAATCCAGGCGGCGTTGTTGGCGGGCGGGGCGTCGGGAGCGTCCGCGGGTTCGGCCTTTGGCGCCACGCTGTTGACCGCGGCCTTCAGGACGGCCTGAGCCTCGGCGCCCTTGAGTTGGCGGAGGCGCAGGTCGCGGAACTCGGCCTTCATGGGCGGGCCGGCATGAAGCTGCAACGCCAGGATGCCGCGCGAAAGCCTGCGCGGGTCGTTGTCGGTGATGTCGCAGGTGGTGGCGCCGTTGATCTGATGGATCATGCGGTTGCCCACGGCCACGATGCGCAGGACATTCCACTCCGCGGCGGCGAGATTGGCGGCGTTGCCGACCTTGCCGGCGATCTGCTTTTTGCCATCGGCGCCAAAGACGACCCTCTGTCCGCGCTCGGCCATGATGCCGCGTCCCAGGCCCTCACCGTAGAGCATGCCGAAGTAATTCTGCGACGGGTGCAGGTCGGCCTGGTAGCCGCTGACGCCGAAGGTCTCGGGCCGGGTCAGTCTGCTGCGATACTGCACGCCGGAGTTGTTGCCCTCGAACCTGGCCTTGCAGATGAACTCGAAGTCGCCGATCTCGCCCCCCTGCCAGACGAGAAAGGTGTTTCCCTTGGTCGGATTCTCCTTCGTGGTCTGCCCCACGATGTTGCCGCCTTGCACGGACCAGAATTTCTCCAGTCCCTTCCAGCCGGAAAGGGTCCTCCCGTTGAACAGGATTTCATACTGCGCCGCATGCGACGCGATGCCGGTCAGGGCCGACAAACCAATGGCGATGATTGTTTTCTTCATGGATTGAACAGCCCGGAGAATGCCTCCGAAACCGACGAAGGCACGCCAAAAATGGCCCCGCCCGGCAGGGATCAGCGATCGAGATCGAACAGGCGTTGCGCGGCCGCCATCCCGGCCAGCATGAGCGGCGTGAAAACCAGGATTTCGCGGTGCAGTTCCGGGAGGTTGGCCAGGGCGGGGCCGGGGCAGATTCCGCTCAATCCCCAGCCGATGCCGAAGATCGCGGAGCCGACCAGCATCCGCTTCGAGACCGGACTGGCTGAAGTGTCCGGAAGGTCGGTCGCGAAGAGGCGGATCCTGTTCTTTCGCAGGATGGATTGTCCCAGACCGAAAGCCGTCACTGCCCCGAACATCACGAAAGCCAGCGCCGGATTCCAATCGCCGGCGAAATCCAGGAATCCGATGACCCGGGCCGGGTCGGTCATGCCCGAGATGACGAGGCCGGCCCCGAAAAGACCTCCGGCGATCAGCAACAAACATGGCTTCATCCTGCGCCCGCCCCTTTCGCAACCAGGTTCCACACAAAGACCGTCGCCGCCGCCATTGTGAAAAAGACGATCGTGTAGAGCAGGCCGTCCTTCGCGCCGGAGCCGATGCCGCAGACCCCATGGCCCGAGGTGCAACCGCCGCCGACGCGGGCTCCAAATCCAACGAGCAAACCGGCGATTGCATAGACCGGAAGGCTGCGGTCCCCCGGGATTGCAAATCCGCCCGATCCCAGGTTCAGCGCGAACGCGATCGCCGCGCCGCCGATCAATCCGAGCACGAACACGACGCGCCAGGCGGTGTCTCCGGAATTCCCGCGGAGGATGTGTCCGGCGATGCCGGAGATGCCGGGGACCTTGCCGGACACGGCCATCGCCAGAAGGCTGCCAAGCCCGATCAGGATTCCACCGAGCATTGGTTCGAGGTGTTCGTTCATCAGGGTGTTACAGGGGGCGTTGACGCGGCCGCATCGCAAGGCGGTTGATTGGGGCTCAGGAAGTTGCGCACGCGCAATTCCAAGCGCGGTTGCGTTGCTGTCAGAACTTCACAACCTTCTTCTTCTTGGGCGGGGGAACGAAGTCGGGATCGACGAAAGGCATTTTGTCGAAGGCGTCGCCGCCATCGATCACGCGCGGGTCGCGGGTCTTTCGCAGCGTGTTCATCAAACGCCTGGTCAGTCGTTTCAGATCGGCCGCGTATTTCGGATTGGACGCAACGTTGACGACCTGGTCCGGGTCGCGTTTCAGATCGTAGAGTTCGAACTCCGGACGCGCGGCGAAGGCGTAGTCGAAATACTTCCGATACTCGTTCTTGCGCTTAACCAGAAGGGCCTTGGTCGGACTGGCGTCCATGTCCGGGTAGGCGACGTAGGTTTCCGTCAGCAGGGCCTCCTCACCGGCGTTGGTGTCGTAAGCGTCGCCAACGGGCAGGCGGTCCGGCTTGAAGTTGCGGATGAGCAGGAAGTCGGCGGTCCGGATCGCCCGTGACGGATAGGGCATGCGATCCCGCTGTGAGTGTCCCACGTGGCGTTCGCGTCCGATGATGACGTGGTCCCGCGCCGGTTCCACGATCCCGCTCTTGCCGGAGGTCAACAGGGGCACAAAACTCTTCGCCAGCATGTGCTTCGGCGGTTCGATGCCGGCGGCTTCCAGGACCGTCGGCGCGATGTCCGCCAGGCTGATGAAGTCGTCGATCTTGCGTCCCGGTTTGACGCGCTCCGGCCAACTGACCAACAGGGACACCATGGAGCCGAAGTCGTGGAGGTTGCATTTGCCGCGAGGCATGCCGGGCATCCCGTGGTCGCCGGAAACGATCACCAGGGTGTTGTCGAGTTCGCCGCGCGCCTTCAGCTCCTCGATCAATTCATTCACCATGCGGTCCCAGGCCAGCGCCTCGCCGAGATAGTCGGCAATATCCTCCCGCACCTCATGCACATCCGGCAGGAACGCGGGCATCTTTCCTTTCAGCTTGTCGGGATCCAATCCCCAGAGGTCCTTGCCGGAGCCGCGCGTCCATTGACGATGGGAATTGTGCGGGCCGAACCAATACATGAACGGCTTGCCCTCGGGCTGCTTGTCGAGGAACGAGCTGAAGTTGGAGCGGACAAACGAATAGATTTCCTTTTTGCGGGCCTCCTTGTCATCCGCGGCAGAGACCGCCTGCGAGAAGTTGCAGATCGGCGCCAGATGGGTCCGGTCCACCCGCTTGGCCGACTTCTGGGTGGTCTTGCCCCAGTGCATGACGTGATACCCGTTCCGGACCAGCAGTTCGGAAAAGCCGGGCAGCTTCTTGAAGGGATCCGGCGCCTTCCCGTATTCATGGTGATGGAGGAATGCGTTGCTGCCGCAGCGATAGAACGGCATGCCGGTGGAGACCGAGGCCCGGCAGGGCGTGCAGCTCGGCGCGCTGACGAAGGCGTTGTTGAACACCACTCCGCTGCGTCCAATGGCGTCCAGCGCCGGCGTCTCGATCACGTCATTCAACCCCGGCCGATTCGGATCCCGATGGATGCTCGCGTAGCGCCCCCAGTCATCGGAGAAGCAGAACAGGATGTTCGGCTTGTCGGCGGCCAAAACGGGCAGGGCGGTTGTCAATGCGAGCAGGATGAATAAAACGAAGCGGTGAGTCATGGGCGACTACGCATGGCGATGAAGTCCATGGGAATCAAGGCTTTTCGGGAGCGCTGGAGGTTGACGTGTTCTTGTTGATGAGCGGGTGAAACAGTCGGGCGCGTTGATGGCCTTGGAGCGAATCAACAAGAGTTCCGGCGTCCATTGTGTCACCCCTTTGGGGTTCTGAAATGGGACGCCTGCGGCGAGGCGTCCCTACCTGCGCGGGTAGGGGCCGTTCGCCGGGACTGTCTCAAAACCCAAAATCTTGGTAGATGCCGACGTGAGTCGGCTCATTTTAGAGCGACTTCGTAGATTTGAGCGGAATCACGTCCGCTGCTGCCGCCTTTAGAGACAACCTCCTCCGAGCGGTCCCATTTCGAAGTCCTGAATGGACGAAAGAAGGCGGTCTATCTCCCCAATCAACCCGGAGCCGCCCTTCGAACTTGTGCGTTATCGCCGTAGATGCGCGTCCGCCCAGCTGGCGTGATCTCCGCCGCGGTCTCCGAGGCTGTCCACGATCAGCGTCAGTTCCTTCGCCCCCTTGATCGGGATCGTCACTGCTCTGCGATCCTTGTCGTTGCTGCTGGTCAGGCCGGTTGTGAACACTTCCATACCATCGACCAGGATCTTCATTTCCAACTGTCCCCGATGCGCGTTGTCGGGGCCGGGGATGACGTGAAAGGAAGTGAACTCTCCACTCAAGGGAAAGGTGATGCGCGAGTCGGCGTGAACGCCGAGCCCGCGTCCATAATGTTTCGTCCCCACGCTGATTGTTCCGCCGTCCCAGGCCTTGTTGTCATTCACGCGCACGAAGCTCTCGATGCGGGTTGCCATCGCCTTGGTCAGGTAGACTTTGCCGTCAGCCGCGGCCTTTTCATCCATGCGCTCCAGGGCGACTGAGTCATCAATCGCCTTTTGAAACTCACCGGCGAATCCACGTTTCGTCAGGCGTTGCCCCGCGCGAGTTTCATGTGGGTGCAATCGTTTGATCTGTTTGCCGCCGATCCATTCGAGTCGCTTGAGCTGTAACGGCCGGCCGTTCCAGGGCTGTTTGGGCGCCTGTCCGCCCTTGATTCGATTTGCCGGGGTGAAGAAGAGTTCAGTGATCTCGTCCCAATCGGCGAGCGGCTGTCCGGCGGCGTTCTTGAAGTCGGCGGATCTGAGCAAGATCGACTGGCTGCCGGTCTTGGCCAAATCCACAACCACGTGATAGGTGTCGCGCTTTCTTCCGGTGTAGCTCTGCCAGTTGTTGACCTCCACCCCGATCGCCAGGCGGTTCCCGGGTTCGGTTGTGTTTGCTGCAAAGGCAAGCTGTCCACCCTTCGGTCCCATCCATGACGGATCGACCGGCTTCCGAGTGGCGTAGAACCAATGATGCGAGTTGTCGGCGTTGAGCCGATACCAGTCCCGCCAACCTTGAGCAAAGTCCTCGATCAGGCGTTTCGGCTTCTCCGTCTCCTTGACGCCTGCGTGTGTCAACGCCGGGGGATAGGCGCTCTGATACTCCGAGGAAACCGTCAGCAGATCGGTCTCCGCGGCGCCCGGACGGGCTGGCAGATTCCCGGGCATGCGGTAGGTGATGTTCGCGAAGGCGAACAACGGCTCCCTGGCGTCGAAGACCGGACAGGCCGCAGAGTAAACGGAGTCTGGTTCCTGCGTGACTTTGGCGCTGCGCCAGAACCGGATTCGCGGATCGCGCGCATACCCATAAAAGATTTCCACCCGCTCAACGGGCAGTCCGGTCGATTCATCCACGGTCACGCGGAAGCGGGGGATGTTGTCTTCGGTGTTCAAAATCAATTCCGAGCGCGACGGCTTGGGGAAACGGAACGAACCCTTGAGATGCGCCTCCATCCACATGAACCGGGCGGCTGAAGTCTCCGTGGTGAAGCGGTGGTTGAAATGCGGCGCGATGGCGAGCGCTCGTTCCGTGGACTTTGGGAGGCGCGACATGCCTTTCACCACCAGTTCCATGGGCGCGTTGAAATCGTTGGCCGCCTGAAGAAACAGAATAGGCGCCTTGATGTGCGGCCAATACGCCTGCGCCGAAACAACCTGCGAATACAGCTCCAGTCCGTCCTCCTTCGTCATTCGGCGCGCGCTGCCGGGCAGCCCCCACATGTCTTCATACAGAAAGCCGCTCCCGCCGACCGACGGGGAGGCCGCCTTCACCCGCGGATCGATCGAGGTCAACACCGTGCTTCGTCCGCCCATCGAATGCCCTTCAACCCCGAGCCTGTTCCCGTCCACTTCCGGCCGTTGTTCCAGAAAGGTCAAAGCCCTTCGGCCGGCCAACGCGATCAGGTTCCAACTGCTGTTCAACAGATGCGGCTTCTTGAACAGGGTGTTGGGGCCGGGGTTCACGCCATTGTGATGGATCAGTTGTCCGGCCTTGGTCGCGCCGGGGCGATCGAACCCCGCGGCCAGTCCGTCCCAATCGGTGTTCGGCGTGTCCGCCCGCTCGAGGACCTTGCCGCCCCAGTTGACGCTGATGCAGGCGTAGCCCAGCTTCACCCAGTCTGCGACCCGGCCTTTGTTGGCTCGCTGGCCTCCACCGTGAAGCTGCAGAATCCCCGGGGCCGGGCTCGTCGCCGACGCCTCCTTGGGATGGCCGTAGTAGGCGGCGATGATTGGGGAGGCCGACCTGGCGTCGCCCCGTAATTCTCCCAGCGAATATCGCAGCAGTTGATAATGGCCATGGTCGTCCGACCATCGCTTCACGACCTCCACATCGAGCGGCGCAATACGGGCGTCGTAGGCGCTCCAAAACGCCTGGACATCCGTCTGCGCCGCTGACCGGAGGGGGGGCAACAGCATCAGCGCAAGCAGGGCGATGAGTCGCATGGTCATGAAGTGGCTTGGTGGAAGTTTGGCTCGATGCGTCCGCGTGGGCGAAGTTCAGTTCTTATGCGCTCAAGACCGGACGCCTGCGCATCGCGTTGCTCGCTCTGGCTGAAAACTGGGTATTGCGGCAGAGACCGTCTCAAGAATCCAAAATCTTGGTAGATGCCGATGTGAGTCGGCTCATTTTAGAGCGAATTCGTAGATTTGAGCGGACTCACGTCCGCTGCTGCGAACAGTTCATTTTGCCGGCGTTTCTTGCCTCAGAGCTTCGGTTTCTTCCAACTGGGGATCCCGCCGGCGGCCTTTTGCTTTTCGTAGAGTTCGACGAAAGGCTTGCCGGTGTCGAGGGAGGCGTCCTCGTTCACCATCAGGGGGCGGACCTCCTTCCACCAGGCGTCGTAGGCCTTCAGCATCTTTGCGGCGACCTGCGGATGCCGGGCGCTGACATCGGTCTGCTCGCCGGGGTCGGCGTCGAGGTCGTAGAGAGCCTTGCCGACCAGGCGCCAGCGTTCGTTGCGGACGGCGAAGCGTTGATGCTGGTAGTCGTCGGGATTGGAGTTGCCCTTGCTCCAGCGGCCGGGCGCGTTGGCCTTGGCCCAGCGGCCCTGATGAAAGAACGTGTGGCGGTCCTTCCACTGCGCCTTGGGATTCTCGATCAGCGGGATGAGGCTGCGGCCGTCGAGATCCACATTCTTCGGCAATTCCGCGCCGGCAAAGGCGGCCAGGGTGGGGAACATGTCGACGTGGCGGGCCAGGCGGTCGATGTCCTGGCCGGCCTTGATCCTGCCGGGCAGGCGCATGAACAACGGGACCCGCGCGCCGCCCTGGTTGACCGAGCCTTTGCCGCCTTTCATGCCGGCGTTGTAGATGCGGGAACCCTTGGCGGAGCCGTTGTCGGTCATGTAGATCAGCAGGGTGTCGTCGACCATGTCCCATTCGTCGAGCTTGGCCATGAGGCGGCCCATGTTGTCGTCGATGTTGACGATCATGCCGAAGAAGGACTGTGTGTTCTTGTCCTTGGCCTTGCCCTCGAAGGGCTTTCTGTATTCGTCGGAGACAATGAAGGGGCCGTGCGGCGCGTTGGTGGGGATGTAGGCGAAGAAGGGCTGCTTCTTGGCGCGGCATTGTTTGATCCAGCTCATGGCCTGCGAGAAGAAGACATCCGTGCAGTAGCCGCTGGTCTTCACGATGCGGCCGTTGTGCTTGATGAAGGGGTCGAAGTAGCTCGTGCCCGGCACCGCCCCCTGTGTGCCAGGGAAGTTCTGTCCGATGCCGCCGGCGGCGTGGATGAAGGTTTCGTCGAATCCGCGGTTGTCGGGCTGGTAGGGGTCGGCGTCGCCGAGATGCCACTTGCCGAAGATGCCGGAGCTGTAGCCGGCCTTCTTCAGGACCTGCGCGATGGTGACCGCCTTGAGCGTCATGCGCTCGCGCTCGAGGATGGTGTGCGTCACGCCGTTCTTGAAGGGCGCGCGGCCGGACATCAGAGCCGACCGCGTCGGCGCGCAGGTGGGGCTGACATGGAAATCGGTGAAGCGCGTCGATTGCGAGTGGAGCTTGTCGAGGTTCGGCGTCTTGAGATACGGATGCCCGTGGCAGCTGAGATCGCCGTAGCCCTGGTCGTCAGTCATCACGAGAATGATGTTCGGACGGCTGCCCTTGAGCGACGCCGTGGTTGTGGACGCGGAGAGGAGAACCGCCAGAAGACAGAATGCGAGACGTTTGATCATCCCGCCTTGGTAGGGAAAGACGGGCGGATTTTCAAACCTGAATCGCGCGCCCCCGCCGCCCGATCGGCAAAATCAAGACTTCCGAAAAAGGATTGAACGCGACAGAGTCCGCGGACGTCGGGAATTCAACTCAACCAAGCCAACCTCCATTCAGACCATGCGCCAGATCAAAACCCTCTCCATCCTTGCATCTCTCACCGTGGCGTTCGCCATCCAGGCCGCGGACACGCCGAAACAGGCACCTGCCGAGAAGGGGTTGCGCAGCATCTTCAACGGCAGGGACCTGGCCGGTTGGGATGGAGACCCGAAGCTGTGGTCGGTCAAGGATGGCGTCATCCGGGGTGAGACCACGAAGGAGAACCGCGCCAATGGGAACACCTTCCTGATCTGGAAGGACGGCCGGACCAAGGACTTCGAGCTTCGGCTCTCCTTCCGCGTTTCCAGCGTGAACAACTCAGGCATTCAATATCGCTCCAAACACATCACCGAGGGCAAGATCAGGAATAAGTGGATCGTGCGCGGCTACCAGCACGAGATCCGCAATTCGAACAAGCTGCCCAGCGTGGCGGGATTCATCTACGACGAAGGCGGCAAGCGCGGGCGGATGAGCCTGGTGGGCGACAAGACGGTCTGGAGCAAGACCGGGGAGAAGATCGTCGAAGGCTCCGTTCTCACCGCGGAGGAATTCGCGAAACTCTTCAAGGTGGATGAATGGAATGATGTCGTGATCATTGCCAAGGGACATCGCCTCCGCCACTACATGAACGGCCGGCTGATCATGGACTGCACGGACAATCATCCGGAGCGCGCGCTGCTCGACGGCGTCCTGGCGCTGCAGCTCCACGCCGGCGCGCCCATGTGGTGCGAGTTCAAGGACATCCGGATCAAGGACCTTTGAATCGGAGACCGAAATCGAGCCCGGCGCTGCTTCCGCTGGCGCTGGCGGCGTGGATGGCCGGTTTCGCGCCCGCCGACACACGAGCCGCCGAAGGGAACTCCGTCAGCGTCGAATCGGGAAACCTCCCCCTTATCCTCACAGCGCCGCACGGCGGCGGCGGCGCGATCGACGGGGTTCCGGCCCGGGAGGGGAAGGGAGTTCGACAATTCAACCGCAAGTCCGATTGGAACACGGCCCGGGTCGCCGAAGCGTTGGCCGATGCGCTGGAGAAGAAACTGGGAGAGCGCCCCTACGTGGTGATCGCCCGTTTCCACCGGCGTTACATCGACGCCAACCGCCCGGCGAGGGACGCCTATGAAACGCCCGCGGCCAAGGCGACTTACGACGCCTACCATGCGGCCATCGTCGAGGCACGGCGGGATGTGGCGGCGCGTTGGGGGCGCGGCCTGCTGCTCGACATCCATGGTCAGGCCATGCTCCCGGACGCCGTGATTCGCGGGACCCGGAACGGAAAGACCACCTCGGCGCTGATCGACCGTTTCGGCCGAAAAACCCTGATCGGGGAAAACAGCCTGTTCGGACAACTGGCCGGGCAGGGATTCAAGGTTGTTCCGCCCGTCGGGTCCGACGACCGCGAAGTTCCCAGCTACAACGGCGGCCATACCGTCCAGACCTACGGCAGCGGCGACGGCGGCTCCATCGACGCCATTCAACTGGAGCTAGGGCGGAAGTTGCGCGAGGCCGGCGCCATCGGGAAGACGGCAGAGGGCCTGGCCAACGCCATTGCAGCCTTCGCGAAGGACCATCTCCCTGCCGCGGAACCGAGGGAGGGAGACCGGGGGCGGTAGCGATGCGGTCGTCCCTGGAATTCGGCGCCTCAAGATCAGGCCTCACAGACTCATCCACTCCCGACTGTCCCCCATCGAACCTTCGATCAAAATGAAGCAACTGCCAGCCATTCTTCTGGTCCTGCTGTCCTTCTGCGCGACGACCGTTGCACAGCCGGCGCAACCGTCCTCCGCTGACAAGTCATCGCGAGCGTCAGCGAAGGCCCGGCCCAACGTCATTGTCATCATGGCCGACGATCTCGGCGCGGAAGGTCTGGCATGCTACGGCAGCGAGATCTACACGACGCCCAACCTGGACCGGATGGCGAAGGAGGGGGTCCGGTTCAACAACGCCTACGCGACGCCGTTGTGCACGCCGACGCGTGTCATGATCATGAGCGGGCTGTATCCGCCGCGGACAGGGTTCCAGGCCCTGATCAGCAAGAACGAGGGGGTGCGCATGCCGGCGGGTATCCGGACCTTTGGGCATGATTTCCGCGACGCCGGCTACCGGACCGCCATCGCGGGCAAGTGGCAGCTCGGCAAGTTTGACGAATATCCCGAACAACCGGTCGAGCACGGCTTCGACGAATACTGCATGTGGACCTGGTTCTACAAAGGGAAGAAATCCAGCCGCTATTACCAACCCCAGGTTTACCGGGCGGGGGAGATCTTCGATCGCGCTGAGACCGACTTCGGGCCGGACGAATACTGCGACTTCGTGTTGGACTTTATTGACGGGAACAAGGAGCGGCCGTTCTTCATCTACTATCCCATGGCGCTGGTCCATTCGCCCTTCATTCATCCGCCCGGATTGGAGAAACTTGCGCGCAGCAACCATACGGACCACCTCGACAAGCAGACGATGGCCTTCGGGCACATGATCACCTACATGGATCACCTGGTGGGAAAGATCCTGAAGCGCCTCAAAGGCCACGGCATCGAGAGGAACACCCTGGTTCTTTTCACCGGCGACAACGGCACGCACCGGGGCATTACAAGCAGGATATCCGGCATGGATCTCAAGGGCGGCAAGGGAAGCATGACCGAGGCGGGAACGCGTGTGCCGCTCCTGGCCTGGTGGCCGGACACCATTCAACCGGGCGTGCGCAACGAATTCTTCTGTCTCGTTGACATGCTGCCCACGATTGCATCGGCGGCCGGAATCAGGCTCGACCGCCACCTCGACGGCATGGATCTTTCCCACAACCTTTTTGGGAAGGACGGAAAGAACCGCGAGCATGTGCTGATGAATTTCAAGAAGGACTTTTTTGTGCGGGGCAGTCGTTTCCGGCTCCATCAGGACGGCGCGCTCTACGACTGTGCGGTCACCTCGGACAAGGAACGCTACAGCGAGAAACGGACCGCCGCCTCGGAACATCAAGCCGACCGCGAACGACTCCGGAAGATTCTGAACGGACTCATGGCGATCAAGCAGGAGTTCGGAGCCCAAGCGGGGGGCAGGTCCGGAGCCGGCTCGCGAAAGAAGAAAAAGGACAAAGCCAGGTGAACTCCATGACAAAGAGGTCTCTTCCCTTCCTCCGTTGCCTGTGCGCGGGGCTCGCTCTCGTCCTTGCGCGCCAACCGGCGCCGGCTGCCGTCGCTGAAGCCTCGACGAAACCCAACGTCCTCCTGCTCATCGCCGACGACATGAACAGCTGGCTGCTCGGCGATCCGGCGCGCTACGCCGGCAGGATCGTCGCGCCGAACCTGCTGAAGTTCGCGGACTCCGGCGTCAATTTCGCCCGCGCCTACACCACCGCGCCGGTCTGCTCGCCGTCGCGGACCGCGTTCATGTCGGGCATGGCGCCGTGGACGACCGGGCATTACCAGAACGCGTTGAAGGTGGATGACAGCAGGCCGCTCAAGCAGGCCGTGTCCCTCGCGACGTTTTTCAAGAACGCGGGCTATTCGACCCGGGGCTACGGCAAGATCACGCACGGCTGGGACCAGCGGCAGGGTTGGGACGAACATGTCGGCCACAAACGCGACCCGGCCCCGCCGGGAGCGCCGCTGACATCCGTCGGGCGGGGAGAACACGACTGGGGGGCGATCCACCTCGCCGAGGAGGAGATGAACGACACGCAGAATGTGAACCGGGCCATCGCGGCGTTGGAGCGGGATCACGACAAGCCCTTCTTCATCGCCTGCGGCACGTTCAACCCGCACATGCCCTGGTACGTGCCGCAGAAATACTTCGACCTGTTTCCACTGGAGAAGATCGTGCTGCCGGCGATCAAGGAGGACGATCTGGACGATCTGCCGCCCACCGGAGTTCGCGTGGCCAAATCGGGGAGCGCGGACAAGACCCTGGCGGCGGGCCTGCATGCCTCGGCCGTGCGGGCCTATCTGGCGACGACCGCCTATGTCGACACGCAGATGGGCCGCATCCTCGACGCCCTGGATCGCAGTCCGCACAAGGACAACACGATCGTGGTCTTCCTGAGCGATCACGGCTTTCACCTCGGCGAGAAACGTCACTGGCAGAAGACGACGCTCTGGGAGGAAGGCACGCATTGCCTGCTGATGATCCGCGCGCCGGGCGTGACGCCCCGGGGCCGGGTGAGCCAATGCTTCGTCTCCCTGCTCGACCTGTATCCGACCCTGGCCGAACTGTGCGGCATCGAGCCGCCGAAATACCTGGACGGCCGGTCGTTGACCCCGTTGCTGAAGAATCCCGACGCGCCATGGCGGAGCGCTGCCATCACCGGCCTCGCCGACAAGAGGAATCCCGAGGACGCCTACCTCACCGTCCGCAACGAACTCGGGCGTTATATCCGCTACGTGACCGGCGAGGAGGAACTCTACGACACCACGCGGGACCCGCACGAATGGACCAATGAGATCGGCAATCCCGATTACGCGACCGTGTTGCAGCAACTGCGCGCGGCGCTTCCGCCAACGGCGAAGATCGCGCCGCCCCTGCGGTCCGCCCTGCCCGACAAGAAAGCCCGGAAGGAACGCACAAAGCCAAAGAAGAGGCGTTGACGCAGGAAGGGGCTCATTCCCCCTAATCCACGTAGACAAACTCGTTGGCGTTGAACAACGACCGGCAGAAGGCGAAGAGGCCCTCGTTCTCAATGAATCTTGCGGCGAGTTGCGCCTCCTGCTTGTTCGGGCTGCGGCCGAAGGCGTGTCGGAAGGCGAGCGAGGTTTGGGCGGCCGGCTGCCGACCGGCCTCGGCCGTGATGCGCTCTGAAAAGTAACGGGCCTGCCGCAGCATGAAGTCGTTGTTGTAGAGGGCCAGGGATTGGAGCGGGGTGGTGGTGGTCAGGCGCCTGGGCGTGAGGTTGGCCGGGTCGGGGCAGTCGAGTGTGGTGAGGAATCGGTTGGGCGTGGTGCGGACGAGGTAGCGGTAGATGCTGCGCCGCCAGAGCCTCGGTTCATCGGCCGTGATGTAGGTGTATTCCGGAGCGTAGGCCTCCTTGTATTTGAAGTCCTCGAATCCCGGGCCGCTGCGTTGATGGTTCAGCTTTCCGCTCACGAACAGGACGGAGTCGCGCAGGGCCTCGGCTTCGATGCGTCGCGGGTTCTGCCGCCAGAGCAGCAGGTTGTCCGCATCAATCGCCGCGCCGGGCGAATCCTGACCGTGCGTGGAGACCTGCCGATAGGCGTCGCTGTTCAGAATGAGCCGATGAACCGCCTTCAGGGACCCGTTGTTGCGGATGAGTTCGGACGCCAGCCAGTCCAACAGTTCGGGATGCGTTGGGCGGCCCCCGCCGAGGCCGAAGTCGCTGGGGGTGTCGACGATCCCCCGGCCGAACAGCCAATGCCACATGCGGTTGACGATCACGCGGGCGGTGAGCGGGTTGTCTGGATGGGTGATCCATTCGGCCAAAGCCCGGCGGCGTTCGGCCTCGGTGGAATCGATTGCGCCCAGGTTGGAGTCGAGCATGGCCAGCAGGCTGAAGGCTCCCGGGGGCAGGGGATCGCCGGTCTCAGCTTCGGGATTGCCGCGCACCTGCCGGCGGACCTCGGGCATGTCCTTGTAGGCGACGACGCCGTAGAAGCGCGGCGGTTCGCCCAGCGCCTTGATCCGGGCGTCCAGATCCGCGGCCTCTTTTCGCAGGCGCGCAAGTTCGCTGCGCTCCTCGGTGGAGATGTCCCGGGGCGACGCCGGCCTGATCCTGGGGTCGCCGAAGCCGACCTGGTCGTGGCTGTAGCCGTTGCCGCCGTCGGTTGCGAGCAGGGTGAGGAAACGGGCCGTCTTCGGAAGCGGGATGTCAATCGGCTGGAGGCCCTTGGCGCGTTGGAGATGTTTGAAGGAAACGGCCTCCTTGCCGTCGACGAAGATCCAGACGTCGGCGCGATGAGGGCCGACCGCGCCGAAGTAGCCCAGCTGCGAGGTGAAGCGCAGGTCTGGTTCGCCGCCTGCTTCCCGGATCGCGTCGAGGTCAAAGGTGATCCCGGCATTGGCGTGGATGCCCAGCAGAGTGTGGCCTCCTTTGGTGAAGTCGATGCCCCCCAACTCGGGCGAATGCTGGCTGGCGACGGGGCCGTGGCGGATGTGATCCCAGGCATTGCCGCCGGTCGTCGGAATGCCGCTGATGGTTGTGCCCGCGGAACTCACCGGAATCTCCGCCGCGCCATTTGTCCCGTTGGCGATGAAGACGCCATCGACGAACGGGAACTTCGATTTTGCGAAGGTGTTGGGTTTGACGTTGCCGAGAGCGCCGAACTTGCGGGTCTGGACGACGGCGTTGCGGGGATCGATTCCGTTGCCGACGATCCCGGTTCCAAGGCCGTTGCCGCCGCCGACGATGTCCGCCAGATCGAGCCCCGAGCCTTCCAGTTGGCCGATGCGATGGGCGATCCCGTCGCGCTGTTTCCTCAAGGCGGCCCTGGTCTCGTCGTATTCCTTCCGGGCCGTGTCGGTGATGGGGCGCTCCTCGCGCTTGACCCCGGCGAAGACGGCGGTGAAGCGGTAGTATTCGTCCTGCGAAATGGGATCGAGCTTGTGGTCGTGGCAACGGGCGCAGTTGACCGTCATGGCCATGGTGGCGGTCATCACCTGGGTGGCCATATCGTCCAGGTCCAGCGCGCGGGCTGAGCGGCGCAGGACCGGGCTCTTGGTTTCCACCTGGCCGACGAAGTCCCAGGGGCCCGCGGCGAGAAAGCCGGTGGCGACCACGGCGTCCCGATCATCGGGCGAGATGACATCCCCGGCGATCTGCTCGCGGAGGAAGCGGTCGTAGGGTTTGTCCTCGTTGAACGCCTTGATGACGTAGTCGCGGTAACGCCAGGCTTGGGGGCGGCGCTTGTCGCGTTCAAAACCGTGGGTGTCCGCGTAGTGCGCAATGTCGAGCCAATGGCGGGCGAAGCGCTCCCCGTAATTCGGCGAGGCCAGCAGGCGATCGACGAGCCGGGCGTAGGCGCGGGGACTTGGGGCGTTGACGAAGGCCTCGACCTCGTCGGGCGAGGGCGGCAGCCCGTGCAGGTCGAACGACAGGCGGCGGATCAAGGTCCGGCGATCGGCGGTCTCGGACATCTTCAGGCCTTTGGCCCGCAGCGCGTCGTTGAGAAAGGCGTCGATGGACCGGCGGTTTCCGAATTCCGTCGCCAGCGGCTGCCACGCCCAATGTTTCAAACGCGCGTCCTCGCCGGCCAGCATGTCCGGCCAGTTCGCGCCCTGGTCGATCCACTTTTCCAATGTCGCGATTTCGGATTCTGACAAGCCCGCGCGGCCGTCTTCGGGGGGCGGCATCCGGTTCTTGTCGCTCTCGGGCACGCGGACCCGTTGGAGCAGGCGGCTTTCGGCGGCCTGGCCGGGCCGGATGACGGGGCCGGCGCTGCCGCCCTTCAGGGCGGCGGATCGGATGTCGAGGCGCAGGTCGGATTTCTGCTTCCTTGCCCCATGACACTTGTGGCAATGCTTCCGCAGAAGCGGCGCCACATCCCGGGCGAAATCCACGGTTTGCGCTTCGGCCTGGACCGTCATCCAGACGAGACAGAACAGGACTGACTGGAGGCGGAGCCGCTTCATCTCAGGCGATCAGTTCCTGGATCGCGCCGTGGCCTTCGAATCCGGTGAGGCGTTGTTCGAGGCCGTTGTGGTACCAGGTGAGTTTCTCGTGATCCAGACCGAGCAGGCGCAGCGCGGTGGCGTGGAGTTCGTAGCTGTGCGTGATCTTGTCGGCGGCCTTGAAGCCGAGGTCATCGGAGGCTCCGTAGCCGACGCCGCCTTTCACGCCGCCGCCGGCCATCCAGGCGGTGAAGGCGCCGCCGTTGTGGTCGCGGCCTTTGGCCTGCTTGCCCTGGGCGGCGGGCTGACGGCCGAACTCCGACGCGCACATGACCAGGGTTTCATCGAGCAGGCCGCGGGCCTTCAGATCCTTGAGCAGCGCAGCCGCGCCGGTGTCGAGAATCCTTCCCCAGTAGCCGTGGTCGCGAGGGAGGTCCTCGTGACTGTCCCAGTTGGGGCGGATCTTTTCGGCGGTGGTGTTTTCCGCGCCGCAGTAGATCTGGATGAAACGGACGCCGCGTTCGACCAGGCGTCGCGCCAGCAGGCATTGCCGGCCGAAGGGGCCGCAGGCCGGATCCTCAATGTCGTAGAGCCGCTTCGTCGGCGGTGACTCGCCGCGGAGGTCGGTGACCTCGGGAGCGCTGAGTTGGAGGCGCGCCGCCATTTCGTAGGCCTTGATGCGGGCTTCAAGTTCGGTGTTGCCGCTGCGGGGCCCCTGATGGCCCCGGTTGAGCTGCTTCAGGAAGGCGAGGCCCGCCTTGTCGCCCGCCTTCGTTGCGGCTTGAAAAGCTTTCGGCGGGAACAGGTCTGCGATGGGCTGCTCCGGATTCGAGGTGTCGAGCGCGGTGGCCTGATGTTCGGCGGGCAGGAAGCCGGCTCCCCAGTTGATGACGCCGCCGGGCGGCAGGCCGCGCACGTCGGGCAGCACGACGAAGGCGGGGAGGTTGTCGCTCGCGCTGCCGAGGCCGTAGGTCACCCAGGCGCCCATGGCGGGAAAGCCGGGCAGCGTCTGGCCGGTGTTCATCATGAAATTGCCGGGGCCGTGCAGCGCGGTCTTGCTGCGCATGGAATGGATGAACGCCATGTCGTCCACGCAGGTCGCGAGTCGGGGCAGCAGGTCGCTCAGCCAGCGGCCGGACTGGCCGTGTTGGCGGAACTTCCAGAAGCTTGGCTGGCAATTGCCCGGCTTGGAGGCAAAGAACTGAAGCTTGCCGTCCGGGTCGAAGGGCTTGCCCGCGCGTCGCTCGAGTTCGGGCTTGTGGTCCCAGGTGTCGACGTGGCTCAGACCGCCGGAGCAAAAGATCTGGATGACCGCCTTGGCGCGGGCTGGATAGACCGCCGCCGACCTGGGATCCGACTCCGACGCAAGCAGCGACGACAGGGCCATGCCGCCAAATCCGCCGGCGGCCGCGGCGAGGAAGTCGCGGCGGCTGTGATTGCGAAGGGATGGAATCATGTTCTGATCGGAACAGTGTGCCTCGGCAGACGCGGCCAGCAAGTCGCAATTCGGGGTGTTCGGAGTCGGGGGGGCTCTCAGCATTGCTGTCACCCCTTCGGGGTTTTGATCAGGGCTCGACGGAGTCTCGCCCCACCGGCTTATGGATTCGCAGCTGCTGTTATCACGCCTCTACTGCAACTTTGGAATCATGGTTGATTCTGTTTCCGACAGCGCTTCCGGTGACCGAATGGACCGTTCCCCCGGTGGGGCGAGACTCCGTCGAGCCCACTTCAAAGTCCCGTAGGGACGACAGATAGCAGGCAGTGTTGGAAGCGC
>JAYPEY010000070.1:5317-31752 GCA_038126035.1 Verrucomicrobiales bacterium | reverse complement strand
GCGCGTCGATGAGCACGATGGCCAGGTTGGCGGTCGAGGCGCCGGTGACCATGTTGCGGGTATATTGGATGTGGCCGGGCGTGTCGGCGATGATGAACTTGCGCCGCGGCGTCGCGAAGTAGCGGTAGGCCACGTCGATCGTGATGCCCTGTTCGCGTTCGGCGCGCAGGCCGTCGGTGAGCAGGGCCAGGTTCACGATCTCGTCGCCGCGCTGCTTGCTGCTCTGCTCGACGGCCTCCATCTGATCCTCGAAGATCGCCTTGCTGTCATAGAGCAACCGCCCGATGAGCGTGCTTTTGCCGTCGTCCACACTGCCCGCCGTCGTGAAGCGGAGCAGATCCATGTCGAGATATCCTTTGGTTGTGGTCATGCCGTTAAGTTCCAAATCCCAAGCTCCAAATCTCAAAGAAGCTCCAAGTTCCAAATTTCAAACTCGCGTTCTTTCACGCGGCTGTTTCCGCAATCCAATCGATCAGGGCCTGTTTTGACTGCATGCCAGTCCGTTGGCCCACCGGCGCTCCGCTTCGGAAGACGAGAAATGTCGGAACGACCGCCACGCCGAAAGTCCCCGCCAACTGCATTTCCTCGGCGGCATTGATCTTCACGATCTTCATCCGATCGGATTCCTCTTCGGAAAGTTCCTGTAGAAGCGGAGCCATCATTCGGCACGGTCCGCATTGATCGGTATAGAAATCGACGAGGACCGGCAGGTCGGAGTTGACGACTTCTGATTCGAATTCGCTTGAGGTGATTTGCTTCATGGTGCGTGTGTATTCTTTTGAGATTTGGAGCTTGGAGCTTGGGATTTTCTTAAAAGTATCCTTCCTTCTTGCGGTCCTCCATGGCGGTTTCGGAGCGTTTGTCGTCGGCGCGGCCGCCGCGTTCGGTCTGGCGGGCTGCGGCGACCTCCTCGATGATGTCATCGACGGTCGAAGCCGTGGATTCGCAGCAGCCGGTGCAGGTGGCGTCGCCGACGGTGCGGAAGCGGATGGTGCGCTTCTCGGGAACCTCGCCGTCGAGCAGCGTGATGAACTCGGTGTTGGCGAGCAGGACGCCGTCGCGCTCGATCACCTCGCGTTCGTGGCTGAAGTAGATGGAGGGCAGTGGGATGTTCTCGAGCTTGATGTACTGCCAGATGTCCATCTCCGTCCAGTTGCTCAACGGAAACACTCGGAAGTGCTCGCCCATGGACTTCTTGCCGTTGAAGAGATTCCAAAGCTCGGGGCGCTGATTCTTTGGATCCCATTGACCGAATTCGTCGCGGTGCGAAAAGAAGCGTTCCTTGGCGCGGGCCTTTTCCTCGTCACGTCGGGCGCCGCCCATGGCCGCGTCGTATTGCCCTTCCTCAAGTCCGTCGAGAAGGGTGACCGTCTGCAGCTTGTTGCGACTGGCGCGCGGGCCTTTCTCCTCGGCGACGCGTCCCTGGTCGATGGAATCCTGCACGTATTTGACGATCAGTTCGGCGCCGATGTCGTGCATGAACCGGTCGCGGTAGGCGATGGTCTCGGGGAAGTTGTGGCCGGTGTCGATGTGCATCATGGGAAAGGGCGGCCGGGCCGGCCAGAAGGCCTTGCGCGCCAGGTGCGCCATGACGATCGAGTCCTTGCCGCCGGAAAACAACAGGACGGGCTTCTGGAATTGCGCGGCAACCTCGCGAATGACGAAGATGCCCTCGGCTTCCAGATGCTTCAGGTGCGTGAGTCGATATCCGTGATGGTGTTCCATAGTCAAAGTGGGGAAAGGGGAATCAGTTCCTGCTCGCAGCAGCGGACGTGAGGATTGCCAGATGCAGCATGGAGTGAAGTTTGACAGTCCCGGAGGGATGACCAGATGGTAGCCGGCGGTGCAACCGCCGGTTGGCAATCCCGGCGAGTATTCGCCCCGGCAGGGGCGTCAGAAAATCAGGCAAGGATCTGAGGACAGTCTCTGGCGCCCCTTCAGGGCGCGTTCGTTGTTTGTCCGTTGTTCCGGTGGTTCCGGCCGCCGTTTGGCGGCCTGCACCACCGGCTACTTTCTGACGTCCCTCCGGGACTGGTGACTGTGAGTCTGATCGGATCTTCATCCCGCGCTCCTTTCGACGAGGGGTTTGACGGCCAGGTAGATGCGTTCCAACGATGCCTCCAGATCCTCGGCGTCGGTGTCGATGACAAGGTCCGCGTTGTCGGGTTCCTCAAAGGAGGAGTCCCGTCCGGTGAAGTTCTTGATCTCGCCGGCTTTGGCCTTGGCATAGAGGCCCTTGACGTCGCGCTGTTCGCAGGTCTCGAACGAGCACTTTACAAAGACCTCAAGAAAATCGTCGTCCCCGACAATTTTCCGGGCCATGGCGCGGAGTTCTTTTTTGGGCGTGATGAAGGAGGTGATGGTCACCAGGCCGGCGTGGCAGAAGAGTTTGGCCACTTCGGCAATGCGACGGATGTTCTCCAGCCGGTCCTCATCGGTGAAACCGAGGTTGTTGTTGAGGCCGGTGCGGATGTTGTCGCCGTCGAGAATTTTGGTGAGACGGCCTTCGTTGTGAAGCCTGCGTTCGAGGGCATGCGCCAACGTGCTCTTGCCGGAGCCGGACAGTCCGTAGAGCCAGATGACCTTGCCGTGCTGTTGCAGCAATGCCTCTTTGGCCTCCCGTTCGAGCATGCGATCGAACTCGGGATGAATGTTCTCCGGCGCGCCCATGGGTCAGTCTTTGTGAACCACGGCCTGTCGCGCCGAAGTTGGACGAAGGCGGAATGGACACGGATGGACACGGATCT
Source organism: Verrucomicrobiales bacterium (assembly GCA_038126035.1). GTDB lineage: Bacteria > Verrucomicrobiota > Verrucomicrobiia > Limisphaerales > JAYPEY01 > JAYPEY01. The sequence continues at coordinate 29,005 of JAYPEY010000070.1, read as the reverse complement.
TTTCTTCCAGCCGCGCTTCGCGCGCCCAAAGCCGCCGGCAGCAGGGCGCGTTTATTTCGTCCTGCGCTCGAAGCCCAAATCCATATTCGTGTGAATCCGTGTTCATCCGTGGTCAATAAAAGAATCAGATGCTGTAGTCGGCGCTGTCGCCTTCGTGGAGGCCGCATTCGCGTTTGAGACCGAAGAATCGGGTCTGCTCGGCGTCCATGCCGTCGGTGAGCTTCTGACTGGTGTGGGTGTCGCCGATGGAAACGTAGCCCTCGTCCCACAGTGGATGGTAGGGGAGGTCGTGCTTCATCAGGTAGTCGTAGACGTTCTTGTCGGTCCAATCGATGATCGGATGAATCTTCAGGCGGCGTCGGCTGATGGTCAGGACCGGTAGCTTGCTGCGGCCTTCGCTGTGCTGGCGGCGAAGGCCTGCAAAGGAGGCGAGGGCGTCGAGTTCCTCGAGGGCGCGGTTCATCGGCTCGACCTTGTTCATCGCATTGTACTGCTCGATGCCTTCGACGCCGTGTTCCCAGAGTCTGCCATGACGGGCTTCCTGCCAGGCGGCGCTCAGCTCGGCGCGGTAGACCTTCAGATTAAGGCTTAACCTTTCAGTTAATTGATCGATGAACGTGTAGGTTTCCGGAAAGAGGTAACCGGTATCGACCAGCACGACCGGGATGTCCGCCCACTGTTGCGTGGCCATGTGCAGGGAGACCGCGGCCTGTGCGCCGAAGCTGGAGGAAAGCACGATGCGCGGGGAGAAGTTTTCAATGCCCCAGGCGACCCGATCCTCCGCCGGGCCTCCCTCAAGCCTGGCGTTGGCGGCGGCGAGGTCGAGGTTGAGATGCGCAAAGAGCGGCTCCTCCTTCACCTGCGGCTTCGGTTCTACGGTGGCTTCTGTCATGGCGCTTCGGTTTTCCAATCACGGCTTGTCGCGCCGAAGTCATGCGAAGGCGGAATGAACACGGATGGACACGGATGAAGACAGGGTGGCGAGCCCGCGGTGGGCCCGGTAGGGACGCGTTGCATCGCGTCCCATACTGAAACCCCGGAAGGGGTGAGAGAGGCGATGGGGGTGAGAACGCGTCCTGTTGCCTCAAGCCGCTTTCGTCCTTTCAGGACTTCGGTTTGGGACGCGATGCGACGCGTCCCTGCCAGGCTTGGCAAATTTGTCGTGAGCGTCATCTGAAAAGGTATCCGTGTGAATCCGTGGTTGATGTGTCTCAGTTCTCCTCCGCGGTTGCGGCTTCGATTTCCGGGACGACGACGCGGTTGCACCAGTCACCGAAGCGTTCGCCTTCGTTGCGCCCGGACTTGAAGCGTTCGAACAGCGGTTTCAGTTCGTTGACGATGTCCTCCTCGAGGACGGTGTCCTTCCACAGGGTGTTGAGGCGGACGCTCTTTTCGCTGCCGCCGACGTAGATCTGGTATTTCTTCGGCGATTTGCCGACGAAGCCGAGCTCGGCCATGTAGGGGCGGGCGCAGCCATTGGGGCAGCCTGTCATGCGGATGACCATCTCCTCGCCGGACAAGCCGGTCTCATTCAGCGCGCCCTCGATCTGGTCGATCAGGCTCGGCAGGTAACGTTCGGACTCGGCCAGCGCGAGGCCGCAGGTGGGCAGGGCGGGGCAGGCGATGGAGGCGCGCTGCAACGCCGAGCCTTGGTTGGCCACCGCGATGCCGTGGTCCGCGAGGATCTGCGTGATGGCGTCCTTGTTCGCGGCGTCGATGCCGGTCAGCAGAATATTCTGCGAGGGCGACAGCCGGACTTCCGGGCGGAACTCCTCGACGATCTTGCGCAAGGCGCTCTTGAGCTGGCTGCCCTCGGCGTCCTTCACGCGACCCATGGAAACGTGCAGGCCGAGGAAGCGCTTCCCGTCGGTCTGTTCGTGCCAGCCGAAGAGATCGCCCTGGCTTTCGAACTGGTATTCCTTCGCCGGTTCCAGGCTGAAGCCCGTGCGCTTTTCCAGCTCGGCGCGGAACCAATCGACGCCCTGTTCTTCGAGCACATACTTCAGGCGCGCGTGCTTGCGGTCCGAGCGGTCGCCGAAATCGCGGTGCACGGTCAGCACGGCCTTGGAGACCTCGACGATCTTGTCCGGCGTGAAGAAGCCGACCACGTCGCCGCAGCGGGGATAGGTCTTGGTGTTGTTGTGGGTGCGGCCCTGCCCGCCCCCGACCACGAGATTGTAACCGATCAATTCGCCGTTCTCCTCGATGGCGATGAAGCCGAGGCAGTTGGTGAAGACATCAGTGTCGTTCAACGGCGGAATGGCAAAGGCGGTCTTGAATTTTCGCGGCAGGTAGGTCTTGCCATACAGGGGATCCTCAAAGCCGGCGTGCTTCTCATTCAGGTCCAATTTCACGCCCTCCACCCAGATGTCGACGTAGGCCGGGGTGACAGGGAGCAGGGCCTCGGAAACCCGGCGGCAATCCTCCAGCGCCGCCTCGCGGACGCCGTTGGTCGCCGGTGTGGGCGGCGACATGACATTGCGCGAAACATCGCCGCAGGCCGCCAGGGTGTCGGCCATGGCGTCGTTGATGCCCTTGATGACCTTGCCGAGACCGCTCTTGATCACGCCGTGAAACTGAAAGCTCTGACGCGAGGTGATGCGGAGTGTCTGATTGCCGTATTGGTCGGCCAGCTTGTCGTACGCGAGATAAAGGTCGGCCGGAAGAATGCCGCCCGGAATGCGGCCGCGGACCATGAACATGAACTTCTTCCCGCCTTTGCGGTCGTCCCGGTTGTCCTGCTGGTAGATCCCGTGGAATTTCAGGAATTGCGAGTCGTCCTTGGAGAACTTGTCCGCCTCCTCGTCCGCCAGCGTCTGCGCAATTGTGCCCGCCAGTGTGGGGCTGTTTTCCTTCAGGACCTCGTTATGCGATGGTTTGGCTTCGCTCATGTTTTAATTATTAGTTTGTTGCTAATGATGGTTATGTAAATAAAATTTTTGGACCGGTCAATGGGAATTTCGCGGTAAATCAACGTAATCAACGTGTTGATTGAGTCGGAGAATGTCCTTTACCGCTGGCGCGGATGAAAGCTTAAATTGCCGCCCTTCCTCGCCGGATGGGACGATTCGGCCGGGGGGAGTTTATTCATGAGCGAAGCTGAGAAAAGAATCTGCTATCTCGACAACAACGCCACGACGCGGGTCGCGCCGGAGGTGGTCGAGGTGATGACGCCCTACTTCACGGAGAACTGGGGCAATCCCTCGGCGGCGTATGGGTTTGGCAATGGACTGCAGAAGGACCTGGATCAGGCGCGGGAGCAGGTGGCGGCGCTGATCAATGCGGAGCCGCAGGAGATTCTGTTCACCAGTTGCGGCACGGAGAGCAACAATTCAGCGATCCACGCGGCCCTGATCACCCAGCCGAACAAGCGGCACGTGATCACGACCAAGGTGGAGCACGCGGCGAACATCGCCTATGGCGCGCAGTTGCAGAAGCAGGGCTACGAGGTGACCTATCTGCCGGTTGAGCCGGACGGTTCCATCGATCTGCACCTGCTGGAACTGGCGATCCGGCCGGATACGGCCATCGTCTCGATGATGTGGGCGAACAACGAGACCGGCGTCCTGTTTCCCATTCACGAGGCGGCGGCGATCTGTCGCTCGAAGGGCGTGACATTCCACACGGACGCGGTCCAGGCCGCGGGCAAGGTGGACGTGGATGTGAAGCTGAGCGAGGTCGACATGCTTTCGATCTCGGGGCACAAGCTGAATGCGCCCAAGGGGGTCGGGGCCCTGTTCGTGAAGCGGCGCACGCCCTATGAGTCGTTCATCACCGGCGGCGGGCAGGAACGCGGCCGACGCGGGGGAACCTACAACGTCCCCTATATCATCGGATTTGGGAAGGCGGCGGAGATGGCCGTGATTCATCTGACGAGGGACATTCATCAGGTCCGCAAGCTGCGCGACAAGATGGAGCAGGGGATCCTGAACCAGATCAAGGTGAGCTGCCGCAACGGCAGTCACGACGCGCGGTTGCCGAACACCTGCAATGTGTGCTTCCACGGCGTCGAGGCGGAGGCGGTGTTGCTGATGTTGGATCGCGAGGGCATCTGCGCTTCGTCAGGCTCGGCCTGCAAGACCGGCTCCATCGAGCCGTCGCACGTGCTGACCGCGATGGGGCTGAAACCGTCGCTCGCCCGCGGCGCGCTGCGTTTCAGTGTCGGAGTCTACAACACCGAGGAGGACATTGATTTCCTGCTTGAGAAGCTCCCGCCCATCATCAACAAGCTTCGCGCCGAGATGCCGGGGGATGGGGAGGATGCGGCGGTGGCGGTTGGGAATGCCGGAGCGGCGGTGGTTTCGGCTTAAGACGGGTAGAACGGGAATCATCCCGTTCGCAGCGCGTTGTTCTTGCCGAGAGTCGCAAAGCAACTCCGTCACGCGTCGAGGAATTGCAGCTCAAGCCCCTCCGATTCATATCCCAGGAAATCCCGATCCAGCGTCGCCAGGCTCAACTCTCCGGACATTGCGAATGCGGCAAGATAGGCGTCCATCCAGACCTTTGGCGATGCCGTATCCCGCGCCGCCAGACGATGCCAGAGATCGATGGTTCCCGGCGGTTCGTCGAGTTCGCGCACCTGCGGCAATGTCAGCATCGCCTTCAATGCGGCCAAGGCATCACGATTGGTCATGGCAGCCGCGCCATAAGCCTTGAGAACAACCGGCGTCGAGGCAATGCGCAGGAAACTTTGTTCGGTGGCGCGACAGAAAAAGGCGGGCCGCGAAGCCGTGGATTCCTTCAGGACTTCACGAGCCTTGCCATGGCGCGGATGCGGAGGAAACACCGCTGCAATCCAGACATTCGTGTCAATCAGCGAGCCGGGCATTCCGAAGGTCTCCTTCCGATCTCACGTCGTCCTCCAGTTTGAGCAGTTCTTCTACGCTCATCCGCGAAGCCGGCGCATCCGTTGCGCAAAAAAACGTCGGCAAACCGCTGGCATCAATCTCAACCCGTTCACTCCCTGTGGGGCTTTTCTCGTTCTTTCGAGGAGTCAAACCGAGGCTTTCACTCAGACACTCGGCCACCAGGTCCTTCACTGTCCTGCCCTGCATGACCGCCCGCAATTTCACTTCTCGAACCAGATCGTCCGGCAGATCGATCGTCGTTTTCATGGGGCCATTTTCCCAGCTTGCTGGCAATACGTCAACCTGGGTCTTGTTGCTGTAAAGCTCCGAAACCACGCTGAATGCGGCTGGGGCGCCAGTGTTGGGAGAAACGTAGAACGGGATTCATCCCGTTTGCAGCGCGTTCGGATACGAGAGCCGGTTTGCCGGCCGGCGCGATTCACCCCAGCCGCTTCAGTATCGCTTCCGGATCCTGTCGAAGATCCAGGACCGCTTTGACGAACAGGCGGCCATTTCCTGCATCGTAAAAGATGCCGAACGGGTAACGCAGAATGAGCTTCCGCCGATACCTGCCTTGGAAGATCGGAGCCGATTCAGGAAACTGGCGAATCTGTTCCAAGGCTTGATCGGCCGCTTCGTAGAACCGGTCGCCCAGTCGGGAGTAGGCTTCCAGCAGATCGGCCTGCGCCCCCTGAAGCAGGACAATCTCCATCAGGCTTTGCCGATCCGGCGTTTGAATTCCTCCCAAGTTACCGCGGATTGTGGATCCTTCTGAAATTCCTCAGATCGTTGATCCAGAAGTTGAACGACCGCCTCATTGAACGGAATGGATTCCTGCCGATCCTCGACCTCCGCCCAAAGCTCATTTGCGAGCAGCAGTTTCTCCTCTGCGGTAAGGTTGGCGATTTCTGGAATCCGTTCGGCAATCACAGGCTTGAATATGCGCCTCGGATGCCTCGCGCGCAAGCGCGGGAAACGTAGAACGGAATTCATCCCGTTTGCCGAGGCGGCAACACTCCCGATTTTCCGGACGGCGGCTCTGTGAGCCGCAGCGGTGTTGAGCGTCACGCAGCCTTGGACCTTCCCAACGCCCCGGCTCTCCAAAGGTTGCTGCGGGTCACAGACCCGCGGCCCGAACGCAGAACAGAATGTATTCCATTCTGCGGCGCGTCGGAGCCGTATTCAGTTCAGATACATCGCCTCGTTGGTGAGGAACAGGGCCTGGGCGAGTTTCTGCCAGGGGGTGAGCGGATCGCGGTTCTGGATGCGCGGGCCGCTGAACTCGGCGTTGGCGTCCCAGGCGCGGCCTTCTGAATTGGTCACTCTGGGCGTCCACTCGAAGGCGTCGCCCTTGTCGGACCCGTTGTTGAACACGAGGAAGTCGATGGTCTCGCCCTTCTTGAGTTCCAGCGTCCCGGAGTGGGTGTTGGCGAAATCGTTGTCGAGTTTCCAGTTGCCCAGGACGCCCTGCCGGCGCGCGACCACGGCTCCGCGGATGCCGTCGCCCTCCTCGGCCTGATGCGAGAGGCGGCCCTTGATCTGATAGGTCCCGTCGGCGGGGGCGGTCCAGCGGCGGACGATGGCGTAGTTCTTGACCTTGGGCGCGTGGCCGCCGTCGGCGGTCAGGGAGGCGCGGCCGGCGCGGGCGTCGGGGAAGCGGCCGGCGACCTGCCAGCGATCGACCTCAAAGCGGCGCAGCGGTTGGAAGCGGACGCGCTTGTTCTTGGCGTCGTAGGTCCCGTAGCCATAGCTCCAGACGTCGGGTTCCTGCGAGCGGATCGCCTCTTTCTCCTGCGCCGCGAGGAAGTCCCAGGCGGAGTTCAATTCGGCATTGGAGGGGTCGCGCTGGTAGACCAGTTGATACATGTATTTGATGCGCTCCTCCTTGTCGTGGAGGATGTCGATGTCCGAGCGCCCGATCATCTTCTTGGCCTGCTCGATGACAAAGGGGCTGTTCATCAGGAAGAGCGCCTGCTGTGGCACGGTGGTCTTGGCGCGCTTGCTGGAGCTCATGTCCGGATTGGCGAAGTCGAAGGTGCTGAACAGTTCCGGCAGCGCCTCGCGGTCGATCCGGCCGTAGACGGTGCGTCGGACGGGGTATTTTTCATCGGTGAGTTCGACGGGTTGCCCGCCCATGTCGAGGTCGATGTTGCCGCCCCAGGTGAGCAGCGTATCGCGCATGGATTCGAAATCCAGTCGGCGGAGGTTGAACTTCCAGAGGTAATCGTTGGCGGGATCGACCTCGGCGTAGCGGCCGTCGTCCTCCGTCGCCAGGCGGTAGACCGACGAAAGCATGATGTATTTGTTGAGCTTCTTGATGGACCAGCCGTTGTCCTTGAACCAGGAGGCGAGGTGATCCAGCAGGTCGAGTTGCACAGGCTTGTCGGCGCGGAGGCCGAAGTCGCTGATGGAATCGACGAGGCCGGTTCCGAAGTGCCAGGCCCAGACGCGGTTGACGATGACGCGCGCGGTGAGCGGGTTGTCGGGGTGGGCGATGTCCTCGGCGAGTTCGAGGCGGCCGCTGCCGTTGGAGTATTCTGCGCGGTCGCCTTCGGAGAGGATCTCCAGGAAGCGGCGCGGGACCTCGTCGCCGTAGCGGCGGGCCTCGCCGCGGATGAGGATGCGGGAGTTGCGCGGTTTGCGGGTGTCCTGCAGGGCCATGGCGCGGGCGGGGGAGCCGGGGTGTTCGGTCTTGAGTTTGAAGATCTTGGGGAAGAGCTTGCGCTGCTCGCGGCGCACGGTGTTGTTGTTCACGATGCGATTGACCTCGCGGCGGGTGGGGTGGATCGGGGATTTCTCCGCGTAGATGAGCCGGCGGATTTCCTCGCGGTCGCTGTCCGGGAAGCCGGACTTGGCGGACTTGCCCTTCTTGCTGAGCTGTTTCCACTGGTCGTGCACGTCGGAGAAGAGTCGTCCGTAGACGCGGGCGACCTGCGCCATGGAGGTGGGGTGTCCCTCGCTGAGAGCCTGACGGACGATGGGATTGACCGATTCGTCCCGCTTGACCTGGTTCGTGATCTTGTTGACCTGCTTGTCGAAGGCGTCGTCGGACAGGTTGGAATAGCGGACCCAGGGGCCGAGGACGGGGTGGTCCTCCTTCATCTTCTTCATGCCGGAGGTGAAGTAGGTGGCGGTGGGGACGTTGAGCTTGCGCTTGGTGTAGATGGCGCGCGCCTTGGAGAAGTTCTTCTCCCGCAGCGCCTGGTGGGAGGCCAGCAGGTATTCGCCGGTCTTGGCGCGGAATTCGTCCAGCGCCTCCTCGATCAAATTGGGGCGGATGGCCTCGTATTCGGCCTCCAGTTTTGCCAGTTTCTCCTCGAATTCGGCGAACTCCGGCGTGCGCTTCGGCTCCTTGAGATAGGGCCTCGACTCCGGCTCCTCGCTGCTGGAGAAGATGCCGTGCAGGGAGTAGTAGTCCCCGGTCGGAATGGGGTCGAACTTGTGGTCATGGCACCGGGCGCAGGCGGCGGTGAGGCCGAGGAAGCCCTGGGTCACGACGTCGATGCGGTCGTCGATGATTTCCAGCGCGTTGCCCTGAAAGCGCTTGCCCACGGTGAGGAAGCCGAGGGCCGCGAGTTTGCGGCGATCCTTGGCGTCTTCATCGATCAGGAAGTCGGCGGCGATCTGTTCCTTGATGAACCGGTCGAACGGGGTGTCGTTGTTGAAGGCGTCGATGACGTAGTCGCGGTAGGTCCAGGCGAAGGGGTAGCGGTTCTCGCCGCGGTTGGCTCGGTCGCCGGAGGTGTCGGCGTAGCGGGCGACGTCCAGCCAGTGGCGTCCCCAGCGTTCGCCGTAGTGGGGGGACTTCTGCAGGCGGTCGATCACGCGTTCGAAGGCGTCGTCCGATCTGTCGTTGAGGAACTGGTTCACCTCCTCGGGGGTTGGGGGGAGGCCGGTGAGATCGTAGGTCGCGCGGCGGATGAGGGTGCGCTTGTCGGTGGCGGGGTTCGGTTGGAGCTTTTTCGCCTCGTGCATTGCCCCGACGAATCGGTCGATGTCATTGGCGACGAACGACCGGTTCTTCACCTTGGGGGCCTCGGGTTTGGAGATGGGTTGGAAGGCCCAGTGATTGCGGGCTTTCTCGAGGTCGATGACGCCCATTTTCTTGGCCTCGTCGCCGCCGGCGGAGCGGGGGTCGGGCGCGCCCATGCGGACCCATTGGCGGAAGTTGTTGATCTCGGCGTCGCTCAGGCGCTCCTTGGGCGGCATCTGGAGGTCCTCATCCTCGTAGACGATGGCCTTGATGAAGACGCTCTTGGCGGGATCCCCGGGGATGATCGAGGGGCCGCTGTCGCCGCCGGTCAGGATGGCTTCGCGCGTGTGCACGGCGAGGCCGCCCTTCACCTTCTCGTCCGGGTGGTGGCAGCTGTAGCACTTCTCCGCGAGGACGGGGCGGATGTTCTTCTCGAAGAAGTCGAGCTGCTTGTTGGAGAACTTGACCTTCTTCTCTTCCGCGCCGGCGGCGAGGGTGAAAAGGAGGCACGAGACGAGGAGCGTTCTGCCGAGGATGGTTTTCATTTTCTGGGAAATTACGCAATCAGCTCGTTCACCACGCTGCCGTAGACGTCGGTGAGGCGGAAGTCGCGGCCGTTGTAGCGGTAGGTGAGCTTTTCGTGATCGAAGCCGAGGAGTTTGAGGATGGTGGCGTGCAGGTCGTGCACATGGACCTTGTTCTCGACGGCATTGTATCCGAATTCATCGCTTGCGCCGTGGGCGTAGCCGCCCTTGGCCCCGCCGCCGGCCATCCAGGAGACGAAGCTGCGGCTGTGGTGGTCGCGTCCCGGTTCGCCGCGGCCGTTGCGGTCGTGGCGCGGGGTGCGTCCGAACTCGCCGCCCCAGACGATCAGGGTTTTTTCCAGCAGGCCGCGCTGCTTGAGGTCGGTCATCAGGGCGCCGAGCGGTTGATCGACATCGGCGGCGCGCTGGCGGATGTTGCGTTCGAGGCTGGTGTGGTGGTCCCAGCCGTTGGCCCAGACCTGCACGAAGCGGACGCCGCGTTCGACGAGTCGGCGGGCGGCGAGCATCTGTCGGCCGACGTTGGTCTCGCCGTACATCTGCCTCATCTTGGCCGGTTCCTTCCCGAGGTCGAAGGCTTCGGCGGCCTCGGTCTGCATCTGGAAGGCGAGTTCGTAGGAATGAATGCGGGCCTCGAGCTCGGCCTCCTTCTTCAACTGCTCGTTGTGCTGCTCGTTGAGCTTCTGCACCAGGTCGAGCTGGGCGCGTTGTTCCTTCTGCGTGGAGTAGTAGTTGCGGATGTTCTGGATGATGTCGTCGATGCGGGCCGAGACATTGCTGACCGGGGTGCCCTGGAAGGCGCCGGGGAGGAAGGCCGAGCGGAAGTTGGCGGAGCCGCCGACGCCGGCGCGACCGAGCGAGACGAAGCCGGGGAGGTTCTGGTTCTCCGTGCCCAGACCGTAGAGCGTCCAGGAGCCCATCGAGGGTTTCACGATGCGGCCGGAGCCCGTGTTCATCATGAGGGTGGCAAACTCGTGAGCCGGCACGTCAGTGTGCATCGAGCGGATGACCGCGATGTCGTCGATGTGCCTGCCGATGTGGGGGAATAGTTCGCAGACCTCGACGCCGGACTGGCCGGAGGGTTTGAATTCAAAGGGGGTGGGCAATGGAACGCCGCCAATCTCCTTCACCTCCTTGCCGGCGTATTTCTTCATGCCGGGCTTGGGGTCCCAGGTGTCGATGTGGGAGGGGCCGCCCTGGGCGAAGACGTGGATGACGTGCTCGGCCTTGGCGGGAAAATGAGGGTTGCGTGGCGCGAGGGGCGAAAGCGCGGCGGATTCGGCGACATCCGGACGCATGAGGGTCGCCATGCCGAGGGCGCCCATGCCCATGCCGAAACGGTTCAGGAACTGCCGGCGGGTCTGGAAGAAATCCGCGGCCTGGGGACGATGTTGATCGATGTTCATGTTGTTCTAACGTGTTGCCTTTTGGCTGATTGCGCCTCTACGACGCTCCGGTGAAACCGGCGGTTACAAAACTTTCATTGGCAACTACGATTTCCGTGTCGCCCCTATTCAGCAATAATGAACGAAATGCAGGGCTCTCGCGGGACACCGATATTGCCCGGCCATGGGCGGAAATTGACCGCGGGTGATCAGGGGCTTTTGGCGGCAATCACCCGTCGGGCCGCCTCGACGAGCTGGGCGGGCTCCATGGGTTTCTCGATCAGCTGGCTGAATCCGTATTCCGTGCAGTTCTCTCCCGTGACATTGCCACTGAATCCGGAAATGAGGATGATGGGCATGTCCGGGGCGGTTTGGTGGATTTTTCGCGCCAATTCGTCGCCTTTCATCGCGGGCATCATCATGTCGGTGATGACCAGATCGAAGGCGTCGGGGGCGGCGGTGAACGCGTCGAGGGCCTCCCGGCTGTCCGTGTGAGGGGAGACATCGAAGCCTGCTCTTCCCAGAATGGTTGCGCCGAGCTTGACGATGCTTTCATCGTCATCGACGAAAAGAATGCTTCCCATGCAGGTTTCGTCGGTTGCGGTCGCGGAGGGTTTTCTTGGGACGTCGGTTTCCATCGGGGCGTCCTCGGCGCAGGGCAGGTAGACGTTGAAGGCGGCGCCCTTGCCGGGTTCGCTTTCGACGAGAATCTCGCCTCCATGGTTGAGGACGATGCTTTGGACGACGGCGAGGCCGACGCCGCTGCCCTTGCCGCCGGTCTTGGTCGTGTAGAACGGTTCGAATATCTTGGCGGCCTTGTCCTTGGGAATGCCGGGGCCGTCATCCTCGACGGAGAGCCTGAAATGGTCCGTCTCCGAGAGGCTTGCCCGGGACCTGACGAAGGGGTCGTCCGCAGGGACGCGCGACAGCCGGACGGCCACCGTCCCCTCCCGGCCGTCCAGGGCCTGGACGGCGTTGTTGAACAGGTTGATGACGACCTGTTTCAACTGGGTGGGGTCTGCATTCACGGTGGCCGGGACGTCCCTGAGTTCGATATCCACCCGGATGTTTCCGGGAACGGACTGGCGGGCCACCAGCAGGGCGTCCTCGATCAACTCGGCGAGGGGCTCCAGGGTGCGACGTTGTTCGCCGCGGTTGTTCAGGGTCAGGATCTGGGCGGTCAACTCCTTTGCCAGTCTGGTGTGCTCGACCATGTTGCGCAGGTATTCCTGGACGGGGTGATGCTCGTCGAGTTCCTCCATGGCCAGCCGGGCGAAGGCCTGGATCGGGGTGATGAGATTCCTGAAATCGTGGGCGATGCCGCCCGCCATCCTGCCGATGGATTCGAGACGTTCGGAGCGGTGGAGTTTTTCCTCGAGCGCGCGGCGGGCCTGTTCATTGCGCTTTCGGTGGCTGATGTCGCGCGCGACGACGAGGCCCAGTGGTTCCGGGCGCACGTGAATGCGGGTGACGGTGAGGTTGACCTCCAGCGGGGCGCCTTCCCTGCGTGAGAGCGAGTATTCCTCGTGCGGCTGGAAAATCTGGGTGATCTGGATGGCGTCGCGCAGATCCTTCGCGTCCTTCTCGAGCCTGGCGGAGAACAGATCGGACAGCGGCATGTCGAGCAGTTCCTGTCGGCGTCGGCCGGTCAGACGCTGGGCCGCCGGGTTGACATCCACGACCCGCAGCGTTTTCGGCGCGAAGATAAACAGGGCGTCGCCCACCTCCTCGAAGAAACTGCGGGCGAGTTCCTGGTGGAACCGGGAATCCTGCTGGCGGCTACTTTCCATTCTTGTCAGGTGGAGGAACGGTAAAGCGCTCCGCCAGCGCCCGCCAGCGTTGAATTCCGATGCCGGGGACAGCCATGGCGTCGTCGATCGAACGGAATCCCCCGCGGTCGTTCCGTTCCCGGATGATCCGTTGCGCGAGCACTTCGCCGATGCCCTCGATTTCCATCAGGTCAATCACTGTGGCCTGGTTGATGTCGTCCTTTGCCGGCGTTGTGGGCTCTTCGGGGGGGAGGCGCGGTTGCGCGTTTGCCTGAATGACATCGGCGGTCTGCGGCGCCGGGGGCTTGTCCGTCCGCGCGAGGAAGGCGATGGCCGCAAGAACCGTGATGAGCGCCAGAGCCCCGGTGAACATCCGGGGGGGCGGGGCTTTGTCGTTTGGTCGATCGCCGCGTTTTTCGGAGCCAAGGCGGCCTCGAGTCGGGAAAGGAATTCCTCTGCTGACGGGCAGCGTTCGTCCGGGTCCCGGCGCAATGCGCTTTCGAAGGCGGCGTCCACCTCGCGGCCCAGGCCCGGATCGTGGACCGACGGCGGTTCGAAGACGTCCAGGGGCAGTTCGCCGGTGAGCATTTCATAGGCGATCACCGCCAGGGCGAATACGTCAGACCTCCGGTCGACGGGCAGTTGTTGCCGCTGTTCGGGCGACATGTAGTTCAGGGAACCCTGCCATTCCGCGCTTCTGGCGGCGGTGTCGAGTTTGGGAGCCAGCGCAGCCAGGCCGAAATCGGCGACCTTGGGCGTCCCGGCGGCGTCGAACAGGATGTTCTCGGGCTTGAGATCCCGATGGAGCACGTCATGCGCATGGATGTGGTTCAAGGCTGCGACCACAGGGCGTAGAATCTTCAGGGCGACATCGGGTTTCATGCGCAATCCCGGTTTCAGGCGGTCGCGCAGATTGTCGCCCACCACCAATTCCATGGAGATGTAGGGGCCCTGGCCGGTTTCGCCTCGGTCGAACACCGTGACGATGTTGGGGTGGGAAAGGGAGGCCAGGGTGTGCGCCTCAACCTTGAAACGTTCCAGTCGGTCGGCGCGTCCGGCATCCGGGCCGGGGTGAAGCAGTTTCAGCGCGACATCCCGCCCGAGGCTTTCCTGCCGCGCCCGGTAGACACAGCCCATCCCGCCGCATCCGATCAGGCTGTCGATCCGGTATCCGGAGATGCTCAATTGTTCGACCGGGCAGGGAGCGTTCTTCATGGGAGGCTCCGCCCTGGCGATGTCGCATGTCGCCGTGCGGCATCGTTCGGCGGACGCCTTCAATAAATCCCGGAATCGGGGGGGCGATCAAACAATCTTTTCACCCTTTTCGCAGCCTGACCAGCAGGTCCTTCACCTCGACCGTCTCGCCGAAATCGACGGCGAGTTCCTCGATGACGCCATCGCTGGGGGCGGTGACCGTGCTCTGCATCTTCATGGCCTCCATCATGACCAGTTTGTCGCCCTGTTTCACCTTGTGGCCGACGCTGACAAAGACGCTGGCGATCAGGCCGGGGATCGGCGCGCCGATCTGGAGAGGGTCCGCCGCGTCCGCCTTGGCCCGCGCCTTGGTCTGGGGCGCGACGCCCTTGTCGACGATGTGCGCGTCGCGGGTCATGCCGTTGAGTTCGAAGGTCACCGTGCGGCTGCCCTCCTTGTCGGGATCGCCGACGTTGACCAGCCGGATGACGAGGGTCTTGCCGTCCTCGATGCTGGCGTTGATCTCCTCGCCGGGTTGAAGGCCGTAGAAGAACGCGGGGCTCGGCAGCACGCTGACATTGGAGTGCTTCCTGCGCCGTCGGTCGTAGGTCGGGAACACCTGCGGATACATGAGGTGCGAATACAGGTCGTCGGTCGTGGCCTGCCGCTTCAGCTTGCCGGACAGTTCCTCGCGGACGGCTTCCAGGTTGACGGGCTCGACCCTGTCCGGGCGGCCGCGTTTGACTTCGCGGCGATAACGCTTGCGGGCCTCCTTGAACTCCTTGTCGCCGAGGACGGCCTTCCAGACCGGCTCCGGCCAACCGCCATCCGGCCAGCCGAGTCCGCCGCGGAACATGTCGAGAACCGACTCGGGGAAGTCGTGGCTGCCGGGCGCGAGGTTGACGATATCCTCGGGCTTGATGCCGTGGCTGAAGAGGTAAAGGGCCATGTCGCCGACAACCTTGCTGGAAGGCGTGACCTTCACGATGTCGCCGAAAAGCTGGTTCACCTCGGCGTAGGTCCGGGCGATCTCCGGCCAACGATGCGACACGCCCATGCTGGCGGCCTGTTCCTTGAGGTTGGTGTATTGGCCGCCGGGCATCTCGTGCAGATAGACTTCCGCGCTGCCGGTCTTGGGAGCCGTGTCGAAGGGCGTGTAGATCTCGCGGACCTTCTCCCAGTAATCGGAGAACTCGTTCAGCGTATCGACGTCCAGCATCGTGTCGCGCCTGGAATCGGTCAGCGCGGCGGCGACGGAATTGAGGTTCGGTTGCGATGTGCTGCCGGACATGGAGGCGATGGCGAGATCCACCACATCCACGCCGGCCTCGGCGGCTTCAATGACGGCGCTCGATTGCACGCCCGCGGTGTCGTGCGTGTGGAAGTGGACCGGGATCCCGATCTCCTCGCGCAGCGTCTTGACCAGTTTCTTCGCGGCCAGGGGGCGGCACAACCCGGCCATGTCCTTGATGGCAAGCATGTGGGCGCCCATCTTCTCCAGCTCCTTCGCCAGGCGGACGTAGTATTTGAGCGAATATTTGTCGCGCTTCGGGTCGAGGATGTTGCCGGTGTAGCAGATCGTGCCTTCGCAGATGGCGTGGGTGTCCTGCACGGCCTCCATGGCCACGCGCAGGTTGGGCAGGTAGTTCAGCGAATCGAAGATGCGGAAGATGTCCATGCCGGAATCGGCCGCGTGCTTCACGAAGCCGGCCACGACGTTGTCCGGGTAGTTCGAATAACCGACCGCGTTGCTGCCGCGGAAGAGCATCTGGAAGCAGATGTTGGGGACCTTTTCGCGCAGTTGTCGCAGGCGGTCCCAGGGATCCTCGTCGAGGAAGCGCATGGCCGTGTCGAAGGTCGCGCCGCCCCACATCTCGAGCGAGAACAGGCCGTTGTCCTTGTCGCCGAGGCGATGGGCCATGGCGTCCGCGCAGGCCAGCATGTCGTAGCTGCGCATGCGGGTGGCCATGAGCGACTGATGCGCGTCGCGGAAGGTGGTGTCGGTGACCAGGACGCGCTTTTGCTTTCGCGTCCATTCGGCGAACTTCTTCGGTCCCAGTTCGAGCAGGAGGTCGCGCGTTCCCTTGGGGATGGGCTTCGTGTGATCGAACTCCATCGGGTGCGGCGTCGTGTAGGAACTCTCCGGTTTGAATCCCTTGGCGTGCGGGTTGCCGTTCACGATGACGTCGCCAAGGTAGTTGAGCAGCCGCGTCGCGCGGTCGCGGCGGGGCTTGAAGGAGAATAGCTCGGGGGTCGTGTCGATGAGGGAGGTGGTCGCCTGTCCGCTGCGGAATTGCGGATGGGCGATGACGTTTTCGACGAAGGGGATGTTCGTCTTCACGCCGCGGACACGGAATTCGGACAGGGCCCGGTGCATGCGGTCCATGGCCATCTCGTAGGTCGGGCCGCTGGCGATGGCCTTGACGAGCATTGAATCGTAGAAGGGGGTGATGACCGCGCCGACGTAGGCCATGCCGCTGTCCAGGCGGATGCCGAGACCGCCGGGGGAGCGGTAGGCCACGATTTTCCCGTAGTCGGGCATGAAGTTGTTTTCGGGATCCTCGGTGGTGACGCGGCTCTGGATGGCGAATCCATTCTTCGGAATGTCCGCCTGTCCGGGCAGGTTCAGCTCCGGCGAATCGAGCGCGTGGCCCTGCGCGATCAGGATCTGGCTGCGCACGATGTCGATGCCGGTGACGATCTCCGTGACCGTGTGCTCGACCTGCACGCGCGGGTTCATCTCGATGAAATACCACTTGTGGGTGTCGAGGTCGTAGAGGAATTCCACCGTGCCGGCGTTGTCGTAGCGGATCTCCTTCGCCAGGCTGACCGCGCCTTCGCACAATTCCGAGATCACCGATTCCGGCAGGCCGTAGCTCGGGGCGACCTCGACGACTTTCTGATGCCGACGCTGCACCGAGCAGTCGCGCTCGTGGAGATGCAACACATTGCCATGACGGTCGCCGAGGATCTGCACCTCGATGTGCTTCACCCGGGGGATGTATTTCTCGAGGAACACCGCGGGATTGCCGAAGGCCCGTCCGGCTTCCGCCTGCGCCTCGTCGAGCAGCCCTTGTAGTTCCGAGGCCTTGCGCACGACGCGCATGCCGCGTCCGCCGCCGCCGAACGCCGCCTTGATGATCAGCGGGAAGCCGATCGCCTTGGCCGCCTTCAACGCCTTGTCGCGATCGACAATGGCCTCCTCCGTGCCGGGCAGGGTGGGCACGCCGATGCGTTGGCAGACATTCCGCGCCGCGGTCTTGTCGCCCATCATGTCGAGCAGTTCCGCGCGCGGTCCGACGAAGGTCACGCCCGCCGCCTCGCACGCCCGGGCAAAGTCCGGATTCTCGCTTAGGAAACCGTAGCCCGGATGAATCGCGTCCACGCCCTTCTCCTGGGCCAGGGTGACGATGC
The DNA here is from genome assembly GCA_038126035.1 of Verrucomicrobiales bacterium. Taxonomy (GTDB): domain Bacteria; phylum Verrucomicrobiota; class Verrucomicrobiia; order Limisphaerales; family JAYPEY01; genus JAYPEY01. The sequence continues at coordinate 11,881 of JAYPEY010000070.1, read as the reverse complement.
CCTGAATGTCCAGGTAGGCGGCGACGGGCCCCTTGCCCTCGCCGACGAGGTAGGACTCGTCGGCCTTGAAGCGGTGCTGGCAGAAACGGTCCTCCTGCGCAAAGACCGCGACCGTGCGCAGCCCCATTTCATTGGCCGCGCGGAAGATGCGGATCGCAATCTCGGACCGGTTGGCCGCCATGACCTTGCGAAAAGGGGGACGAAGCCTGGCTGATTTGTCGGGCGTTGATTTGGACTTCTTGTTGCGTGAACTCATAAATGAAGCGGGGCTTATAGTGTCTGAGAGCTCCGCTGCCAAGATTAGGCGCGGACTTTCCGCCATCTTGTCGCTCTCAGTGGATCTACTTGTTTTAAGCCGGAACTCTTCATGCCAAAAGCGATTCCGTTGACGGTCGAGGCGAGCAGTTTGCGAAGCTCCTCAGTGCGTTCGCCGGCTTTCAGGCTCCTCCATTTCTCAAGAAATCGGATCTGGAGAAAATGAAGGGGGTCCACGTGGGGATTGCGACGATGCAGCGACTCTGCGAGCGTCGGCTGCTCGGCAAGCAACTCGGCATGCCCGGTGATCGCCAGAATCCCGGACACGGAACGGTCATGTTCGCGTTCGATCCGCCCAAAAATCTTGTCGCGGACGCTTTTGGATTCGACCAGGTCCGCGTAGGCCCGCGCGATGCCGAGATCGGTCTTGGCCAGGGAAACTTCAGCGTTATCGATCAACTGGCGGAAGTAGGGCCACTGGCGGTGCATTTCAATCAGACTTTCAAGGGCGCGAGGCGACCGTTGAATCTCGTTTTCCAAGGCCGTCCCAATGCCATACCAGGCCGAAATCAAATGACGGGACTGCGTCCATGCGAAGACCCAGGGGATGGCTCTGAGCTGCCCGATGTCATTGCCGCAGGCGCGGCGAGCCGGACGAGAGCCGATCCGAAGATCGGCGATCAGATCGATCGGCGTTGCCTGGTGAAGGTACTCGAGGAATTCAGGCGTTTCGTAGACGAGGCTTCGATACACCCGCATGCTGTCGTCCGCCAGTCGGCTCATGACCTTCTCCCAGCGCCGGAGAGCGTCATCGGCTTGCGGGGGACGCAGGCTCTGCGCGGCGATCACCGCCGTGGTCAGTTGCTCAAGGTTCCGCTCCGCAATGAACGGATGGGAATACTTCAGCGAGACAATCTCTCCCTGTTCGGTGATTCGAATGCGTCCGCCCGCAGAGGCATGGGGCTGCGCGCGCAGCGCTCGATGGCTGGCGCCGCCGCCTCGATCGATTGAGCCGCCCTTGCCGTGGAAGAGACGTAGTTGGATGTCGTGCTTTCGCGCCGTCCTGGCGATCTCCCGTTGTGCCGCGTAAAGCTGCCAATTGGCTGCCAGGTAGCCTCCGTCCTTGCTGGAATCGGAGTAACCGACCATGACCTCCTGCGTGTTCTTTCGTCGTTCCAAATGGGAACGATAAGCGCGGTCCGACCAAAGCTCGGAGAGAATCGACGGAGCGCGCCTCAGATCGTCAATCGTCTCGAACAGAGGTATCAGATCCACCTGGCGGCACCCTGCGCGGCAGGCGATCTTTCGCAGCCTGAGAATATCGTCGGCCGAACGGGTCATGCTCAGAATAAAGCGATGCGCCGCGGCCGCGCCGTGGTCCTTTTGGATGGCGCGCAGCGCTGCAAACTCCGCCTCCAGTTCCTCCGGAGCAGCGTCCAGCTTTGTGCTGTTGTCCCGGAAGTCGAGGTGTGCCAGATGAAATCCGAATGCGCGCACCTTGCGGATCAACCGGTCCAATCTCCCGTTGGCCGCACGCCGCGCGCCAATCTTGTTCAACTCCGTCTGAATACGGCCCAACCTCCTGGTCAAGACGGCCGGGGCGAGCTTTTGCCCGGCAAGCTGCTCCGCGATATCGGTCAATTCGAATCGATGCCGTTCGAACGGCTGGAACAATCCCCGTTCATCTTCGGATATCGACCGGGTTGGCGAGGCATGAGACAACTCATCCGCAAGAGCCTGACATTCCGCGATATAATGCCGGCGGGCCACGGCCGCCTGACGTTCGACGGTCTCGCGGCTCAGCTCCGGCGTGACAAAGGGATTGCCGTCCCGATCGCCTCCAACCCATGACGCGAAGGTGAGAAACGCCTCGGGCGGGGACAGTTCCGGATAGCTCTCGGAAAGTCGGCGGTGAAATTCGGCCTCAAAGCGGGCGGCGGCGTCGAAGATCGTCTCTTCAAAAAAGTAATGAATGTTGTCCGCTTCGTTCAGCGGGGTCATTCGGGTTTCGCGGATCTCGCCAGTATGCCAGAGCGTCTCGAGAATGGTGTCGGGATCGTCCCAATCCGCCTCCAGTCGACGCAAATGCTGTAGAACCGTTCGACGCTTGGTTTCCGTGGGATGCGCGGTGAGCACTGGCTCCACCTCCAGCGCGCGGAGCGTTTCCGCGACTTTCCTTGCCGGGACCTGCGCCTCCTTGAGAGCCCGGAACAACCAGCGGAAAGACATGGATGGTTCAGGCGAGGCCTTCAGTCGCCTGGTTCTCTCCCGTTCTTTACAGAGATTGACGAGTTGGAAATAGAGGCTGAATGCATGGACAAGCCGGTGAGCCGTCGTCTCATCGATGCTTCTCAACAAGGCTCGTTTGGCTGTCAGGCTGGCCTGATCGCTGTGCCGCCTGCTCGCCCGGGCGAGCCCGCGAATCTGCTCGATATGCGAGTGGATCAGATCCCCGGCCTGCTCACGGATGATCGCGTCGAGACGGCCGATGACATGGGAGTAGTCGGAGTGGAAGTCGGTGTGGTTCATGGTCCGGCGAAAATCAAGGTTGGTTCGAGGCCGTCGGAACCAGATCGATCGCAAGCGCGCCGATCCATTACAGCTCGGCAAGGCGCAGTTCGAGACGCGTGTCGATCAGGTCGGTCTCCGCGGCGGTCACGTCCTGTTCGCGCAGGTTGAGGCGAAGCAGGTCGCTGAGTTGCAACGCCACGCGATCCGTCTCCGCCTTCTGCATCTCGCGGGCTCGTTCGAGCCGTTCCTGCAGTTTGGCGATGCGTTCATGGATTTGCCGGATGTTGTTCTCGGCAATGAGCGCCGAAGCGCGAAGCTGATCGGTGGCGAGCCGGAGTTCCTGTTCGATTGCCGCCATGGCGCTCCGGGCGGATGCCAGGTTGCCACGGGCCTTGCGGTTCTGAAACGGATATTCCAGGAACGCCCCGATGCGGAACTCTGCCTGCTCCTTCGTCCTCGAACCGTCGCCAAGATCTTTCGACACGCTCGCGGCAAGGTCCAGTTGCGGCAGAAGCTGATTCTTCGAAAGGCTCCTGTTGACGCGTTCCGCATCGAGGGCGCGTTGGTAAACTCGAACAGCGGGATGCGCAGCTATGGATTCGGCGATCGGAGGTTTTTCCCCGAGCAGCGTCAGTTCCAGGCGCCGGTCGTCGTTGGGCGTCGCGGGAAGCCTGGGGTTGCCCTCGTCATCGCGCCAATAGAGGGAGAGCTTCACCGCTTCCTCGGCCTCCGCCTGTCGCGCGGCAATGACGCCTTCGCGCCGCGTGGCGATGAGTCGTTGATTGTCGATGATATCGACCTGAGCCTTGTCGCCGATCTCGACCTGGTCGCGAATCGCCTTGTCGCGAACCAGCGCGAGGTCGAGCAGTTCCTGGCGCACGGCGCGCTTCCGGGAGGCGGCCTCCCATTTCAGCAGTTGCGCGACGGCGGATTGTTGCACCAGCAACCGGATTCGTTCGACCCGGGCATCCTCGGCCTGGACGCCGATTTCGGCGCGTTGGATGCCGGCTCGGGCTGCGTCGATGTTTCCGTTGCGCAGCAATGGAGTCGAAACGCCGAACAGAAATTCCCCGCCGGATTGCGTCTCCCGCTTTTCCTCCTGCAGGGGGAAAAGACCGTCCCCCCGACGCCACCCGGCAAAGAAGCGCGTTCCACGATAGGGCGTGGGTTGTTCGAGCAAGGCTTCCAAGATCCGGTTCTCGTAGAAGCCCAACGGACCATTTCGGCTGTTGAGTTTGAACTTGAGATCGAACGCGCCCTTGGCCGAAAGTGCCTTGCCTTCCGCGGCTTCCTTCTTCTTGAGGGCGGAAATCACCGCAGGGTAATGAGCCTCGACCGACGCGAGCAGGTTTGTCAGCGTCAGGGAACGTTCCCCGCCGAACAGCGCGCCGCCCCCCATCACGAGAACGATTAAACAGGCGAGCGCTCTCATCTGGTCCCCGCTTTCTTTTGCTCCCCAGCCTTGCCGGCCTTGTCGGGCGGCCCCGGCAGGTTGACGGGAAACCCGTTGAAACGCCGCCAGAGTTCGAACCAGAGCTTCACCTCGTTCAGGAGAATCCAGCCCTGCGCGCGCGTCCCTTGCCTCAGGTAGTGCCCCTCCGGCCAGTCGTCGCGATGGCGCGGCGTGACGAGGACACGAAAACTGCCGTCGCCGGAATCCGCCGTATCCACGACCTCGACCTGTCCGGGAAAGGTGCCCACGGCGACGGACGGCCAACCGCTGACCTGGACCGCGGGCCATCCCTCAAACTGAATGCGCACCTCGTCCCCTTTGTGAACCAACGGAACGTCGTTGCCGCTGATCCGCAGTTCCACCGCGCGGGAATCGGTTTCCGGCACGAGCGTCGCCAACGAGGCGCCTGCCGACACCAGGACGCCGCCTTCACCCGCCATCCGACGCTGGACCCGCGCAGTCGCCGGCGCCGTGACGAGCTGCGCGCCCTGCCGCGAGAGGCGCACCTCCACTTTGGCCAGATCCTCCGCGGCCTTGGCTTCCTCGCCAAGGTGTTTGGCCCATTCAAGACTCGCTTTCTCCAGTTCGCGACGCGGCGCAAGCCCCTTCGCAAATGCCTTCTCCTGCCTTTCCACATTCAACCGCGCGGTTCTCGCCGACAGTTGCGCCGCCTCCAACCGCTTCTGCACGGCTTCCTGTTCGCGTTTCAGACGCGCAAGGATGTCCGGATCGATGTCGAGGATCTCCACGATGGGATCGCCCGCCTCAACGGTGTCGCCCTCCTGCACGAACCAACGACTGATGCGGCCGGAAAGAGGCGCGTCAACGGATTGGATACGCTCATTCGGAGAGAAGGCGACGACCTTCCCGAAACCGGTCGAGGTCTGCTGCCAGGGAGCCTTGACCAGCACGGCGACCAGGGTCGTGGCCGCGAGCAACAGGAAGGTCACGAACAGCCAGCCATTCATGAGCGGCCGGGCCGACCGCATGGCGGATGACCGGAGAATCTCCGGGGCCGCCATTGTTTCGTTGAATGAGTTCACGCCGCCTCCTCCGTGGTTGGCTCCGCTTTCCGAGGGGCGAAGAGCACATGGGCAATCTTGTCCGTCGAGGCGCTCAGATCATAGAAGGCCTCCAGATACTTGCCGAGCTGCCCCATGCCGGCGGCGAGCGAGCTGACGACGATCTCGGCGGCGACCAACTGCCCCAGCGTCAACTGCCCTTCGATGACCAGCCAGCCGCCGATCACCAGCACGGAGGCATTGGCGACAATCTGGAGAAGCACGGCCCCGGTCACCTGCGCAAAGAGAAACTGGAAATGCAACCGCCGCCGCTTGAGATACTCCGTGGCGAGTTCGTCGGCATGGACAATGGCGAGATTGTGCCCCTCGTCAGTCGTGTATTTCTTCGGATCGGCCGCGAGGGCGTGCAGCCAGTTGCCCACGTCGAGTTTGGCCCTGGACTCATCAACCGCGGTCTCCACGGCGCGCCGCCCCCACAGAACAATGATCAGCGTCAGGCTCAGAATCAGGCAGATGTCGAACGCGAGCAGCAACGGATGATAGACGGCGAGCAGCGCCATTCCGAAGAACATCTGCAGGAGCAACGCGATGCCATCCAGCAGGAGCGTGTAGGCGGTCTTCTGCACGTTGACCACCTCGAAGAATCGGTTGGCCCGGTCGATGGCCGTCGGACGATCGATCGTTCCCGCCTCCCCATTTGAAAGGGATTCGGCGAACGACAGCGAAAGCCGCGCGAAGTAGCGACGCTGCAACCGTTCCACCACGACGTTCTTCAGCAATGACAGAGTCCCGGAGAAGGCAAGCACGGCGAACACGATCGTCGCCAACACCACAACCGGCTGCAGCAGCGTTCCGAAGGCGACGTTGGCAAACAGCGCCTGCGCCGCGAGAGGCAGCGCCAGGTAGAGAACGCCGACGCCCCCGCTGTAGACAACCAGCGCGATGATGTCACCCTTCTCCAGCGCCAGCAGCTCCAGCGCCCGACCGACCGTTCGATTGCGTGATACGTAGCTCATGTTTGTCGCCGCCGTGTCGAGCCCGGCGGTTTCAGTTCTCTGCTTTCTGCAGTTTCAATAGCTTCCGTCCGTTCCTCACCCCGCCAGCGCCAGCCGCCCGAGGCCCCGCTGCTTGAAGTCGGCGGGCACAGGTCGAGCGTGGCCGACCAATCGGTTGAATCCGGACCGGCTTGGTTTCAGGTCCAGCTTCTTGGGAAGGCCCGCCCCGGGAACCGGGCCCGCCCGGTCGCCCCGGGCCCGGGGGGGGGCGGGGGCACACCCCCCCAGCGGGGGGGGGGGGGCCAAAGCGGCCCCGGGGCGTGGGGGG
>JAYPEY010000070.1:0-5307 GCA_038126035.1 Verrucomicrobiales bacterium | reverse complement strand
GCCCTGGTGGCGGGGGCCCCCCAACGCGTTTGACCCGGGCGGGTGTGTTTTTCCGCCCCTGCTTGTGGGGACGCCCCCCCCGGGCCCCCGCCGGGGCGGGGGCGCGCGCCCGGCTGGTTGGGCAGGAGGAACACCGACGCTGGGTGCGGGGGTGTCCAATCGGGCACGCTGGGATGGGGGGAAGGCGAGCGCGAATTCGGTTCAGCCTTTTTGGCCGGGATTTGGAGTCGCGGTCGCCGCCTTGTTGTCGGTGGCGGCCCCGTGGCTCGCGTCGGTCGGGGCGACACCGTCGATCGGCAACGTCGCGGCAATCGTCGCGGTCGCCATGGCTGCCGCCACAGTCGTGCGCGCCGCTTTGAGCCCCTGATCTGAACGGGACGCGATTCCCAGATTGGCCAGGGAGACCTGGGCGTTGACACGCGAATGGAATACGCTCCACTCCATGAACACCTCGCCGCTCCGGCGTTCGCGCCAGTCGTTCACCAGCTCCAGGATGGAATGATCGGCATAGATCATCGATCCGAGGTGGAAATGGACTGCGGCTTTTTCGTCGATCGATTCGAGTTGTTCGGCGATGCGCGGGAGATGGACGAAGGTGGCGGCGCCGTCGAGGGCGATGTCCACCGATTTGCCGTCGTCGGAGACCTCCTTGAAGATGGTTAGGTGCAGGAAGTTGTGGAGCATCTTGGCCAGGGCGAGGCCGAAGCCGATCAGCACGCCGGTCAGGAGATCTGTCGCCACGATGGCGACGATGGTCGAGGCGAAGACCGCGAACTCGGAGCGACTGGTCTCCCACATCTTCTTCATGTTGGGCGGATTCACGAGCTTGTAGCCGGTGTAGACCAGGATGGCGGCCAGGGCGGAGGTGGGAATCCAGCGCAGCACGAAGGGCAGGAAGCCGACCAGGGCCAGCAGCCACACGCCGTGGAAGATGGCCGAGGCCCGGGATTTGCCCCCGGCCTCCACATTCGCGGAGCTTCGCACGATGACGCCCGTGATCGGCAGCGCTCCCATCAGGCCGCAGAGGCTGTTGCCGACGCCCTGGGCCAGGAGTTCCTTGTCGTAGTTGGTCCGTTCGCCCTTGTGCATTCGGTCCACGGCCGTGGCGCACAGCAGCGTCTCCGCGCTGGCGATCAGCGCGAAACCGATCACGGCGCCCCAGAAGGTGGGCGTTGTGAAAAGGCCGGCGTCCTCCAGCGTCGGCGTGTTCATGCTGGAAAAGAGGTTCTCCGGAATGGCCACATATTGGATCGGCAGGCTCAACGCCCCGGCGATGCCGGTGACGACCACGACCGCCACCAGCGGGCCGGGCAGGGCTTTCAGTTTCTTCGGGCGGAATCTGTTCCAGAGCACGATCGAGGCGATTGCCAGGATGCCGACGATCGCCGCCAGATGATGCACGGAGCCGTCGATCGGAAGGACCCCCTTCTGGATTGCGACCGGAATGGTGAGCAGGTTCTCGATGCCCGAGCCGCGCGGCTTGTCGTCCACCATGACATGGAACTGGCTGGCGAAGATCAGGACGCCGATGCCGGCGAGCATGCCCTGCACCACGGCCGGCGAGACCGCCCGGAACCAGCGGCCCAACCGGGCCGCTCCGGACGCCACCTGGATGAGTCCTGCGAACAGGACCACCCAGCCAAGGGCCGGCAGGCCAAACTTGTCGACGAACTGCCAGACCAGCACGGCCAGGCCGGCGGCCGGACCGCTCACCTGCAACGGCGAACCGCCGATGACGCCCACGACAAGGCCGCCGACGATGCCGCTGATGAGACCCAGTGCCGGCGGGACGCCGGACGCGATGGCGATGCCCATGCACAGGGGCAGGGCGACGAGGAAGACGACCACCGACGCGAGCAGGTCGCTCCGCCAGTTTTGTGTGAATGCTTGTATCTGTGTTTTCATGATGAGTTTTCCTTTTGCGCGTTCAACCACCGGTCAGGCCGCCGACACCATCGGGACGGGGCCCGGAGTCGGCTCCCCGGAATTGTCGGCCACCCCGACCTTCTCCCACGATTCGAAGCGCCCCGCCGCCTCGTCGTAGACCCGCACGTCGGCGCTTTCGATCTGATAGACCCAGCCGTGGATTTCCAGCGCGCCGGTGGCGAGGCCGGTGGCCACCGAAGGATGAGTCCGGAGGTTTCCGAGCTGGGCCACGACGTTGGCCTCGACGGCGGCCTGGACGAGCTCCGGCGATGCGGGCGTGTGATTGTCGCCGCCGCAGCCGCAAAGCGCCATGCGGCGGGCGGTCTCGGCGTGTCGCAGCCAGTTCGCCACGTCGGGAAGATCCACCAGGGCGTCGCGATCGAAGAGCGCGCCCATCGCGCCGCAGTGGGAGTGTCCGCAGACGACCACGTGGGAGACCTTCAGCACGGAGACGGCGTATTCGATGGTCGCGGCGATGCCGTAGCCGGCGTCCGTGCCGTAGGCGGGAACGAGGTTGCCCGCGGTCTGGATCTCAAAAAGCGTGCCCGGCGCGGACTGCGTGAAGAGGCTCGGCATGACCCGTGAGTCCGAGCAGGCGATGAAAAGGTGCTCCGGCGTCTGGCCTTCGGAAAGTTTGGCCTGTGCCCTGAGGTCCTCCTCCGTCAGGGCTCCGCGGAAGCGTTTGAATCCGGCGAGTAGTTTTTTCATAAGGCTTTGTCCTGGTGGATGTCGTTCGTTTGTTCGGGGCTCCTGAACCAGCGGCGACTCTCCTCAGCGCGTCGAGCCCAGGAGCTGTTTTCATCTCTGTTCCCATGGTCGCTCATTTTCTTATTTCGTCTATTTGAATTAAATGCGTCTTTGACATAGATATTATCTATGTATCATCCGGGCATGAACTGGCTGAATTATCATCACCTTCATTACTTCTGGACGGTCGTCCGCGAGGGGGGCGTGGGCGCTGCCTGCAAGGTCCTGCATCTCACGCAGCCGACGGTTTCCAAGCAGATCAAGCTTCTTGAGGAACAGGTGGGGGAGCCGCTGTTTCGGCGGGTGTCGCGACGCCTGGAACTCACCGAGGCGGGGCAGGTGGCCTTCGATTACGCGGACGAGATCTTCACCTTGGGGCAGGAGTTCATGGAGAACATCCAGAGTGTTGCGACAGTCCGTCCGCGTCGGCTGCGGGTGGGCATCTCCTACGTGCTGCCGAAGTTGATCTCGCACCGGATACTCAATCCGCTGCTCGACGCGGACAGCAACATCCACCTGATCTGCGAGGAGGACCACACCGACCGGTTGCTGGCCGAACTGTCGATTCAGCGGTTGGACCTGGTGCTCTCGGACGCGCCGGTCGCGGGCAATGTCAAGGTCAAGGCGTTCAACCATTTTCTGGGCGACTGCGGAGTCACGTTCTTCGCGTCGGCGCCGTTGGCAAGGCGGTTGAAGGGCCGTTTCCCCGACAATCTGGACGGCGCGCCCTTTCTGTCCCTGAGTGACAGCTCCTTGTCGCGTCGTTCCCTCGACCGGTGGTTTGAATCGGTCGGCGTGCGTCCGCGCATCCTTGCCGAGTTCGAGGACAGTGCCCTGATGAAGGTGTTTGGACGCGATGGCAGGGGGGTGTTCGCAGCGCCCAGTGTTGTGGCGAAGGAACTGCAGCGCGAGCAGGAGGTGGTGAAGCTCGGCTCCACCGACGCGGTCCGTGAGTCCTTTTACGCGATCACGGTCGAGCGCCGTTTCAAGCATCCGGCGGTTGCGCGCATTGCGGAGGTGGCGCGCAAGCAGTTGTTCGGATCGAAGAGGTGAGGCGCCGGCGCGTCGTGTTCGGGAGCGGGCCGGACCCCTGACCGGGTTTGATCTTCGAACGACGATTGAAAGCCGTCTGATTCATCCGTATAACAAGCCTCCCAAACCCATGACCCTGCGAAAACTCATTCCCATTGTCGCGCTTGTGTGCGTTGGCGCCGCCGCAGCGGCCGAGAAGATCAAACCCAATGTCCTGCTCATCTGCGTGGATGACCTGCGCCCGGAACTCGCCTGCTTTGGCGTCGGGCATATCAAGTCGCCGAACATCGACCGGTTGGCGGCGTCGGGTCGGGCGTTTCACCGACATTATGTGCAGGCGCCGACCTGCGGGGCGTCGCGTTACACGTTGTTGACCGGACGTTATGGCGGCGCGAGCAACGGGGCGTTGTTCCAGCGCGCTGACCGGTTGAAGAAGGATTCGAAGGCGGAGCCGCCGAGCATGCCGGCGTGGTTTCGACAGAACGGCTACACGACGGTGTCCGTCGGCAAGGTGTCGCATCATCCCGGCGGGCGGGGCGGCAAGGATTGGGACGATGGCGAGAAGCCTGAGATGCCGGACGCCTGGGACCGGCATCTGCTTCCGGCCGGGCCGTGGCGGCATCCGCGCGGATGGATGCATGGATTGGCGCACGGCGAAATCCGGAAGAACGCCAGGGAAATGGACGTCCTTCAGGCGACCGAGGGCGATGACACGGTGTATCCGGACGGGATCTCCATCAATGAGGCTCTGCGACAGATGGATCAACTTTCGGCCGACCCGGAGAAGCCGTTCTTTCTCGCGGTCGGAATCCTTCGTCCGCACCTGCCATTCGGCGCGCCGGCGAAGTATCACCGGCTTTACGACGGGGTGAAGTTTCCGCCCACGCCGCATCCCGCCAAGCCGAATTGGCGGACGACGTGGCATGGCTCGGGCGAGTTCATGAAATACAACCGCTGGGGCCGGAATCCGAATGAAGACGCCGCCTTCGCGCTCGAATGCCGCAAGGCCTATGCCGCCTGCGTGAGCTACGCGGACGCGCAGGTCGGGCGGCTCATGGCCCGATTGAAGAAGAACGGCAAAGACAAGAACACCGTTGTCGTTCTCTGGGGCGACCACGGCTGGCATCTGGGCGAGCACGCGATCTGGGGCAAACACTGCCTGTTCGAGGAGGCCCTGCGTTCGCCTTTGATTGTCTCGTATCCCGGCATCGAGAAACCGGGCGAGCCGACGCGCTCGATTGTCGAGACGCTGGATCTGTTTCCGACGCTTTGTGAATTGACCGGATTGCCGAAGCCGGAGTTTGCCGACGGCGTTTCGCTCGTTCCCCTGCTGAACAATCCCGCCGCGCTCGGGCACACTGCGGTCGCTTATCGAAGCAACGCCAAGACCATCCGCACGGACTCGCATCGATTGATCCTGCACAAGGACGGCTATGCCGAACTTTACGACCACACGTCGAGGGAGGGGGAGACCAAGAATGTGGCGGAGGCGAACAAGGCCTTGGTGGAGAAGCTCAGCAAGGCGTTGGGGGAGCAGTTGGGGAGGTAGGAGCGATGGAGCGATGGAGTGATGGAGTGATGGAGTGATGGAGTGATGGAGTG
>JAYPEY010000069.1:0-31873 GCA_038126035.1 Verrucomicrobiales bacterium | reverse complement strand
ACCTTGCGGTCGTAGGTCATCAGGCCGTTGATCTCGCCCTCGACATCGGTGGTCTGGGTGTAGACGCCGGCGGCGATGCCCTTCGCGCGCAGGTCGTTCAGCATCTTGATGGAGGTGACGTAGCGCTCCTTGTATTCCGCTTCATTCTGAGGCAGGCCGCCGTAGCCCCAGTTTCTGCGGTTGGCGTCCCACAGGTGCCCCCTGACCGGATAGCCATGGCCGCCGAACTCACCCATCACCTTGATGAAGCCGTCGAAGCGGCCGCCCTTCCCCAGATCGAAGGGAAAAGACGGATGCGGGTAGGCGTGGTGATCCAACACATCGCCGACGGGCCAGAAGTTGCCGCCGCTGGCGATGTTGATCGACCGCGAAGGATCGCGCTTCTTCGTCCACTTGCCGACCTCCACCGTGCGATGCTGCCCCCAGGCCTCGTTGAACGGAACCCAGCTGACGATCGATGGGTGGCTCTCGAGGGAGGTGATCATGCGGTTGAGCTCCAGCATGAACTGCTCGTGCTCCTTGTCAGGCCATTGGGCGTCCCCGGGGTTGGGTTGCAGGCGGGTCCACTTCGGGTTGGGGCCGCCGCTGACATGGTCCTGCCAGACCATCATGCCCAGCCTGTCGCAGTGATGATAGTAACGCCGAGGCTCCACCTTGATGTGCTTGCGGATCATGTTGAAGCCCGCCTCCTTCAACCAACCTATCTCCCATGCCATCGCCTCATCCGAAGGCGGCGTAAGCAGTCCATCCGGCCACCAACCCTGATCCAACGGCCCCCAGTGGAAGATGGGCTTGCCGTTCAGAGTGAAACGCCAATGTCCATCGGCGTCCTTCGCCCGGCCGACTTCGCGGATGCCGACGTATGAATGAACCACATCGTCGTTGAGGCGGATTTCCAGGTCGTAGAGCGTCGGTGAATCCGGCGACCAGAGCTTCGGTTGGGGAACCTGCAGGGACATGCCCGGCGCATCGGATTTGGTCCGGGCCACCTCGCGGCCGTTCAACGACGCCACGACTTCAAACTTCAGTGGAACAGAGGCCAGGCCATAGTGATCGACAATCAGGTTGATCTCGCCATTCATTCGCGGCTCCGCCTTGACGCGCCCGATCCAGGAGACCGGGACCTCCTCCAGCCATACCGTCTGCCAGATGCCGGAAACCTGCGTATACCAGATCCCCCGCGGCGTCAGGGTCTGCTTGCCCCGCAGTTGAAACTCCTCGGTGTCATCCTCGACGCGGACAACCAGCTCGTTCCTGCCCGATTTCAACGCTCCGGTGACGTCAAACGAGAACGGCGTGTTGCCGCCCTGGTGCCTGCCCACGGACTTCCCGTTCACAAAAGCCTCGCAGCGATAATCAACCGCCTCAAAATTCAGCAACAGACGTTTCTTCGAAGCCGGCTCCGCCTCAAACGTCCGCCGATACCAGAGCGCCTCCTCCGAATCCAAAAGCCGCTGCACGCCGCCCAATTTCGACTCCAGGCTGAACGGGACCAGGATCTTCCCGTTCCATTTCTTCGGAGCCTCCTTCTGTTTCGCGGGAGTGATCGCGTAGTCCCAATGGCCGTTGAGGTTGGTCCAGTTGTCGCGGCGCATCTGCGGACGAGGGTATTCCGTCCAGGCGTTCTCCGCCGTGACGTCAGCGCCCCACTTGGTGATCAATTCAGAAACAAACGGCTTTGTGCCCCGCTTGGGCTTGGGCAGCTTCGGGACGTTGTCCGCGTCCACCAGGTGAACATCGATGAACTGCCCGCCGGTCGTCTGCCGACAATGCACGGCGATCGTATTAACGCCCTTCCTGATCGCGGAGGCCTTGCCCGGCTCGATCGGGACCACCTTGTAATTGGTGGTGAAGCCCTTGAACGTCGCGACCTCCCGGCCATTGACGAACACCTCGGCGCCCTCGTCATGGTGGATCAACAGCGCCGGTTTCGCGGGAACGACCGAAACTTTCACCGACTTGCGCAGCCAGATGTCTCGCGTCGCCCAGGTCGTGCCGACCCGAGCCCCGGGCGTGCTGCGCTCGCCGAAGCCTCCGAAGCCCTTCTGCCATGGCGAGTCGTCAAACGACGCGGCCCGCCAGCCATCGGCGGGCTTGCGCAGGGTGTAGCGCCATTCATCGACGATTTCTTGGCTGTGGCCGAGAACACAGGACAAGGCCAGCGCCCCGGCCACACTCAAAATCTTTTGAGCTTTCATAATGTGGGTCATGTTTGTGGAATACTTGCGGGTTCCTGATCAACTCTTCAAAGGTTCTTCATGAGACGATTTCGTGCGGGGGGTCAATTCGTCGCCAGGACGGAAAAATCGGCGAAGGTGAAATAGATGGTGAAGATGATCGCAATCAATGTCCACCCGGCCTTTCTGGCGTGTCTCCATGGCGTCAGGTCGACAGCGCCGACGTCCTCCTGAATGAACTCCGTGTCGCGCGGATGGAGTTCACCGATCACCAGCATCAGAATGACCAGCCAGCTGAAGACGACGCCGAGGAAATGGAATTCATGCATGGAGGCAACCACCCGGTCGAACGGCGGGACGAAGTAGCCGATCGCGATGATCAAGAAGCCGGCGACCAGCGCGATCTTCGCCGCCCTCGCTGGAACACGCCTGCTGAGCATTCCCACCACCACGACCGCAAAAATTGGAATGAAGTACATGCCGTTCATCTTCTGCAGGTAGCCGAAGATGCTCTCGGTCCTGGCGAGCAATGGCGCGATCAGCATGGCGGCCGCGGCGACGCACCACCCAAACACCTTGCCGGACTTCACCACGGCCGCTTCATCGGCGCCCGGGTTCAACACGTTCTTGTACAGCCCCAGACTGAACAGGGTGCAGGAACTGTTCAGCGCCGAATTGAAGCTGGAAAGAATCGCGCCGATCATCGCCGCAGCGAAGAAGCCGGTCAGTGGCGCAGGCAGAACCTTGTTCACCAACAGGCCGTAGGCCTGATCCGCCTTGATGTCGTCGCCCGCGAACATCGTGAAGGCAATCATCCCCGGTATGACCAAATACAGCGGACCAAGCAGTTTCAGCGCGCCGGTGAGCAACACGCCTTTCTGCCCCTCCGCCAGGCTGCTCGCGCCAAAGGTGCGCTGAATGATCTGCTGGTTGGTCGTCCAATAGAACAGATTCAGCAGAAATATCCCCGAAAAGATCGTTCCGAACGGAACGGACGATTCCGGTCCGCCGACCGAATTGAACCGGTCCCGTTGTTGTTCAAACACCTCCGAGGCTCCGGCCGTCACGCCGCCGTCGCCGCCCAATTGCGCCAAGGCGAATCCGGTGATCATGAAGCCGCCGACAAACAACCCCACGCCATTGATCGTGTCCGACACGGCAACCGTGCGCAAACCGCCAAACAGGGCGTAGATCGAGCCGATGATGCCGACAATCCACACGATCAGGATCAGGGCCGTCGTCTCGGACGCGCCGCCCAGCATCGAGGGCACGTCCAGAATGCCCATCATGCCGGTGGCCCCGGTGTAGAGAATGATGGGCAGCAGGATGCCGACATAGGCGACGAGGAAGATGATGTTGGTGATGACCTGCGTGATATGGTCGTAACGGATCTCCAGATACTCCGGCACGGTCGCCACCCCGCTCTTGAGGAAACGCGGCAGAAAGAACCAAGCCATGAACACAAGCGCCGCGACGCACACAACCTCCCAGACCATCACGCACAACCCATCGGTGAAGGCGGCGCCATTCAGGCCCACCATCTGCTCGGTGGAAAGGTTGGTCAGCAACAGCGAACCGGCAATCAGCGGGAAGGTCAGCGATCGTCCGGCCAGGAAGTAGCCCTTGCTGCTGCCGTGGTCGTCGCCGCGCGTCAACCACCACGTAAGCCCCGCCACCAGGCCTGTGAAGAATAGGAACGAAACAAGTGTGGTCATGTCGGTGCGGATCGGGCCGGGCCAATTCAACCGGCGGTCGCCGCCGGCGCTTCAAGTCGATTCATTTCTCGTCTATGGGCAGTTCGACAACGCTGTCATTCAACAATGAACTGCCGACGCTTCAGTTCTGCCGTACGGCAGAATAGGGAGATCCGGGAATCCGACAATGAACCATCGCGTCTTTTTCCTAAGATATTTTGTCAGACTTCTTCCGGGGTTCCGATTGTTTCCGAAAGGCGCCCGGCGTGATTCCGGTCAGTTTCTTGAAGACGAAGTGAAGGTACTCAGGGTGCTCGAAACCGACCAACCCGGCAATCTCCTCCACCGGCAGATCGGTGGTCGCCAACAATTCCCGTGCGCGCTTGACCTGGACCGTCCGGATCTCCTCCTGCGGCGTGCGGCCAAGATGCTGGCGCAGGCGACGCTCCAAGGTGCTGCGTGAAAGCGGCGCGTGCTCGATCACGTCATCCACGCTGATGCCGCGACACGCATTCTCACGGATATACTGCAGCGCCTTGGCCGTGGCCAGATCGTCGATCGCAACCACGTCCGTGGATTGCCGCGTGGCAATCCCGATGGGCGGAATCGTTTCCGAGCCCTCCGGCGCAGGCCTCCCGTTCATGAGATCGGCAAGCAGTTCCGCGGCCCGATACCCGACCATCTCCGCGTTGGAGATGACGCTCGACAACGGCGGCGAACAGACGCGACAAAGCAATTCATCGTTGTCCACGCCGATGACCGCGACCTCCTCGGGCACGGAAAGGCCCTCATTGGAACACGCGTCGAGGACATGCTGCGCCCGGACGTCGTTGCAGGCCATGACCGCCAAGGGTTTCTGCAGCCCCCCCAACCACGCCGCCAACCGCTCCTGCTCAACGCCCCAGGATCGAGTGCCGGCGCCGTGCCAGGGCGATGCGTAGATTTCGCAGCCAAAGCCCGCCTCCGCGATCCGGGCGACAAACCCTTCACGACGCCGATCCGACCACGCCTCCCGCTTGAATCCGCAGAAGCCGAAACTGCGAAAACCCCGCTCCAAAAGGTGTTCCGCGGCCATGCGCCCGATCCCCTCGTCGTCCGATCGGACGTGCGGACGCGAGGTCTTCTCCTCACGGTCCTTCAGCTCGACAAACGGCACGCCCAACGCCCTTACGGCATCCATCAATTCCGGCGTCGTCGCCCGGGATATGATCCCGTCGCCGTCCCAACTCGACAACCAGGCCGGCGGCTTCTTGACGAGATCCCGCTGCTCAAGGAACACGGACCAGTCGTCGTGCGTCCTCATGAAGCGGACAATGCCGTCCAGCGCCCGACGCCCATAGCCGCTGGAGGTTTCGACGATGAGCGCGACCCGTCGTTTCATGGTTGCAACCCGGGGCGCAGGCTTGCAGAGCCCGACGCCCGGCTCAGCAGGAGCTTCGCACCACCAGGGATGTCAATGCGTCTGGCAATGTTTCCATGCATGGGAATGTCAATCCCGCCAGCGGGCGCTGACCTGTTGCAGCCAGTTGCGCGCGATGAGTTCATGCCCTTGGGGCAATGGATGCACGCCGTCCCAGATCCAATGCTCCGGCGGGGTCGTCTCTGCCGCGCGATCGAAGATCTCCTGCGTCCGGATGTGCACGGCGTCGAAGTCCTTGGCCAATTGCGCCGCGATCTTCCGCTGTTTGTCGATGAGACCGCGCCAATAGGCCCATGTTTCCTCCGGCTTCAAGCGACCGACCCGCAGCACGAAGGGATCGAGCAGGATCAACCGCAGCTGCGGATTCGCCTCCCGGCTGCGGCCAAGAATCTCGCGATAGTCCGCCTCCCATTGATTGAAATCCACGCCTTGGCCGCGGCTCTGGCTCACGTCGTTCACGCCGATGAGCGCCGTCAGGACATCGGGTTTCATGTCGATGGCGTCCTTTTGCCAACGGGCCTTGAGATCAGCCACCTTGTTGCCGCTCTTGCCTCGATTGAAGAACTCCAGCTTCGCCTCCGGCATGTCGACGCCCAGGCGCGACGCGATCAGGTAGACAAAGCTGTGACCCAGGTAGTGGTTCCGGTCCTTCTCATTGCGCCCCCACTTCATGTCCGTGATCGAATCGCCGAGGAACACCAGTCGACTGCCCACGGGGAAGGACGGCCTGCGATAGGAGTAGCCGGGGACATTTGCGGAAGCCGCGGCGGCGGGCAAAGAAATGGCGACTGTCCTGAAGAAGGCGCGGCGGTTCATGGACGAACACGTTACCCGGCCCGGAGGCATCCGGCAATTGCGCCGCGCCAACAATCCGGCAAGAGCCTCACGCCGGCTGTCACGTCGGATCAACCCACAGAAGGCGAACCGAAGCGCAGCGTGTTGCCATCCGGATCCATGATCGAAAACACCGTGTGGCCCCATTCGGCGTCGTGCAGGGGCTCGTGCAAAGACACATCCCGCGACGTCACCTCTTCATGCAACGCAGGCGCGTCCGCGACATTGACGTAGACCTGCAGCCCCATCGGCCCGTCCCCTTCGTGCTCGGAAAGGTGAAACGACACGTTGTCACGCGTCACTTCGAGAAAGATCGGACAGCCTTCCTCGTCGCAAAACTCCCACGACTTGGAGAATCCCAACAGGGAACAGTAGAACTCCCCGCTCTTTCGCGCATCCGCAACCCGGAGCATGCTGATCGTGCTTTGAAACATCCCTGAAAAGCGTCGATGTCAAAGGAATGGAAACGACAACCGGCGATCGACCGGCGCTTCCCTCCCCCTATTTCTTGCCCGCATCAAAATACTTCTTCTCGCTCCAGGGGCGCACCCAGTGGCAGGTGTAGCCGCCGGGATTTCTCTTCAGGTAATCCTGATGATAGGCTTCGCCGTCGGACCAGTTCTTCACGGCCTCGACCGTGGTGACGATCGGCCGGCTCCATCGACCGGACTTCTGCACCTCGGCGATGGCCTCGCGGGCAATCTTCTTCTGCTCGTCATTCGCGTAGAAGATGGCGCTGCGGTAGCTCGTCCCGATGTCGTTGCCCTGACGGTTCAGGGTGGTCGGGTCGTGGATGCGGAAGAACCAGTCGGTCAGCAGCGTCTTGAAGGAGATCTTCGTCGGATCGTAGACCACGCGGATGGCCTCGGCATGACCGGGGTGGTTCTTGTAGGTGGCGTCGGCGTTCTCGCCGCCGCAATAGCCGACCTCGGTGTCGATGACGCCCTCCACCTTGCGGAGAATGTCCTCCATGCCCCAGAAGCAGCCGCCCGCGATGATGGCGGATTCCCGTTTGCCGGAGTCCGCCGCGGCCTTGATCGGCCAGAGCCCGGCGTCTTCAAAACGTTTGAGGTATTTGCCAAAGCCCTTCTCCTTCATCTCGGCGAGCGGGATGAACCTGAGCGAGGCGGAGTTGATGCAATAGCGCATGCCGCCATAGGCCCGGGGCCCGTCCGGGAAGACATGCCCCAGATGGCTGTCCGCAACGCTGCTGCGCACCTCGTTGCGGACCATGCCGTGGGAGAGGTCCGACTTGGAGGTCACCGACTTGTCGTCGATCGGCTTGGTGAAGGCCGGCCAGCCACAACCCGAGTCATACTTGTCCAGGCTGCTGAACAACGGCGTCCCGCTCACGATGTCGACATAGATGCCCGGCTTGTAGTGCTTGTCGTACTCGCCCGTGAACGGACGTTCCGTGCCGTTCTGCTGGGTGACATAAAACTCCATCGGGCTGAGCTTCTTCTTCAAATCCTCGTCTGACGGTTTCACGAATTTCTCTTGTTTCAGCGCCCGGGATTCCTGCTTCTTGTCGGCGGGCGCGGCGACGACGGCGACCGCCATCGTGGCAAGCGCAACCGTCAGACCTGTCCAGATGTGTGTATGTTTCGACTTCTTCATGACTGAAAGAAAAGACTCTTCAACGAAATGTGACAACAGACAATTGGAATCGTTCAGGTTTCGGCGCATAGTTTGACGAGGAAACGGATGGAGCACAACGACCACCGGACCATCAATGAATGCGGAGTTTTCAGAGCGTCCCCTGTTTATTCTCGTCATCGGGCTGGTGACGCTGACATCCCTGTTTGTGCGGGCCCTGGCCAGCCGGGTCAGCCTGCCGGCCATTGTCGGCTACATCGCAATGGGACTGGTCCTGCGCTGGCAGAACGAGGCGCATGACTTCCTGAATCATCAGGGAATCTGGACGCTCGAACTGCTGGGCGAAATCGGGGTCGTCTGCCTCCTGTTCAAGGTCGGACTGGAAAGCAATTTCCAGGGCTTGTTGAAGCAGTTGCCGAACGCCGTCTGGATCTGGATCTGCAACGTGGGGTTGTCCGGGGCACTGGGCTTTGTCGCCGCGCGCTGGTGGCTGGAGATCGGGTTGCTGCCCTCGCTTTTCGTGGCCACTTCCCTGACCGCCACCAGCATCGGCGTTTCGCTCGCCGTCTGGGAGGAGTCGGGCCGACTGCGGACCGACCTGGGCGAACTGGTGACCGACGCGGCGGAATTGGACGACCTTTCGACCGTGGCCCTCCTGGTTCTGCTGTTCGCCCTCGTGCCGATCATCGAGGCGGGCGGAACCCTGGGGGACATCGAACGCGGCCTAGCCCTGGCTATCGGCGTCCTTGTGTTCAAGGGTTTTGTATTCGCCGCGGCGTGTTTCCTGTTTGCCTGTTATCTAGAACGGCCCATCAGCCGGTTCTTCAGCCGACGCGCGGATCCGGTCATTTTTCCCGTCGGATCCGGCCTGCTGATCTCCGCCTTCGCCGGATGGCTGGGTTTCTCCGCCGCCATCGGAGGCCTGTTCGCCGGCATGATCTTCAGCCGGGATCCGATCGCTGTGAAGCGGGAGGCCTCCTTCAAGCCGATCTACGAATTGTTCAAACCCTTCTTTTTCGTCGCCATCGGATTCCAGCTGAATCCTGCGGTTCTGCATTCGGTCTCCGGAACGGCGGCAATCCTCCTGCTGGTCGCCGTGTTGGGAAAGGTCGCGGGGGCGGCGGTTCCGGCCGGACACAGACTGGGATGGTTTGCGGCCGGCGCGCTGGGCGTCAGCATGATCCCCCGGGCCGAGATTGCCATGGTCGTGGCCCAATCCGGCAACACGACCAGTCCGGCCATCGTTTCCGACGAACTCTACGCCGGCCTTGTGCTCGTCTGCCTCGCCACCTGCCTCTTTACTCCGCCCATCCTCCAATGGCAGCTGGCGCGACTCCCGAACCCCGCCGGAAATGACCTGAACCGGCCTCAGTGAGGCTTTCCCAGAGTCTCCCCAAAGAACTCCATCATGATCCGGAGGGCGCGCTCGTTGACATCGCGCGAGAGATCCAGGGCGTGCGGCCAACCATCAAGCCGATCGTAGCGAAAGGGCACATCCAGCTCTTTCAACCGGGCGGCCAACCGATCCGCCTGCGCGATGGGCACGGTGTCGTCGATCGTTCCGTGGAAGATCAACGTCGGAGGCGCATCCCGGGTCAGGTGGGACATGGGCGAGGCCTGCCGGTAGAGTTCCGGAGCCTTGTCAAAGGTCCGCCCGCCAAGAAAGTCCTTCACCAAAGGACTGGCGATGCCGAAGGGCGTCGTCAAATCCGCCGGGCCATACAAATTCACCACCGCCTGCGGGCGACTGCTCACGCCCGCATGACCGCCCTTCCCCTCCAGTTCCTTCACCCCCGAGGAGTACCCGACCATCATCGCCAGGTGACCGCCGGCGGAACCGCCCGCGACGCCGATGCGATCCGGATCAACGCCGAGCTTCGCGGCATTGGCCCGCATCCAGCGCACGGCGCACTTGGCGTCCTCAACGGCGGCCGGATAGACCGCCTCGCGAATAAGTCGATACTCAATTGTAGCCACCACATACCCCTTCTCCGCGAACTTGATTCCGTAGTAGTGGTAGTCGCTGCGCTTCCCCCCGCGCCAGGCGCCGCCGTGAATGAAGATCAGCCCCGGCCGCGGCTCCTTCGGCTTCCCGGCCGGCGAATAGAGATCCAACCGGAGTTCCCGGTCGCCGCCCCGACCAAACTCCACGTCGCGACGGACTGCAACCTGTTCCGGAACCGCGATCCTGGGATCGATCAACGGCAATTGCCCGAGCCCGATGGCCAACTTGACCGCCATCATGTTGGGATACCCTTTCGGCGCCGGCCCCTTCTCGGTGGCCAACGATTTGAAATAGGGATCCAGATTCCCGGACCGGATCGCCGACTGGCGCCGCTCGATCACGGCATCCGGCGCTTCGGGCGCCCGGGCAGGATTCACGAACCTCTCCAGATCGCGCAGCGCAATCACGCGAAAATGATTCTCGGCAAGATAGGCCATGCAGCGCGAAAACAACTCGCGCTTCGAGTTCACCCAGGGATGCGCGATGTCGGGAACGCCATGATACTGCAACACAGCGATCCGGCCGAACCTCGCCTGATCCACCGCGCGCTTGAAATCCTTGAATTCCCAGGCCGGCCGCGCATCCCCGGCGGTCGGTATCCGCAGTGGATGATCGGCGCCCGGCTCAAACGCGAAGCCCTTTCCCAGAGGATAATCGAACTCCGGCGCCCCGCCCCGGCGCGCAAAGCGGATCCCCGCCTCGCGCAGGATCGGATACGCCTCCGGCGACCAGCCATTGCCTGGATAGGCGAACGACACCGGCCGCGGAATCCCATGCTCACGACAACGCTCGTTGATCGCCTCCAACTGCTCCGGCAGGCGGGCAAGCTGCTTCTTCAATGCCTCCGGATTCTTCGGGTTCAACCCCATGTGATCGCGGGTGTGGTTGGCGATCTCGAAGCCGTCGCGATGCAGCTCCGCGATCTGCTCCCAGGTCATGTAGTGCTCCTTGTTGGTCGCGAAGTCCCAGCCCTCCGTGATGAAGAACGTCGCGCCAAACCCGTGCTTCTTCAGGATCGGCCGGACCACCTCGTGATGCGATCTGACCGAATCGTCGAAGGTCAGGACGACCACCTTGTCGGGAATGGCCTCCAGCGCGGAGGCCGGACGGGCCGCCAACAGGACCAACAGGGCGACAACAATCCAGGGGGCAAATCTGGGAATCCGGTTCATCTCCGGAATCCAACCGACCATGCTCCTCTCTGGCAATGCTGAAGAAGCGGCCGGCCCGGGGCAGGCGTTGACCGGGTCAGTCATTCGATCTTGCGATCGGCATTGATGCCAAGCGCAGCAAGTCCGGCGACAAGAAACCCGACGGAGAAAAGGAGAAAGGCCTCGTGCCAGTCTCCGTTGGCGTCCCACTCCTTCAGCACGACCGGAACGAGCAGGATGGTCACGCCGGCGCCAAAATTGCCCCACATGTTGCCCCAGCCAAAAACCGCGGCTGTGTTCTTGCCCCCGACATCCTGCATGTAGGCCCAGATCGTCGGAACGCTCGTGTCCACCACGAAGGCGATGATGCAGGCCGCGGCCACGAACGCCCAGGCTGATTCCAACCGCAAACAGGAAAGGTAGGCCAGCACGCCAACGGTATAACAGGCAACCAGGGGAAACGAACGTCCACGGCGACGGCCCAGCGTCCGCGCGCAAAGATCGGCCACCGGACCGCCGAGCAACATGCCCACGATTCCGCAGGCAAGGATGATTGTGGACATGATTCCTCCCGTCTTCGGTTCCACGCCCTTGATCTCCTTCAGATAGGTCGGCAGCCAGGATACGAGAAAGGCCCAACCGAAGTTGATGCCGAACTGGAGGAGGCACATCAGCCACATCGCGCCGCTCTTGAGAAGCGGGACGATCGGAGGAAAAGGCGGCGCCCCCGCGGCGCCGTCTGCTGAGGCGTCACCGTCGGCGCGGACCAGCGCTCTCTCGGCATCGTTGCAGCGCGGGTGTTCGGCCGGAGATTCGCGAAAGTGCCACCAGAACAACGCCGCCACCGCCACCCCAAGCGCCCCGTAAAGCATCAGCACGGCGCGCCAACCAAAAAGATCCGCCAACAGCCATGCGGTGAGAACCGGCGCCAGCGCGCCGCCGATGCGGCCGCCAACCGAGACGAAGCTGCTTGCCTTGCCGCGCCCGGTGGGGGCGATCCACCGTTTGATCAGGCTGCCGGCGGTGGGATAGCAGCCAGCCTGCGCGACCCCAAACAACGACCGCGCCACGATGAAGGCCACAAAGCCGCCGGCCAATCCGGTCGCGAAGGTGCAGGCCGACCAGGCGAGAATGTAGAAAGGCAGCATGCGCCGCGCGCCAAACCGATCGGACAGCCAACCGGCCGGGGTCTGTGCAAGAGCGTAGGCGAAAAAAAAGGACGCAAGGATTGCGCCTTTATGTTGGTCCGTCAGCCCCAACGAAGTCTTGAACTCATCCAGCTTGGCGATCTCCGCAATACAGACCCGGTCCAGATACAAGAACACCGCCGCCAGCGTGGTGACGCCAATCACCCGATGCCGCACTCCGGTCGGCTGCTCTGATGAGTTCAAAGCGCGCTCCTCCGGTAGTGGTCGCGACCGGGTTCAAACAACTCCGGCAACAAGGCCGTCCCCAAGCCGGGATCGGCCGGGGCCGACAGCCGGCCGTTCTCAATCACCGGCTGCCGGTCGATCAACCGCCCATAAAATGTCCGGATATGCGCGCGGACGGTTTCCTGGAAGACCACGTTGGCCGACGCGATCGCGCAGTGCAGCCCCGCAAACAGGGTCAACGGCCCGGTGCAATCGTGCATCGTCGCAGGCACATTGTAGGCCTGCGCCAGATCGATGATCCGACGCGTCTCACTGATGCCTCCAGCCCAGGTGGGATCGACCATGATGTAGTCCGCCGCCCGCGCGTTGAGCAGGTTCAGATAGGCGTTGCGTCCAAGCAGCATCTCGGTGGCGGCGATCGGCATGCCGCTTTGGCGGCGGAAGTCGGCGAGCGTTTCCACGTTGTCCACCCGCAGCACATCCTCCAGCCAAAGCGGCCGGATCTCCTTGAGGGCCTCGGCCAGTCTCAGGGCCGCCGGCAGTTCAAAGAAGGCGTGCCCCTCGATCATGATCTCAATCCTGTCGCCCACGCGTTCGCGGATCTCCCGCAGGGGCTTCATCCCCTCCTCGACTTCCTCCGCCGATAGGCGCAGCCCGCCATTGCGGTGCGCGTAGCGGTCGAAGGGCCAGACCTTCATGCCGGCAATGCCTTCGGAAACGAGTTCCTCCGCCAGATCGCCGGCGGCGTGAATGGACGACCAATTGTCCTGCAGTTCGCCCGGCTGCCCCTCATCGCCATGGCCGGGCCATCCCGGATGCGCGGGCGCGATGGCCGCCTGCTTCAACGCGCCATAGCCCGGCCCGCCGCAGGTGTTGTAGATCGGCGCGGTCTTCTGAACGCCGCCGCCGAGCAATCGCCACACCGGTTGTCCGCATTCCTGACCGAACAGGTCCCAAAGCGCGACATCGATCGCTGACAAGGCGCGCATCTCGGCGCCCGGCGCGCCAAAAGCCGAACAGCGTTCGTAGAGAAACCGCCAATGCGCCTCGATATCCGAAGCCTCCGCGCCCAACAGCCGTTCCGCCATCCAGTCATGGATCAGGGCCTGGATCGCATGCGGCGTGTAGTAGGTCTCCCCGCAACCAACCCGCCCGTCGTCCGTATGAATCCGCACCAGAACCAGGTTGGGCATGATGCCGGCGGGAATCGTCGTTTCGATTGCGGTGATCTTTGCCATGAGGATTCGGATTGGCGGGAGATTAACCACGAATGCGCGGACAGAGAAAGGCGAACATTCAACGCTCAACTCTAAACTCCCAACTTCGAACTGAGATTGGCGCGCTGCGCGCGGACCTTTTGGTTGGGAGTTTAACGTTTGAAGTTGAGCGTTGAACGTTCGTCTTTGTTCGCCGCCTCCGTCGCCTGAATCAATCCACGGAGATACCCAAACGCGAACAATCGCCCCAACATCGTATAGCCGGGCTCCCCGTCATCCTCGCCTTCGAGTTGCGGGACATGGTCCGGACGGATCGGCCCATCAAAACCAACCTCCCGCAGCGCTCGGATCGCCTCAACCATGTCGGTCGGCCCGTTGTCGTGAAAGGTCTCCACAAAGGACTCCGACGTTCCCCGGACATCCCGGAAATGAACGTAGCGGATATGACGGCCCAGCCTGCGAATGGTCGCCGGAATATCCACGCCCATCGTCGCAAAGGTCCCCTGACAAAAACAGATGGCATTGCGCTCGCTTGGAGCCAACGACACGAGACGTTCGAAGTTTTCGACGGAATTCATGATTCGCGCCCTTCCGTTGAACGCGGGCAGGGGCGGGTCGTCCGGATGCATCGCCAGGGTCACGCCCGCCTCCTCGGCGACGGGGATCAACTCACGCAGGAACGCTTCCAGGTTCGCCCAAAGTTCCTCGGCCCCAATTCCCTTCGCGCCCTCGACCGCGCCGCCGTGATTCAGCGAAACCGCCCGCTCCGCCTCCTTCAGATCGAACGCCGTGACCTTCGCGCCGCCGCGCTCGAGCGCGTCGAGTCTGGTCCGCACCCAGTCCGTGCCGGCCATGAAGTTGTAGCAGAGCAAAGGGATGCCGGCCTCGCCCATATTCCGCACGAGGCGCTTCATCGCGGCCAGTTCCGCGCCGTCATGATCCCCGCCCGACTTTATCTTCTCAATCGGCAGATAACCCTCGATCGAGACCAACTTCATTCCCTGCAATTCGACCTGCCGTTTGACCGTCAACAGGTCCTCCAACTCTGGTCCGGGATAACGAGCCACAACGCCCTCGACGCCGCACTGCGCCGCCAAACGAAAGTTGGCGTCCGACATCGGGGACAGAACCGTGGCAAGTTGCATACGGGAAGGATGTTGGGCGACCGAAGTTTGATGCAATGCGAAATACGCCGCCGGGAGTATTCCTCACTGCCGAGGAACGGCCGGTGCGCCGCGCAGAGCGCCTTGGACTGCGGCGGCATGGCGAGGCGCGCTGAATGTGAGACGGCGAACGGACGGGCCGGGACACACAGGAAGCGGTTGCGTTACCGCCAGCGCTGCAAGGCGGCGTCAAGCCGCCGCAGTCCAAGGCGCTTCGCGCGGCGCCCATCACCGCCGCTCCAGCCTCTGAATTTCACTCTGAAGCTTCTCCACGTCCCGACGCAGGCGCTCAATCTCCCGGCGGTTCGAATCGGAGCCGTTGTTGATTCGGGTTCGCGACAACTGGGTGGCATGCTCCTTCACCCGGCGATCGAGGGATTCAAGATCATGGCGCAGGCTGCGCATGTCGACAGCCAACCGGCTCGAATCCGTCGTGGAATTCATCTTGCCCGGAAACGACGGTCGATTGTCCCGCTCCGAGTCCTTTGCCTTCCGCTCCAGCGACTCCAACCGTTTCGCTATCGTCCCGGAGGTCCGCCAACCCAATGCGTCGCGACCGAGATGCGTTTCAATTCTCGCGACGCGACGCTCGAGTTCGCCAAATCGGCTGTTGTCCGGGACGCCCTCAGCGGCGGCTCCGACGTTCGAACGACCGCCAATGGACAACAGGGCAAGGGCGGCAAGGGCGAGAATGATGGGAAAGGATGTTTTCATGACGGGAAGGTGTGGTTCCGGGGTGCGCGGGTTTAGTGAGTCCGTTCGACGCCACAGCCGCAGGCGGTATTCGCCGCGGACGAAGGTCGCATCAAGCCGCTGACGCGCGGTTGAAGGCCCGATGCCAAACCGGCAATGAAACGCCTTTGTCCGCCCCGTTTTCTCAACACAGAGGACCACGGAGAGAGAACGTCCTTCTCTGTGGTTCTCCTTTCCTCTGTGAGCTCTGTGTTAAAACAGCGACTGCGGCATTGCCTCAGCGATCATCAATTCCAGCCAACGCCCTCCGCGCCGCGTTCTGAACGAACGAACTCTCATCGTCGAGAGCCTTCCTCAACCCCTCCCGCGCAAATTTCGGAAGCTTTGAATGAACCGCCTGCCAGAGGCCATCGACCTTTGTGTCCCGCTCCCGCAGTTTCTCGATCAGGAACGGAACACAGTCCGCTCCCATTTCGGAGAACGCGTCCGCCGCCGCATCCATGGTCGCCTTCATCCCCGGATGTCCCTTCTCCCCGTAGAACCATTCGTCCAAGGTCTTCCCTTTGAACCGGGGCTGCCCGGCATCGCCCCCAAGAAACGCGACCGCAATCCCAACCCCGACGACGGCAAGCAAGACCGCCGCCGTCTTGGGTCGGCGCCGCGCCAGATCGCAGCATCGTCGTGTCAACGATCCTCCACTCCCACTGGTTGACTCCCCCGACTCATTCATCGCGCCACAAAAACGCACAGCTCCCGGTTGATTGCAAGACGATCGCCGCACGGCCGCCCGCCAATCCACCAACCCGCGGAAAGCCGCCTCATGTTGGAGCGCCGGGCATCGCTTCAATCGATTCCAGAGCAGCGCCTTTCGATTAACACTTTTCAGCAGACTTGTTCATGTTCACCGCCATGAAAGCAAGCCATTCACTCGCCCACTCCCTTTCCTCCCCGGGATTCCAACATCTCCGCCGCGGCGTCATCCTGACCGCACTCGTTGCCCTGCTCGCCGCGTGGACGCTTTCCGCCGCAGACAGGTCCCTGCCCTCCGCCATGACCGGCCAATTCAAGGGCTCCGCCAAGATCATCGTCAACTGGACCAAGCAGAAGCAGCTTCCCGTCGAAGTCGTCATTGCCGACGACGGCTCCGTCACCGGGAAGATCGGCGACGCAACGCTCGAGGACGGGAGGCTCAAGAGGAACCGCGGCGCGATCGGCCGCAAGCTGAACATCAAGACGGACTACATCATCGTCGGCCAACTCTCGGGCCCCGTCATCAAGGCCGAAAGCATTGAGCGCAAATCTGTCTCCATCCCGTTGAATTTCAACGACGGCCAATACGCCGGAGGTCTCCACACCAGCGGCTCCAAGATCGGCGGCGAAAGCAGAATGAAACTCAGCGCCTCAGGCCTGACGCTCAAGCCCGTTTCAAACCCGTAATGAATCCCCAGCCGCAGCAACGCCGCCCGCGGGCAACGCCCCGGATTCACCCCGCCCTGGGCCGCGCCTCAAACTGCTGCGGCTTGTCCCAAAGACGGGACACAATCGCGCTCTGAATCCTGGTCGCCCACGCTTGGAGATTGACCCCCGCCGCTCCCGCGCTTCTGATTCCCCGCATGAATTTCAAGAAAGCCCTGACCACTTTCCTCGTAATCGCCTTCGCCCTGTCCGCCACCGCGTCCGACTTCAACGGCATTGGCAGGAACGACTGGCCCTGGTGGCGCGGCCCCAGCCACAACGGCATCGCCGCCGACGGGCAGAAGCCGCCGCTGCGTTGGGACGAGAATCAGAACGTCATCTGGAAGGCGGCCATCCCGGGACGCGGACATGGTTCGGCCACGGTCGTCGGAAAACACGTCTACATCCCCACCGCCGATGAGAACGCCCTGACTCAAAGCATCCTCTGCCTGGATCGCGCGACTGGGAAACAGGTCTGGAAGGCGGATCTCCACAAGGGCGCCTTCAACAAGGAGCGCCAGAAACGCTCCACCTGGGCTTCGGCCTCCGTGGCCTGCGATGGCGAGCTTCTGTTCCTCACCCTGTTCAACCGCGACGCCATCCACGCCTACGCCCTCGACCTGAGCGGAAAGAAGCTCTGGGAAACGCGCATCGCCGACTTCGTCAGCCACCAGGGCTACGGCGCCTCGCCGTTGATCCACAAATCGCTCGTCCTCGTCACCGCCGACACCAAGGCGCCTGGCGGCGGCGCCATCGCGGGATTGGATCGAGAGACCGGAAAGATCGTCTGGAAGGTCGGCCGCCCCGAGCTGCCCAACTACCCCTCCCCCGTGGTCTTCCGCCTCGACGGCCGCGACCAGATGATCGTCACCGGCTGCGACCTGATCTCCAGCTTCGATCCGCTGACCGGGAAGAAGCTCTGGGAATTCGAGGGCGCGACCACCGAGTGCGTCGTCACCGCGGTCACCGACGGCGTCCGTGTCTTCACCGGAGGCGGCTACCCGCGCAACCACACCATGGCCATGCGGGCCGATGGCTCCGGCAAGGTCGACTGGCAGAACAAGCAGCGCGTCTACGTCCCTTCCATGATCGTCAAGGACAGCCACCTCTACGCCGTGGCCGACGCCGGCTTCGCCCTGTGCTGGAATTCCGCCACCGGAGAGGAGAAATGGAAGGAGCGCCTGGGCGGCAGTTTCTTTGCGTCCCCCACCATGGTCGGCGATCTCATCTACGCCACCAGCGTCACGGGAACCACCTTCGTCTACAAGGCGACTCCGGACGAGTTCAAGCTGCTGGCGGAAAACAAGCTCGGCGACGAAGCCTACGCCACCCCCGTCATCTGCGGCAACCGCATCTACCTCCGCGTCGCCAAGGACGACGGAACCCGTCGCGAGTTTCTCTACTGCATCGGACGCCGGTAGCGCGCCGATCCTTTACACCTCGGGGGCGCGATCCTATCGTCCGCGTCCGTGTCTGAATCCGCTGAACAGAAGAAGCCCCGTGTGGTCATCGGGATGAGCGGCGGGGTGGACTCCACCACCGCCGCCAAGCTGCTGATGGACCAGGGTTACGACGTGGTCGGCATCACGCTCAAGACCTGGCCGCAGGACTGCATTTCGCGGGCCGAGGACAAGTGCTGCGGTCCACAGGCCGTCTCCGACGCCCGCAATGTCTGCCACAACCTGGGCATCCCCTATTACCTGATCGACGAGTCGGACGCCTTCCAGAAAGAAGTCGTCAACTACTTCGCGGCCGAGTATCGGGCCGGACGCACGCCGAATCCCTGCGTGATGTGCAACGAGAAGGTGAAGTTCGGAACCCTGATCGAGCGGGCGAGACAACTGGGCGGCGAGAAGATCGCAACCGGCCATTATGCGCGCCTGCGAAAAGACAGGGAGACCGGACGCACCCTGCTCCTGCGCGGACGCGACGAACGCAAGGACCAGAGCTACTTCCTCTTTTCACTCCGCCAGGATCAACTGGAACGGTCGCTCTTCCCGCTCGGCGAGATGAGCAAGTCCGACACCCGCGACGTCGCCCGCGAGGCAAGCCTCAAGACCGCCGACAAGGAGGAAAGCATGGAGATCTGCTTCGTGCCGGATGACGATTACCGCAGCTTTCTGCAGAAAGCGGATCTCGCGCAGAAACACAAGGGCGAGATCGTGGATTCCCGGGGCGCCGTTCTCGGGCATCACGACGGAATCGAGTTTTACACCATCGGCCAGCGACGCGGCCTCGGGATCAGTTCTCCGACGCCGCTCTATGTGATCGAACTCGACGCGGAAAACAACCGGGTCGTGGTCGGCAATCCGGAACTGCTGGAGCGGACGGAATTCCAGGTGGACAACTGCAACTGGATTCCGTTCGAGAAACTGACCGAGCCCATCGAGGTGACGGCGCGCATCCGCTACAACCATTCAGGAACGCCGGCCACGGTGGAGCCGGGCGAAGGCTGGTCGGCGACAGTGAAGCTGCATGAATCGCAACGCGCCATCACGCCGGGCCAGGCCTGTGTATTCTACCAGGACGACCTGGTCGTCGGCGGCGGGTGGATCGGGGCGTAGCAGCGAACGCCATGTAGCGCAGCCGTCCCGGCTGCGGGTTCATGCGGCGTCTCGCCGCAACACGCGGAGATCCGGGCGGGACTCGTGCGCCGCGCGCCTCAGAGGCGTCATGTGCAGCGCATTCAGTGCGTGAAAGGCTTTCGTGGCGCTCACTTCCCCGCCTGCCTGAAGCGGAACGGCTTCCTCCCCGTGATGCTTTTGCTGGTGATCGTGGGGCACCAGTATTTCTCCACGTGCTCGATGATCTTCTCCAGGCCTTCGAAATGCTTTCCCGGATCGCGGTGATAGGAATCAGTCAGGTCGCGACACAACACGACGTTTCGCTTCTGATACACCATCTGCCGGATGCCGAAGGGGCGCCCCAGGACGCAGCGATTGGTGTGCACGCCCATGATGATGACGTTCTTGATCCCGCGAGACTCCAGCAGATTGTGTATCTCCTGCCCGCTGCTGGTGACGGCGTCCGAATCCGTCATCTCGATGGCCTTGATCTGGGACTCCCAGACCCGGCGATCCGGTCCGCAGGGTTCTGGCGTGTCGCAGGAACAGCCGGCCGCCTCCAGTTTTGCGGCGAGCGGCCCTTCATGTTCGGGGTTGAAGTAATTCCACTTGAACTCGACGCCCGCCTTGGCAACCGCCGCCGCTTCGGCGTTCCTGCGGACGGCCTGCCCCTTGTAGAAATCATCACAACCGCTGGGCGCGTGGATGATCAGGACGCCCTTGTCCCGCGCCGCCTCGACGACGCGGTTCATGTGCGGCGCCATCTCGACCACGCGTCTCGCCGCGCTGACGCAGTGGTGGTCGTTCCACATGTCGACGATGATGACAGCGGTCTGCTTCGGGCTCCAGTCGGCGCGTTTGCGGACCTCCTTGAAACTGCCGTCGGACCGCTTCACGCGTTCTCGCAGTTGAACCCGCAGGGCGTTCTTTTCTGCGGCTTCGGAGGATGGCGCGGCGAACAGCAGGACAAGAGCTGTTGCGACGAAGATGCCGGAACAGGCGGCGGACGAGGCTTTGTTCATGGAAGCGAGTGTCTCACAGATTCCATGGGGCCGCGCAAGCGCAATCCCCGTGCGATATCGCTGGTTTGGCGTTTGCGGCGGCAATAGACTGATCCCATGAGATTGAAACAGGGCCAGATCTGGAAGACAGAGGACGCCTATATCCGGATTGTCCGTCTGGAGCGCCTGGAAGTGGGCTACAAGTCGATGTCGGATCCGGATGGCGCCGACGGCGAGCATCACGACGTCACGAAGAAGGAGTTCTGCCGGCTGATCAAGGGCGCGGAATTGCTGGATGAATGAGCGAATCCCAGAACTACGCGGGGAAGCCAAAGCCTGTGAAGCGGCGTTGCTGAAAGCGCTGACCTCGGGCGAGGCCGGCGACGCGCCCGGGAAATTCGTCGGCGTGGTCGGGGAGTTGAAAGCGACGGCCGCCAGGGAAGACGGCCGGCGCATGAGCCTGGAAACCCTGGAGCCGCTGCTTGATGAGGGGCGGGCGTTCGATGAACGACTGGACGCGCTCGAGGACAAGCGTCGGGAGCGTCGGAAGGAACTGCAGTCGCTTGCCGCGCCCCTGGCCAAGCGCGCCCTGCAGGCCCTGCGGCGCGGCGAACTCCCACAGGAGGAGGCGTTTCAACCACTGATTGAAACTGCGAACCACATCGCCGACCTGAGGCGACGCATCGAAGGCTCCGAGGAGGGCGAGGGCTTCTGGGCCCGGGGAAAGGCCCGCGCCGAGAAACTGGTGAATCAAGGAAAGCTCAAGGTGGCCCAGTTCAAACTCCACGGCGGCCTGAAAGATCGGGGCAAGGCGATCCTGAAGGCGGGGGATGAAGCGCGGCTGCGTTGCGAACGGACCGAGGAGGAATTGGAAAAGGTCGCCGCCGCACGCGCAGCCCTGAAGGAGGTGCGCGACGAATTGGAATCCACCCAAAATAGACAGTCCGATTTTCTGAAGGATGCGGCCCGCAGACTGGGAGCCGAAACCTTCGAGGCGACCTCGGATATCGGGGCCCTGCGAAAGACCTGGACAGAGGAACTGGAGCGTCACAGGGAAGCGCGCGAACTGCTTGAAACGAGGATTCTGGGCATGGCCATGGACGACATCGGCCCCGATTCAGAAATGCGCGAGATCGCCGCCTGTCGCGACGCCCGGACCCGATTGGACGCGGCGTCAAGGACCAGCGTCCAGGAATTGGAGAACGTCGACTGGCCGGCGATCCAACTGGTCTTGGGCGAATCAGCCTCGCGATGCCCGGGCGAGCCGGGTTACCTGCGCGGGATCGCCGCATTCGACGCCTTCGCCAGGAAGGACAACCGCAAACTGGGCCTGGAAGTCTGCGAACGCGGCCTCGCGTTCTGCCTTCCCGCCGCAGGCCGGCAGCCGTTTGTCGGCCTCGCGGATGAATCCATCGTCTCCCTCGAATTGGAGGACATGCAGCAGATTTACGAAATGCGGCGGGGGAATGTGGTCGCCGACAGCCTGATCGGATTCGTCACCGGCGGCGTGAAGGGGGCGGTCATGCGCGGCGCAACCGGCATGCGCGAACGCGAGGTCCCCGTCGAGATGCCGGACCTGGTCCTGACCGTCGTTCATCGCGATTTCAACGGCGTCGAACAGGCCGTCCACCTTGCGGTGGAATTCGACGACAAGGAAGCGGTCGCCGCGCACCTGTCGCGGCATTACGCGGGGCGATTTCGAACGGTGGCGAAGGGAGGGTGAAAGAGTATTGGAGGGATGGTTGCGCGGCGCGGGCTTCCGCCGCTCTACTCATTCACGGCTGCAGCGCCGCGCTCAGGACAGCCTTCACAAACCGTTCAATCACGCCACAGTTTCGCCCCAAGGCCGCCCCATGAAAAGGCCACGTCGGGAAAAAACGTCACGAGTGTTCCTTGAGGAAGGTGTAGGACAGCAATCCCAAGCCGACGAACAATCCTATGGCACAGACGACAATCAACATAAGGAACCACTCTTTGCAGATTCCGTGCCAACCGGATTTGTTGGGCGTAAAAGGAAGAAAAAGGAGGAAATGGTGCGCGGTATTGGATTTGAACCAATGACCCCTACGGTGTGAACGTAATGCTCTACCACTGAGCTAACCGCGCACAAGCGGCGGCGAATGTGACCCATGTCGCCGCACAATTCAAGAGTTCGTTTCTTCCGAGATTCCCATTTGAAATGCGCGGGTTTCTGGTGAACAGTGACCCGCGATCCAAGCAACAGGAGACCTGCCAAAATGAAACTGCGAATTCTGATTCCCTGCCTTGCCGCGTCCGTCCTTGCGCTGACTCCCCCTGCCTTCGCCCAGAACGCCCCCGCTCCCGCCGCCGCGCCAGGGCAGGCAGACTCCGGGCTGTCGGCCGCGCAATTCAGCCAGTTTCCGGGCCCCCTGCCCATTCAAGGCCAACTCCAGGAACAGGCGCCCTTCTTCGCCGCGGCGCTTTCCGAGTTCTTCACCGACTCCCGAGACTACTCGGCCCGCGCGGAATTGATCCTGCCGGGCCGGGAGCGCGGCGACTCCATCCCGATCGGCCTCGCCGTTTCCGAAGGGCGGATGCGCTGGCAGGTCAATTTCAGCCAGGTTCGCAGCGCGCACTTCCCCGCCGAACGCATCGCCATGCTCCGCCAGATGAATCTCGACAGCGCCGTGCTCTGGCTCAAACCCGGCGACGACCTGAAGGTGGCCCTGCCCCGCCTGAAAGCCTGGGCGCAGACACCCTCACCCAAGATGCAGCAGATCGAGGACAAGGCGGCGGACAAACAGGGCGGCCTGAAAAAGACCGCGGTCGGCAAGGAGACCATCGACGGCCATCCCTGCATCAAGTACATGCTGACCGTTCCCGCGGAGAACAACCCCAACCAGATCGCCCTGACCTGGGAGGCGACCGACCTCGACAACCTGCCCATCAAGATCCTCGTCAAAACCGACGGCAAGGTGCACGGATTCCAACTCCGCAACGTGAAGTTGGGCAAGGTCGACGAGCGCCACTTCGAACCGCCCGCGGAATTCGCCAAAAAACCGTCACTGACCGCGCTGCTCCAGGAAGGCGTCATGCGCGGCCTGACCCAGGCCTCCCAGAATGGCGGCCTGCCTTCGCTCGAGGGACTGCTCTCGGGTCAGTGATTCTCCCGGAACAGGATTCCCTCCGTCTGCCCCGTCGCAAACGACAAACTCGGCTCTCAGCAACTCCCGGGCTCGGTTCCGCCCACGGCCTTCCATATCCGGTCAACCACTCCGCAAACGACACGTCTTCATCCGCGGGTCGGCTTTGCCATCCGTGGAAAAACTGAAGATCTTCCGACGCAGAGCCCGGTTCAAAAGAAAAGAGCGGCCGCCTTTCGGCGACCGCCCTTCACTTAAACAACCAAACCAACTTACTGGATGATAGGACATCCCAACCCTGTGGATTATTCAAAATTCTTCTGATCTTTTTGAAGATCGCCGCAAATGCGCCATTTTTCGCCCTTTTCCGCCATTCGGGTTGCTTCTTTCGGGAAGCGGCCTACTTTGCCGGCTTTCCGGTTGCGGAACACGCCCTTCGAATCTGAAGGACCTGACTCCGCTCCGCCCCGTTTCGTATGAAGATCGCCAATTTGAATCCGGATCCCGACATCGGCGCGAGCGCGTGGTTTGTCGAGATGGACCGCCACAAACTCCTGATGGACGCGGGCATCCATCCCAAGCGCGAGGGACGCGAGGGCCTGCCCCTGTACGGACAAATCCGCGGCGAGGAGTTGGACGCGATCGCGATCACGCACTGTCACCACGATCATGTCGGCTCGCTGCCGGTCGCGATGCAGCATTTCCCCAAGGCGAACGTGCTGATGACGGAATTGAGCTACTTCATCGTGGAGCGGGTGCTGCACAACTCGGTCAATGTCATGCAGCGCCAACGCGACGAACTTGGGATCAAGGAGTATCCACTGTTCACCCATCGCGAAGTGGATGAGATCGCGCCCCTGTTCCAGGGTTTCAAATACAACCGCGAGATCGAGTGGCAGGCCTTCCACAAGATTCGCCCGGGCGATCACTCGCCCACCCTGGAATTCCACGATGCCGGCCATGCGCTCGGTTCGGCGGGCGTCATGGTTCGAGGCGAGAAGGAGACCCTGTTCTACACCGGCGATGTCTGCTTCCAGGATCAGACCATCCTGAAAGGCGCACAGTTCGAGGACACCCAGGCCGATGTCCTGATCATGGAAACCACCCGCGGCAATCGCGAGGTGGCGCCCGACTTCACCCGCGAAGGCGAGGTGAACCGCCTGATCGAGGCGATTCACGCCGCCCGCGAATCCGGCGGCGCCATCCTGATCCCCACCTTCGCGCTCGGACGCACCCAGGAGATGCTCGCCACCCTCGCCGTGCTGATGCGCGACGACAAGATCCGGCGGCAACCGGTCTACATCGGCGGCCTCGGCCGTGTCTTCACCGAGATCTACGACCTCCAGGCGCATCGGACGCATCGCAACCTCAGCTCACTGCAACTCCGGGAGGAACTCGACCTCCAGGTCCTTGACCGCAAGCAGGTCGAGACCATGAAGCTCAATCGCGGCAAGCTCTTCGTCATCACCGCCGGCATGATGAGTGAGAACACCGCCGCCCATGACCTCGCCGTGCGCATGGTCAACGATGAACGCCAGCACATCTTCTTCGTGGGTTACGCCGATCCCTCCACGCCGGCCGGGCGACTCCGAGCCGCCGGCAAGGGCGAGACCTTCCACTTCAGCCCCTCCGCCGGAAACCTCACCCACAACTGCAACCTCCAGGAATTCGACCTCACCGCCCACGCCAATCGCGACGAACTGCTGGACTTCGTCGGGCGCGTCGCTCCGCGCGTCGTCGTCCTCGGCCACGGCGATCAGGACTCAAAGGACTGGTTCGAGGACCGGATCCGGGAGCGGCATCCAAAGATGCAGGTGCTTCAACCCGCCCCCGGTGAATCGATCGAGGTCTGAACAGCCGTCGCGCGCCATTCCCGCTTGCCTTGCGGGCCGTGAAACGAGACAACTGACGCGTCTCAGGTATCAAGGACAGGCAGATTTCATGGAGGGCATATGAACGACACGGCCACAACGGAGGCGCCCGCAACCCAATCCGCCGATCCCGCCGCGAACGCCAACCGGCTCATCGAAAGCGTCTCCCGCGCGTTTCTTGGCAAGGAGGATGTCGTCCGGCAGGCGGTCGCCGCGCTGATCTCCGGCGGCCATGTTCTGATCGAGGACGTTCCCGGCCTTGGCAAAACCCTGCTGGCCAAGGCGATCGCGAAATCCGTTTCCGCCGATTTCAAACGCGTGCAATTCACGGCGGACCTCCTGCCTTCGGACATCACCGGGGTGACGGTTTACGCCCAGGACCGGCACGAATTCACCTTCCGCCCCGGCCCGATCTTTACAAACATCCTGCTCGGCGATGAGATCAACCGCGCCACGCCGCGCACCCAGTCCAGTCTGCTGGAGGCCATGGAGGAGAAATGCGTGACCGTGGATGGCGAGGCCTACCCCCTCGAGGCTCCGTTCTTCGTCATCGCCACACAGAATCCCGTCGAACTCGAGGGAACCTATCCCCTGCCCTTCGCCCAGATGGACCGTTTCATGATCAGGCTGTCCATCGGCTACCTCGATCGCGAGGGGGAAATTCGAGTGCTGCGCGACCAGCAGACCGCCGATCCGCTGGACCACGTGGAGCCCGCCATGGATTGCGACGCCCTCCGCGAACTGCACAAAGCCGTCCGGAGCGTGACCATCGAGGAAAGCCTCTGCGGTTATCTCGTGGATATCATCCGCGCCACCCGCGAGGCCGATTCACTTGAATACGGGGCCAGCCCCCGCGGCAGTCTCGACATGCAACGCTTCAGCCAGGCCCTCGCGCTGTTGGCCGGCAGGGACTACGTGCTCCCCGACGACATCAAGGAAGCCGCCCGCGTCGTGTTGCCTCACCGCCTCATCACGAAGAAGGGCACCCGCTCCGTCTCCGTCAGCGCGCGCAGCGTCATCGATCACATCGTCGATTCCGTGGACGTGCCGATCTGATCAGTCCCCGTTCTTGTAGCTCTTCACGACCATGTCGCTGAGGACGGCCTCAGGATCCTCGGCGACCTTCTCATCGACCACGAAGCTGTTTTCGCCCGTGTTCTGCGAGATCAGCTTCAGGCCGAACTGAAAATCCTTGAAGCGCTGGGCGCAAAGGTCGCGGACGGGAACGGATTCCTCCAAGGCCTGCTTCACCAGCATGTCGGCCGCCTCCTCGGTGAAAGTGAGGTTCAGGTTGTGGCTTTCCTGGAAACGCCTGCCAAACTCGTGCACCAGCTGCCGCATGACCTTCTGCTCGTGCTTCAGGTGCTCCTCCAACAACCGGTTCAACGCCGCCTTGGGATCGTCGACCAGACTGCGATCGACCACGAAGCGCTTCACCTCGGTCGAGGGAAGTTCGAACTTCAGATCGCGAAACACCCGCTCGGCGACTGTCATCAGCCCGCGCGCTCCGGTCTTCTCATCCACCGCCAACTCCGCAATCCGCCCCAGGCCCTCATCCTCAAACAAGACCTCGATGCCATATGCGGACAGGGTCTGCTCGTATTGTCGGATGATGCTGCCCTCCGAGGTCTTCAGGATCTCGAACAGATCGTCCTTGGTCAGTGCCTGGCAGACCACCCGGACCGGAAGACGGCCGATGAACTCGGGCTCAAAGCCGTAATCGATGAAGTCGCGCGTCTGCGCCAG
Organism: Verrucomicrobiales bacterium; assembly: GCA_038126035.1. Lineage (GTDB taxonomy): Bacteria > Verrucomicrobiota > Verrucomicrobiia > Limisphaerales > JAYPEY01 > JAYPEY01. The sequence continues at coordinate 4,809 of JAYPEY010000069.1, read as the reverse complement.
GTCGAGCAGTTCCTCCGCCTCGCTCGGGGCCGGCTCCGTCGCGGCAAACCCGATGCTCGCCTCGCGCACGCGCTTGGCCGTGATCTTGTCGAGTCCGTCAAACGCGCCGCTGACCACAAAGAGAATGTGCTTCGTGCTGATCGTCTCGGCCTGCTTCTTCCCACCGCCCTGGCTCATTTGCATCATGGCCTGAATCTGGCCGGAGATGTCATTGGGAGCCCGGGCCGAGACCTCCGTCTCCTCCATCAATTTCAGCAGATTCGTCTGCACGCCGCGCCCGCTGACATCGCGGCCGCCCACGTTGTTCGCCGCCGCGATCTTGTCGATCTCGTCGATGTAGATGATGCCGTATTCGGCCTTGGCAACATCCCCGTCCGCCTGCCGGACCAGGTCCCGCACGAGATCCTCGGCGTCGCCGCCGACGTAGCCCGTCTCCGAGAACTTCGTGGCGTCCGCCTTCACAAACGGCACGCCGATCAATTCGGCGATGCTCCGGATCAGGTAGGTCTTGCCAACGCCCGTGGGCCCCACAAGCAGGATGTTCTGCTTGGCGTAGTTCGGCTGGTCCCTGCCTTCCATCGCCATCCGCACCTGATGGTAATGGTCGCACAAGGCCACGCTAAGCACCTTCTTCGCCTCATCCTGCTTGATGACGTAGCGATCGAGGTGTTCCTTCACGTCCCGGGGCTTGTGGTCGAAATGGAACGCCTCCGGCTCGTCGTCATCTTCCTCGTCATCCACCAGGGGCGACGCGGGCTGGGCCATGCCCGGCATGTTGAAAACAAATGGCGATCCGCCGGGCAGGCCGCTCTGCTTCATCATCTCCTGAAGCTTCTTGTGCACCTCTTCCGGCGTCGGTTCGCTCTTCTGGCTGTCGTCGTTCATAGGCGCGCAACCTAGCACGGACAGGGCTCACACGCCAACGATCGCTGGATTTTCAGAAGGATCTTCGGAAACATCTTCGGAAAACACTGACGAACCAACACTCAACCAAACGCAACTTACTGCATTACAAATTGTTATGACACGAAGGAGATCTTCATGAACATCTTCGTGGAACCCGTCTCCCAACTCTTCCTGTCTTCGCCTCAGATCAAAGGACTGTTGCGACTCTGCATCCTTTCCATCCTTGAGAAGCACCCGCGGTGAAGCTACTTTTCATGCATGACTTCCGGAACATTGGTGGAAGAGTTCTGTAAACTGGATCGCGACGAGCAAATTCAGCTCGTCGAGGAACTCTGGAACAGGATCGCAGAATCCCCGGAACCTCTCCCGTTGTCTGAAGCCCAGAAGGACGAGCTGCGCCAGCGCAAGGCAAACCACCAGGATTCGCCGGATGCCGGAGTTTCCTGGCCCGACCTCAAGTCACGGCTGTTGAACTCCGAGTGACTCCGTCATGACCGGCGGCCTCATTCTTCTTCCCGAAGCAGATCACGATATCTCAGAAGCATATCGATGGCATGAGCGGCGGCGGGTTGGATTGGGAAAGGATCTTCTCGAAGAGTTCGAGTCAGCGCTGAAACGCATCAAACTCACCCTCGAAGGTTTTTCCGTGGCATTCGACAATTTCCGACACCTGAAAGTCGGACGCTTCCCTTATGTCATCTACTACGAATCGGAGAGGGAGACCATCGTCATATATGCCGTCTTCCAGGCGTCGCAAGATCCAGGAAGACTCCGCGCCATGCTCGATCTTCGAAAACCGGAGGAATGAATCAGCAACGTTTTGATGAGTCTTCAACAGCTGTCTATTCCGACGAGCCCACCCCAAGAAGTTCGATCAACTTTTGATCAAAGAAGACATGCGGATTCTTGAGTTCAGCGCTTTTCAAAAGAGGCGGCGCAATTCACGGCCTCTCGACATTCTTTTCAACCCCTCTATTCCCCCGTCGACTGAAAGGCCACGACGCTCAGGGGCGGGAGGACGAATTCGGCGGACCAAGGATGGCCGTGGCATGACTCTTCTTCCGCCGTGACGGCGCCGGCGTTGCCGACGTTGCCGCCGCCGTAGATCTCGGCGTCGCTGTTGACAGCCTCCGTCCAGACGCCGCCTTCGGGCAGGCCGAGACGGTAAGGCTCCCGAACCATCGGCGTCAGGTTCATCACGACCAGGACCTTGCGGCCGGATTCCGTATCCTGCCGGACAAAGGACAACACGCTGTTCTCGCGGTCGGAGCAATCGACCCAGAAGAATCCGTCGTGGGCGTAGTCCGATTTCCAGAGGGCCGGTTCGGATTTGTAGAACGTGTTCAAGTCGCCGATGAAGCGTTTCAGGCCCGCATGATAGGGGCCCTGTTCGAGCAGCTTCCAATCGAGTTCGCCATTTTCATTCCATTCGGATGGCTGGCCGATCTCGCCGCCCATGAAAAGAAGCTGCTTGCCGGAGAAGAGCCACTGGTAGGCGAGCAGGGCCCGGAGGTTGGCGAACTTCTGCCAGTCGTCGCCGGGCATGCGACCGAGCAACGAGCCCTTGCCATGGACGACCTCGTCATGCGAGAGGGGCAGCACGAAATTCTCGTTGTGCTGGTAAAGCGTCGCGAAGGTGAGGTCGTTCTGGTGGTATTGGCGGTGGATTGGCTCACGGCCGAAGTAGTCGAGCGTGTCGTGCATCCAGCCCATGTTCCACTTGAAGGTGAAGCCCAATCCGCCGAGATAGGGCGGCCTCGTCACCTGCGGCCAGGCGGTCGATTCCTCGGCAATGGTCATCACACCGGGAAAGGCGGTCTGCACCTCGTGATTGAACTCCTTGAGAAAGTCGATCGCCTCCAGATTCTCGCGGCCGCCATACTCGTTGGGAATCCATTCGCCCTCATTGCGGGAATAGTCGAGGTAAAGCATGGAGGCGACGGCATCGACCCTGAGCCCGTCGATGTGAAACCGCTCGACCCAGTAGCGCGCGTTGGCGATGAGGAAGTTGCGGACCTCGTGGCGGCTGAAGTTGAAGATGAGCGTGCCCCAGTCCTGATGCGCGCCCTTGCGCGGGTCCTCGTGCTCGTAGAGCGCCGTGCCGTCGAACTTCGCCAGCGCCCATTCATCGCGCGGGAAGTGCGCGGGCACCCAGTCCACGATCACCCCATAGCCGGCGCGGTGCAGCTCGTTGACCAGGTATTGAAAATCATCCGGCGTCCCGAAGCGGCTGGTCGGCGCGTAGAATCCGGTCACCTGGTAGCCCCAGGAGGGATAGTAGGCGTGCTCCGCGACCGGCAGAAACTCCACATGGGTGAACCCCGTCTCGTTCAGATACTCGATCAACGGGGCCGCCAGTTCGCGATAGCTCAGCGACTCGGCCTCGGTCTTCTTTTTCCAGGAGCCGACGTGAACCTCATAAATACTCAGCGGCTCCTCCAGCGGTTTCGCCAATTCGCGCTTGTGCAGCCACTCGCCGTCCGTCCAGGTGAACGCATGCGTGTCCCAGACAATGGCTGAATTCTTCGGCGCGACCTCAAAGAAATGCCCGTAAGGATCGGTCTTTACCATGGGAGAGCCGTCGCCTCCCTTGATCTCGAACTTGTAGAGCGCGCCCTGTCCGACGCCGGGAACGAAGATCTCCCACACCCCGGAGCCGCCCAGGGAACGCATCGGATGCCGGCGGCCATCCCAGTTGTTGAAATCGCCGACAACACTGACCGCCTGCGCGCTGGGCGCCCAGACCGCGAAACTCGTTCCCGGAACGCCGTCGATCTCCCGGAGCCTCCCGCCCAGCTTGTCGTAGATCCGCATCTCGCGCCCCTGGCCGAACAGGTAGAGATCCGAGTCGCCCAGGGTGGGCAGAAAGGAATACGGGTCGCGCGTGCGCTGTTCGTCGCCGGATTCATACTTGATGACGAGATCGTAGGCGAAGATGTCCGCGGTCTCCTGCGTGACGCCTTCAAAGAGTCCGGCGGCGTCGATCTTCTCCAACGTGAACTTCGCCCCCTCGGCGCCGGGCGCGGGGACGACCTGAACGGCGACGGCGTCCGGCGCAATGGCCCGGACAACCAGCCCCGAACCATCGCCAAGGTGATGCATGCCCAGCAACTGATGCGGCATCGCATGGCGCACGTTCACCAACTGTTCTCGTTCTTCTGCGGTCAGCAACATTTCAGGCGGCTTTCAATTCGTCGGCGACGCCCAACGCATCCATTATGCGCTCAAGCTGTTCGCCCAGTTCCACAAGACCGGACTCATTCCATACGACAAAGTCCGAACGCTCCATCTTCTCTTTGAGCGGAAGCTGCGAGGCGATCCGCCGCGCAGTTTCCTCCTCATCCCATCCGCGATCCAGCAGGCGGGCCTGCTGAACCCCCGGCGAACAGGCCAGGCAGACCACCGCGTCAAATTCGCTCTCCGCCCCGGTTTCAAACAGCAGCGGGATCTGCACCGCCCCGACCGCGCGCCCGTCGTTCCGCCAACCTTCGGCCTCCGCCTTCCATGCCTCGCGAATGCGAGGATGAAGGATCGCCTCCAGGTCGGCGCGATCTCGTTCGTCGCCAAAGACGCGTTTCGCCAGTTCGCCCCGGAGCAGCCCGCCGTCATCGCCGATCACTTCCGGTCCGAACCGGTCTTCGATCTCGGCCAGGGCCGGCGAACCTGCAGCGCAGATCTCCCGCGCGACCTGGTCGGAGTCGGCCATCGGCAGGCCGCGGGCGCGGAGCCAATCTCCGGCCGCCGACTTGCCCATCCCGATTCCGCCTGTCAATCCGATGAGTTTCACTTCGCAACGCCAGAAGACCATGGAGCCCCGCACAAGGCGAGCCCTCAATTCAATTCGCCGCCGGGAAATACAGTGTGAATACGGAGCCTGCCCCGAACTCGGTCTCCCACACGATC
>JAYPEY010000068.1:0-32082 GCA_038126035.1 Verrucomicrobiales bacterium | reverse complement strand
GCGACGATCAAATCCTGCAGCGAGATGACCTGGCCATCCGGCGTGAGGACGTGCGATTCCCCTTCGCGAAACGGCGCCTTGTTCGTGCGGGTGTCGATGACCCCGGTCACGATGGGAACGGTGCAGCACATCCAGAGCTCGTCGAGCCCGGTCCCGCCCATGTAGTCCGGGTAGTACGATTCCGCATCCAGGCGAATTCGTTTCCCCGGCGTGCAGAACGTCCGGCCGGCGTAGCGGTGCAGAAGCTGCAACACCCCGCCGTTCTGGTTGAGGCAATCATCGAGAACCGGGCCCGATCCTCCGCCGGCTCCGTCGATCACATCTTGTTGGGGGTACTCGTGCAGTTTATCCGGGAGAATTGACGTCGAAGCAGCCATGGTCAATGGGTCTTTGGGTGAGTTGGAGAATTGACGGTTTTTTCAATCTGTTGAAACACAATGAGGAGGGCCAGGGACCCGCGACCTCAAACTGAGGTCAAATTCTGGAGACTAAGAAAGGGAGTGGCAAGAGTGAATGGCCCCGTTTCGCGGGAAGGAAGACAAACAAATGTCCCGCGCCTGGGGAGCCCCGCTCCGGTCACCCTCATCGGCGCTCGCAGGCCGCTGTCGATCCGCCTCCAGCAACGAGGCGAACCTCCCGTCCACGTCGTGGAAAGCCCGTACATCCCCGTCCCGATCGGGCGCCCCATCAGTTCCGGCAGTTGAAAGGCGCGTGGAGCTGCGGGACCAACCGCTGCAGTCACTGCCCGGTCACTGCCCGACCTGTTCGATTTCCCCGATCGCCTGCTCCAGCAGTTCCGGTTTCATCTCGGAGAGGTGGCATCGTTCGGGAAAACGGCCTTCCCGGACATCCGCCACGTACTCCCGGAAGGCCGCGAGGCGTTCGTCCTGCAGCCGACGATACTCGGCCAGAAAATCGCGATAGGCCTTGGCGTGGCGCGGGAGACGTTCGTCGTAGTCGCCGAGGATGTCATCGGAGAACAGGAACTGCGTGTCGCAGCCGCTGCCCGAGCCCAGCGACATCAACAACATGGAGGTTTTCCTGCAGAGAAAGGTTGCGAGATTGTGGGGAACCAGTTCCAACTCGGCGGCGTAGGCGCCCGCGCTTTCCAGGGTCTTCATCCGGTCATGGAGGAGCTTGGCCTCCTCGACCGTCTTCCCGATCACCCGATAGTTGGTCCAGGTGGCATGGCGCGGGACCATGCCGAGATGCCCCACCACCGGAATCCCCTCCCTCGCCATGGCCTCGATGATGAACGGGCTGGCGGAGCAGTAGACCGAGCTGGCGCCAATCTCCAAGGCCTTGAACGCGATCCGGATGGCCTCCTCCCGCGACGCCATCCCGTGCGGCGTGGCGCAGGAGAGAAAACTCCCGGGCGCGGCCTCGACCAACAATGGCAGCCGCGCCTGGGATTCCGGCGAATCGAAGCTGCAGCTCATCAGGTCGATCCCGGCGGCTTCGGCGGCGGCGGCCTCGTCGGGGGACTTCACGTGGATGTGCGTCAGGCAGCGCTTCCCCTTCAGCTGGCGGAGATCGTGGACGGAATACTTCTTCTGCGGGCGGAGCATGGGCGGGAAATCACTTTTTCAACCGGGCCAGCTTCTTCCGCACGAAGGCGGATTGTCTGGCGTCCAGGATCTGCCAGCAGGCGAGGCCGTTGCCGACCAGGTCCCATTCATCAAACTCCCAGACCACCTTCTTGTCCTTCGTGATCTCGAGGATCTGGGGATTGTTCTCGCCGGCGTGACAATTGCCGACGACGCGGTTGCCGTTGGGCAGTTCCTGCAGCGTGGTCATCCAGCCCAGTTCGATATCCGTCCCCGGGACCTTCTTCGCGATCTCCCAGACGACCTTCCCATCGGGCGAGACCTCGACGACGCTGTTGCCGCTGCCGGAGCAGATCAGGGTGTTGCCGTTCTTCAGACGGATGGCGCCATAGACGCGCGTGCCGATCTCGTATTCCCAGACGACCCCGCCCTTCGAATCGTACTCCGTGACCACGCCCGGGTTTTCGGCGCAGGCGAGGTAGTTGCCATTGTCGAGGATGCGCATCAGGCGCGTCTTCTTTCGGCCGCCCTCCCCAAGCGGGACCTCCTTCACGATCTTACCCTTGCGATCGACATGAATGATCCGGCCGACGCCGCTTTCGACGATCACGGTTTCGCCGTTGTCGAGTCGGGCGAAGGCATGGACATCGACGCGCTTCCCCTGGTTGCCATTTTGTCTGGCGCTGTCGTATTCCCAGACAACCTTCCCTCCGAGGGTGATTTCCCTGGTCGTGGTCCAGGAATCGTGGAAGAGGATGTTGCCGTTCTTGAGAAGATGGACGTCGTGGTGCCCGGCGTGGCCCTTCTGAGGTCCGGCGGTGTCATGTTTCCAGAGGACCTTCCCGTCCGCTTCGCAGATGGCGAGGACGTTCTTGCCGTAGGAGGCTCCGAGAAGGACCAGTCGGTCGCCGGCCGCCTGGACCGTGGCGGCGGAGGCGAGGGAGAGCGCAATGAGATTTGCAAACAAACGTTTCATGGCCGGGGAAACTAACGAATTCCCGAGCCGTGCGGAAGCGTGTTGTTGGCGGCAGTCGGGACGCGGCCGCACGACGAGCGCAAAAATAGCGGCTTCCGTTTGCCCGGGCCGCCTCCTATGGTCCTCAACAGCCTGCTCAGAACGTTCCAACAATCCCAGCCGTGAAGCCGGCCGCCGGAACCGGACCGCAATGAAATCCCTGCCCTCATCCCCAGCGCTGCGAGCCTGGGCGGCCACCCTTCTCGCGGTCCTCCTGGCGACGCTGTCGGCCCGGAGCCAGGCGGCGGCGGTCCACACCTCCATCCCGGAAATCCTCGAGATCCCCTACAACGAGTTGACCGCGCAGGATCCCGTGCGCTTCGAGTGCGTGGTCGTCGGCATCGTTCCCCGGACCGGCCGGCTGTTTGTCCAGGAGAACGGGCACGGCTTGATCGTCCTTCCGGATTCGTCGGGGACCATGCCCCCGACCGGCGCGAGAATCCTCTTCGAAGGCACGACCTTCAGGAATGTCACCGCCCGCGCGAGAGCGACGCGGATCACCATTCTCGACCCTGAGGCGGGCATTCCGGAACCGCAGAAACCGTCCGTCTCCGAGGCGCTCAAGAAGGACGCGCTGGACGGCGCGCTCACGGAGTTGGGCGGCGTGATTGCATCGGTCAGGACCAACATCCCGCCGACCGCTTCCATCATGCGCAATCGTGTCAGCATGAAACTGAGGCAGGATGGCGAGATGATCACGGTGGTCGCGCCGAAACCGAACCGCATTGTGGCCGCCCGGATCCGCCATGCCCGCATCCGGGCGCGCGGCCCGCTCATGGACGTGCGCCGCTCGCCGGAACACGAACCGGAACGGATCCTGTGGGCGATCGACTGGAAGATGATCGACATCGACGAACCGGGAAAACTCAACCCCTTTGTGCGCCGACCGTTCCCCTCGAACGCCATCCAGGACAATGACCCCGCGCCCGATGACCTGCCGGTGCGATTCCGCGGCCGGATCCGCGAAAGCCTTGCCGAAGGGCGGTTCGCCATCGGCTACGTCACCGATCCCGGGGCCCGGTTCTTCATGGCGCGCAAGGAACACGGGCGGGCGCTCGCGCCCGGAGATGTCGTCGACATTCTTGGATACCCGACGGCCGGTCCGGACGGCGTCGGGTTCGAGGTCACTGACTTCCAGATGTTGGGACTGCCGCGAGATCTGGAAAGGCCCGAGGAAGGGGTCGTCAACCTGACGAATTATGTCGCCTATGCCACGACCGTGGCGCAGATCAAGGGATTGAACGCCGAGCAGACCGCCCGCGGCTGGCCCGTGGAAATCGACGGATTTGTGAGTCATCTGAATGCGGCGTCGAACGTCTTTTACCTCCAGCGGGGATCTTGGGGAGGCGTGCGGGTCCAGTGGCGGGGCACGAATGCGCCGCCCAAGAGGTTTCAGCGGATACGCATTGACGGCCATGCCGTTCCGGGACGACGGACGCCCTGGCTGACTGCCGACCGCTTTGAGCGGTCGGACGAGGCCGGCATCGCCGATCCCCGGGAGGCGCAGGCGACGGAATTCAACTCCGGACGGTTGACGGGCGCCTGGTTGAAGCTGGCGGGCGTCGTGCGCTCCGTCGATCTGTCGGAGGACGCGACCGCGATTCTGCGGCTCAGCTCGCAGGGAGAAATCGTGGAGGCGCGCGTGGATCTGACGGAGGGCAGACTCCCCGAACGCCTGGTGGACGCGGAGGTGGAGCTGAACGGCGTGGCCGAGGCCCGCGAGGACGTCCCCCGTGCGTACCCCGGGGATACGCTGCTGGTTCAAAGTCCGGAGGATCTCAGCGTCAAGAAGCCGTCGCCCGCGCAACCTTACTCCGCCAGGGTCTTCAGGATCGCCGAGCTGGCCGGGCAGCCCTGGCTCGCCCCGAACATCCACCGCATCCGCGTCCGGGGCGTCGTCACCTTCGTCGAGGCCAACCGCGCCCAACTCGATGACGGGGAGGGCGGCGTCGAACTTCGATCGCACAAGCCCCTGGACCTGGTTCCCGGAGACAGGATCACCGCGCTTGGTTTTCCCGCCCCCGGCTCCGTCAGCCCGCGACTGGAGGACGTGGCGTTCCGGAAACTCGGCTCGGCCCCGCTTCCCGCTGCGGTCCCATTGTCCGCCCCGGAGGTTCTTTCCGCCAATGTCAACGGGCGCCGGATCCGGCTGCGCGGGACGGTGGTCGGTCGTTCCGCGGTCGAACGCGGACGCATCGAACTCAGCGGCGACGGCGTCGGCTTTGCGGTGGAGCTTCCCGATGGTCTTCAGTTTGAAGACCGGGAGATCTGGGCGCTGGGCGGCGTTGTTGAGGTTGAGGGCGTGTGCCAATACCTGAGCATCGAAGACGGCAGGAACAGCCGGACGCCCGACACCTTCCGCGTGCTTCTGGCCAGAGCGGGCGATGCGGTCCTGAAGGAACGTCCCTCCTGGTGGACCGAGGAGCGCTCGTTGGCCGTGGTCGGCGGCCTGGGGCTGTTGGTGTTTGCGGCGGCGGGCTGGGCCGGGTTCCTGCGATCCCGCGTCAGACAGAACCGCGCCCAGTTTCTGGGAGCCTTTCACGCCAACCCCATGCCGGCCTGGATTGTGCGCACCCGGGACTGGCGCTGCCTCGAGGCCAATCCGGAGTTTGAAAGCCTGTTCGGCTAGTCGCGCGACGAAGTGACCGGACGAACCATGGACGATCTCGACCTCTGGGCCAACGCGACGGATCTGCGGGACTTTCTGAGAACCCGGGAAAGGGAGGCCTCGCAACGCGCAGACGAGGCGCGCATGAAGAGCCGCGACGGCAGGATCCATTCCGTGCTCTTGTCCACCGAACCGGTCGCCACGCTGGGAGAGCCCGCGCTGCTCATCCTCGCGTATGACGTGACCGAACGCCTCAAGCTTCTGGCCGAACTCCGGCAGGCGCAGAAGATGGAAACCGTCGGGCAGCTCGCAGCCGGCATCGCGCACGATTTCAACAACCTGCTCACCGTGATCTGCGGCAACCTCGGCCTGGTGGAGATGACGGCCGATCTCGACCGGAACACCCAGACCCTGATCGAGGGCATCGACGAGGCGGCCCAACGCGCCTCCGACCTCACGAATCAGCTTCTCGCCTTCTCAAGAAAGTCGATCATGCGCCTTGAAGCGAACGACCTGGGCGGCATCGTGCGATCGTCGGTCACGATCCTCCAACGGACGCTCGGCGAAACGATCGCGATCGACTGCCGCTGCGAGGACGAGTAGCTCACGGTCAACTGCGATTCCGGCCTGCTCAGCCAGGCCCTGCTGAATCTCGGTCTGAACGCGCGCGACGCCATGCCCGGGGGCGGGTCGATCACGCTGTCAACCCGGCGCGTCCATCGGGGCCCGAACGACCCGGCGGAGAGTCCGGACGCCAGACCGGGCGACTTTGCCGTCATCGAGGTGCGCGACACCGGCTGCGGCATGGATGAATCCGTGCGGGCCAGGGCCTTCGAACCGTTCTTCACCACCAAGGATGTCGGCAAGGGGACCGGCCTCGGGCTCTCCACCAGCTACGGCATCGTCCGACAACATGACGGCTGGATCGACCTGGAATCCAGCCCCGGGGAAGGAACGGTCTTCCGGATCCATCTGCCGCTCTGCCCGACGCCCGCCGGCGGCAAGGGCGACAAAAGAGCGCGCGACCGGGACGTCCAACGCGGCGCGGAGACCATCCTGCTGGTGGAAGACGAGGCCCCGGTAAGGGCGACCGTGGCCGAAGCCCTGCGCGGCTTCGGCTACGAAACACTGGCGGCCGCCGACGGCAACGAGGCCGAATCGGTCTGGAAGACGCACGGCGAACGGATCGACCTCGTCCTGACCGATCTGGTCATGCCCAGCGGAAAGAGCGGTTTCGATGTCGCCCGGGAACTGAAGCAGGACCGCCCGGACCTGAAGGTCATCTAAATGACCGGACACAGCAGCGAACTGCTCGAACACGCCGGCTCCCTCGTGCGCGGCGTCGATTTCCTGCCCAAGCCATTTTCACCCCATGAACTCGGCCGCTTGATCCGCAACCGACTGGATTCCAACTGAGGTTGATCCGCCTTCCTTCGCTCAGGCTGAAGGAGCGCATTCCGGTTCAGGCCGTTTGCGCGCGCCGTTCAACAGCCTCCCCAGCCACGTGTAACGCACCAGATATCGGTAGGTCACCAGGAGGAAGGCGGTCACGATCACGCAGATGATGGTGAATTTCAGCGCCGTCGGCAGATCCCAATCCCGCACCCAGCCCTGCGTCAGGACAATCAACGGAAGGTGCGCGACGTAGAGCCAATAGGAGGAATCAGAGACAAAGCGGATCTTCGAATTCTCGCGGTTCAACAAGCGCCGAAACAGCCCCATGCACCCGAAGCTCATCAGCCAGACATAGCAGACCTGCAGGACATCCGCGATGAACTTGCGCTGCATGCGTTCCTCGCCTTCGCCCGGTTCGTAGGTGAATTCGAGCCCAAGGGGCAATATGACAAACAAGGCCAACGGCAGCAGCGCCGGCCACCAACGACCGACTCGTCCGCTATCATCGCAGGCATCGTAATACACCGCGCCAAACCCGAAGAAGACGGCATAGTACATCAGAATCGGCGGCCAGGGCAGCCAGCCAGCGCTCGTATCCGGGCCGAAGGTCGCAGGCTCCCATCCCATCAGGAACTGCGGGATCAAGGTGATCGGAAACAACCAAAAAAACCGCCACGGCGAAAGGGTCAACCACGCCGGAGCGCGTTTCCAATTCATCTTTTCGAAAATCCACGCGCACACGACGAATCCGGCAACCAGCCAACAAAGCATCGAAAGAAACCACAGATGGTGAAACACCGGCGCGAAGAACAACGAGATGATCAGCCCTCCTACGGCAGCCGCCCCGCCGCTCGCGCCCCCCTGCGTTTCTCCCAAGGCCGTCGCGATCGCGTCACGCCCGGACTCCACCTCCTCCTCTTCAAGATCCAACTGGATTATTTGAGCGAGAAACATCGTCAACTTCATGTCGATCGCCAACAAATCGGCGGGACGTTGCCCCTTGTGATCGCGTAGCGTCGGATCGGCTCCGTTCTCCAGCAGCAGTTCCGCCATTTCGGCACGTCCGAAGAACGCGGCCGCGTGCAGGGGAGCGCCGCCGTCCTTGCTGCGCGCATCCACCTTAGCGCCCTTCTCCAACAGGAATCTGGCGGTTTCCCCGTGATCGTAGACCACGGCCAGTATCAACGGCGTCGGCCCGGTTTCCACATGCGGTTGTTTGCCGTCAATCTCCGCGCCCTTCTCCAGAAAACGGGCGACCGCCTCGTTGTCTCCCGCCGCGGCCGCGCTCCAGATGTCGGTGATCGCCGCGGCCGCGCTCCAGATGTCGGTGATCGCCGCGGACGTTCGCCCGCCGCCCGCGGACGCCGCCCAATTGAACGACCAGTTGCAGAACGGCACAATCGTCACCAACCCCAATGCCAAGGGCAGGAAGATGCGTTTGAAACGATGGACAATCAACGCCCGCAATCCGCGTCGTCGCCAAAGCATCGCGGTGAAGTATCCGCTGATCAGGAAGAACAACGGCATGCGGAAACCGTGCACCGCCGAGACAAAGACCGCGTAGGCGTCGTTCTCGAAGCGGTCATGCACCGGCCACATGCCCGGCATGAATGAGAGCGCCGCGTGCAGCGCGATCCCCAGCAACATCGCCCCGGCGCGCAGGGCGTCGAGATCATGTCGACGCTCCTTGGGGGAAGCGGGGGCGCCGGGCGGGGCCGGTGGCTGGGCGTTCTCGCTCACGACGGTCTTCTTTGCGATTCAGGCGGCTTCAGATCAAAGATCCTCCGCCTTCCTGCCGCCATGCTGCTCCAGGATCTCCGCGATCTTCGGCCGTGTTTTCTGAATATGGTCCAGGTCGAACTCCATTTTGAGGATGTCGCCGATGAACTTGTAGATGTTGGCAATGTCTTCCGTCCATGGCGTCGTCGCGGCATTCAGAGCAGTGGCGTCATTCTTGTTCCTGGCATTCACGTCGGCTCCCGCCTCGATCAACGCCTCCAGCGTTTCGGGATGGCAGAAGAACGCGGCATTGAACAACGCCGTGGCGCCCTCGTTGTTCCGGGCCTCGAGGTCCGGCCTCTTTTCGATCAGGAGCTTCACGATCTCCGTCTGCCCCGCGAAGGCGGCAGAGATCAGGATGGTTCCGCCGCTGTTCGGGTCCCGTCCATTCACGTCGAGCCCGCGCTCCAGGGCGCTCTTGACGGTGTCGATGTCGCCGGTCGCGGCGGCGATCCAGGCTCCCATGGTATCCGCGTCGGACAGGGAGCCGTCCGCGGGCGCCGGGCTGGCGATGGGCGAAGCGGATGGTCCCGCCGGACGGTCGCCGCAGGCGGACAAAAGCAAACATGATGTGAGGAGGATGGGAAGGATGAGCTTTCTCATGAGACAGCGACTGACGTGTGCGGCGATGTTTGTAGTAAAATCGAATCGGGCAAACCACTACAAAGTCGTCCACCCATTGGAGACGCCTTTCGTGAATCGGCGCAACATCTGGATCGGGGCCGAAACCGTCCAACCGACCCGCGGCGCCCCATCGTCGAATCCATTCACCGGAAGGTTGCGGGGCCTGAAGATGGACTGCGGGGAGAAGTGAACACGGCGTGTCGGACATTGCCCGGCCAAGGCCTGGATCGACGCCCCATGCCGGGCAATGCCCGGCGCTCCGCTTCAATGCGAGGGAGATCTGTTCTGAGCGCCCGCGATTCTCCCGACCTCCTCCCGCATGGGCTCCAGATCGGGATCCTCCATTGCGACCTTCAGCAGGCGGCCTTTGTCCTCGACCGCGAAGGCCTTCCTGAGCCACTTGCGGGCCTCGTCCCGATCGCCCAACTGGCAGGCGTAGCAGGCGATGTTGTAGGGGATGGTCCAGACCTTCTCGAAGCGCCCGGCCACAGAGACCAGGTTGTCGTGCGCCTCGCGCGTCCGGTCGAGCTCGTGGAGGGCGTAGGATCGATCGATCCAGCCCGTCGGCTCGCAGGGCCATTGCTTCACAAGGCGATCAGCGATCTCCAGGCATTCAGGCCAGCGCTTGAGGCGGGCAAACACATCCCACTTGACCGCCAGCACATCCAGGCGATCGAGATGCTCCGGCGCGATGGCGTTGAGTTCCGCCTCGGCCTCGACAGCGTTTCCCAAGCCCAGCCAGCCGAGGGCGGAGGACAAATGAAACCGATCCGGCGGCGGCAGGGGCAATACGGACGTGGAGGGCTGGTCGCTCATGCGTCAGGTGTTCCGCGATACCTGACGCTCCCGCCCCTCGTTTATTCAGCCGACACCGAAACGCGGCCGGTCCATCACGCAAAGAAACGCTCCCGCGCGCGGCGGTCCTTCTTGGTGGGCCGCCCTTTTCCGGGCTCGCCCACCCAGGCCGCGTTCTGCCGCCGCTCCCGCGCCGCCTCAATCTCGGACTCCGGCGTCCTGTCTTCCAACAGATCCGGGACCCGCTTCGCGCCCACCCGCTTGTCGGTCAGCCCCTTGACGACCACCGTGCGCCGCAGCGCGTGCGTCCGGGCGGCGATGACGTCGCCGATCTTCACGATGCGGGCCGGCTTGGCCTTGACGCCGTCGACCTCGACCTTGCCCGCTCGACAGGCATCGGTCGCATCGACGCGCGTCTTGTAAACGCGCGCGGCCCAGAGCCATTTGTCGATGCGGACGGTTTCCATGGCGAACAAGTGAACGAACTCATCCGCCGTCGCCTTCCGGCCACGGCGCGACGAGCGTTCGTTTCTACCGGAGGATTGGTTTCAGCGCCTCGGCGAAGGCGTCGGCCTGGCGCATGAAGCCGAGGTCGTTCGGGTGGGAGCTGTCCACCGTGCCCTCGCTGTCGTCGCCGAGCAGGCCGTCGCCTTCGAGATAATGCAGCCCCTCCATGCCCCCGGCCTTGAGCCGCTCGTAGATCTTCCGGAATTCGGCGCGGCTGGTCAGGTTGCGTTTCCGTTTGCCGGCGGCGAAATGCGCGTCGGCGTAGGTGCGGTCCTCCACGAGGAGGAAGGGCGTGTCCGGCCTCGCCTTGCGCAACGCGCGCAGGAACGCCTCCGCGTTCTTCTTCACCAGTTCGGCGCTCATGTTGGGCAGGCAGTCGATGACGTACACCGCGGGGTCCAATTCTCCGAACAGCTCCGCCAATTCCAGATCCATCCGGCCGTTGCCGGAGAAACCAAGGTTGATCACCGGCCGGCCAAAGCGACGCCCGAGAATCGCGGGATGGGGCATGCCCGGCCGCGAGGCGCAGGCGCCGTGGGTGATCGACGTGCCATAGAACAGGATGGGCTTGCGCTTCGCCTCGGGATAGGCCGGCGCGGTCTTCAGCGCCTTTCCTTTCGGCAGCCCGATCTCCACCGAGGTCACCCCGTTGTAGAGCGGGAGATACAACAGATACTCGTGCTCTCCCCCGGGAATATCGCCGGCCATCTTCTGCGTGTTCGACTGCGCCTTGGCGCGTCCGACATTCACCCACCGCCACCGCCCATCCTTCGACTTCACGTAGAGATCCAGGCCGCTGACGCCGGTCGCCGCCATGTGCTCCATGTCGAGGCGGCTGGAGGTCAATGTCCACCTCGCGTGAATCTCCGGCGCGTCGGTCACGAAACGCACGGCCATCCCCGCCGAATGCCGGCTCAGGCTCCACACCGGCGGCCGAACGACCTTCTCCACCCGCGCGGGCAATCGATCAAAGGGCGCCTTCACATCGCCCCACCCCTGACCTTCGACACCGAGCCCCCGGATGTCATACCACTCAATCTTGCCGTCCTTTCCCGGCTTCGCCTTGGCGGCGTCGATCACCGCGGCGGTGGTCGCAACCGAGGAAAGAGCCAGGCCGAGAATGCCGACCGAAACACGCTGCATGAATCTGTTCACGAAGCAGAACCTAGCAAAACATCCGGGGAAGGCAATCGGACATGAGCGGACGGGGCGCGGCTGTGTCGATAGACCAGCCGCAGCAACGTGGTTGGCGACCGGGACAAACGGGGGATGGACGGGCGGGCGGAGGCTGCTGCGGCGGGTCCCGAAGACGGAACACAACCGCGCTCCGGAACCCATCAGGAACTCAACGGCGCAAAGTCGTAGGCCGTGGGCGCGGATTCCATCAAGCCGGCGAAGCCATCCTGGATCACGTCGATCTCCAGCATGCCGTCCGACAGATGATAGAGGTACATCTTCTCCTTCAATTCCTCGGAGAGCTCCTTCAACTGCGCGTAGTTGGCGTGCACGCCGCCGGGGAAGTGCTGGCAGTCATGGAAGATGTGATCGCAGTCGGAGCCAAATTTCTCGACCAGGTCCCGGTCGAACTTGGTGTCGCCGGAGACCATCACCCGCTTGTCGATGATGAAGCCGGTGGTGTAAATCGCCTCGGTCACATCCGCGGCGGTGTCCGGAACATGATTGGTGAGGAAGGAGGTGATGTGGATGTCGTCCTCGGGGTCCTCGCCGGGAACGGTGAATTCCCAACAATCGCGACCGTCGCCGATGTTGTTCACCTTGGTCGGGTGTTTGACGTCGAAGTAGTGCTCCATGAGCATCTCGCCCTTGGGCTCCTCGAGATCGGTCTTCTCCGAGAAGGCCAGACCGCCGCGCAGCGACCAGTCCCAAAGCTGCTTCTCGTAGTGTTCCGGAATGAAGATGGTCGGGCGGAACCGCCCCTCGGCCCGCGCCTGCAGCATCCGGCCGAAATAATCGCCGAACGACTCGTCCTCGCGCTTGGGCATCTCGATGAACGGCGCCTCGTAACGACGCTTCAGTCCCAGCTCCTCCAGCGAACCGATGTGATCCGCGTGCGAATGCGTGATCAGGAGCTGCTTGACGTCGTGCGCGGAAAGATGAAATTCGGCCAGCTTCAACGTGGCCTTGGAGCCGAGATCGACGAACAGGACATTCCTCCCCTTCACAATGATGAAGTTCGACTGGAACATCTTGTTCGAAAACGCGCCGCCCACGCCAAGCGCAATGAGACGGAGGGTTCCGGTGTCGACCTTGAGGGGAAGTTTTTTCTGATAACGCCACGCGCCGACACACGGGGTCAGAAGCTGGGGCCGATACTCGCCTAGTTCCAGTCTGACAATGTTCATGCGGTAATCAGTGGCTGTCCTGTTATTCGCGCGGAGCCCCGTATTTGTGCCAATCCGTCGCTACAGGAGCGAGAACAAAAAGCGCCGAAGTTCCAAAAACATCACATTCGGCGCCGGGGTGTTGATCGGCGAAAGGTGGTGGCCAGACTCGGAATCGAACCGAGGACACGCGGATTTTCAGTCCGCTGCTCTACCAACTGAGCTATCTGGCCGTTTCGCCAAAGGCGGGGCATTCAACGGATCGCATGCCCGTTTGGCAAGGGGTTTTTGTCACGAATTGATGGCGGCCCCATCCCCGACACGGGGGAGGCAAATGCGCAACGTCGCGAATCGATAATCGATTTGTGTTGTGGGAACACCCCGCATGGGTCGTAGAATCCTGCTCCAGCAAGTCTGGAAATCGACCAAGGAGAGACATGATCAAGAACATTGCCCGCCTGCTCGTTGCCGCCACGGCCGCCTCGGCTCTTGTCGGATGCAGCACGACGCAGGCAAAACGAAGACAGATGGAGCGGGTGGCCAAGGACTGGTGCCTGACGATTCGAGCCAGCCAGGTCATTCCGGTGTATCCCCTTACGGAGGACCTGCGCCCCGGCGACGTCTTCCTGGTCCAAACGCCGATCGACAAGGAGCCGGACATTTATCAATCGAAGGGGTTCCTGCCCCTGGAGCAGATGCTCGTTCGGATCCACCCGGACAACTACCAGGGATTCTACGGCAATGTATCGATCAATGAGAATGCGCTCACCCCGTTTCGTCACAGGGAGCCGGGGCAGACGGACACTTCGACCAATGCGCCCCGGGCCGCGTTTCCGACCTACAATTTCAGCGTCTCCCGAGGCGGCGGCGCAAAACTGGCCCTGCCCATCTCCGGGGTTCCCGTTGCCTTCAACATGATGCAGACCAGTTCCGCCAGGGGAAGCGTCGCCATTTCCGACGCGGCGACCTATGGCGTCGATGTGCTGCCGCTGTACAACCAGGTCAAATCCTGGGTCAACGAGAACGCCGGACTCCTCTCCGCCTACCTGCCGGCCGGCGGACATTCTCCCGGAAAAGGAAATGAAACGCACACCTATCTGAGAGTGGTCAACCGGGTCTACCTGACACGCGGCGTGAGCGTCAGTTTGTCCGACAACAGCGTCTTCGGGGCCGCAGGTTCGGCCGGAGCGGACAAGCCCATCACACTGCCGACGACATCCACCAACGTGAACGAAAACTACACCAACATGTTGAAGAGTCTGAATGCCAGTGTGGCCGACGCGGTCACTCCCGGCGGGAGCTTCAAATTCACCTCGGCCACCGGACGCGGGGTGTCGCTCGCCGAGACCTTCCCTCGTCCCCTGGTGGTCGGCTATCTGGGGTTTGACGTGCCGATCATCAACGGGGCGGAAAAGGCGACGGAAGCCGCCGCCGTCACCATCGGCGCGCCGATCGACACCCAGACAAGACTGGAGGGCCGAGCCTCCCGGGAGTCGATCGACCGCATGGCGGCCGCCCTGAATGTGGAGCGCAGGACCCATGCGGAGAGGATCGTCGCCCACGTCACGGACGCAAAGACCGGCAATGTCGATGTCGCGCGACTTCGTGAGCTGCTTGCCGGGCAGACCGGAGCGCCGCCTTCCATGGCCGACAAATACCGCGATCAGCCGGCGGCGAAGTTGTTGCGCGATTTGAAGACCCGATACAGCGGCAACGTTGAAGCCATCGCGAAAAACCTGCCAAAAGAATAGGGAGGAGAAAGTCATGGGATACCTGATTGTCAGCACCTTCGACAACCGCCACGCGGCGGAGGTCGAGAAGGCCGCCCAGGAACAGAACGGACACACCGCCGAGATCAAGGTTTCCGGGAGCGTCACCGTCAACGATTCCACTGTCACCACCGCCCAGATGCGATGGGACAAGGACGGCGCGCCGACCCTTTACACGGTGATCATTGAAGGCGGGCAGGACTGATCCGCCCGATCCGCGAAACCTGGTCAGGGCGGGCGTCAGACCCGCTTGTCGCGCGGCGCAAAGGGACGGCGATCCGTCGCGCGGCGGGCGCCGCAGCCCGCTCCGGGCAATTCTTGATTTCACAGTTGCCCGCATAGCCGAAAACCAGCAAGTTGCCCGCTCAACTTGTCTGTGATTTATGGCTGAGCAAACATCTGAAGCGCCAACGGGCGGCGCCGGCGCCCCCTCCTCCTCCGCACAGGCGGATTCCAACGCAGTTTCCAAAGACGACGTCGCCGCGATCAATGCGTTGCGCGGGCTCTACGACAAGCTCCGCGCCGAAATCGGCAGGCGCATCGTCGGACAGGGGGATGTCGTCGAGCAGTTGCTGATCTGCATCCTGGCCAAGGGGCACGCGCTTCTGATGGGCGTGCCGGGGCTGGCGAAGACCCTGATGGTGCATTCGCTGGCGGATGTGATGTCGCTGGACTTCAACCGCATCCAGTTCACTCCGGACCTCATGCCCTCGGACATCACCGGCACGGACATCCTGCAGGAATCCGAGACGCCGGGAAGACGCGAATTCAAGTTCATCAAGGGGCCGGTGTTTGCAAACATCGTGCTGGCCGACGAGATCAACCGCACGCCGCCAAAGACGCAGTCGGCGCTGCTGGAGGCGATGCAGGAGCACAAGGTCACCGCCGCCGGCCGGACGCTGGCCCTGCCGGAGCCCTTCTTCGTGCTGGCCACCCAGAACCCCATTGAACAGGAGGGCACCTACCAGCTTCCCGAGGCGCAGCTGGACCGCTTCATGTTCTTCATCCACGTCGAGTATCCGACCGAGGCGGACGAACTGCGCATCGCCAAGGAAACCACCGGCGGCGATCCCTCGTCCCTGGAAAAACTGCTCGACGGCATTGAGGTCCTCGGCTTCCAGGAACTGGTGCAACGCGTGCCCGTGCCGGATCACATCTACGAGACCGCGGTCCGGCTGGTCCGCATGACGCGACCGCGGGAACCCGAGGCCCCGGAGTGGATCCGCAAGTGGGTCATGTGGGGCGCGGGTCCGCGGGCGGTGCAATACCTGATCCGCGGCGCCAAGGCGCACGCCGTCCTGCACGGGAGCTATCTCGTGCGCATGGAAGACATCGAATCCGTGGCCAAACCCGTCCTGACCCACCGCATCCTCACCAACTTCCAGGCGCAGTCCGAAGGCGTCACCAGCCCGCAGATCATCGAGCGGCTCTTGGTGGAGTTGAGGGCGCAGGACTGACGCCGCTGGACAATCGTATTTCGGTGGTTTCGCTCCGCATCGCTCGATGAAATTCCAAGCTCCTTCGAATGCCGTAGCAGCGAACGTGAGTTCGCTCATTTCGGGTCGCTTCCGTTCATTCAGAGCGGACTCACGTCCGCTACTACAGTCGGAGAGTGAGATTTGGAGCTTGGAGCTTGGAGCTTCTTGAACCCATGGCTTCCAACTCCGCATCCTCCCCCCTGCTCGACGCCGAAATGGTCGGCCGGTTGATGCGGCAGCCCCTGGTCACACGGCTGCCGATGGAGGGCAGCGTTTCAGGGATGCACAAGAGCCCGCATCGAGGCTCCAGCGTGGAATTCGCCGAATATCGCGAATACGTCCCCGGCGACGATCTGCGGCGCCTGGACTGGCGCGTGTTCGCGCGATCGGATCGCTTCTACATGAAGGAGTTTGAGGCGGACACGAATCTGCGCTGCCACCTCGTGCTCGATTGCAGCGCGTCGATGAACTTTGCCGGCGACAACGCCAACCGTCTTGATTTCGCCAGGCGTCTGGCCGCCTCGCTGGCCTACCTGGCCATCCAGCAGGGCGACGCCGCCGGCTTGAACTGCGTCGGCGGGGCCAAGCCGATCGAGATTCCCGCCCGACGCAATCCCGCGCACCTGCAGATCATTCTCGACGCGCTGGAGTCCGCGAAACCCAAGGGCGAGACGAAGCTCACCGACGCGCTTCACGAACTGGCCGAGAAGGTCCGCCGCCGCGCGCTGGTCGTCGTGATCTCGGATTTCTTCTGCGACCTCGACGGGCTGTTGAGCTGTCTGCAGCACCTGCGTTTTCAGAAGCACGACCTGGCGGTGTTCCAACTTCTCGATCCCATGGAGCTGGAGTTTCAGTTCGACCGTCCGGTCCGTTTCGACGACATGGAAAGCTCCGACAGCCTGGTCACGGAACCGGCGATGATCCGCGAGCAATACCTGGCAGAGATCCGCGGGTTCCTCGATCGCCTGAAACAGGGCTGCCACGAGTTCGCCGCCGACTACCGCCGCGTCACGCTGGATCAGGATCTCGAGAACGTTCTCTCCGGTTTCCTCACCGAACGCGCCAAAGCCATGACCTTGGCATGAAGCTCCAAATCCCAAGCTCCAAGCTCCAACGTGTCGCGCCGAAGCCGTACGAAGGCGGAAAGAGCGCCACATCCCAAGCTCCAAAAAACGAATGGGCGCGGAAAACGGATTCGGGGCGTCGTAGGAATTCCGTCCGCGAGTTTGGAATTTGGAGCTTGGAGCTTGTTTGGGATTTGGAGCTTGGAGCTTGGAACTTCGAACCCCGGCTTTCGATTTCACACGGAACGCCCCTCCCGGCATGACGTTCCTGCAACCCGAAATCCTCTGGGCCTTGCCGCTGATCGCGTTGCCGGTGATCA
The DNA here is from genome assembly GCA_038126035.1 of Verrucomicrobiales bacterium. Taxonomy (GTDB): domain Bacteria; phylum Verrucomicrobiota; class Verrucomicrobiia; order Limisphaerales; family JAYPEY01; genus JAYPEY01. The sequence goes on along the minus strand of JAYPEY010000068.1, from coordinate 14,839 downwards.
TCCACCTGCTGAACCGGCTGCGGCATCGGCCGCGCGCCTGGGCCGCGATGCAGTTCCTGCGGGCGGCGAACCGGAGCTCCACCAACCACGCCAGACTCAAGCAATGGCTGATCCTGCTGTTCAGAACCCTGGCCGTGCTGGCGCTCGTGCTTTTCGTCGCGCGACCCCTGGCGGGCGGTTGGATCGGCTGGGCCCTGTCCCCTGCGCCGGACGCCATCGTCATCCTGCTCGATCGCTCGCCCAGCATGGAGTCCAAGACCCTCGGAGACTCGCTGACCAAGCGTGAACGCGCCCTGGAACAGATCGCCTCGGCGGCGAAACTGTTCGGTGATTCCAGCCACCTGATCCTGATCGAGAACGCCCTGCGCGAACCACAGCAGATCGCCGGAGCCTCGGCCCTGGCCGGACTTTCAACCACGCAGCCCTCGGACGCCGCCGCGGACCTTCCCGCGATGCTGCAGACCGCGTTTCAATGGCTGGTCGACAACCAGGCCGGCGCCTCCGAGATCTGGATCGCCTCCGATCTGCAGGACAGCGCCTGGCTTCCCGACGACGATCGCTGGCAGTCGCTCGTCGCACAGTTCAACGCCCTGCCCCAGCCCGTGCGAATCCGCCTGCTGGCCTTCAACGAGGCCGAGGAGACCAACGCGACCATCTCCCTCAACGAACTGGCGCGCCAGACCCGCGGCAATCGACCGGAACTGGATCTCGCCTTCGATATCCGCCGTTCGGAGGGCGACGAGCAGGCCGTCATCCCGATCGCGGTGAACGTCGACGGCGGCGGCTCGCAGGTCGAGGCGACGCTCGACGGACAATCACTGCGCTGGCGGCAACGCGTCGGCGTGGCTCCCGAATCCCAGGGCGGCTGGGGCAGCGCCACGCTGCCGGATGACGGCAACGCCGCCGACAATGCGGCCTGGTTCGTCTATGGCCCCGATTCGGCCTTCAGGTCCGTGGTGGTGAGCGCGGACGACGCCAATGCGCGCTTCTTCCGCTTCGCCACGGCCAACCGCGACGGCGCCTCCTTCCAACCCGCGCGACAGGTTTCACCGGGTGAAGCCGCGACCGCGGACTGGGATTCGGACACCCTGATCGTCTGGCAGGCGCCCCTGCCCAAGGGCGAGACCGCCGCACGCGTGCGACGCTTCGTCGAGGAGGGCGGTTCGGTGTTCTTCTTCCCGGCGGCCGGCGAAGATCCCGTTTCCTTCGAGGGCTTCAACTGGGGCGGGGTCGAATCCGCCGACAAGGACGGGTTCTTCGCCATCGACAACTGGGAGGAGGCGGAGGGGCCGCTCGCCAGGACCGAGGAGGGCCTGCGGATTCCGTTGAACGAAACAGAGGCCATCCAACGCCGCGCCTTTCGCGGCGGCGACGCCGTCCTCGCCGCCTACAAGGACGGAGAACCCTTCCTCGCACGGAAGACGATCCGCGGCGGCCAGATCTATTTCTGCGGCACGCTGCCCGACGCGGGCTGGTCCACCCTTGGCGACGGCTTCGTCCTGGTCCCCATGCTGCGACGCGCGATGCGCGAGGGCGGCCGGAGATTGAATCGCGAGACCATGCTCGAGTGCGGTCGACTGAACGCCGTCAATCGCGCGAAGACCTGGACGTCCGTCGATTCAACGGCGCCCAAGGACATTCTCTCGCAGGCCGGCGTCTACCGGAACGGCGCCCGGCTGGTCGCGGTGAATCGTCCGGAATCTGAGGATGACCGCACCGTGATGGACGCCGAGTCGGCAACGTCGCTGTTCGGCGACCTGTCGGTGAAGCTCTGGGAGGAGGCGCGCGGCCGTGACGACCGGTCGCAGGGCGAGATCTGGCGATTGATCCTCGGCGCCATGCTGGCGTTCCTCCTGGTCGAGGCCTTTCTGATTCTGCCCGATGGACGACCGGCGGAGGCGGTGAAGTCATGAGCAGGCGCGGAGCGAAATTCAAGAGCCTCGTAGCAGCCGACGCCGGTCGCGACGACTTGTCACGCCAACTTGTCACGCGGAAGCCATACGAAGGCGGAAGCCATGCGAAGGCGGAAGCCATGCGAAGGCGGATGAGGAGGCTCATTCATCTGCAGTCAGAGCCTGCCGACGATCGGACTCCGCACAGCAGGCATGCGCCTTTTGTTCCTCCAACAGGTTGTGACCGTATTTCAGGCCTGAAGGGCCGGGACAACAAAGCCTGGGGCAACGCCCCAGGAATCCGACCTCAGAATGACAAGCCCTGCAAGGGCGAGACCATCGGCGGGAAGCGAAAGCTTGGTTTGTCTCGCCCCTACAGGGCTCAATTCCTCGCTGTTCATAACCCGGGGTTTCACCCCGGGCTGTGTTGTCTCGCCCCGTTGGGGCTGTCATACGGTCGCGCTTGTCCATCGCAAACACGACGGTTTCGCGTTGAGGGCCCCGCGTGTTCCAGGCCTGCAAACGAACACGTCATGACGGAGGCCCCAACATCATGACGCACTGGGATCTCACAGCCTCTGTTCCTGTGATCCTGCTGGGCGCTGTCGTCTGGCTGGCGGGCGCCTGGCTGGCCCGCGAGAACTGGCTGCGCCGCGGTCGAAGCAGGGCCGTCACGTTGCTCGAAGGGCTGCGGATGATCATCGTGACCGCGCTCGTCTTCACCCTGCTCCGACCGGAACGCGTGAAGGTCATCGAGCGCACGGAGGATCCCGAAATCGCCGTGCTGATCGACGCCTCCGGCAGCATGGCGACGAAGGACCTGATCCTTTCCAACAACGTCGTCAGCCGCGCCGACTGGCTCGACATGCAGCGCCGCCGCGAATTCTGGAAGCCTCTGGAAGAGACAGCCAAGGTCCACGTCGAGGAGTTCTCCAGCGCGAACGCCGGCGAGACCGACATCGACAGCGCCCTCGCCACCGTTCTGCAACGCGACCGCAATCTGAAGGCCGCGCTGCTGCTCACCGACGGCGACTGGAATTCCGGCAGGTCGCCCGTCAGCGCGGCCACGCGATTCCGCGAACAGGGCGCGCCGATCTTCGCCGTGGCGGTCGGACGTGAGACCCCCCTGCCCGACCTGTCCCTCGAGCGCGTGAAGGCCCCCGTCTATGGCCTTGTCGGCGAGCAGATCTCCATCCCCTTCCGCATTCAAAGCCACCTCCCCGCCAGCGTCGACACGACGGTGACCATCCGTCACGAAGACCGACAGGAGGCGAAACGCGAACTGACGATTCCGCCGATGGTCGAACTGCAGGAGGCCATTGTCTGGTCGCCGCGCGCCGTCGGGGAATACGAACTGACCGTGGACCTTCCCGTGCAGGACGGGGAAAGCCTGACGAACAACAACTCGCAGAGCTTCCGCATCTCGATCCGTTCGGAAACGCTGAAGGTCCTCGTGGTCGAATCGCAGCCGCGCTGGGAGTTCCGCTTCCTGCGCAACGCCCTGGAGCGCGATCCGGGCGTGGAGATGCACGCGGTGTTGTTTCATCCGTCGCTGCCCCCGGGCGGCGGGCGCGGCTACCTGCCGGCCTTTCCCGGATCCAAGGAGCTTCTCGCCGGCTACGATGTGATCTTTCTCGGCGACGTCGGGGTGGGCGGCGGCGAACTGAAGGAAGGCGACGCCGAACTGATCAGGGGACTGGTCGAGCAACAATCCAGCGGCCTGGTCTTCCTGCCGGGTTCGCGCGGGCGACAACACACGCTGACCAATTCGCCCCTGGCCGAACTGATGCCCGTGACGCTGGATTCACAACGGCCCGAGGGCGTCGGCCTGCGCAACGAGGCGACGCTCGCCCTTTCCACGCGCGGCCGCGACCACCTGCTGACGCGTTTCGATTCCGACGCCGTCCGCAACGACGCGATCTGGAAGCGGCTGCCCGGCTTCTACTGGTGCGCGGCCGTGGAGAAGAGCCGCCCCGGCTCGACCGTGCTGGCCGTGCATTCCGGCATGCGCAATCGTTGGGGGCGCCTGCCGCTGCTGGTGTCCAAGCCCTTCGGCAACGGTAAGACCCTCTTCATGGGTACGGACAGCGCCTGGCGCTGGCGACGCGGCGTGGAGGACAGGTATCACTATCAGTTCTGGAGCCAGGTCGTGCGCTGGATGGCCCATCAACGCCACCTCTCCGAGCGTCCCGGCATCCGCCTGACCTACAGTCCGGAGACGCCGCAGGTCGGGGAAACGGTCTTTCTCCAGGCCACCATCCTCAGCCAGGGCGGGTTGCCCATCGAGCGGGGGCCGGTGGTCGGGAAGATCACCAACGCCTCCGGCGCGACCGAACGGGTGGAATTCGCGCCTCTGCCCGGCGGCTGGGGCGTCTTTCAATCGAGCTTCATCCCCGAAACCGGCGAGGCCTACACGATCGAGGTCGAGGCCCCGAAGCACGACCGCCGCCTGGAGACCCGCATCGATGTCGCCGCGCCCACGCTGGAGCGCACCGGACAACCCGTGAATTCGGGCGCCCTCCGCGAGATCGCCTCCATCACGCTCGGTCAGAGCGGATCCATCGGGGACCTGGACGCGATCCTGGACCAGATTGCCCTGCTTCCCGAACCGCGCCCCCTGGAACAACGCATCCGGATCTGGGCCAACCCCTGGTGGGGCGGCCTGATCCTGCTGCTGCTCGGCGTCTACTGGGCTGGACGAAAAATGGCCGGAATGATTTAAGTTTACGACAGAGGCGCCGATGTTCGCTGAGCGGCCTTCGCGCGCGAATGCGACGAGCGGCCTCAAGTCGCGATCCTTTCAATCCTGTCACCGTGAAACTCACCGCCAAACTGAGTCTGGCCATGCTGTTGGTCGCGCTGATTCCGTTGCTGGCGTTCGGCGGGCTGGCGCTGAAACAGGCGCGGAGCGCCATGACGCGGCAGATTCTGGAAGACCTGCGGCTGAATGCCGACCGCACCCGGGAGTCCGTGCAGCTCCTGGTCCGGCTCTACGAGGAGCGCGTGGAACACGTCGCCTCCCGGACGCAGCTCCGCCTCAGCCTCAAGGAGCATCTCGAAAAGCCGGATCCCGCGCAGGTGGCGAAGATGACCCGAATCATCGAGGATGCGAGAGACGCGACCGCCGGATTCGAATCCGTCTGCATCGTCGCGCCAGACGGGCGGATCGTCGCCTCGACGCTGCCCGACCGAACGGGGGAAGACATCTCGAATCAGTCATTCTTTCAGGCCGGGCTCAAGGAGGTCGGCATGAATCACTTCTACCTGCGCGAGGGCCTGATCGCCACGCGGCTGGTAAGCCCGCTGATCCTCGATGGGGAACTCCTGGGCGTGGTCGTGATCCGATCCTCATTGGACGATCTGATCGATTTCTTCACGCACCGGGCGCGCATGGGGGAAACGGGGGAGACCGTGCTGGCCCGCTAGCTGCCGAGCGGCGACGCGCAGTTCGTCATCCCGCTTCGCTTCGAGGCGAGCGCGGCGCTTCGTCGCACCATCCCCGCATCCGACACCGACATCCCCATCACCCAGGCCCTGCTGCGGAACGAGAGGCAATTCAATGACGTCCCCGACTATCGGAATGAACGGGTCATCGCGATCACCGAATATCTCGAAGGTCCGCGTTGGGGCATGGTCACCAAGATCGACCGGAAGGAGGCGTTCGCCGCGTTGGAACGCTCCAGCGTCAGCCTCGCATCCTCCCTCCTGATCACCGGCGGCTGCGTGTTCCTCCTCTCGCTCGGGGTGGCCCGGCGGATGATGACGCCCATCGTCGACCTGGCCTCCACGGCGCGCCGGGTGGAATCGGAGTCCGATTTCTCCCTGCGCGCGCCGCTGATGGTCGCGGGCGACGAGATCGGGGAACTCAACCAGTCCTTCAACAAGATGCTGAAGGCGATCGGCGATCGGGAATGCAAACTGCGGGAACGCGAGGACCGCCTGCGCGCCGCAAACGAGGAACTGCGCCGCAGCAATGCGGAACTCGAGCAGTTTGCCTACGTGGCCTCCCATGACCTGAAGTCGCCGCTGCGCGCAATCGACAATCTGGCGTCGTGGATCGACGAGGACAGCGGCGAACTCCTGACCAACGAATCCAAGGCGGATCTCGAACTGCTTCGAAGTCGCGTTCGTCGGATGGATTGCCTGTTGGACGCGTTGCTGGAATACTCCCGGATCGGACAGCAGGAGGACGAATCGCGCAGCATATCCGTCGCGGAAATTGTCGATCAATGCATCGCCCTGCACGTCCCGCCGGGCGACTTTTCAGTGACGGCGACGACCCGGCTGCCTGAGATGGTCGCGCCGCCGGGCGCCCTGCTGCGCGTCTTCGGCAATCTGATCTCCAATGCGATCAAGCACCATGATCGCAGGGACGGCCGCATCGAGATCTCCTGGCGCAAGCTGGACGACACCCATGAGTTCACCGTGCGCGACGACGGACCCGGGATCGATCCCAGGTTTCACGACCGCGTCTTCGAATTGTTTCAGACACTCAAACGAAGGGACGAGGTGGAAGGCAGCGGCATGGGGCTGGCCCTGGTGAAGAAGACCGTCGAGGCCATGGGCGGCCGGATCCGCATTGAATCGGCCGTCCGATCGGGCACGGCCTTCACCTTCTCCTGGCCCGAAACCACGACGCCCGCCTCCGGGCATGTTGACATATGAATGCGAGCGAACGACAGGTTCACATCCTGATGGTCGATGACGACGACGTCGATATCCGGGCCATGCAGCGGAGTTTTCGGAAGGCGGGGATCGATCACCCGCTTGCGGCGGCGCGGGACGGCGTCGAGGCGCTGGAGGTCCTGCGCGGGGCCAACGGAAAGGACAGGCTGCCGCGCCCCTGCCTGATTCTGCTGGACCTGAACATGCCGCGCATGAGCGGTTTCGAATTCCTCCGGGAGTTGCGCAGGGACCCGGCCCTGAGCGACAGCGTCGTGTTCGTGCAGACGACCTCGGACGCGGACAGCGACAAGGCCGGCGCCTACCGGCACAACGTCAGCGGCTATCTCATCAAGGAAGGCTCCGGCGGCGGTTTCGACCGGCTCGCGGCCTTGCTGAACCAATACCTCGACTCGGTCGAGTTCCCCCCTGCCAGAACAGGCGCCCAGGCATGAAGATCCTCCTGATAGAAGACGACGATCTGGACGCGCGGGCGATCGAACGGCAGTTGTCGCGTCTTTGGAGCCTGAACTGCGACCTGATCCGCGCCCGCAACCTGGGCGAGGGGCTGGCTTTGGCGGAAACGGAGCGTCCGGACGTCGCCTTGCTGGACCTTCACCTCCCCGACAGCCGCGGATTGAATTCGGTCCCGCTGCTCGTGGAGCGGATGCCGGGCCAGCCGGTCATCGTGCTGACCGGCGATTCCGATGAGGGCAAGGATGTTCCGGCGCTGGCGGCCGGCGCCGCGGACTATCTCATCAAGGGCGAGATCTCCGCCGATTCGCTCGCCCGGGCCCTCCGGCATTCGATGGAACGCAAACGCTCCGAGCAGCGCATCCGCGAACAGGCGGAACTGCTCGATCGCGCCAACGAGGGCATTGTCGCCTGCGCCGCCACGGGGGAGATCGGCTATTAAAACGCCGGTGCCCACGCGCTTCTTGGCCCCTTGAAGGGGAAAAACCTGTTTGAGTCGCTGGGGTTCTCCGAAACCCGGATCGAAGGACTGCTGGACGAACTGCGTTCCAAGGGCGGGGCCGTCATCGAGGTCGAACTCCCGACCGCCGCAGGGCCGACCGTCCACCTGGTCTCCCGGTGGTCCAGATCCGCCGACACGCAATCGGAACCCGCCCGGGAATTGATCGCCATTCTCGTGGACATCACCGAGCGCCGGAAACTCAACGCCCGGATGCGCGAGGCGCAGAAACTGGAGAGCCTGGGAGCCCTTGCCGGCGGCATCGCACACGATTTCAACAACCTGCTCGCCGCCATCATGGGCAACGTCGGCCTGGTGAAGGCGGAGACCCCGGACTCCTCCGAGGAATGGGAGATGCTGACCGAATGCGAAAGCGCCGCCGAACGCGCCGCCGACCTCTGCAGCCAGATGCTCGCCTACGCCGGGAAGGGGCGGCTCGTCTCGCAGCCCGTCGATCTGGGCGCGCTCACCGCCGATCTCGCCGATTGGTTCCGCATCTCCCTCGACAAGCGCATCGAATTGGACGTCCGGATGGAGGGAAACCTGCCTAAAGTCACCGGGGATTCGGCGCAATTGAGGCGGATGTTCACCAACCTCATGATCAACGCCTCCGAGGCCATCGGCGACTCCGGCGGCGAAATCAATGTCTCCGGCAGACGCGTCCGGGTCGATGCGGAATACCTGAGGCGGGGCGGTTTCGTTTCGGAACTGCCGCCGGGCGAGTACGCGAGCGTCTGTGTGAGCGACACCGGTTCCGGCATGGATGCGAAGACGCTCGAGAAGATCTTCGATCCGTTTTTTTCCACCAAGTTCACGGGCCGGGGTCTTGGCCTGGCCAGCGTGCAGGGCATCGTCCGGGTGCATGAGGGGGCCCTGTCGGCGCGCAGCAGACCCGACGAGGGCTCGAGTTTCGAGATCCTGTTGCCGGCGGCGACGCTACCGGAAATCCACGAACCGCCGACGCTCCCTTCAATGAAGGAGGCCCTCCCGCCTCTCGATGGGTCCAAAGGAGCCATCCTCGTGGTGGACGACGAGGAACCCGTGCGGAAAACGGCGCGACGCATTCTCAGCCGGACCGGCTGCGAGATCATTCTCGCCCGCGACGGCGCCGAAGGGGCGCTGGAATTCGAGAGACGGGCGCCGGATCTCAAGGCCGTCCTGTTGGACCTCACCATGCCTCACATGGACGGCGTCGAGGCCCACAAGCTGATGCGTTCCCTGAATCCGGATGTCCCGGTCCTGGTGATGAGCGGCTACACCGAGCAGGCCGTGAGCGAGCGCTTCGGCGCCGCCGGGCCCGCCGGCTTCCTGCACAAGCCCTTCCGGGCCGAGGAACTGCTCGCCAAGGTCCGCCCGCTGATCGCGCCGTAGAAAAGGGATTGAGATCCGCGTCAATTCCGGCGAAGGATGCCGGGTCCGGATCACAACACGACCTGATCCGGATGGGTCATGCCGGTTCACATGGAATTCACTTCACCGACATTGAAGGCGCTCTGCGCCGCAATATTGATTCTCCTGGCCGCGCGGCCCTCCGACGGCGCCGAAGCCGACACTTTTGCCGGGTTCATTCAGCCGACGTTGCGGGACCGATGCGTCCGGTGCCATGGTGAGAACGGCCGGGCCAAGGGCAAGGTCGATCTGCTGAAGTTCGGGTCCGCCGCCGATCTCGGAAGCGACCCGGAGCTGTTGACCGATCTCATCGGCGTCATCGACCGCAACGAGATGCCGCCCGAGGACGAGAAACAACCCACCCCGGACCAGCGAAGGCGCCTGCTCGCCGGCCTCAAGGCGATCCTCAGGGAAGCCTCGACCCGGGAACTGCCGGCGCCGACGACGCCCATCCGGCGCATGAACCGCTTCCAGTACAACAACGCGGTCCAGGACCTGTTCGATCTCAAGGTGGTCGTGTTCACCCTGCCCGAACGCATGCTCCGCGAACATGGCGCCTGGTTCCAACCCGCTTCCGGAAAGATGCCGGACAATGTCAAGGTCGGCAGCCGGCCGCTCGGCAAGTCGCAGTTGATCGAACGCCGCCTCGCCAACGTCGGCCCCTTTCCCCAGGACCTGCGGGCCGAGAACGGCTTCGACAACCGCGCCGACCATCTCTCCATCTCGCCGCTCCTGCTCGAGTCCTTTCTCAAGGTCGCCCGATCCATCGTCGAAAGCCCGGACTTCAACGAAAAGAACTGCGGCATCTGGAAGAATTTCTTCGCCCCGCCGGAGAAAGGGGCGAATGTCAACAAGGAGGTTCGCGGCCGTCTGCGCGGCTTCCTCACGCGCGCGTTTCGCCGGCCCACCGCCAAGGACCTCCTTGACCGCTACACAAATCACGTCGTCCGCAGGATCGAAGGCGGCGCCTCGTTCACCGACGCCATGAAGGCGGCCGCCGCCGCGGCGTTGGCCTCGCCCAGGTTCTTCTACCTCTACGATCGCGGGAGCGACGTCGCGAAGGCGCCCGCCAACAACGACGACCTCGATCTCGCGTCCAGGCTGTCGTTCTTTCTCTGGGGCAGCATTCCGGACGAGCGACTGATCGCCCTCGCCGCCGAGGGAAACCTCCACAGGCCGGCCGTTCTTCGAACGGAGGTCGATCGCATGTTGAACGACCGCCGACTCAAACGCTTCTGCGACAGCTTCCCGTCCCAATGGCTGCAGCTGGAGCGCATCATCACCTCCGTGCCGGATCCGCGGAAGAACCCCGATTTCTACTTCGCCAAATACCGCGCCAGCATGCACATGATGCTGGAGCCCCTGCTGCTGTTTGAAACGATCCTCGTCGAGGATCGCCCCATCCTCGAACTCATCGACTCTGACTTCAGCTATCGCAGCGAGCTGTTGGAAGCCTGGTACGACAATGGCGGCAAGGGCGGTCGCCGACCGCCCACGGTCATCCCCTTCAAACGTGTGCCGGTGAACGATCGCCGGCAGGGCGGCGTGATCACGACGGCCGCGGTCATGACCATGACCTCCAGCCCGGTCCGCACCCAACCCGTCACCCGCGGCTCCTGGATCGCCTCGGTCATCTTCAACGCCCCGCCCGATCCCCCGCCCGCCAACGTGCCGCCGCTGGAGGACAACGCGAAGGCCGGCGACGAGAACCTCACCCTCAGGGAGCGCTTCGCCGCCCATCGCGACAACGCCGCCTGCGCCGGCTGCCACAACCGGATCGACCCCCTCGGCTTCGCGTTGGAAAACTATGGCCCCACCGGAATCTGGCGGGACCGGTATGAAAACGGCCGCAAGGTCGACGCCGCCGGCAAGTTGTTCCGCAAACACAAATTCAACGACCCCGTCGAATTCAAGAACGCCATCCTCGCCGAAAAAGGCCGTTTCGTGCGCGCCTTCGCCAAACACCTCCTGTCTTTCGCCCTCGGTCGCGAGGCGCATCCCGCGGACGAACCGGCCCTCGACGATATTGTCGAACACACAAAGGCCGACAACCACCGCCTGCGCGGCCTGATCAGGCAGATCGTCCTCAGCGAACCCTTCCTCGGAACACGACCCGAAGGTCACGGAAGCGCATCAGACCGATAGTTCGGGGATCGCCTTCCTGCCGCAGCGATACCCCGGTAGGGCTGCGTTGCATCGCAGCCCATTTCTCATCCCTTGGGCGGTCGTTGGTCGGAGACGCGGGACGGGGAGCCGCTGGTTCCGGGGCTTTCCTTTGGCTGCCTTGGGGCCCGGGCTTGCGAGGCGGTTTGAAGTGGTCGAAGGCGGAAGTTGGCAGACTGTTGGATGCGATACCTGGCGCGACGGGCCTGATGGCGCGGCTGATGTACGGGGCGGGGCTGCGGCTGAGCGAGTTGTTGCGGTTGCGCATCAAGGACGTGGATTTCGATCGGGGAATGTTGTTCGTTCGCGGCGGCAAGGGCGACAAGGGTCGGAGGACGACGTTGCCGTCGAGTTTGAGGGAGGATCTGGAACGACACATCGAGTGCAACGTGAAGCCGTTGTTCGAGCGGGATCGCGCCGAAGGTGTTCCAGGGGTTGCATTGCCGGGAGCATTGGAGAAGAAGTTCAAGAATGCGGGCAAGGAGTGGGCGTGGCAATGGCTATGGCCAGCGCGGGGATTGAGTCGCGATCCGAGGTCGGGCATTGAGCGGCGGCATCACGTAACTGATCGGGCGTTGCAGGATGCGATCAAGAAAGGCGCGAAGGCTGCGGGGATCGCGAAGCGGGTGACGCCGCATGTGCTGCGGCATTCGTTCGCGACGCATCTGCTGGAGAGCGGGACGGACATCAGGACGGTGCAGGATCTGCTGGGGCATTCGAGTGTCAAGACGACCCAGATCTATACGCATGTCATGGAGAAGCCGGGGCTCGGGGTGCGGAGTCCGTTGGATGGGGGGGTGATGGGGCGGGCGGGAGACGGGGGCGTGGATGTGTTGTAAGTCCGGGCGAACCCACCCCGATTTCATCCTCATCTTCGGCTGCGCCGGAGGATGAAATATCCCCTCCCCAGAGGGGACCTGGCGCGTTGTTTGAGTCTCCACGGTCCATGGCGCTTTGCGCGGCGCGTTTGTGGTTCCGGGGATTCGGGCGATGGAACGATCTGGCGACAGGTTCGAGTTGTTCGCCGCATGCTTTGAATTCGTTGAGGTTGATCGGGCGCTGGTGTAGGGTTTGCGCATGGCTGACAGAATTGCATTGCAGGAACAGGCGATGATGCTTGCCGAGGAGGATCGGGCGGCGATGGCGTCCGTGCTGCTGCGCAGTCTGGATCCCCCTGGTTACGATGTCTCTGACGCGGAGGTTCTGGAACGGCGTCGCGAATTGGAGTCGGGCGAGGTGAAAGAGATCGGTCACGAGGAGTTGCTTGCCCGTGTGAAGCGGCGGCCGAAGAAGTGAGGTTGACCTTTCATCCCCGCGTGCAGCGCGATCTTGATGAGGCGCTGGAGTATTATTTTGGCGTGAGAGAGGGGCTTGCCGACGATTTCTGGGATGAGGTCACGGAGGCGTTTGATGAGATCGCGGAATACCCCATGAGACAACACGTCGATTCGTCCGGGATGCGTCGGAAGAATCTGAAGAGGTTTCCGTATCACGTTTTGTACGAGATTCTCCCCGGTCGTGTTCGCATCAACCACCGGCTAATGGCTGCAATGCCTTCGGCATAAACCGCCTGCGATCCTGTGCAACATTGAAAAGACATGGGTGAATACCCCCTCCCGAGAGGGGACCTGGCGCGTTGTCATGTCGGGCGGCCGGCTCAGATTCTCCCGTCGACCAGGGATTGGACGACGCCGGGGTCGGCGAGGGTGGAGGTGTCGCCGAGGTTGTCGATGTCGCCTTCGGCGATCTTGCGGAGGATGCGGCGCATGATCTTGCCGGAGCGGGTCTTGGGCAGGCCTTCGTTGAACTGGATCTTCTCGGGCGAGGCGTGGGGGCCGATGTCGGCGCGGACCTGTTTGACGATCTCCGCCTTCATCTCGTCGGTCGGGGTCTGCCCGGTCTTGAGGGTGACGAAGGCGTAGATGGCGTTGCCCTTGATGTCGTGCGGGTAGCCCACCACGGCGGCTTCGGCCACGGCTGAATGCCCGCCGATCGCGCCCTCGATCTCCGCGGTGCCGAGGTTGTGGCCCGACACGATGATGACGTCATCGACGCGGCCGGTGATCCAGTAGTAGCCGTCCTTGTCGCGGTGGCAGCCGTCGCCGGAGAAGTATTTTCCGGGGAAGCGGGCGAAGTAGGTGTCGAAGAAGCGCTGGTGGTCGCCGAAGACGGTGCGCATCTGACCGGGCCAGGGCTCGAGGACGCAGAGGTTTCCGCGGACGTCGTTGCCCTCGATGATATTGCCCTCGTCATCGACGAGCGCGGGCTTCACGCCGAAGAAGGGCAGCGTGGCGGAGCCGGGCTTGGTGGGCGTGGCGCCGGGGAGCGGGGTGATCATGACGCCGCCGGTCTCGGTCTGCCACCAGGTGTCGACGATCGGGCATTTGCCCTTGCCGACGACCTCGTTGTACCAGGTCCACTCGGGCGACTTGATCGGCTCGCCGACGGTTCCGAGGATGCGGAGGGAGGAGAGGTCGTGCTGGTTGGGCCAGTCGTCGCCTTCTTTCATCAGGGCGCGCAGCGCGGTGGGCGCGGTGTAGAAGACATTCACCTTGTGCTTCTCGACGATCTGCCAGAAGCGGCCGAAGTCGGGGTAGTTGGGCACGCCCTCGTACATCATGGTGATGGCGCCGTTGACGAGGGGGCCGTAGATGATGTAGGAGTGGCCGGTGATCCAGCCGATGTCGGCGGTGCACCAGTAGATGTCGCCGGGATGGTAGTCGAAGATGTAGTGATGGGTGGTCGCGGCGTAGGCGAGGTAGCCGCCGTTGGTGTGCAGGACGCCCTTGGGTTTGCCGGTGGAGCCGGAGGTGTAGAGGATGAACAGGGGATCCTCGGCGTCGAGCTGCTCGGCCGGGCATTCGGCGTCGGCGGCCTCCAGGGCCTCGTGCCACCAGACGTCGCGACCGTCGGCCATGGCGACCTCGGATCCGGTGCGTTGGACCACCAGGATCTTCTCGATGGAGGGCGTGCTCTCGACGGCCTTGTCGGCGTTGGCCTTCATGGGGATGTCGGTCTTGGTCCCGCGCACGCCGGTGTCCTGGGTGATGATGGCCCTGCACTCGGAATCGTTGATGCGGGTGACGAGCGAATCCGCGGAGAAGGCGCCGAAGACGATGGAATGCACGGCGCCGATGCGGGCGCAGGCCAGCATGGCGATGGCGAGCTCCGGAATCATCTGCATGTAAATGCAGACGCGGTCGCCTTTCTGGATGCCGAGGTTCTTGAGGGCATTGGCGGCGCGCTGCACCTCGGCATGGAGATCGTTGAAGGTGTAGGTCCGCGATTCGCCGGGATCGTTGCCCTCCCAGATCAGGGCGGTGTCGTCGCCGCGGCCGGCGTCGACATGGCGATCGACGCAGTTGTAACAGGCGTTGATGCGTCCGTTGAGGAACCACTTGATCTCGGCCTTGGAGTAGTCCCACTCGCGCAGCTTGTCCCATTTCTGAAACCAGTGCAGGCGTTCGGCGTGCTCGGTCCAGAAGCCCTCCGGGTCATTGATGGAGCGGTCGTAGAGTTCCTGGTATTGTTCCAGCGATTTCACGTAGGCGCGCTCGGAGATTTCGGCGGCGGGCGGAAAGACGGGAACTTCGTGGGCGGGCGATTCGTTGCTCATGATGATGAATGCGGTTTCTGCTTAGTGCCGGTGAAGTATGGGAATGCCGGGCGTCGCGTCAAGCGGGAGGCGGCGGGAAAGTTCCAAATGGGCGCAGGTCAAAAACTATACGGAACAGGAAACGTCGAACACGCGGGGCTTCGC
>JAYPEY010000067.1:27912-32398 GCA_038126035.1 Verrucomicrobiales bacterium | reverse complement strand
ACTTGGAGCTGACCACTGACCACTGACCACTGACCACTGACCACTGACCACGGACAACGGACAACGGACAACTGACCACCGACCACCGACCACCGACTGCTCGGCCTGGTTTCCGGCCCTCCCAACGCCCGCCATTGACAAGCGCGGAATCGGCCCCATCCTTTCACCCCATGAAATCACTTGTTGCCGCCCTTTTGTTTTCCGTCGCCGCCGCCAGCGCGGCGGACAGGTCCATCTATGACATTCCGCTCAAGGACATAGACAGGAAGCCCACCAGCCTGAAGGCGCACAAGGGCAAGGCTTTGCTGATCGTCAATGTCGCCTCGGAGTGCGGCCTCACCTCGCAGTATGAAGGACTGGAGGCGTTGCATCGGAAATACAAGGACAAGGGCTTTGCCGTGCTGGGATTCCCCTGCAACCAGTTCGGCGGTCAGGAGCCCGGGACGAACGAGCAGATCAAGAAGTTCTGTTCGTCAAACTACAGCGTCACTTTTCCGATGTTCGACAAGATCGAGGTGAAGGGAGAGAACCAGCACGCGCTCTATAGGACGCTGTCCGGCGCCAAGTCGAAGTTCCGCGGCGATGTCGGCTGGAATTTCGCCAAGTTCCTGATCGGCAGGGATGGCAGCCTCGTCGCGCGTTTCGATCCGGGCGAGGAGCCCGACTCCCAGAAGATTGTCTCTGCCATCGAGAAGGCGATCGCGGAGAAGTAGACGTCCCGGCCAGATTCACAGGCCCGGGCGGTCCAGTCGGAGAAAACGGATGTCCGCGCGGGGCTTGTCATTCAGGGCCAGGTCGGCCAGGACCTCGCCCAGCGCGGAGGTGAATTTGAAGCCGTGCCCCGAAAGCCCGGCCGCGAAACTGACGTTCGGATGCTCCGGATGCCGGTCGACGATGAAGTGTTCATCCGGGGACATCGTGTAGAAACAAACCTCATGTCGCGCGCGTCGTTTGGAAACGCCCGGCAAATGGCTTCCCAGAAAGGAGGCAATTCTCACGTCGTCGTCCGGATCCGGCGCGCGCGAGTCGTTCAAGGGATCGTCCATTTCCAAACCGCCGCTGTGTTCGGCGACCTTGACGCCTGTTCCATGGCGATCGGGAAATCCGTAGAAGTATCCTCCGCCGGCCTCGAAGAAAAAGCACGGGCAATCGTTTGACTCCGAGTAGAGGCGCCCTTCAGCCGCGTGCCAGTGGAGGTGTTTACGAAGAGTCCGAAGCTTCAGGCCAAGATCTTCCATCAACCCTCCGGCCCAACATCCCGCGGCGATAATCAGGCGATCAGCCTCATGGCGGTCTTTGTCCGTTTCCACGACGACGCCCTCTGGGGACGTCGACCAGCCCAGGACGGTCTCGCCGTGGAAATGGCGCGCTCCAAGTCGCACGGCTTCCTCGATCTGCGCGCGGACGCAGTCCTCCACCAGCAGATACCCGGCATCCGCCTCGAACAAGGCGCCTGCCCCTTCGGGCGGGACGAAACCGGGAAATCGCCGCCGGGCCTCATCGACCGACGGCTCCTCAATCTCGAGTCCATGCGCGACGGCGCTGCAGCGAATGCCCGGAAGGACAACCCCGTTCGGATCGCCGAAATAGAGCAGCCCGGTTCGATGAAAGAGATTCTGGCTGCGGAGTTCGCCCAGTTCATCCCAGAGATCGTAGGCCCTTCGCAGCAGCGGCACATAGTTCGGATGTTCGAAATAGGACAGCCGGATCATGCGCGACTCTCCGTGCGAACTGCCGCGATCGTGACCCGGTGGGAAGCGGTCGATACCGATCGCCTTCACTCCACGTCGGGCCAGGTGGAACAAAGCCGCGCTGCCGACACCTCCCGTTCCCAAAACGATCACATCTGATTTAGCGGCCATGGATCGGGTCAGTTTCCCGTCCTGAAAGGCTGGCTGTCAATGGGTGACGAGGGAGCCCGGTTGTGCCAGAGGGACGCGCATCGGGTTCGAGTCGGTGACAGGATGTCGCTTTTCAGACTCGCCGCCCCCGAAAACAACGACTTTACGAGAATTGGGAATCATCGATTTGGACCGTATTCTGGGGCAAACAAGTCAATCTGCTGTGCAAACTGCAGGCAACACGCGGCGTCGCCGGGATTCGGCACGAAATCTGTTGTTGGTATTCCGAGAGGTCTCTGAATTCAGAGGCCCGGCCCAAAGAAGAACAAAATGAACTGGTCCTATAAGATTGCCCGGATCGCGGGAACGGATGTGAAGATCCATCTGACCTTCCCGTTGCTGCTCGGGTTCATCGCCCTGGCAAATCTGTCGCAGGGCATCGTCGCGGCCCTGATGGGCGTGTTGTTTGTCGTCCTCGTTTTCGGCTGCGTCCTGTTGCATGAGTTTGGACATATCTTTGCCGCGCGCGCCTTCGGCGTCCGGACGCCGGACGTCACCCTCTATCCGATCGGCGGCGTCGCACGTCCGGAACGCATGCCGGAGAAGCCAAGCCAGGAATTGATCGTGGCCCTGGCTGGACCCGCGGTGAACGTGGTCATCGCCGGACTACTGACCGTGTTTCTCATGGTCCTGGGTTTGGGCGTGAGCCTCAGCGGCCTGGGCGGCTTCGCTTCGGGCGGGTTGGCGTTTCTGGGTTCGCTCGCCGCGGTGAACCTCTGGCTTGTCCTGTTCAATCTGATCCCCGCCTTTCCGATGGACGGCGGCCGCGTGCTGCGCGCCCTGCTGGCGATGAAAATGCCGTTTGTCCAGGCCACGAATATCGCCGCGAAAGTCGGGCGGACTCTGGCCCTGGTCGCCGGGTTCTACGGACTCTTCACCTTCCAACCAATGCTGATACTGGTCGCCGCGTTCGTTTACTTCGCCGCCGGCCAGGAAGCCATGATGGCCAACCTGCGCGAACGGGAATTCGGCTTCTTCCGGACGGACTCGCCAAGACCCATCGATCCGGATGGGGGTTTCGGCTGGCGAACGGGATCGGGCGGGTCGCGGGGCCAGACCGTCCCCGTGCTGGACGAAGACGGACACCTGATCGGCTGGGTGCGACGATGAAGGCCACGTTGGCGGTGGCCGGCCTTCCGAACCAACACTGTTCCGAAAGATCAGCCGGTCACCCGGGTGTTCAGACTCGATCCCAAACGGGCCTTTGACAATCTGCTGCGCCTCTATTCGGACGTTCCCTTGCAGGCTCCGGTTCCGTCCGCAGCCGAAGTCGGCATAAGCAATCAGATTGGAAACAGCAATCAGGTCGGAATCGGCCCCTCGATGCCGACCCTTCCGACAGGGGCCGCCGAGATCGCGGGTCATGTTCGCGCGCTGCTGACCGCCGCCGGAGTATCAACGAATCCGCCGCCGCAAGTGTTCTACAAGGATCGCAATGGAATGCTGATGGTTCGGGCCAAGCCTGAGGACTTGGAGGCGATCGAGTCGGTGGTGGAACAACTGAACGGAACTCAAACTGTCGCTCGAGACGGGAAAACCGAGGAACTCATCACCCGCGTCTTCAAGGTCGATCCAAGGACCTTCATGGAGGGGTTGAAGAACGTCGCCGGTCTCGACATCACAGAATTTTCGGTCGGCGACGAAAAGCAGACCGGCCTGCCCAACCAGATTGGCATAGGCTCCGGGCTTCCGGTGGCGCGAACGAATGCGGTTTCCAAGCCGGCCGAGATGGTTCGCAAATTCTTCAAGGCGGCCGGCGTTGAAATGGATCCGCCGAAACAGGTCTTCTTCAATGATCGAAACGGCGTTCTGATGGTCCAGGCGACGGCGAAGGACATGCAGATCATCGAAGCCGCGGTGGAGATCCTGACCGTGACGCCGCCGATGGTGACGATCGAGGCCAGATGGGTGGAGATCACAGTCGATCCAGACGATCCGGATGCCATGGCCGCCCTGCGGAAGCGGGTCGCCGAGATCGCGCCAAATTTGGATTTGAGTCGGGTGACAGGTCCGCTGCAGGGACAAAACCTCCCGCTGGTCAATCCTTTCACAAGCAATCTGATCGACCAGGGCATCATCACCAATGCGCCGCCCAGCGATCGTGTGTCGGGCATTCTTTCGCCGGAACAGTTCCGCGCGGCCATCCAGCTGTTTGAAATGACCGATGGCGTCGATGTGCTCTCGACGCCGAGGGTCACCACGTTGAGCGGGCGGCAGGCGCAGGTGGCTGTCATCGATCTGGCAACGATTCCCAAAGGGCCGGTCGGTGGGACCAATGTGTATTCCGTCCCATTGGGTCCGACCTTGGATATTCTCCCTTATGTGGATTCCAAGAGTGGCTCCGTCCGGATGAGACTAATTCCGAACATCACGGAGTTTCTCGGGTTTGCGGATCGGGATGAGGTGTTGCCCAGGAAACTCTCGGCGGAGCGGCGCAAACGGAACCGACAGCGCGAGCGCCAGGGCAAGGAGCCTGTCATCAACGCGCTGCCCCGTTTTCGGGTGCGGTCGACAATCGCCCACGGCGTCGTTGCGGACGGGCATACCATGGTTCTCGGCGGCATGGTTGTGGAGGACTCCAAGAC
>JAYPEY010000067.1:0-27902 GCA_038126035.1 Verrucomicrobiales bacterium | reverse complement strand
CTCCAAGACTGTGCGCAAAAAGATGCCCGTTGCCGGCGACATCCCGTTGGTCGGTCGGTTGTTCCGCTCGAAGTCGGAGCAAAAAGTGCGCAAGTGCCTGTTGATCTTCGTAACCCCCACCATCGTCGATCCGGCGGGAAATCGGGTGAAGGGCTCCAAGTCTGCGGGAACCGTCCCGCCGTTGCCCGCATGGATCGAAGCCGACCGCAACTATCGCGGTGGTTGGTAGGAGCGGGCGTCAACCAAGGAGCGGCGACATTCCTGTCGCCGTCGGCCCCGCAGGGCACGAAGTGAGAGCGAGCCCCGATCCTGATCCGACGCCCGCCATGAGGCGCCTCGCCGCCTTTCGCCGGCGTGGCACGCCGCGGCTTTCTTTTCACCCCTTCAGGGTTTCGAAGTGGGCTCGACGGAGTCTCTCCCCACCGACCTTTGGAATTCGCCGCCGCTATCTTCAGGGATTTTCACGCCACACCGGAGCCTCCCTCAACGTCGCCGTCAACGGGGCCTCCGACAACCGGATGGTTCGTAAAGCCGGTGGGGAGAGACTCCGTCGAGCCCATTTCAAAGTCCTGGAGGGACGACCGAAACCACAGGAGCGGCGCAACAACAATTCATACGCGCCGGGTTGAAGCAGAAGGAGGATTGACCAGGCTCTCCCAGTTGCGGGAGATTCACGGCCATGTTCCGCAGAGCACTTTCAATCCTTTCATTCCTGATCGTTGCTGGATCCTCCCCACCGGGCGTCCGGGGCGCCGAGTGGTTTGTAGACCCGCAAGTGGGCGACGACAAGAGCACAGGCGCCCGCAAAGCGCCCTTTGCCACGGCGCAGAAGGCCGTGAATGCGGCCAAACCCGGCGACACGATCCAACTCCTCCCCAAGGGCGCGCTGTATCGGCAGTCGATCCTGCTGCGTGGGAAGTCGGATCTCGTCATCGAAGGCAACGGCGTCACCCTGGATGGCTCGGATCCATTGCCGGAGGACGGTTGGGAAGCGGCGGGCAATGGATTGCGGCGACTTCGACTTCCCCAGACGATGTGGAACCGCCACCTGCTGGCCTTTGCCGGCCGGGTAGAGCGCATGGGGCGCACGCAAAGCTCGAACTCGGCCGAGTTTCCCGAGCCGCAGGATCTGAAGGAGGGGCAATTCTGTTTCGTGAATGATCCCGACCCGGAAGCCCCGGACGCAAAGGGAACAGGTTCACGCCGGGCGAAGTTTGGCTGGCTCCACGTAAGCGGCGATGTTCGCGACCTCGAATGGACCGTCCGCCCCAACGGCCTGGCGACCGCCGGAACCAACTCAAACATCGTTGTCCGCAATCTCAATGCACGCCGCTTCCTCAACGACGGTTTCAACATCCACGGCCATTCCACCGGTCTGAAGTTCGAGAACGTGACCGGCTACGACTGCTTCGACGAGGGCTTCAGCGCGCACGACACCTGCGAGGCCGAAATCCGCAAGGGCGGATTCTGGGGCAATGAGAACGCCATTGCCGACGTGAACGACTGCGTCACGCATTACCGGGACTGTGAGTTTCGGGACAGCGTGAGCGCGGATGTCCTGTTGATCGGCAGGACGCACAGCCTGACCGATTGCCGCATCATCAACACAACGCCGGCCACGGCATTGAGCGCCGGACCGCGCGGGGACAACGCGGCGGTCTTCGAGTTGAGTCTCACGCGGGTGATTGTCGAGGGAAAGCGACCGGAGAAGGCGCGCTTCCGCGTCAATGGCGGCGTCCTGAAAATGACCGACTGCGCTCTGCGCCATGTGGATTTCAATCCCTCAGGGGCGCGATTGCTGCAGAACGGAACGCGACGGCAATCCAAGACGAGGTAGGGTTGCATTGCCGAGGCTGTCTCAATATTCCAAAAACTTGGTGGACGCCGACGTGAGTCGGCTCATTTCAGAGCGAATTCGTTGATTTGAGCGGACTCACGTCCGCTGCCACCACCTTTTGAGACGGTCTCTGCCGAAGCGACCCGATTGATTCGGAGTCCCGGCGGCGGGGAGCCTCCGCGGAGCAACGACGCCTTCACCCCGAACTTCGCCCGGGCCGCGGCAACCGACGCCGGGCAGCCTACTTCTTCAACTGGTTGATGAAGACGAAGGCGCCCTTCTTGTTGCCGACGACGATGTCCGGCATCTTGTCGCCGTTCAGGTCGCCGGCGGTGACCTGGGTGCCGACGCCGGAATTGTCGTCGATCTGGTGCGCCGTGAAGCTGAGCTTGCCGCCTTTCAACTTCGTCTCAAACCAATAGAGAACAGCCGGGGCGTTGGGTTCCGCGTCGCCCTTGGGACCATGCGCCCAGAAGCGTTTGCCGGTGACGATGTCCATGCGGCCGTCCTGGTTGATGTCCGCGAGATCGATGGCATGGAGCTGGGAGAAGGAGACGCCCTGCGCGTTGTCCTCGGGCTTGCCGCCGAGGATGCGGTGGTCGCGGAACTTCACCTCGTCGCCCTCGCGGTATTGCACGTAGCAGCTCAGGCCGTAGCCGTGGCCGTCGTGGCTGGTGGCGACATCGTTCAACCCATCCTCATTGAAATCGTGCACCCACATCTGCGCGCCGCCGCGGGCGCCCTGCGGTCCGAACGGAACGGGATGGAACTTCCACAGCGATTTCTTGTCCCAGTTCCTTGGCTGTTGCCACCAACCGTCGCGTTCCACCAGGTCTTTCAATCCGTCGCCGTCCACATCGCCGAAGCCGATGCCGTGGGTGAAGCGGAAGAAACGTCTCGGGCTCGGCGGCGAAACGGCGCGGAATTCCCCCAGCTTGGTCGGATCATTCCAGTCCAGCTCCACGTAACCGAGCTTGCCCTGCGCGTGGGCGATCAGTTCCGGCCGACCGTCCCCGGTGATGTCGCCCAGCTGCGGCGACTCGTTGTTCGTCTCGTTCCAGATGACATGCGCCTTCCAATGGCCGTCGGACTTGTTTTGCGGGTTCTCGTACCAGGTCGTCACCTGGCCGGGGAAACCAAACACGAGAATGTCCGCCCACTTGTCGCCGTTGAAATCATGGGTGTAGGTGAGGAAGTTGGCGGAATAGGCATTCCGCCCACTGAGTTCGCCGGGATAGCCCGGAACGACGACCTTCTTGCCGCCGCCGTCCTTCGCCTCCATTTCAAATTTCTCCGTCGCGGGGTAGTACTCGTTGCGCTTCCTGAAGTCCGGTCCGGCATACCAATAGGGCCCGACGACCACATCCGTATTGCCGTCGTGATTGAAGTCCGCGTAATGGGCGCCCTCCGCCCAGAAGTGCTTGTTCAGCTTCTGCTTCTTGAAGCCGCCTGCCGCGGCGTTGAGCGTCAAGGAGAACACTGATGCCGCGAGGAGAGAACCGGTGAAAAGGGATTTCATGCGCATGAACACGATATGACGATGCGCGGCCCCTCCGGTCAAGCCGACAACCACATTCCCGCAACCGCGACCTCGTAGCCGAGACCTTCAGGTCGCGCCCCGAGCGCGTCCCGCGCGAGAAGTGGGAACCTCCGAACACCGCCTTCCTGATGACCAGCCCCACGCCCCGAGTCACGCCGAGACCTTCAGGTCGCGCCCCGAGTCCGCCCGGACGAGAAGTCCGCCGTTGCTCCATTCTCGCGCGAGACGCGCTCGGAGCGCAGCCTGAAGGCTGCGGCTACGGGTGTTTGACCCCCAACTCTCCGACCACCTCGCGAACGGCCGCCAACAACGCGCGGACATGCGATTCATCCAGCCGACCGATGTTACCGATACGGAAACAGTCGACCTCCGTCAGCTTGCCCGGATAGATCACCATGCCGCGATCGGACAGCCTTTCGTAGAAGGCGTCGAAATCGAACTTCGGGTCTTCGGGGTAATGAAAGGTGGTGATGATCCAGCTTTGGTGTTCGCGGGGGACGTATTCCTTGAAGCCCAGCTCGCGCATGCCGACAAGCAGGACCTCGTGGTTCCTGCGATACCGCGCCGCCCGCGCCGCCACGCCGCCTTCCTCGTCCAATTCCTTCAACGCCTGATCGAAGGCCAACAGCGCATGGGTCGGCGGCGTGAAGCGAAACTGCCCGTTCTTTTCCAACCCCTCCCATTGCGCGAACAGATCCAGGCTCACGCTCAAGGCGATTCCCTCCGCCATCAGCAAGGCCGCCCGCCGCGCGATCACGAAGGAGAACCCCGGAACGCCCTCGATGCACTTGTTCGACGAGGAAATCAGAAAATCGATCCACGACCGGCCCACATCGATGACCGTCCCGCCAAAACTGCTCATGGCGTCAACGATGAACACCCGGCCGGCCGCATGCGCCGCCGCCCCGATCTCCTCGATCGGATTCATCACGCCCGACGTCGTCTCGCAGTGCACGACCGCGACATGGGTGATGTCCGTGCCGCGCTCCAGGATCCGCTCCACCTCGTCGGCGGGTATCGGCTGATTCTCACGCCATGCGATCGCCTCGACCACCACGCCGCAACGCCGCGCGATGGATTCGATCCGTCGTCCGTAGGCGCCATTGACGAGGACGAGCAGTCTGCCGTTGTCCGGAACGACGGAGGAGATCACCGACTCGATCCCGAAGGTGCCGCTGCCCTGCATGGGAATCGCCTCGTAGCCGCCATCTGTCGACACGCCGCCGATCCCCAACAACCGCTCGCGGATCGAGCGGACGATCCCGATGAACTCGGCGTCACGCGACCCCAGATCGCGCAACATCGCCTCCTTGACCGTCCGACTGGTCGTCAACGGTCCCGGGGTGAACAGCAGTTTGTCCGGATTGGCTTCGCTCATGTGTCGCGGTTCCGCACAAACTCCATGAAGCGCTCCTTGACCTCGTGGGGCTTGACGGTGGGTCGGCCGAGGTTGGCGGGGGAGCCGGGTTTGATCTTCACGTGCAGCAGGGAGGGCCCTTCGCGGCGGCGGAGTTCGCGGATGCATTCGCCGATGTCGCCCTCGTCGTCTGCGGCGAAGGCGTTGCGGTAGTTGGTGGCCGCCGCGACATCAGCAAAGCGCACGACGCCCGAGGAGGTCTGTTGGCCGCCGGTCGAATCGTGCTGCTCGTTGTCGAGGATGATGTGGAGGAGGTTCTTCGGCTGGTAAAACCCGACGGTCGCCATGGCGCCAAGCTTCATCAAGGCGGCGCCGTCGCCGTCGATCACGACGACCGGCTGATCCGGTTTGGCGTGGGCGAGGCCGAGGCCGATGGCGGAGGCCGTGCCCATGCCGCCAACGACGTAAAGGTGGTTCTCCCGGTCGGCGATGGTGAACAGTTCGCGGCCGGTCTTGCCGGTGGTCGCGATGATCGCCTCATCGCCGTTGAGTGAATTCAGAATCAGCTCCAGGGCGTCGGAACGCGTGAGTCGATGTCCCAGACTGCCCCACTTGTAATCCTTGCGCTCCGTGCGCACGACCAGCGGATGCGGTTCATGCTGCAGCTTGTGCGGCGCGACGGAATCCTTGGACATGATCAGGCCGAAGGGCAGGCTCCGCTCTGTCATGCCGGCCTCGGCTTCTTCAACCACCGCGGCGATCTGATCGGTTTCGGTTGGAAAGGGCTTCCAGGGGATCTCCAGGGTGTCGAACAGCGTGGGCATGATGCGGCCCATCTGTTCGTGCTGCGGCTCGTCCTTGACGCCCGGCTCGCCGCGCCAGGTCGAGATCAACAGCGTGGGAATCCGGAAGGGATAATTCAACGAGGTCAGCGGGTTCACCATGTTGCCCAGGCCGGAGTTCTGGCACATGGTGACTGTCTTCTTCCCGGCCAGGTATTCGCCCATCGTGATGCCGACGGCCTCCCCTTCGCTGGCGGCGCCGACGTAGTCCAACGCCGGCTCGTCGATGACATGGTTGATGAAGGGCTTGAGGAAGGAGCAGGGAACGCCGGAGTAGTGGGAATAACCCCGACCACCCAGGGCCTCGATGAATTCAGCGGCCTCGATCATGATCTCTTGAATCGCTTACAGATTGCTCGAAAGAATCGCGGGGGCTTCCGACTTCGCCGGGTGGAACCGGCGTCCCGCCCAAGGCGCTTCGCGCCCGGCCTGTCCCCGGGTCTTCGCAATCGTCAAGGCCGCCGGCATGACGGGACCGGACCGGGGCTGAAGTCGCAACCGGCGCCTCGGGTATCCGGGGTTTGGGGCGCAAGATTTCGGCGGGACGCCGGTTCCACCCAATGCCGTGTTCGCGCTCGTCCTCACCTTCGTGCATCAGAAAGACTGCGCCCGTGAGAGGTCGTCCAGGTTGTCCACGTCCAGCCAATGCCCGGTGATGAACAACACCCTGATCTTCACGCCCTGCCCGACCAGGTGGTTGAACAGATCGAACAGGTGAAGCTGGTTGAAATCGTCGCGTCCGCCGAGTTCCTCCAACGCCGCCACAAGCTGACGGGTCCCGGCCGCGGAGGTCTTCAACAGCCCGATCCATTCGCCGTTGACGGCGTCCTTGTCCATCGCGGGATCCATGCCTTCCAGCCAGACCTTGTCCTCGGTGTAGGAGAGCGTGTGGGGTTGCGAGGCACTGACCAGATCCTCGCCGCCGTTGCAGGCCTTGCGGTCCTTCCAGGCCGCGTCCACCGCGATGGCGATGTCGTCCTCCACCTCCAGCAGGCTGCTCAGGATGTAGCGGCGGAACAGGATGTCGCCGTAGGAGATCACCAGCTCGCCGTTGAGACTTTCCCGCGCCGTCTGCAGGGTGAACAGCTCGCCCGTGGTTTCGTGATCGTCGTTGTCAACGAAGCGCACGTCCGGCGCGTTGACCTCGTCCTTGCCGAATCCGCGGACCACGACCACGTCCTTCACCTGCTCCTTGCGGAATTGCTCCACCAGGCGATGTAGCAGGGGCCGGCCGCCGATGGACACCATCGCCTTCGGCCTGGTCTCGGTGAGTTCGCCCAGTTCGCTGCCGCGCGAGGCGGCCAGAATCACGCCGGTGAGGGATTCCTCGCGCTTGGGCAGGTAACGCTCCTCGGCCTCCTGCAGTTCCTTCGCGTCCTGCAGGCGGAAGACCTCCTTCACCGAGACGACATTGTCCTCGACGTTCAACAGCGAACGCTCCTCGAAAATCTGCCGCGTGGTCTCCTGCATCGCGCGGATGGCGGAGCGGCAATTGTGGTTGGCCCAGATCACCAGACTGATGCCCGCCTCTTCAAACACCTCGACCGGCGTGCTGTAATACATCGTCGGCACGATCACCAGGGGGCAACGCCGGTCGGCCGGCCGTTTGTTCCATTCCGCGGCGAAGGCAAGGATCTGGTCGGGCGTCGATTTCTTGCTGTGCACCAGCAGTGCGTCCGCGCCGGCCTCGTAATAGGCCTCGCCGCGACGCAGCATCTCGTCCAGTCCCCAACCGGCGATGAAGGCCTCGAGCCGCGCGATCACGCAGAAATCCGGATCGGTCTGCCCTTCCTTGGCCGCCTTGATCTTGAGCGAGAACTCATCCACATCGGCGAGCGGCTGCGCCTCGCCCTTGATGAAGGAATTGGTCTTGGGGAAGAGCTTGTCCTCGATGCAGACCGCCGCGACGCCGCGCTGCTCCAGCTTTCGCACGAGGCGGCGCATGTTGTTGAAATTGCCGTAACCGGTGTCGCCGTCGAGCAGGATGGGGACATTGGTGGCGTCGCTCATGAACTCGCAGACCTCCAGCACCTGCGTCCAGCTGGCCTCGTTGTTGTCGCGCACGCCCATGGCCGCCGAGATCGACAGTCCACTCGCCCAGATGCCCTTGAAGCCGGTCTCCTCCACGATGCGCGCGCTCAGGCCATTGTGCGCCTCCATCAGGAACTCGACCTTGTCCGACGACAGCAGGGCCTTGAATTGTTGTGTTTTCGTCATTCGTGAAACGGGGCATTCAAGGGCCCCGACGATCTCATTGCAACCTTGGAATCAGGGCGATTGCCTCCTTCCGCCCAAACCCTTAGGCTGCGCCCCCTGTGAGTTCTGAATCCGAAAACCAAGCCCCCATCCGCGTGGGCATGATCTCGCTCGGCTGCGCCAAGAATCTGGTGGACGCCGAGATCATGCTGGGCTCGCTCATCAAGGACGGCGTCGAGATCGTCAATGACGCGGAGGGCGCCGATGTCGTCATCGTCAACACCTGCTCCTTCATCGACAGCGCGCAGGAGGAGAGCGTGGACGCGATCCTGGAATCCAACGAGGTCCGCGAGGCGAACAACCGCGGCCAGGGCCTGATCGTCTCGGGCTGCCTGCCCCAGCGCTTTCGCGAGGAGCTGCCCAAGCTGATGCCTGAGGTGGACGTCTTCATGGGCATCGACCAGGTGGAGCAGATCGCGAACAAGGTGCGCGAAGCCCTGGAACACCGGCAGGCCAAGCTCGCCGAAGGCGGCGGCGAGGAGGCGGACAACGACGACGAAGAGGAATCCGCCGACAAGGGCAAAGTCATGGAAACCCTCGCCGACCTGGAGGAAACACAGGGCGACGAGTCCGATCTCTCAACTCAAACCTCCTCTCAACCCTCAACTCACAAACTCTCCCCCCCCCTCGTCGACATCCACGCGCGGCCGGACTACATCCCGGATTACGAGACGCCGCGCTTCCGGTTGACGCCGCGGCACTTCGCCTATGTGAAGATCGCCGAGGGCTGCAATCACCCCTGTTCCTTCTGCATCATCCCCCGCATGCGCGGATCGCACCGCAGCCGCAGACTGGACGACATTGTCAACGAGGCGAAACGCCTGATCGCCGACGGCGTGAAGGAACTGAACCTCATTTCGCAGGACTCCACCTACTACGGCATGGACCTGCGGCCGAATCACCGACCGTCCATCTCCTCGCCGGAGAAGTTCCTTGCGGCGAATGAAGGCCTGCCCGAGGACATCCCCACGCTGTGTTCGCTGCTGCGCGCGCTGAACGACATCCCCGGCGATTTCTGGATCCGCCTGCTCTACACGCATCCGGCGCACTGGACGGATGAGTTGATTCAAACCATCGCCGACTGCCCCAAGGTCGCGCGCTACGTGGACATGCCGTTGCAGCACATCCACGGAGCCATGTTGGAGCGCATGCGTCGCGAAACCTCGCAGGAATACATCGAAGACCTGATCCGCCGCATCCGGAAAGGCGTTCCCGACATTGCGTTGCGCACCACCTTCATCGTGGGTTTTCCAGGCGAAACGGAGGATTACTTCCAGACCCTGCTCGACTTCATCCGCGACACGCGTTTCGAGCGGCTCGGCGTGTTCACCTATTCCAAGGAGGACGGCACCCGCGCGGGTGCCATGGAAAGCCAGCTTGACGATGACGAGAAGGATGCGCGTCGCAACCGCGCCATGGAGGCGCAACTCGAGGTCGCCCGCTCCATCTCCGGGGCCAGCGTCGGCAGGACGATCAAGGTTCTCATCGAAGGCCTGGCGACCGAGGAGGATCTGCATGGCGCCAATGTCTCGTCTTGGGAACACGGGCTGATCCGGGCCGACGAAGGCGACCCCGAAGCGGGCCCGGAGCTCGAGGGCGATTTTCTGATCGCCCGCGGCGAGGCCGACGCGCCGGACATCGACGGCCGGGTCTATGTCCGCGGCGACCTGCCGGTCGGCGAGTTCGCCGAGGTGCGGATCATTGGCCACACCGATTACGATCTCATTGCCGAACCCGTTTGAACATGTCGCGAATCAAGATCATCCAGGAATCCGAGCTCGGCGACGGCGAAAGCGTCGCGTTCAGTTTTCAACGGGACGGGAAGAAGATCGACGCGTTCCTCATCCGCTTCGAGGGGCTCCTGCACGCCTATGAGAATGTCTGCCGGCACCTGCCCGTCGGGTTGGATTACGCCGACGGACAATTCTTCAACCGAGAGAAGAACTTCCTGATCTGCCGGACGCATGGCGCCCTTTATCACCCGGTGAGCGGGAAGTGCGTCCAGGGCCCCTGCGGCGGGGAAAGCCTGTTTCCGTTGAACATCGAGGTGGAGGATGGAGCGGTCTGGCTGACCGAGGAAGGGGCGGAGCCCTCGTAGCCGCAACCTCGTAGCCGAGACCTTCAGGTCGCGCCCCGAGCCCTGCAAGGGCGAGAAGTGACGCGCCGCACAGACCGCCGTTCAATCGCCCGCAGACAGGACGCCCATCCTGTTCAGGAGTTGTCGGGTCAACTCCCGCGCTTTGCGACCGCTGGGGTTGTCGCCGCCGGAGATGTTGACCGCAAAGATGTAGGCGTCCTTGCCTTTTGTGTGCCAGCCGACGAACCAGCCGAGCGTGGCAATCTTCTTCACCGGATCGCCGGCGGTGCCGGTCTTGCCGCGGAAGATCTCGTCGCCGGAGCGTGAGACGACGAGCGCGTCGGCGACGATGTCCCTAGAGCGCCTGGAAACGGGCAACCGGCCTTCCACCAGCCTTCTCAGGAACGCGACCTGTTCGTCCGCCGAGATCTTCAGCGAACTCTGCAACCAGAAGTCTGTCAGCCCGCCCGACAGGTCGCGGTTGCCATAGTTGAACTTGTCCACATGTTCGCGCATGCGCTGCTCGCCGGTCATGGCGGCGATTCGCTGGAAATACCAGAGACAGGAGACTGAGATGGCGGAGCGGAGAGTGTGGTCCTTTTCCCAGACGGAAAAATGCTGTTTGGAGCCGTCCCATTTGAGGCGGAAGTCGCCGTCCGGTGCGACGCCGGTCTCCAGGGCAATGAGGGCGTTGGGGATTTTGAAGGTGGAACAGGGCGTGAAGCGCCGGGCGCTGCGCCCGGCGTTCCAGCGGATGGTCTTGTTCTTCCGGACATCGTGGACAACGAAGCAGGCGTCGTGGCCTTTGAAGATGCGGGCGAGTTGGGCGGTGTCGGCCGCGGTCGCTGAAAAGGCCGTGAGGGTGAAAGCGGTCGTGCAGAGAAGCGCGCGGAGCATGTCGGGTTGGACGGATTTATCACCGGCGTGTCCCACTTCTCGCCCTTGCAGGACTCGGGGCGCGACCTGAAGGTCTCGGCTACGAGGTCGCGGTCACGCCGCAGGGGCGTTTGGTTCGGGCAGGGGCGCGTCGGGCTTTTTCGCGTCGGGGAAGCTCTTCCACAGGTGCGGCGGCAGGGCGCAGACGCCGATGATGGCAACCTGGCTGACGATGAAGGCGATCAGCCAGAACATGGCCTTGTCCATGAAGCCGTAGGAATGCAGGCCGACGCCGAGCATGTTCACACCGAACCAGGAGAAGGCGGTGACGATGTTCCCGAAGACGGCCATGCCCATGAGGCCGCGCTCCTTGATCATGCCGCCCCAGCGCGCGTGCAGGACAATGGCGCACCAGAGCACGATCAACAGCGCGCCGTTCTCCTTCGGATCCCAACCCCAGAAGCGCCCCCAGGACTGGTCGGCCCAGATGCCGCCGAGGATCGTTCCGACAAAACTGAACAACGTGGCGAAGCAGAGAATGCCGTAGACCATGCGCTTCAATGCCATGGCGGTGTCCTTGTCGAGTCCCGTGGTGAAGAAGCCGCGCAGGATGTAAACGATCGCCAGGAAGCCGGCGACGAACATGGCGGAGTAGCCGATGGTGATGACAACCACGTGAGTCGCGAGCCAGAAGTTGGTGTCCAGCACCGCCTGCATCATCTGCATGGTGTCGCCGCTGAGCGAGAGGTGATGCGCAATGATGAGCGTCGAGAAGCCGACCATGGAGGCCACCACCGTGCCGATGCCGTCCTTGAAGATGCGTTCGAGAATCAGGCACAGGCCCACCGCGCCCCATCCGACGAACACGGCCGAGGAATACAGGTTGGTGACCGGCGGTCGATCCTCCAGCACCATCCGGAAAATCAGGCCGGCGCTGTGCACGACCAGGGCCAGGGCCAACAGCCAGAAGCCCGCCTGCCGCACGGACGGGTTGAAGTTCAGCCAGTAGAACACTCCGAGCAGCAGCGCGACGACATAGACCACCATGCTCTTGTAGAAGGGTTCATAGGTGTTGAAGAAGAACTCCGTGCGCCCCTTCTTCTGTTCCTCCACGTAGCCTTTGCCGCTCAGCCAGCTCCGGTAATTCTCGATCTCCTGGTTGAAGGTCGCGGAATTGCCCGCCCGGAAGGCCTCGCCCATCTTCGCGTAGGCCAGGGCGGCCGGATGCACCTCGCCGGCGCGCATGGATTCCATCAACGCCTTGCCGATCTTGCTCCACTCCTCGGAAGTCCCCTCGGCTCCGGTCGGGGGCATCGCGAGGATGTGCGCCAAACGATCGAGATTCTGGTAGCGGTTGAAGAACATGGACAACAACCGCAGGTCCTGTTGCTGCTGCGGCGTCAGATTGGACAGGTTCTGCGACATGGCCATCGCGGCGGGGATGGTCTCGTTGTAGGTGTTGAGCTCCTGCACGAAGTCGGGGGAATCCGGCGGACGCAGGCTCGCTTTCAGTGAAAGGTACATGCCCAACGAGGTGTGGAGCGCCCAGAATTGCTTGTCGAGCGGCGTGCGCAACTGATCTTCGATCTCGCCGATGCGCGCGGCCTGTTCCCGCAGCGTGATGAAATTCCTGGGTTCCTTGCTCGTCTGACCGGTGTGCGGATCCGCCTGTTCGGTCGTCTCCTTGGTGAGTTCGTTGTAGGAAAAATACTTCCGCTCCTTGCCCTTGGAATCCTTCATTCCATCGAGGCCCAACTCGCTCTTCACCTCGGGGTGATGCACGAGGAACAGCGGAAGATCGTCGGCAATCTCCTGCCTGAAGACGACCTCCATCAGCCACTGCGTCGCCCCGATCTTGCGCTTCTCGTCGTTCTCCTCGAAGCGGAGACTGCTCTTGCCCCGGATCATCAACAGGCTGTTGCGGCCGACCGACTGCAATGGCTGGATGCGGCCGTTGAGCAGGACCGGCAGGGATCCGAACTCCTTGATCTCAAAGCCGTCGATCGGCTTCGCCGGGCGGAACAGGCCGCCGAGCAACCAGAGAAAGAAGATGCCGACCACAATGGCGGCGGGCGTCTTGTAGAACGGTTTCGACGGGGCGGACTTGGCGTCTTCCTTTTTCATGACGGGCTCTCTCCGGTTGCGGTCTTGGGAACGGCGGCGGGTTCGCGTTCCCTGGTCGGACTCTTGGCCAGTGATTTGGCCGCGCGGCGACGTCCCTGACCGGCGTTCTTGTTGTCCTTCTTCCTGCCATCGGACGTGTCGTCGCCCGGGGCCTGTTTGCGACGGCGCTTGCCGAAACGCCCCAGACTCAGGAGGAACTGAACGGTCAACCCGACGCCGACGATCGTGCAGGAGACATAGGGGACCCAGTCGGCGGGATTGCGGACGACCTGGAGGATGGTGACGCGGTCGCCGGGCTCGAAGCTGCTTTGGTAATAGGTCTCGCCGCCGTAGCGCAGCGGCTCGTTCATCTTGATGAGGATGTTCTTCCGCTCCTCGCCGGTCTCGTGATTGGTGAGATGGACGGTGCTGGAGAAGTTCTTGGCGATCTCGGTGCCCTGGTACTTGTCGTGGGCGAAGTCGACCAGTTCAATGGTGTAGGGCTTGTATTGCCGGACCGAACGCATGGCGATCTCGTAGGTCCTGCCCCCGTGTTCGAAGGACTGCGGCGCGTCGAGGTTGGCGTAGCGATTGCCGACCACGCGCTGGGCGAAGGCGGCCATGGCGTCGTCCGCGGCCCAGTTGGTGACCAGCCATTCGCCCTTGGATTCGCCGCCCGCCTTGATCTCGATCAGGGCGGCAGGGATGTTGCGGTCGTCCATCTTGGCGGTCGGGCGTTTCTTGACGACGGTCAGGCGGCGGCCGATGCCGTTCGGGGCGGACATCCTGTCATCCACCAAAGCCTGAAGATCGTCCAGTGACAGGGCCCCCTGCTCCTCCTGCACACGGGCGTAGTAGAGCAGCTCGGGATCCGTGTTCTTGAAATACTTCTTCACGCTGATCGTGAAGTCGGTCCCGGGCAGGGCGATCTCGGATTTGTTGGCGACCATGCCCTCGGGAATGGAGTGGACCGCATCCTCCTTTTCGCCCTTCTCGATCAGGACGAGTTCGTTGTCGAGATGGCTGTTGCTGTAGTTCTTGCTGCCGCCCTCCTCGATGCGCATGCTGCCCTCGACCTGGAACATCTCGGTCATGAACTGGCCGAGCAGCAGCATGATGATGCCGATGTGCGTCAGGAAGATGCCGGACTTCTGCCAGCTGAACTTGAAGCGCTTGAAGTGCGCGGCGACAAGGTTGCCAAACAACACCCAGCCGATCAGGTAGCCGCCGGGGAAGATGTATTTGAACTCCGGCCAGGAGGCGTGCAGGTCGCTCAACGGGCGGACGAGAACATACTGCCGGAAATACTCCGTCTGCACGTCATAGAGGCCGACGTTGACCTGTGCGAGCGTGCCGATGAACACCAGCACAAAGCCGGCGGCCAGACAGATGACCGTCAACTTGAGCGAGGTCAGGAAATCGATGAGTTTGTTCATGGCTCGTTATTGCGCCGACTTCGCGAACTGGATGAGTTTCTCCTCCTGCTGGCCGACAAGCTCGGAGCTGCCGCTCATCTTGTAGAACCACTTGAAGCCGTCCTTGTTGACGATCACGGTGATGAGCCGCTGGGTGGCGGCGTCGCGTTCGCCCTCCTTGACGCCGCTGGTGTCGACCAGGGTGGCGTCGACGCCCTCCCAGTCCAGCTTGCGGGAATAGCGATCGACCTGGTCGGGCTGGATAGGGCCGAGTCCGGCCTGGCCGCGCCAGCGGTCAATGTTGCCCTGCAGCGTGCCGACGGAGCCGGGAAACTTCGTCACCGCGATCTCGGCGAAGCCGGAGTCCTCGCCGCCGACCTGGAAGGTGGCGATGCGCATGGAACTGCCCTCGGCCGCGGTCCAACCCTCCGGCACGTCCCAGTCCGGCTGGCCCTGGCTTGGCGGCGGCGGCGCAGCGGAACCTCTGCCGTGAGGCGATCCCATCATGCCCATCATTGACGGCGGCATGGCCGGCGCTTCCGACTCCTCGATGGCGATGGATTTCAGGAATGCCTGAAATGCCTCCTTCTGTTCGCCGACCGTCTCGGCGACGCCCATCATCTTGAAGAACCAGATCTTGCCGGGCATGGAATGCGTGACCGCCAGGATGCGCTGATAATGTTCCCCGTGAACTGTCGCCTCCTTGCTGGTCATGTCGAACAGCCGGGCTTCCTCCCCGCCGATCAAGACCTTCTCGGCCTGCTTGTCGAGCTCCTCCTGATCGATCGGATCGAGTCCGACCTGGCCGCGCCAGCGGTTGACGTTCTCCAGTTCGCCGCCCTGCATGGCGGGCAGCGGCGTGATCGAGACATCCACGTTGTGGCCATGCAGGCCCTTGATCGCAAAAGTCGCGTAGCGCATGGCGCTGCCGGAGGCCATCTCGACCCAACCCTCGGGCGTGACCCAGGAGACCAGGGGCGCGGTCGGGGAGGCCGAGGAACGAGATTCTGCCGGGATGCTGTAACTTTGAATGCCCGGCTCCTCGCAACCGACCAGCAGGCTGGCGGCAACAAGGGCGGCAATCGCCGAAATTTGACTGAATTCCGGCTTTCCTCCGGCCCGGGGCGTTTTGTTGGACAAATTGTGCATTGAGGCGTGGCCTATTTGGACAAGGCCGTCCCCATCCTTATTCAAAATCCGCAGGCGGGGAAAGGCGGGAATTTGCGGGGTAATCAGGCGCTGTGCGGGGGTAAGCGAGCGCGAGACAAGGCAAACTCTCAACGTTCAACTTTGAACGTGAAACTTCAAAACCGGGCTTGCGCGCCACGCGCGATGTCTTTCGTTGGAAGTTTAAGGTTGGGCGTTGAACGTTTGACGTTCGTCTTTCTTGTCCTACCCCAGGTCCAGCGACAGCAGGAATTCGACGTTGTTGCCGGTGTTCTTGAGCTTGTTGAGGAGCAGTTCCATGGCCTCGACCGGTGGCACGCCGGTGAGCGCGCGACGGAGCAGCACAACCTTGTCGAGCTCCTGCGGGTGGTAGAGCAGTTCCTCTTTGCGCGTGCCGGAGAGGCCGACATTGATCGACGGGAAGATGCGGCGTTCGACGAGATGGCGGTCCAGGTGGACCTCCATGTTGCCGGTGCCCTTGAATTCCTCGAAGATCACCTCGTCCATGCGGGAGCCGGTGTCGATGAGCGCGGTCGCCATGATGGTCAGGGAGCCGCCCTCCTCGATGTTGCGCGCCGCGCCGAAGAAGCGCTTCGGCTTGTGCAGCGCGTTGGCGTCGACGCCGCCGGAAAGAATCTTGCCGGAGTGGGGCTGGATGGTGTTGTAGGCGCGCGCCAGGCGGGTGATGGAATCGAGCAGGATGACGACGTCCTTCTTGTGCTCGACCATGCGGCGCGCCTTCTCGATCACCATCTCGGCGACCTGCACGTGACGCTCCGGCGGTTCATCGAAGGTGGAGCTGATCACCTCGGCCCCGCGGCAGGTGCGGACCATGTCGGTCACCTCTTCGGGACGTTCGTCGATCAACAGGATGAACAGGTAGGCTTCCTTGTTGTTCTTGAGGATCGCGTTGGCGAGCTTCTGCATCAGGACCGTCTTGCCGGTGCGGGGCGGCGCCACGATGATGCCGCGCGTGCCCTTGCCGATCGGGCAGACGAGATCCAGGACGCGGGTGGAAAACTCGTCGGAATCCGTCTCAAGAATGAACCGGTCGTCCGGGAAAAGCGGGGTGAGGTTGTCAAAGTGGGTCTTGTCCTTGGCGACCTCGGGGTTCTCGTGGCCGACAGCCTCGACCTTGAGCAGCGCGAAGAAACGCTCCTTCTCCTTGGGCGGGCGGATCTGGCCGGTGATGGTGTCGCCGGTCTGAAGGTCGAAGCGGCGGATCTGCGAGGGGGAGACATAGATGTCCTCCGGGCAGGGAAGATAGCTGAAGCTCTGCGAGCGCAGGAAGCCGAACCCCTCGGGCAGCGCCTCCAACACGCCCTCCGCATAGAGCCGGCCGCTCTGCTCGGCGTTCTTCTGGAGAATATGGAAGATGACCTCGTGCTTCCGCATGGTGCCGAAGTTCTCGATCTCCATCTCCTTGGCCATGGTGTTGAGGTCGCCGATCGACATCTCCTGCAACTGGGCGATGTTGATCTTGGCGCCTTCGCCGGCCTCGGCCTCCGCGGCCTCCAGTTCCTCGGCTTCGAGATCCGGATCGTCCACGGGCAGGTCGGCGGGATCGATGCCGGACGGCCCGATGCGGCCGCGGCCTCCGCCGCCGTTGGCCTCGGCGGGACTCTTGGCCTTCTTGGACTTGGTGGTTCTGGGTTTTCTGGGTCTGGGCATGGGATTGTCGGGTTGAAACAACTCGATTGTCGGAATGTCAATCAGCCGGGAATAACGAATTCTGAGGCTGACAAATTCGACAGGAGTCGAATTTGCGAACAGCGTCCTGCTGTGGTTTGGGGATAAGCGCTGGCGATCGGGCCAGACTTAGTACGGCAATGGGTGCTTCGCCGTCAGTTCGCGCACACGTTCCCGCACACCCTTTGCGACGTCAAGATTATTAACGTCATTCAAAACTTCTCCAATCAGATCCGCGATTTCCCGCATCTCGTCCTCCTTCATGCCGCGGGTCGTCACGGCGGGCGTGCCGATGCGGATGCCGCTGGCCTGGAAGGGTGAGCGCGTTTCGAAGGGGATCGTGTTCTTGTTCACGGTGATGCCGGCCTCGTCGAGCGCGATCTGGCATTCCTTGCCGGTCAGGTCGCGTTCGCCGGTGTCGACCAGCATGAGATGGTTGTCGGTGCCGCCGCTGACAAGGCGGAAGCCCTTGCCGGATATCGCGTCCGCCAGGGCCGCGGCGTTCTTGACGATCTGGCGCTGGTATTCGGCGAAACCGGGTTGCAGCGCCTCCTGGAAACAGACCGCCTTGGCGGCGATGATGTGCATCAGGGGGCCGCCCTGAATGCCGGGGAAGACCTGCGAGTTGATCGCCTTGGCGTGCTTCTCCCCGCAAAGGATCAGGCCGCCGCGCGGGCCGCGCAGGGTCTTGTGCGTGGTGGTGGTGACAAAGTCGGCATGACCCACCGGGCTCGGGTGGACGCCGGTGGCGACCAGACCCGCAATGTGCGCGATGTCCGCCAGCAGATAGGCCTCCACCTCGCGGGCGATCTGCCCCATGCGCTCGAAGTCGATGATCCGCGGATAGGCGCTGGCGCCGACCGTGATCATGGCCGGTCGATGCTCGCGCGCCATCTCGGCAAGCTGGTCGTAGTCGATCCGCTCATCGTCCTTGCGCACGCCATAATGGACGACCTCGAAGAACTTGCCGGAGAAGTTGGCGGCATTGCCGTGGGTGAGGTGGCCTCCATGGCTGAGGTCCATGGTCAGAATCTTGTCGCCGGGCTTGAGCACGGAGAAGTAGACGCCCATGTTGGCGCCGCTGCCGGAGTGCGGCTGCACGTTGGCGTGCTCCGCGCCGAAGAGCTTCTTCGCGCGTTCGATCGCCAGATCCTCGACATCATCCACGAACTCGCAGCCGCCGTACCAACGCTTGGCGGGGTAACCCTCCGCGTATTTGTTGGTCAGGCAGGAGCCGGCGGCCTCCAGGACTGCGGGGCTGACAAAGTTTTCACTCGCGATCAGTTCGATGTTCTCGTTCTGACGCCTGCGCTCCGCCTCGATCGCCGCGGCGACCTGGGGATCGATTTCCTGCACTGATTTGGCCAACTGACTTTCGCTCATAGACTCTTACGTTCGGTTTTCAATCTTGCTGAGGCGGCGCTGGTGGCGACCGCCCTCGAAATGGGCTTCCAGATAGGCGTCGATCATCCTGATCGCCTGTTCGGGAGAGGTCTTCCGCGCGCCCAGGCAGAGGACGTTCGCATCGTTGTGCCGCCTGGCAAGCCCCGCCATTTCCTCGTCAAAGACGAGGGCGGCGCGAACGCCCGGCTGCTTGTTCGCGGCGATGCTCATCCCGATGCCGCTGCCGCAGACCAGGATGCCCAGCTCGTAGTCCCCGTTGGCGACGCCTTCCGCCACCGGCTTCGCGTAATCCGGGTAATCCGTCGCGAGATCCGACGCGGGGCCGAAGTCCTTAATCCGAATGGGCCGCTTTTGCAAATGCTCTTTGAGAATCTCCTTCAATTCCAGCCCGGCATGATCCGATCCCAACGCCACCGAGTCGATTGTCGGGCCGTCGTCGTCGGAAAGCACGTCCCAGCGATCGAGGTATTTCACCAGGAAATCGATCGCCTGCTGCACCTCGTTCCGACAAAGGCGGTGGGTGTCGAGATTGCCGCCCAGGGGATCCCGGATATCGCGGTCCTCCGGCGGCAGGCTGTCGTCAAACTCGCGCAGGAGGAAGACCTTGTCCGCCGCGCCGGGGAATTCCTTGTTCGTCCAGTCCACGTGCCGCTTCGTCATGCAGAAGATGTAGTCGGCGGCCTCGACCATCCGCGGCGTCAGCAAGGTGCTGCGATATTCCGAGATATCGATCCCGATCTCCTGCATCGCCATGATCGTCAGGTCGAAGGGCGGTTGCTCCGGGGCTGAATCGAGACCTGAAGCGACCACCTTGCATCGCCTGT
The DNA here is from genome assembly GCA_038126035.1 of Verrucomicrobiales bacterium. Lineage (GTDB taxonomy): Bacteria > Verrucomicrobiota > Verrucomicrobiia > Limisphaerales > JAYPEY01 > JAYPEY01. The sequence goes on along the minus strand of JAYPEY010000067.1, from coordinate 8,515 downwards.
CCGGCCCCAGCGCCTTCTCGAAAAAGGCGGCGGCCATGGGGCTGCGACACAGGTTGCCGGTGCAAAGAAACAGGAAGGACTTCATCTCAGCGTTCGAAAAACGGATGCTTAGACCGCGTTTGGGGAATCGTCAATTCAGAATCGCCGCGCGCCTCCCCGATTCCTCAATCCACCACGATATGCAGGCGCGTCTCAGCGCGAATGCCCCGTTCGTTCGTCCGCTCCACGTGGACGAGATAATGTCCGGGTTTCTCGAAGCGATGGGACAGGGTCGCGTAGCCGTCGGGGGCGAGTTTCGTCACATTGCCGTCCGACCGGGAATGGACGATCGGCGAGCCGTCGCCGAAATTCCATTTCTCCCGTCCCGCCGTCGTCCCGAAGGTGCGGACCTTGAGGGTCACCGGGTCGCCGGCCTGGATGCCCATCGTCGGCGAAAAGGCCGCATGGATGGAAAGCCGGCTCCGGTCCTTCAGTTCCCGGTCCAGAACCTGCACCACCGCGAAATCGTAGTCGATGTTGCCCTGGTCGTCGGTGATCTTCAGGACTTCGCTGTAGCGGCCTGCGCGTTCATACCTTCGCGCGACCTTCGAGCCTGCCGCCTTTGATCCGTCGCCGAAGGTCCATTCGAACGATGCGATCTTCCCGGATCGCGCCCAGGATTTTGAACCGTCAAGAGTCGCGGAATCCCCCGCCCAGATGAAATGCTGCGGACGGGCGACCGCGATCAATTTGGGATCATGCTCCTTCAACCAGGCCTGCCAGATGAAGGCGTAGGCTTCCTGCGAACCCCATTTGCCTGAGGGTTGGCGGCTCTTGGGACCGAAGTGGAGGTGCGACCATCCTCCGCTGCCGCCTTCCTTGCCGAGCAACCCGATCCGGTCGCCCAGCTTCACCCTGGCGCCGATCTTGATCGCGGGATCGATCTCCTTGAGGTGGCTGTAGCGATAATACCAGCCGCGCCCGTCGAGCAGATAGACCACGTCGTAACGCGGGCTGACCGGCGTGTCGCGTTCGCGCCGATGCTCGGGCAGGGTCTCTCCGCCGGAGGAAACCACCAGGGCATCCGTCGCGGACACCACCTCGATCAGTCCCTCGGCGCCGCCGATGTCCAGGTCGTTGTGGTAATAGATGTTCCGCGCGCTGGCGACGAGTTCGCCGCCATCGACAAACACCGGCGTGTTGGCCATCTGGGTGTCGGTGGCGAACCAGCGTTGCTTGACCGGATAGCCGAACGTCCCCGGATGCACCCAGGGCGATCCCTTGGGCCAAAGGCGGAGACGCGCGTCCTTGTCGAGCCCCCACGAGGAGGCCGACCCGCGCGTGTTGTATCCCTTGGTGATCGAGCAATCCACCTGCGCCGGGCCGACGGTCCTGGGGAGGTTGCACGTAGCGGACACCAGCGTCGCCTCATGCCCGTCGATCTTCACCGTCACCTCGGCTTTGCGCACGGCGTGGCGCAGGTCGTCCAGCGTTTCCTTGAGATTCACCAACTCGACCTGAACCGAACTTCCGTCGCTCAGTGTGAAACGTTGCGATTCGCCCACGTTGAGGTCAACCACGCGCAACAAGGGATCGATCCTCGCGGGATATCCTGCCGACGCCGCACGAGCGCCAACGTTGGAGCCGAACAGAATGAGCAACGCCGCGACAAGAATCACGTCGGAGCGCCGAGCATTGCCCGGCATTTCGCGTCGATCCACGCCCCGGCCGAGCAATGCTCGGCGCTCCGCCCCCCATATTCGCTGAAGTCGTTTCATCGTTGTCACTCTGCGATTGCTACTGTTTCCCGCTCACCGCCTCCATCATCAACTTCCAGAACTGGTTGTCGAAGCTGCGGTCCTTTGGCTGATCGCCCAGACGGGTCACGACAAGATCGAGACTGGGAACAACCCAGCACTTGCGGCCGAGGGCGCCATTGGCGGCGACGAGATCCTTCGGGGCGTTTGGAACCGTCGGACCGGGAACGCGCCGCCGCCCGCGCAGGACGAATTCCTGACCGTTCAACCACCACAGGTAACCGTAGGCGGGGTTCAGCTCCTGCGAAGGCGCGAGCATGTCCTTGAAGTAGTCCCTGTCCGCGAGAATCATATCGCCGTCCCACTCGCCCCGGGCCAGAATCAGCAATCCGAACCGCGCCAGGTCCCGGGCGGTCGTCGCGAATCCCAGTTGATTCTGTTTCGGGTCGCGCGCGGCGAAGGGGCGTTGTTTCCATGAGGAATCACTCATGCCGATCCGGGAGGTCAGCCACTCGCGGGTCAATGCATTGGCGGACTTGCCGGACGCCTTCGCGACACAGTCCCGGGCGCGGGAATAGGCCGTGGAGTTGTATTGCCAACGCGAACCCGCCGGCCCGACGAACTCCAACCGCTCGTTCAAGCCGCTGGTCATGGTCAACAGATGCCGGAGGGTGATCCGGCCCTCCTGATCCGGCGACGCTTCGGACCAGCCTTTGCCCAGGTAATCGCTCGCCGGCCTGCCGATCTCCACCAGCTTTCTCTCCTGCGCCATGCCCACCAACAGCGCGACCACGCTCTTCTGCACCGAGGCGACATCCTCGATCACACGGCCTTCCGCATCCTTGGCGCGCGCGCCGCTGAGATAACGGAGCGATGCGCCACGAGCCCGGTCCAACGGCCAATACTTCTCCGCGAGAAGCCGCCCCTTCCAAAGGACCACCACGCCGGAGGACTTGTTGTTCCCGGTGTAATCGAGCGCGGCCTCCAACTTGTCCGCGTCAATACCGGCCTCCCTGGGCGAAACCCGTTTCCAGTCCTTTCCAAGCGGCGGGAAATGGAGTTTCGAATCCGCGGCCGGCGACCGGACGGCCAAGACAAGCATCGCAAACAAAACAACAATGGCTCCGTGAGTCTTCATGATGGGTTCAACAGATGGAACTGACCGTCGATTGGAACTTCGCGTCGCCGACGCGGATCTTGTCGCCGACCTTCTTTCCCTTGAGCCGTTCGAAGAGCGGGGCTTCGGGCGTCATCACGGTGACCTCGGCGTCCTCGCCCTCCAGTTCGATCTCAACCCCGCCGCCCTTGGGCAGCACGAAATAGTAATCCGTGTAGCCGCGCAGCGAGATTCCGACCAGGGCGCCCTTACCAACGGCGTCGGCGTCCTCATAGATCGGCGGGCGATAGGACTCCAGCTCAGCGACGTCGGCCTGAAGGGTCTCGAAATGCATCGCGTGGCCGCGCGCCAGGTAGGAGGCCTCGGTGCTTCGCGTGTCGTATTTGCTCTCAGACTTGACCTCGGCGTTGGTCGCGCCGTCGCGCGCGTCGCCCAGGGCGCGACCGTGCTTGTCGAGGTCGCCCTTCATCTGGGCGATGACCGCTTTCAAAATGGCGTTCTTGTCAATGGGCATATGGTGAACGAATGAGGTCGCAGTCTAGAGCCCATCTCACAAATACCCAAGCCCCGCGCGTCGCTGAATTTGTTCGGCGGCAAGGCTCCTCAAACGGAACGAATTCCGTTGGCGAAAGCAGGAAGGCGAGGGACTCCCGACATCTCGGGCGGGCGCCTCGTATAATCGGATCGATGGGATATGCCGGACGCGCCGAAAACGGAATGAATTCCGTTCCACTTGGCTCAACGCCGCCGGCGCAGCTTCACGGTCAGCGGCAGGTGATCGGATCCCACGTAGTCTCCGATGATCCGATCGACCGTCTCCAGCTCCCCGGTGTGCAGGCAGTGATCGATGGGGATGCGGAAGAGGAAATTGTCAAACGGCGAACCCACCGGAGGTCCGGCCGGAGCGGCGCCCATTCTGCGTCGGATCTTGGGAACCCAGGACCCGGGCCAGGTGGCTTGGAGGCCAAAGCCTCTCGCGCTGTCGGTCAATCCCCCATCCTCGACCAGTTTCCTGAAATACCGGTTCCACGGCGTGGTGTTCAGGTCGCCGATCACAACCAACGGCCCGCTGTGCTTCGCGGCCAGCTCCGCGATCGCCGCAAGCTGCCGGTTGCGCTCCCCTGTCGATGCGCCGGCCGAGGGCGGAACCGGATGGGTCGCCACAACCGTGACAGGTTCGTCTTCGATTCCGATGTCCGCCATGATGGAAAGAACGCCGCCGGAGACGAATCGCACAGCCCGGGCGTTCCGCAGAGGCTTCCGGCTGTAGAGCGCCAGGCCAAAATTGTGGTCTCGCGGTTCCTTGACTGAATACGGGTATTCCTTTTCCAACCCCGCCATGGCGTCGAGCCAACCCTGGTCGACCTCGAGCAACGCGAAGGCGTCGGGCGAGGCGCGTCTGATGGCGTCCGCGACCAGGGCGTGGTCACGGTTGCTTCGCTGCACATTGACGCTCATCAACGTCAGTTCCGGGTCGGCCTGGCGGGCCTCAGGAGTGGGCCCGCCCAAGAACAGCGGCGCGAACTGGAACAGGTTGACCAGCGCAGCCGCGCCGAACATGACGGCCCTCCTCCAATGCCGCAGAAAACAGAAGACGCCCGAGACCATCGCCAGCCCGACGAAATACTGCACCGGAAAATGTGAAGTGATGTCGAACACGGCGCCGAGCCCGCCCAGGAAGGAGGTCGTTGTCAAAAGACAAAGCCCCACACCGGCGATGAAGCTGAGTTGAGCGAACACCCTCCTGAGCCGATCCCGATGTGAGATCAGTTCATCGGGCGACCCTTCTGGATCTGGTTTGGTGTCCCGCTTCGAATCCATGCGCGCCGCCGAATGTCGCCCACGTTCCCCGGAAATTCAAACCGCAGCGCGACTCAATGAGGCAGTATTCAGTATTCAGTATCCCAGTTCCGCACTCCGCACTCCGCACTCCGCACTCCCCATTCCGCACTCCCCATTCCGCACTCCCCATTCCGCATTCCCCATTCCGCATTCCGCATTCCCCATTCTGAATTCCCCGCCCTTGCCCTCCCTTCGCTCCGTCGGCACACTCCGCGCGCATGCGGAAGTGGTTTCAGGATCAGGTTGAGACGGCGGAAACCTTTGTGCTCGAGGTCATCTTCGACGAGCGCAAGGGCAAGCTTGCCGCGCTGACGCGATTTGTCCTGTTCGTCCTTTCCAAGGTCTTCACGCTGGCGGTCAAGACGCGCCAGTTCCTCTACAAGGCTCGCATCCTTCGCGACACGACGCTGGGCATCCAGGTCATCGCCGTCGGCAATCTCACGGTCGGCGGCACGGGCAAGACCCCGGTGGTGGAGAAATTCGCCCGGGCGCTTCAGGACCGCGGCCGCAAGGTCGCCATCCTCTCCCGCGGTTACCGCTCCAAGCCGCCGCCCCTCAGCAAGCGCCTGCTTGACCGGCTCCTCTTCCGCCGCGACAGCTCCCCGCCCCGCGTCGTCTCCGACGGCAAATCCCTCCTGCTCGATTCCGAGACCGCCGGCGACGAGCCCTACATGCTCGCGTCCAACCTCAAGGACGTCGTCGTGCTCGTCGACAAGGACCGCGTCAAATGCGCGCGCTACGCAATCGACAAGTTCGGCTGCGACATCCTGCTGCTCGACGACGGCTTCCAATACTGGAAGTTGAAGGGCGTCCGGCGCGACATTGTGTTGATTGATTGCCAGCAGCCCTTCGGCAACGAGCACATGCTGCCGCGCGGGACGTTGCGCGAACCGCCGCGCCATCTCGAACGGGCCTACGCGATCTTCATCACGAAGAGCGACGGCGAGACCGCCGGGCTGCGCGCCCGAATCGCCAAGCACAATCCCAAGGCCCCGATCATCGAGTGCGTACACCACCCGCTCTACTTCGAGGACGTCTTCTCCGGCGAGCGCCGCAGCATCGGTTTCCTGAAGGACAAGAAGGTCGCCTCGCTCAGCGGCATCGCGCTGCCCGAAAGCTTCGAGGAGAGCCTGGTCAAACAGGGGGCCCGGCTGGTCTATCGCCGTCGCTTCGCCGATCATCACCGCTTCACCCAGCAGGAGATATTGAACTGCATCAACCGCAGCAAGAAGCGTCAGGCCGACTTCATCATCACCACGCAGAAGGACGCGGTGCGCTTCCCCAAGATCGACCGCCGCGACCTGCCGATCTATTTCATGCGCGTCGAGATCAAGATCCTCAGCGGCGCGCGCGGCTTCGACGAGTGCGTCCGCAAGATCTGCTTCGACTGAACGCGTCCCGTCATGGAATCCCTGCTCTACTTCCCGGCGCGATTGCTGGTGTGGCTTGCCCAACTGCTCCCCCTCGGCATCGTCGCGCGCATCGGCCGGCTGGTCGGCCGACTGGTCTACCTGGTTGATGCGCGCCACCGACGCGTGGCGGTCAAGAACCTGACCGGCGCTTTCGGTGAGGAGAAATCCGAGCGCGAGATCCAGGATCTGGCAAAGGAGAATTTCCGGCGGATCGGAGAGGGGTTCGCCTGCGCCATCAAGACCATGTCCATGTCGGAAGCGCAGATTCAGAACGTTCTCAAAATGGAGGGCGTCGATCAGTTTGATGATGAAATGGACGCCAATCCGCCGCAGAACCGCGTCTTCGCCATCGGCCATTTTGGCAACTTTGAGATCTATGCCCGCAGCGCCGGGCTGCCGAAACACGCCCGCAGCGCGGCGACATATCGCGCGCTGCGCCAGCCTTCCCTCAACCGGTTGCACGGCGAGTTGAGAAGCAGATCCGGCTGCCTGTTCTTCGAGCGAAGGCACGACGCCCGCAAACTGAAGGAGGCCATGAATCAGGGCGGACTCTACCTGGGACTCTTGTGCGACCAACACGCCGGCGATCGGGGCCTGCGCCTGCCTTTCTTCGGGCGCGAGTGCTCCGTCAGCGCCGCGCCCGCCGTCTTCGCCCTGCGCTACAACTGTCCGCTGCACGTCGTCATCTGCCACCGCGAGTCCATGGCCCGCTGGCGCATCCATTTCCAGGAGCCGATCCCGACCCACGAAAACGGGAAGCCTCGCGAAAGCGAAGCGATCATGCGCGACGTCAATGTGAAGCTCGAGGAAGCCATCCGCCAGGACCCCGCCAACTGGTTCTGGGTCCACAACCGCTGGAAACCGCGGAAGAAGAAGGTGAAGAAAACTGACGAATCGTCGTGAGATCGCGCTTGCCCAAGAGTCCGCCCCCACAGCTCCCCTCTCGGTCGGAGGGGAGTCTGCGATCACGCCGGTGGAGCGCCGAGCATTGCCCGGCATTGGCTGTCGATCCACGCCCAGGCCGAGCAATGCTCGGCGCTCCAGTCTTGGGTGAGGGAAAGAGGCCGATGCCAATGGAGGCGCCATGAAGAACCCCGCCCCAAGACTCGATCCACCCCCAAAACGGATTCTCATCCGCGGGGTCAACTGGCTGGGGGACGCGGTCATGACCACGCCTGCGATCCAGCGATTGCGCGAGGCGTATCCCGAGGCGCACATCACCCTGTTGACGCATGAAAAGCTCAAGGACATCTGGGTCGCGCACCCGCACATCGATGAGGTCGAGACCTTCGCCGCGGGGGAGGGCTCCGGCTCCATTGCACGGCGGATGAAGCCCAAGGGCTTCGATCTCGGCATCGCGTTTCCCAATTCACCGCGGACCGCGCTGGAACTCTGGCGCGCCGGCATCCCGCGTCGCGCGGGCTATCGCGCCGCCTGGCGCAACTGGATGCTCACCCATCCAATTTCCCGCGCCACGGATGTCGCGCACATGCGCAAGCGGTCGGTCGCAGAAATCAGGCGATTGGTCGAATCCCCAGAATCGGAAGCGTCACCTTCCATTCCAACTGCGTCGCACCATATCCATCATTACCTGCGCCTTACGGCGGCGATCGGGGCCTCGCCCGAAGCTGCGGCGCCCCACTTGGAGATCCCGGAAGAATCCATCGCGCAATTCCGATCTCAATGCCTGCCCGACACGAGCGAAGATCTCGTCTGGCTCGGACTCAACCCCGGCGCCGAATACGGGCCCGCCAAACGATGGCGCTTCGACCGTTTTCTCCATGTCGCCAAGGAGATTCAAAAGGAACACAATATCGGCTGGATCATTTTCGGCGCCCCCAATGACATCACCACCAGGCACATCGCTGAAGAATTGCCCGGCCTTTCCGGAAGTCCGCCGACCGTCGATCTGGTCGGCCGGACGTCCCTGAGCCAGTTGTGCGCCGGACTTGCCTTTTGCCGGGCGGTGGTGACGAACGATACCGGACCCATGCACGTTGCTGCCGCGCTTGGAACCACCGTCGTGGTCCCCTTCGGCAGCACCTCCATCGAACTCACCGGCCCCGGTCTGCCGGGCGCGACGTCGCACAAACTGCTGACAACGAAGGAGCCCTGCGCCCCTTGCTTCCTCCGTGACTGCCCCATCGATTTCCGCTGCATGGACAACATCTCTGTGGAGATGGTGATCGATGCCGTCAGGTCCATTCTGCCGGATTGAGCGTCTCCGGGAGCGCAAAAAAACGGCGACCCGAATCACTTCGGATCGCCGTTGGTGAAAGGGATGTCCCCGTCTCAGAGGCCCTTGGAGAGCATATGCGTGAGCAGGTCGCAGACGCGGTTGCTGTAGCCCCACTCGTTGTCGTACCAGCTCACCAGCTTGAAGAAGCGGTTGTTGAGCTCCATGCCGG